>DASVVC010000093.1:0-26234 GCA_036386755.1 Telluria sp.
AAGTTCGACCGGGTCGTAAAAGCGAAAGCCCAGAGATATCCGGTGACCAGATTGAAGTCAAGCGCTTAACTTAACGGCATTAGGGTCTGTCCCCGGTTATGCAACATCGACTTAGCGAACGGCGCAGAAGCCGAACGATTGGGTCGCTTTCGGCTGCACTGTCGCGTTATATCCCTGGCCAGATGCCGTCAAGGTGGCGCCAGTCTGGGTGTAGACCGCGTTCCACACGTTGTTAATCTTGCCCTGTACCGGCACGCTGATCTTCCACACGACCGGCGTCGTGCCGGTGTTATTCACCGCAACATCGGCGCAGTAGCCAGCCGACCAGTCGGACGTGATCTTGACCACTGCCGTAACTGCTGGCGTCGGCGTCGGCGTTGGCGTTGGCGTTGGCGTTGGTGTCGGCGTTGGCGTTGGTGTCGGCGTTGGCGTTGGCGTCGGCGTTGGCGTCGGCGTCGGCGTTGGCGTCGGCGTTGGCGTTGGTGTCGGTGTTGGCGTCGGTGTCGGCGTCGGCGTTGGCGTTGGCGTCGGTGTCGGTGTCGGTGTCGGTGTCGGTGTCGGTGTCGGCGTCGGTGTCGGAGTCGGCGTAGCCCCCGACCACAGGTCTTTCAGCAATGCCATCTTGTCCGGCCAGACCGTTTTCCAGTCATCCTGCAGGATGCCGCCAGTGTCGCCACTGTTCGGATTGAGCGTCCAGTAGAACGAGCTGATCATGCCGCGTTCTTTCAGGTATTTGACCAGCGCATCCTGCCAGACTTTGTCTTTCGGATTGCCGCCGCCGTGGCCGTACTTGCCGCCCCACTCGCCCAGCACGACCGGGTAGTCCTTGGCAAACTTGCCCCATTGCTGATCCCAGATTGCCGGCATGTTGGCCGGGAAGTTGGCGGCCTTGAAGTAGTCCATCTCGAACACGTCAGGACCGTACACGTGCGGCGACAGCACCAGCTTGTTGCGCGGGATGTCGAGCGCCTTGCAGTTGAGCGGCTCCAGGTTGCCGCCCCAGAAGTGGCCGTACTGGCCCTGGCAGCCGCCGGCATTGCTGGCAATGCCTTCGACAAAGATCAGCAGGTTCGGATTGACCGCCAAAATGCGCTTCGATGCGCGCTCGGCCGCAAGGTTCCAGTCGGTGCGTACATTGCCCGTGCCCCAGGTCGCCTGACCGTGCGGTTCGTTCTTGATGTCCAGGCCAACCAGGTTACGCAGGCCAGAATAATGCTGGGCCATGTATTCCAGGTCGGTCAGCCACTGTTCTTCGGTGTACTGCGGGGTCGTCCACAGTTCCGAAATCGCCTGGCAATCCGGACGGTGATGATCGAGCAGGATATAAATGCCGCGGCGGTCGACTTCTTTCAGGAACACGTCGAGCCACTGGCGCGTGTTCAGCCCGACCAGGTCGGGGTTGGCCAGCGCGTCGATGTTCGGCTTGCCAGCTTCACGGAACGCGGCCGGGCACACCGGAATACGCAGGGCGTTGAAGCCGTTTGCCTGCACCTGGTCGAGCATGCTCTTCCAGTTGCGCGTCCACAGACCGTGCACCGAGCCGTCGGTCGTTTCGAAACCGAACCAGTTCACGCCCTTGAGCACGACCGGACGATTGGCGTCGTCGAGGATCTTGTTGCCGGATACGGTAAAAGCGTGGCCTGCGCTGGCCGCGAAGGCCAGGGCCAGCGACAGCGCCAGTTTGCTTACAATTTTTGGGGTAATCATCATGCGTCTCCAATAAGTGAGATGACTTGAAGTAAGCCGGTTACAACCCGGCTGGTAGCGGCCGGTAACCGGTCACCGCTGCGACCGCGGCACCCGGGAAGGTGCCGACCAGGGCGTTGTAGCCCTCGGCCGATTTTCCGTAACGGCTGCGGGCATCGGCCAGCGCAAGCTCGTCTTGCGGCAATTTGCCGCGTAGTTCCTTGAGCGAAGACACCGTCTCCAGCTCGGGCGCGCCGCGGGTGCCCGCCAGGCGGTACAGCACGCCGGTCAGCTCACCCTGGTAGCGCTTGTAGTTGTCGACCGCTTCCGGGTCGTTCAGCACGCCGCTATTGGTCGGCAATGCGCTCGCTCGCACCAGGCTGGTACGGGCCTGGTCGATGAAGGCCGGATCGAGCCCGCCGGCACGCGCCGCGCCTTCGAGCGCCGCGCTGGCCAGGCGCGCGCGCGCCGCGTGGATCTGGGTCAGGTCGCGCCAGGCTTCGGTGCCGCCTGCGCGCGCTTCGCTGAGCGCGCTGTAACTGATGGCGCCGCCGACTGCGGCCGTGGCCATGACCACCGCGAGCACGCCGATGGCAGCGTGGGTTGAACGAATCGTCATCGTCGTCCTCCTTAATGTGGACATACAAAATGCAAATGCAAAAAATCCGCGCGGGCTGGAAAGGCCCGCGCGGACGACTTACGATTACTTCACAGCAATGGTGCAGCTACGGCCAGCCCAGCTCAGGCCGGTCGGCAGCACTTTGGCGCCGCTGTAGGCCAGTTGCATGCCGATCTCGACGTTGCCGCCGGCGGCGATGGTCGCATTCCAGGCGGTCGGGGTGACGCTGAACGCACGGCCGCTCTGGGTCACGGTAGCGCCCCACGAGTTGGTCAGGGTCACGTCGTTCGATGCGGTCCAGTTCAGTGCCCAGCCGGTAATCGGCGCGGTGCCGGTGTTACGCAGCGTGACCTTTGGAACCTGGCCCGAACCCCAGTCGTTGGTGGTGTCGAAGTCGACAGCGCAACCGCCGGTCTGCACGTCCTTGTCCGCTTCGGTCGCTACCGCATTGACCGTTGGGGCCGTCGGAGCGCTGACGGCGAAGGTGGCGCTGCCGTTCAGGGTGTCCGCGTCAACTGCCGCGGCAATCGTCACGGCCTGGGTCACGTTCCAGTTCGCTGGCGTGAAGGTCAGGCTTGCACCGCCGGCAACCGACAAGTCGATGTCGCCGCTCAGGCGGGCCACGCTCACCGTCACGTTCGCTTTAGGAGCGGCAGCCAGGCGGACCTGGAAGGTGCGCGATGCGCCTTCCGGAACCGACAGCGGCGCACCGGTCACCACCAGGCTCACCGGAACCACGACATCGCGGTCGGACTCGGTCGCCACCGTCGTGGCGCTCAGGAAGCCAGGCGCCGTGAAGGTGTAGCTGGCGCTGCCGTTGAGGGCGTCGGCGTCCGGCGCGGCGTTGATCGACACAGCCTGCAACACGTTATAGTTGGCCGGCGTGAACAGCAGGCTGGTCTGTGGCGTGTTCAGGTCGACGTCGCCGCCGGCTGCCTTGGCGATCGCTACCGTGACGTTGGCGGCAGGCGCTTTCGACAGGCTGATGCGCACGCTGTTCGAGCCGCCTTCCGGCACGCTCAGTGCGCTGGTGCTGGTCACGATCGCCGGCGAGTCGGTGCCGCCGATGATGTTGGCGTAGTCGGCCAGCGCATTGGCGATGTCGGCCTGGGCCCAGAAGCGGTGGTAGCGCCAGGTCGGTGCCGGGCCGCCATCGAGGTAGGCTTTCAGCTTCGGCCACTGCGGATCGTCCTTGTATTTGGGACGGATGCTCAGGAACGTCGCGCTCGAATCGATCGTGGCGCCCTGGCCGTTGGTGCCGGTCCAGCCCTGTGGAATGTACACGCCCGAACCGGTGGCCGGATCGTAAGGCTGGGTGAAGCGCTTGTAGTCGGTGCGCGTTTCGTCGACCACCAGGCCAACCGCATCCTGGTGCTTGGCCCACATGCGGTCCAGCAGCTGCTTGGCCAGCGCCTTGGCTGGCTCGTTGTTCGCTTTGGCACCGTAGTAGATCAGGGTGCGGGCCAGCGCGGCGGCGATACCGACGTCGTTGGTGCTGTCGACGATTTTCACGCGCAGGCCGGCATTCGCGCCAGGGGTTGCCGCGTTCCAGGTGTCGGGCGCGCCGCTCCATGCCAGTGTGTTCGGGATGGTGTAGGTGCCGTCGGCTTTGAGGACGGTGTTGGCCGATGCCCAGGCAACCCACTTGTCCAGGACCGCTTTGGCGCGTGCGTCGCCGCTGGCGTAGTAGTACTCGGCCACGCGCTGCATCGACCAGGCCTGGAAGCCGAACCAGGTGTTCGACGCCGGATCGTGGTAGACCGGTTTTTCATCGTAGAACATGCCGTGGAAGGTCGGGGTGCCTGCCGGTGGGGTCAGGTAATCGCCGCCCCAGCTGTTGGTCGCGCCGCCGGCGATGGCGCCGTCAGCCGATTGCAGCCAGCGGTAAAATTCCATCTGGCGCGTCAGGCTCTTGCCCCAGTCGCCGGCAGCGGTTGGCGATTGCGGCTTGAAGTCGGCCTGGGTCGACAGTGCCCACGCGGCCAGCGGATTTTGGTAGCCGAAGTGGTTGTGGCTCGAACCGATGCGCCATGCCCAGCCGGCGCTGGTGTCGGTTGCGCCGCCCCATGCGTAGTACCAGCTCATCAGGTAATGCTGATTGTCGCGGTTGCCTTGTGCGTCCGGCTGGCCATTGCCGCCCGGGCACGAGTTCGCATTGGTGCAGTTGCCGATCTTCTTGAAGTACTTGTCGAACATGGCGTAGCGCAGGAAGTCGCCCATCTTGGCCGCTTTGGTGACCAAATCGGCCACTTGTGCGCTCTTGCCTTGCTCCTTGGCCCAGACCGACGCCCAGTACACGGCTTGCACGGCGCGCGCATCGGCGTCGGGTGCATTGGTGTAGCGGAACTGCTTGGCGCGGTTGTTGTCGCCGATGAACAGGCCGAGGAAGCCTTCGCCGCCGCCGTTCTTGCCCCATTTAAAGGTTTCGCACGATGGATGCGGCACGGTTTCCCAGACCGATTCTTGCGATCCGCGCTGGAAGGTGTTGATGTACGACGGACGCGTGGTGCCGTCGCCGCACTTGCCGTAGCCGTACCAGTTATCCACGTCCAGCAGCCAGTGCATGCCGTAGATATTGCTGGTGCCGTAGGTCGATTTGAGTTCGTTGGCGATCGGATCCTGGCCGACCGGCACGCCGCCGTTCAGCGGTGCGGGGTATTGCTTCGGCAGGTCGTACTCGGCGGCGTAGGTCGCCGGCTTGCTCGGATTGTAGAAGCTGTTGGTCGGCTGGTCCGACTGCGATGGAATGATGTACTTTTCCATGTTGGCCCAGGCAGCGTTCAGCGGACCCCAGTCGCCGGTGGCGCGGCCGTACTGCGCTTCCATCCACAGCCAGTAGCTGTAGGCTTCCGAGGTGGTCTCGTGGCCGTGGTCCGGTGCTTCGACCATCAGCGTTTCGATCGAGTGGTACGGCACGCCTTCCTTGCTGAAGTAGCCGTTCGCAGGATCTTTCATCTTCTTGTACTGGGTCAGGAAGCGCTGCGTGTATTCCGCATCGGCGGCGGCGTGGGCGGTTGCCATCATCGGCAAGCTGATCGCCGCGGCGGTGGCTGCCGTGACGGACAGGGCCAGCAGGCCGCGCATCGCGCTGCGCGCCAGGCTCCGGCCGCTGCCGCTGTTGCGCAGGGCGTCGGTAACGGCGTTCAGTTTAATTTTGGACATCGAATTCATTCAGGAGTCTCCTCGCAATTGTCGTACTTGAGGGCGTGCGTGGATCACGTACGCCGGCATGGTTGTCGCCGTCTTTCCGGATGCACCGGTGCGGATGGCGCTTGCTGCATTGTGTTTCCCGCGTTCCGGTCCGTGGCGGGCGGCCACGGCGCAGTTCACGTTGCGCCGGCCACCGCCTGCCGGAGCAGGAAGCAACTTGCGCCCGAAGACAGGTGGATGCCTTCGCTGTCTGCACGCGCCGCACCTTCCACTGCCCAGAGCAAGGCTGCGACGCCCACAGGACCTGCTCGGTGGGGCCGGCTATGCCGTCCCCGCGTTACACAGGCTTGAAAACGTTTTCAACTCTTTTTCAAAAAAAACGATCAACCGACCGTTTTTTGTCGAATCACCCTGGCAACGGACGTGTACGGGCCAAGGCATACCATCGGGTAACAAAACCGGCTTGTCGCCTAGGTATTGACGCAATGTATCCGCTGCAAAGGTTAAATGTCAACAACACAAAAAACCGGGTTTTTGCATTGCACATATAGCAATTGCTGGATGCAAACAGGTGTGTGGATTGTGGAGCGTTTCGGAACCGTTTCCAGAAAAAAGAACAAGTACCGCTGTCAACGGCGGGGCTTTCATGGCTTTCATAGAAAAGCGATGACGAAAAGACGCAAAATAATGATGCTTGCTGTTCAAGATCACCTGCGAAAAAGAAATGTTAAATTCCATGGCGTGCATATGCGCCGGGGACACCCAAACAGCGTTTTTATTGACTAAACACGCGTGGCAAAAAACTGACGCTGAAAAAGTTTCACACCTATGAAATCGCTTTCATGCTAAATAACACTTTACTTATGCATTTTCCAGTTGCCGAGCTCGTTCAAGCCAGCGTTCAGGCTCGTTGCGGTGCTACGATGTTGCGTTTTTCAACTCCAACCACGCCGGAAAGTGACCCCCATGCCAGCCTGCCAGCTCGACCATATCACCATCACCGCACCCACCCTCGCCCAAGGCGCCGCCTGGATCGAGGACAAGCTTGGCGTGCGCGCCGCGCCGGGCGGCAAACATCCCGCCATGGGCACGCACAACCTGCTGCTGCGCCTGGGCGACGCGCTCTTCCTGGAAATCATCGCGGTCGACCCTGACGCTGCGCCACCGGGCCGCGCGCGCTGGTTCGCGCTCGATACGCTGGCGGCCGATGCGCAGCCGGCGCTGTCGACCTGGGTCGCGCGCACGGGCGACATCGCCGCCACATCCGACGTGGCCGGACCGATCGCTGCGCTCGGCGCCATCACGCCCATGGGACGCGGCGCGCGCAACTGGCTGATCACCATTCCCGCCGATGGCAGCCTGCCGCTGGACGGCGTCGGCCCGGCGCTGATCGAATGGGACGCGGGCGCGCACCCGGCGGCCGGCATGCTTGACCTCGGCCTCTCGCTCGACAAGCTGGAGCTGTTTCACCCGGAGCCGCAGCGCGTTAGCGCAATGCTGGACGCAATCGGTATGCACGCGCCGGTGACGGTCGTGCGGATCGACGCCGGCGCACAGCCCTATCTGCGCGCCCATATCGGCACGCCAGCCGGCCCGCGCATTCTCTGAGACACATCAACGAGGAAAAGAACCGATGAAATTACTGAACATCGCCGTGGCCATCTGCGCCGCGCTGGGGTGCTCGATGGCGTTCGCCGCCAAGGTGACCGAACTCACACCGGCCGAGGTGGATGCGTTCCTGTCCCGTCCCGGTTACGTGGTCGTGCAACTGACCTCACCGGACCGCGGCTGCAAATACTGCATCGGCGCCGACAAGACCTTCGACCAGGCGGCGGCCGGATCGACCGCGCCCGACACCGTGTTCGCGCGCGTGCAGTGGCCGGTGTGGCACAAGCCGCCCAACCTGGACAAGCGGCTCGACACGGGCGGCGTGCCGCGCCAAATCGTGTTCAAGGATGGCAAGGAGCAGCGCCAGGCTGGCGGCAGGCCCGAAAGCGCAAGCGCGCTGCTGGCCCATATCGAGAAGATCCGCCACCTGCCGCCAGCGCCGGGCAAGGATGTGACGCAAGATTCCGGCAAGGAGCCGGCGGCGCCGGCGCCGCACACACCGTTGACGGCGGCCCAGCAGGACGTGCTGCGCCTGTACACGCGCAAGGATTTGCTCAAAGAGCTGGTGGCGGCATGCGGCAAGCTCGCACCGACGAACGCGCCCGCCTACGACCGTGCCCTGCAAACCTGGACCGTTGCCCATGCCGCGACACTCAACGAAGCGGTCATGCTCAAGCTCTCGCGCACCAGCCGCGAAGACGCCAGCGAAGAAACCGCACTGACGCAGCGCGAAATGCGCGATGTCGACGCATGGATGGCGAAGGACTTGAACATCACCAGGACCAAGGCGCCGAACGCAGCGAGCTGCGACGCCCTGGCGACGTATCTGGAAGCCGCCAAGCGCTGACCTAGTTCCCGTGCGCGCGGTGCGTCATCGCGTGCGCCGCCTCGCGCAGCAATTGAGCGGCGCGCTGCGCGTCGCGTGGGTAACCCAGCGCGCCTTCCTGCACGTACATCGCCATCTGCTGGAGCGCTTCCGGATGCTCCAGTTCCGCAGCCGCTTCCAGCCAGCGCCGCGACGTGACCAGGTCCACCGCGCAGCCCTCCCCCGCCGCGAGCATGGCAGACAGGGTGAACATCGCCGGCGCATGGCCCCGCAGCGCGCTCGACTCGATCAGCGCGAAGGCGCGCAGCGGCTCACGCGCGACGCCGATGCCGTTGCGGACCATGCGGCCCAGGTCATACGCGGCCTGCGGGTCCTGCCCGGCCGCCTGCCGCAGGCGCGCCACGCCAGTCGCGTCGAGAGGCTGGGCATGCACCATGCCGCCGCAAAGAAGGGCTGCCAATAAAAGGCATAAACGACGCCGCATTATTTCGACAGGTCGACCGCGTACAGCGCAAAGCCCTTGCCCAGACCATCGTCGGCGCGCAGCTGCGCGACGTTGGCAAGGCCGGCCTGCTGCGCCAGCGACAACAATCCGGGCGCCGAATGGAACACCACCGGACCGGCGGTGCGCACCTTGGCAAAGCGCCAGCTGCGCTGCTGGCCGTTTTGCGCGCGCGTGAGGTTCTTGACCTCCTTGATGTACCCGATCAGCACATCGCGGTTGGCGTCCGGCGCGGCCACGGCGGTCTTGCTGCTATCGAGCCCCGGAAAACCGCCCCCGCCGCTGGCGCGGTAGTTATTCGTCGCCACCAAAAACTCGTTCGAGGCATTGACCGCCTTGTCGCGAAAGCGCAGGTTCTTGATGCGCTGTCCGGGAACCTTGGTCACGTCAATCTCGTAGCTGACATCCTTGGATGTGATGGCATCGAAGTTATAGGTCGGGAACACCGTGTTGACCAGTTCCTGCGGCGTGGTCAGCTCCGGGTCGATGGTGTTGAAGCGCCCGGCCGCGTGCTCCAGCCACGCTTTCAGTTCCCCGCCGTTGACCTTGACCGCGTACAGCGAATTCGGATACAGGTACAAATCGGCCGCATTGTTCAGCGCCAGGCTGCCGGCCTTCACGTCGGTGTAGTCGGTCACGCCGGCGGTGCCGCCCTTGAAGGGCGACGCCATCGACAGCACCGGCATGCCCGCGTACTGCGGCAGGTTGGCCCTGACATAATCGCTCACGTAGTCGGCCTGCGCCTGGTTGACCACCGTAATGGCCGACACGTCGCCCACATCGGCAAAATAGGTCGACATGCGAAAGTCCGTTGCGCCCACCGGCGTCTTGACGTAGCGGATGGTCGCCTCGTGTTCGCCCGCGACCAGCGCCGCAATCGCCGGATCGGGGGCGATGAACGATTTGTCGGCCTGCTGCGCGGCGCGCGCTTCCACCGTGGTGCGGCTACGGTCGACCACCCAGCGCTGGCCGTCGTACCTCAGGTGCAGGCCGATCACGCCGAGGTGCTTGCCCCACAGGTTGGCCATCACCGTCGGCACGCCGTTGACCAGGCCTTTGACCTTGTCCACGCCCGGCAGGTTGAATTGCGGGACGGTGCTGGCCGCGTTCGGGAACGGCAAATGCGAGTGCCCGATCAGCATGGCGTCGATGCCGGGCACCTTGGACAGGTGCCAGTTCCCGTTTTCCATCGACGGCGCATAGGTGCTGTCGTCCAGCCCACCGTGCGAAATGGCCACCACCAGGTCCGCTCCCTGGGCACGCATCTCGGGAATGAATTTCGATGCGGTTTCGCGCAGGCCTTCGGTGTAGACCTTCCCTTCCAGCCAGCGCTTGTCCCACGACAGGATGGTCGGCGGCGCAAAGCCGATGATGCCGACCTTGAGCGTCACTGTGACCGGCTTGCCGTCGGCGTCTTGCGCGGTGATCTCTTTGTCGATGATGCGGTAAGGAGCAAACAGCGGCTGGCGCGTCTTGAGGCTGTAGACGTTGGCCAGCACCTGCGGGAAGGCGGGACCGGCGCAGCGCGGCTTGGCTGCGTCCACGCCATCGACCTCGAAGCGGTTGCCGGTCACCTGGCTCAGGTAGGCCAGGCCGTAATTGAATTCGTGGTTACCGATTCCACCGCCGTCGTACCCAAGCTTGTTCATGACCTTGTAGATCGCCAGCGTCTGGTCGCACTTGAGCGGCTTGGCCAGTGCCTGGTAGTCGGCCAGCGCGGTGCCCTGGATGGTGTCACCGTTATCGAACAGCAGATTGTTGGGGAACTGCTGGCGCGCCTGCGCGATCAGCGCGGCGGTGCGGTCCAGGCCCAGCGACGGCTCGGGCGCGAGCTTGAAGTAATCGTATCCGAGCACGTTCGAATGCAGGTCGGTCGTTTCCATCACGCCGACCACCGCGATGGCGCCCTTGGGCGGGGTGGCGGCGCCGGCGACGGCGCAAAACGTCAGGGTCAAGGCGGGAATGCAAATTTGATAACGCATGGGGCGCTTTCGTGCGGGTGGATGGACAATATGCGCAGCATTGTATGCGTCATGATACGCAGCGCCGCCACGCCGATCAAGCCGGGTGCGCGGCGATGGCCGGAAATGTGGCGCGCTGGGGTATAATCGAAGGTTCGATTTAACCAATTCATAAGACCGGAAACGCCATGGAAGCCGAACGCATTAACGCCCTCTCCGCCCTGCTCAACGACCTGACGGATCGTGAAGCCGAACTTCGGAGGTATCTTTGACTTCGATAAAAAGTCAGAGAAGCTCGAACAAGTCAACGAAGAACTAGAAGATCCGACCGTCTGGAACGACCCGAAACGCGCCCAGGCTCTCGGTAAAGAGAAGAAGGAACTGGAAGGCGTCGTCCATACGCTGATCAAGGCGGACGCCAACCTGAAAGACGCGAACGACCTGTTCGCGATGGCGCGCGAAGAAAACGACGACGACACGCTCGAAGCGGTCATCGTCGACGCCGACGCCATCAAGGCCGTGGTCGAGGCGATGGAGTTTCGCCGCATGTTCGGCAACCCGATGGATGCCAACAACTGCTTCATCGACATCCAGGCCGGCGCCGGCGGCACCGAAGCCCAGGACTGGGCCTCGATGCTGCTGCGCCAGTACCTGCGCTACTGCGAACGCAAAGGCTTCAAGGTCGAGATCCTGGAGCAGTCCGACGGCGAGGTGGCCGGCATCAAGACCGCCACGCTCAAGGTCGAGGGCGAATACGCCTACGGCCACCTGCGCACCGAAACCGGCGTGCACCGCCTGGTGCGCAAGTCGCCGTTCGACTCGGCCAACGGCCGCCACACGTCGTTTACCAGCCTGTTTGTGTACCCGGAAGTCGATGACTCGATCGAGATCGACGTCAACCCGGCCGACATCCGCGTCGATACCTATCGCGCGTCCGGCGCCGGCGGCCAGCACATTAACAAGACCGACTCCGCGGTCCGCATGACGCACGGCCCGACCGGCATCGTCGTCCAGTGCCAGAACGACCGCAGCCAGCACCGCAACCGCGCCGAAGCGATGGAAATGCTCAAGGCGAAGCTGTACGAGCATGAACTGCGCAAGCGCATGAGCGAACAGCAAAAGCTCGAAGATTCGAAGACCGACGTGGGCTGGGGCCACCAGATCCGCTCCTACGTGCTCGATCAGTCGCGCATCAAGGATTTGCGCACCAACTTCGAAACCGGTAACACCAAGGGCGTGCTGGACGGCGACCTGGACGACTTCATTTCGGCCTCCCTCAAGCAAGGCGTGTAATTCATGACCGCTACCCGACGCGCATTCATCTTCGACATGGACGGCACGATCGTCGACAACATGTCCTTTCACACCGAATCCTGGATCGCTTTCTTCCAGCGGCGCGGCAAGGACATCGACGCCGACGAGTTTTTCCGCACCACGGCCGGCCGCCAGGGCAAGGAAATCATCCGCGCCCAAATGGGCGAGCACCTCAATGACGACGAGGTGCGCGTCCTGAACGACGAAAAGGAACGGGTCTACCGCGAACTGTACGAACCGCACCGCAAGACGGTGACAGGGTTCGACGCGCTGATCGCGCTGGCCAAGGAACATGACGTGGCGCTGGCCGTGGCCACCGCCGCGCCCAACGCCAACATCACGTTCACGCTCGATGGCCTGGACCTGCGCCGCCACTTCGATACCGTGGTCGGCGCGGCCGATGTTGCGCGCGGCAAGCCGCATCCGGACGTGTTCTTGCTCGCGGCCGAGCGCTGCGGGGTCGCGCCCGAGCACTGCATCGTGTTCGAAGACGCGCCGCTGGGCGTGGAAGCAGCCCGCCGCGCAGGCATGCGCGCCGTGGTGCTGACCACCACCCTGCCCGCCGACGCCTTTGCCGAATTCGACAACGTCATTCACATCGCCGGCGATTTTTCGGAACTGGCGATCGACGCACTGTTTTCGTCCTGATTTATACGTAATCCCACACCTGCACCAACCCATATAGCGATACTCACCATGACTACGGACATCCAAGACCAAGCCCCCGCCCCGGCAGATGAAAACAAACTGATCGCCGAACGTCGCGCCAAGCTGGCAACGCTGCGCGAAGGCGGCATCGCCTTTCCCAACGATTTCCGTCCGCAGCACAAGGCGGCGCAACTGGTCGAAGAATACGCATCGAAGACGCGCGAGGAACTCGAAGCGACCGAGGTGCCCGTGGTCCTGGCCGGGCGCATGATGCTCAAGCGCGAAGCCGGTAAAAAAGCCGTGTTCGCAACCCTGCAGGACTCGTCCGGCCCGCGCGCCGACGGCCGCATCCAGATCTACGTCACGCTCGACAAAACCGGCGAAGCGGCGATGGAAGCGCTGAGCCACTATGACCTGGGTGACATCCTCGGCGTCGAAGGCACGCTGTTCAAGACCAAGACCGACGAACTGACGGTCAAGGTGTCGAGCCTGCGCCTGATCACCAAGTCGCTGCGTCCTTTGCCGGACAAATTCCATGGCCTGTCGGACCAGGAAACCAAGTACCGCCAGCGCTATGTGGACCTGATCACCAACGACCAGGCGCGCCGCACCTTCAAGGCGCGTACCGCCGCCATGTCGTCGATCCGCCGCTTCATGGAAAAGAACGACTTCATGGAAGTCGAAACGCCGATGCTGCATTCGATTCCCGGTGGCGCGGCCGCTAAGCCGTTCGTCACGCACCACAATGCGCTGGACATGGAAATGTTCCTGCGTATCGCACCGGAGCTGTACTTGAAGCGCCTGGTCGTTGGTGGATTCGACCGCGTGTTCGAAGTGAACCGCAACTTCCGCAACGAAGGCGTCTCGCCGCGTCACAATCCAGAATTCACGATGATGGAATTTTACGCGGCCTACACCGATTACCAGTGGATCATGGACTTCACCGAAGCGGTGATTCGCCAGGCCGCCATCGATGCGCACGGCACCGCCGAACTGACCTACGGCGGCAAGCCGCTCGACCTGTCAAAGCCATTTCGCCGCATGACCATCGTCGGGGCGATTAACGCCTACGCGCCGCACTACACCGCGGAGCAGCTGCAGGATGCGGAATTCATCAAGGCAGAATTGCTGAAGTTCGGAGTGAAGCCGTTTTCGACCGCCGGCCTGGGCGCGCTGCAACTGGCGCTGTTCGAAGAAACCGCCGAAGCGCAGCTGTGGGAGCCGACTTTCATCGTCGACTACCCGGCCGAAGTGTCGCCACTGGCACGCGCGTCGGACACGGTGGCTGGCATCACGGAGCGTTTCGAGCTGTTCATCGTCGGGCGCGAACTGGCCAATGGTTTTTCGGAGCTGAACGACTCCGAAGACCAGGCGGCGCGCTTCCTGGCGCAGGTGGCGGCCAAGGATGCGGGCGATGACGAGGCGATGTTCTACGACGCCGACTACATCCGCGCGCTGGAATACGGCATGCCGCCGGCGGGTGGCTGCGGTATCGGCATCGATCGCCTGATCATGCTCATTACCGACTCGCCGAACATCCGTGACGTGATTCTCTTCCCGCACTTGCGCCGCGAAGATTAAATATTGGGTGGCGGGCGACATGCCCGCCACATCCGACTGGGCGATTAAAACGTTGATTTGAGCCGCAACAAGCCAGGTTCGGGAGCATTCCTTGACGAATTAATCGCTTTGGCGCTTCACGCCACGAAACCTGGAATCACGGATGGATACGTTATTCTTATGTGTTATCGGAATCGTCCAGATCCGCATAAATCAACGGCGCCCACCAGGGCGCCTTTTCATTTCACTACAGTCGCGGAATGTCCGCTGATTTCAAGCACAACGTCAACGGATCGTCAGGAAACGGAATGAATCCATATTTTTTGTAAAATGTCGCTGCTGCTTCATCTTTTGCATCTACAAATACAGCATATCCACCGATCTCATCCGCTACACGCGCAGCGCGTGCAAGCGCGTGGAATAACATATATTCCCCGTGCCCACAACCTTGCAGTTCGTTTTGTATCGCTAATCTTGCCAACGAAAATCCTGGTACTTCGGTTGGAATTTTTTTTGCCATCTCAGGCGGCAAGTCATCTTTCGCAACCATTTTACGGACCGCGACCGTGTAGAAGCCCATGACTACCGTTGGTGCGTCATCATCGATCAGCACGTAGGTCTTCGATATAAATTTCCGCTGATGCTGCCGGGCGATCGTCTGTAAAAATACGTTCAGGTCGTTATTACCGCAATTAAACTCACTTACCTCGTGGACCGTCTCCAGGGGGACTACTCTGATTGCCATTTTCAATTTCCCTTTGTCTGAATCTCTCAAACGCCCTCATTAGTGCTTCATTTGGTTTTGAAAGGTTGTCGAGCATATTAATTATCATGGCGGCGTCATTTTTTGAGAAATGGATGGTTCTTTCTCGATCGATAATTCTCTCCGCTTTTTCAAGCGCCGCTTGAACCATAAATTGATTCAACGTCGATCCTGTTAATTCCGCTGCCTCTTGAAGCTTAAGTGCTATGGGCTGAGGGACTCGGTTGGTGATCCGGTCACTGGTTTCCGTTGCATTCATTTCTTTTACCTTTCGTGCCCCATGGCACAATGGTTTCATTTCAGTTTTCAATTAAGTGTCAGAGTTAGAGTCAGAGTCAGAGTCAGATTTAGATTTAGATTCAGTTCAGGTTAAGGTTCAAATTCAGATTAAGGTAAGAATAGGCTAAAGTTAATTAAGAGATTTCAATAGTTTAGGTTCGCGCCTCAAATGAAAATTCAGTGCTTCTCGACGCTTTACCAGTGTAACCCTCGGTGCGTCAAATTGCAAGCGCTGCGTCATATTGACGCACGCAGGTCAAAGTGACACAGAAGCGATGCAACTCAGTCATCCCGAACCGTGGGAAGCCAGGGCCAACGCAAAAACTGCCTGAACGGTAACGATCTCGCTTCGCGAGCGAGGGTAGCTGTGCTCAAGCTCGATGCTACGCTGAGCAGTATCGACGGCACGGTTTTCTTTGACTTTAGCCCTACGGTTCGCCGCACCATACCCCACCGTTCGAGCAATCATTCTAGCGAACGCCCTCGCCCTACCGGTAGACTCCTTGCATCTATTGCAATATTGCAAACTAAGCGAGGAAGCCCATGTCTACTGCCACCTACGTCCCCTACAACGACAACCTGGAACAAAAACAGGAAAACGAAGACGAGATCATCGACAGCGTGGTCGAATCGATGATGCGTGTGAATACCCGCGTGTTCGACAAACACCGCCACGCCAAGCGCGATGCGCACGCCAAGTGCCACGGCGTCCTGGTCGGCCACGTAACCGTCTACGATAACCTCCCGCCGCACCTGGCCCAGGGCGTGTTCGCCCGTCCCGCCACCTACCCGGTCGTGATCCGCCTGTCCACCGCGCCCGGCGACATCCACAGCGACAAGCTGCCGTCCCCGCGCGGTATGGCGATCAAGATGCTCGGTGTCGACGGCCCGCAGTTCCTGCCCAACCGCCAGGACGCAACAACGCAGGACCTGCTGCTGGTGAACCATCCCGTGATCGCCTTCGGCCACGCCGCCGCCTACCTCAAGACCCAGAAGCTGCTGGAGAAGCACGCCGACGACCCGGACATGGTGCGCCGCATCGTGGCCGCCCTCGCGCGCGGCGGCAGCAAGGCCCTGCACGCACTTGGCATCGACAACCCGGTGGTCGACACGCTCGGCGCGCTGAACAGCCATATCCTCGGCGAGACCTTTTTCAGCATGGCCGCCGTGCGCTATGGGGACTACGTGGCCAAGCTGTGCGCCGCACCACTGTCGGATAACGTGCGCGCCCTCACCGGCCAGCCGCTCGGCGACGACGCCGACGACTCGGCCCTGCGCAACCTGGTGGTCGACTTCTTCAACGGCCAGGGGGCCGAGTACGAACTGCGTGCGCAGCTGCTCACCGACATCGACAAAATGCCGATCGAAGATGCCTCGATCGAGTGGCCGCAGGAAGACTCGCCCTACCAGCCAGTCGCCAAGCTCACGATCCCGCAGCAGCAGGCCTACAGCCCGGCGCGCCGCGTGTTCGCCGACGACGTGTTGTCCTTCAATCCGTGGCACTGCATCGAGGCGCACCGCCCGATGGGCTCCATCATGCGCGCCCGCATCAAGGCGTATGAAGCGTCGTCCAAATTCCGCCACGAGATGAATGCGCAGCCGCGCATCGAAATCGACAGCATCGGCCAGGTACCAGATTAAGTAGTTTGTAGTTCAGTAGTGAGCAAGCAGCATCACATTTTTATCAAGACCCAAGGAGCAATCATGAGCGACACCACCCCACAAAACAAATCCTCTACCGACCTCGCCGACATCAAGCGCCGAGTCCAGGAGGTCCTGGGAGACGCCCCCGACCTGCTCAAACTCGCGCTCGAAAACATGCTGCGCGAGCAGGACCCCAACACCGAAGGCCACGCGGGATCGGCCGGCCGCATCGGCCGCCAGTCCGGCAAGATCTCCGAACTGACCGCCATGGCCGACCTCAAGCCCGGCGGCGCCGACCGCCTGCGCCGCATCTTCAAACTGGTCAACGGTAACTTCAACGGCGCGCAAAAAGTCTCGACCCTGCACGACATGCGCTTCGTGTTCTTCGAAAACGATACCAAGATCCTGTTCGCCACCACCTACGACGGCGACTGGGATACCTACATCGAGGACTTTGCGACCAAGATTCCCGACCTGATGGATTTGCTGTTTTCGTCGGTCGAAGGCTGGCCCGGCATCACCGATCCGGGCGTGAAGGACTTCATCGCCAGCCACCAGATCACCGCCGACGGCTGGTACGTCGCCAATCCGAACCTGTCGGTCGTCGAAACGCGCCGCCTGCAAAAACAGAACGACGCGCTCCAGGAATTCCTGGACAAGATCGCCTGAGGTTCCCATGACGATCATCGATACCCTCAAGAACCTCGTTCATTCCTCGCCAACGCTCGAACTGGACGACATCCAGGCCACCATCCTGTTCAAGCGTCCCGACCCGTATTACGGCACCCACGTGCTGCTGAAAATTATTGATGCCGCAGGCGGGCGGGCGCTGCTCTCGCGCCTCGCGCCCCACGTGCGCAGCGCGGCGGACGCGCGCACCAACACCACCGCGTGGATCGCCGTGGCGCTGAGCCACGCCGGCCTGGTGGCGCTGGACATTCCCGAGGATTCGCTGGCCAGTTTTCCGGCCGCCTTCCGCGCCGGCATGGCGGCGCGCGCCGACCGCCTGCAAGACATCGGCGCCAGCGCGCCAGCCAACTGGGAAGCGCCTTACGGCAGCGGCGACGTGCACGTGACGGTCTCGATCTTCGCGCCCGATGAAGCATCGTGGAAGCACGCGCTGGCCACCGCGAAGAACGAATTCGAGAATGTCCAGGGCGTCACGCTGCTCGGCATGCACGACTTCGGCGCGCAGCCGGACAGCCTCAATCCCTTCGGCTACCGCGACAACATCAGCAACCCGGCCATCGACGGCGGCATCGAAGACCTGCTGCCGGGCCAGGGCGACGCCATCAAGGCGGGCGAACTGATTCTCGGCTATCCGGGCGAATCGGGCGTGCCGATGGCGATGCCGCAGCCCGAAGCGCTGGGCCGCAACGGCACCTTTGTCGTGATCCGCAAGTACCAGGCCGACGCCGCCGCGTTCAACCGCTTCCTGCGCGATAACGCCGACGACGAAGCCGGCCAGGAACTGCTGGCCGCTAAACTCGTCGGCCGCTGGCGCAGCGGCGCGCCCCTGACTCTCGCGCCGGAAAAGGACGATCCGGCCCTGGGCGCCGACCCGAAGCGCAACAACGACTTCACCTACAAGGACGACCAGGCCGGCCTGCAGGCGCCGCACGGCTGCCACATGCGCCGCATGAACCCGCGCGACAGCAAGCTGGCGGTGCTCACCGACGTGAACATCCACCGCATCATCCGGCGCAGCACCACGTTCGGCGCGCCATGGCGAGCGGACCTCTTGGCAGACGACGGCCAGGAACGCGGCCTGTTCTTCATCGGGATCAGCGCCAAGGCGCCGGAAACGGTGGAGTTCATGCAGGCCGAGTGGGTCGACCACGGGAACTTCATGGACCTGGGCAAGGAGCGCGATCCGATCCTCGGCCAGCAGGATGAAGACAGCACCTTCACCATCCAGAAACGCCCGGTGCGCCAGCGCATCCACGGCATCCAGACCTTCTGCACGGTGCGCGGCGGCGAATACCTGTTCATGCCGAGCCTGACGGCGCTGCGCTGGCTGGCGGGCGATGGGCGCGACCTGGCCTGATCGGCGCGCGAGGTTGTTCCGGGACGGCGGCCCCATCGCGCCGCAGTCCCACTACCAAAGCGCTCCTCTTCGCATGCTCCTCGGCTCGGCCGCATGGTCAGGCACCGATACGTGCACTGACACGTTCCAGTATCCGTCACTTACTTCAACGCACCGGCCGTGGCGCAAATCGTACAATGGACAATGCGGGACATGTCGCCGGCCCCATTCTCAAGCATCGGGCGGCCGGCTGGAATAGACTGGACCCACAGCGGACCAATCGTCTGTGACTACTACAAGGGTGACAACGATGAGCGATGGCATTCGCTGGCGAATCTACGCAGGCATGTGCGTCGGCGCGGTCATTCTGGGCGCATGGTTTTTCCATCGCATCATCACGGCGCCTGGCGTGCCTCTGCGCGACACCCTTATTTTGACGATTCCCTGCATCGGACTCGCGGTGGCGGCATTTGCTCTTTTCCACCTTTCGCTGGCATTTAAAAATGGACGTGTCGACGCCGTCTCCGGTTCCACCGAATCTGCGACCCTCATTAAAAACGGTAAGGTTCTTGTCGAGAATGTCCGCCTCTCGCTCATTCGCGAATACGATGCGGACGATCGCAGCATACCGCCCGAACGACGCGACGTGATATTCATATGCAAGCGACGCACGTGGGTCTGCCGTCTGGCCCAGTTCCAGGTCAGCGGATTTCGCCCGCAATTGCTCGATTGAGACAGCACACCACGTGGCAAACCATGCGTCTCCTACCCGGGAAGTGTGGAGCTACCGGTATGCCACGTTGACGTCACCCTATTCAGGCATCTTGGCAAATCCCACTGCCAGCCGGTTCCACCCGTTGATGGTCGAAATGAGCAGCGTCAGGTCGACCATTTCTTCGGCGCTGAACTGCTCCGCCAGCGCCGCATAACTCTCGCCCGTATCCGGCTGCTGCGCCAGATTCGTCATGGTTTCGGTCCAGCCCAGCGCGGCCCGTTCGCGCGCCGTGAAGAACGGCGTTTCGCGCCACACCGACACCGCATGCAGGCGCCGCGCGGTTTCCCCGCCCTTTGCCGCATCGGTCGCGTGCATGTCCACGCAAAACGCGCAGCCGTTGATCTGCGAACTGCGCAAGCGCACCAGTTCGGCCAGCGGCTTGTCGATGCTCGACGTGGCGATGTACTGTTCCAGCGCCCTCCAGGCGTTGACAGCTTTCGGCGAGGCGGTCATAAAATTGATGCGTTCCATGCTGATTCCTTTTTGATTAAATTGATTGCTTGGCCTTACAATCATTAGACGAACCTGCCGCAACGTTTGTGACAGCTTGCCCGAAAAAGAATGAACGACACCTTCACCACCCGCTTTCACCAGGTCCGTCCGCGCCTGTTCGGCATCGCCTACCGCATGCTCGGCTCGCGCGCCGACGCCGACGACGCCGTGCAGGACGCGTGGCTGCGCTGGAACGCCAGCGACACCCGCGCCACCCTCGCCAGCGCCGATGCCTGGCTGGTCACCGTCGTCACGCGCCTGTGCATCGACCGCCTGCGCAGCGCGATGCTTGAGCGCGAAGCCTACATCGGCCCGTGGCTGGCTGAACCGATCGTCACGCGCACCTCCGACCTGCCCGAGTCGCGCCTGGAACTGGCGGGCGACATCTCGATGGCCTTCATGGTGATGCTCGAACGCCTCGGCCCGGAAGAGCGCGCGGTGTTTTTGCTGCACGAGGTGTTCGACTGCGGCTACGCCGACATCGCCGCCGCAATCGACAAGACCGAAGCGGCCTGCCGCCAGCTGCTGCACCGCGCGCGCGAACGGGTACGCGCCGACAAGCCGCGCTTTGCGGTCAGCGATGCGACCCACATGGACCTGCTCGGGCGCTTCGTGACGGCCGCGCAAAGCGGCGAGCGCGCGCAGCTGGCGCAGTTGTTCGCGCCGGATGCGACCTTCCGCGCCGACGGCGGCGGCAAGGTCTCGGCCACCATCAACGTGGTACGCGGCGCCGACAAGATCGCCCGCTTCTACGAGAGCATGGCACGCAAGTACGGCGCCACGACGACGTTCGAACATGCGACCATCAATGGCGAGGCGGGCCTGCTGCGCCTTGTGGACGGCAGGCTCGATTCGACCATGTCGTTCGATATGGAAGATGGCAGGATCGGCGCGATCTATGTGGTGCGCAATCCCGACAAGCTGGTGCGCGCATGGTGAATACCCGCGCCGGCGGGGGCACCCCTGATCGGGCGTCAAAATCCGCCCGTTGACTCGGCAGAAACGTTAGAATGCTGGCATGCATTTCAATCAACAATCCCTACCCAGGACAACGCTCTTCCTGATCCTGCTCGGGATCGGCGCGCTGCCGCTCGACACGCGCGCTGAAGAAGCGGAAGTCGCAACGGTGACCGTCACAGCCAAGAAGGCGCCGGTCGTCAAAAAGCTCGACAAGACCGTCCATGACGTGTCCAGCATGCCCCGGGCGGCGAACGGCAGCGCCCAGGACGTGCTGCAGTCGACACCCGAGCTGTCGGTAACGGCCGACGGGAACATTGCGGTCAAGGGCAATACCCAGGTCACGGTCCTGGTCGACGGCAAGCCGACGGCGATGATGTCGGGCGATGAGCGGGCGGTGGCGCTGCAAACCATGAGCGGCGCCGACATTGCCAGCATCGAAGTGATCACCAATCCATCGGCCGCCTACAACGCCAATGGCGGCGCGATCATCAACATCGTCCTGAAGCGCAACCGCAAGCCCGGTGCGCACGCGCAGATACAGGCAAGCGCCGCCGATCACGGCCTGTGGAATGCCGGCACGTCCGGCGACCTGACCAGAAAAGACATCAGCGTGCATGGCAACCTGGCGTACCGCCGCGACGGCACGCAAAAATTCCGCCGCTCGGCAGTCGACTGGGATAATCCTCTCAGCGGGCAAGCCGGATCCACACTGCAGACGTCGGAGATATTCGTTCGCCGCAAAGTCCAAAGCGCGGCACTGGGCATCGATTACGCCCTCAGCGACAGCGATAGCCTCAGCCTGTCGGCCAGATATAACGACCGCGCTTCGCGTCCCCTGCTCGACACGCTCAACGTGGCCCGCGACGCCGCTGGTCAGAGCATCTATCATCGCATCTCCCAAGGCCCCAACGAGCAGGCCGACAGCAGCGCCAGCCTCGCTTACAGCCACCAGGACCAGGGCAGCGCGCTCAAGGCGACGGTTCAGCGCAGTCATACGCGCGCCCTGATCGACAAGTCGTACAGCGACGTGTTCGTCGAACCGGCGCGCGCCACCGCTTACAGTCGCGGCGCCACCCGGTCGGCGCGCCACCTCGACCAGGCCACGCTCGACTGGAGCCGCGCGTCCGCTCACGGCCAGTGGGGGATCGGCCTCGATCTCCAGGACGAGGTCAACGACCTGTATAACTATCAGGCGCTCGTCGATCGTTCGACGGGAGCCGAGACGCCGGACCCCGGCACGACCAACGGCTACGCCGTGGCGACGACCCTGAGCGCCGTTTATCTTACCGACCAGATCAAACATGGGAAATGGGAAGCGCTGCTCGGAGGACGGTTTGAGCGCATGGCGCTGCGGGTCAGGCCGGCGCAGGGCGTCATGCAGCGGGGGCGTTGGCAGGCGTTCAATCCCAGCCTGCACCTCAAATACGCCGCCAGCGACAGCACCGACCTGACGCTCAGCTATCGCCGCAGCCTGCAAAGGCCCGACCCGCGCGATCTGAATCCCTTCACCACCTACGTCGATGCGCAAAACCTCAGCCGGGGCAATCCCGGCCTGAAACCCCAGCTGTTGAACGCATGGGAGATCGGCCTCGACACGCAAGTGGCGCAGCTGAGCGGCAGTGCCAGCGCCTTTTACCGCACCAGCGCCGATACGGTGGCCGACGCGCGCAGTTTTGCCGACAACGTGCTGGTGACCTCCAAGCAGAATGGCGGGCAAGCCCGCTCGGCCGGCGTTACAGGTTCGCTCGACTGGACGCCGCATGCGGCGCTGCGCTTTGGCGTGGACGGCGGCGTCTATCGCGTTGCGCTGTCGACGCCCGATCTGTATGACCCGGTGCGCCAGGACGATGTTGCAGGCTATATGAACGTCAGGGCGGCCTACAGCGCCGGAGCGGACGATGTGTCGCTCGACGCGCATGGCCAGTCGGCGGCCATCACGCCGCTCGGCCGGCAGGGATCGACCAGCAGCGTGAACCTGACCTGGAAGCGCAAATTGAGCAAGACGCTCAGCTTCACGGTGAACGCCAGCGATATCTTCGACGGCAGCAAGCGCACCTATCGGACCGACGCGAGCACCTTCCGCCAGGCCGGCTACGATCACTTCGTCGCGCGGCGCATCTATGTCGGCTTCGTCAAAAAGCTCGACTGACGCAGGCAATTGCAGACCGGTGCGCGCCGGCCGGCGCGCACCATGCTTAGATTATCAAGCTTAGGTAATCACCCGGTAGCACGGCGTATAAGCCTTGCCCGGCAATTTCATCCGGCTTTGCGCGACGAACGACGACAGCAGCGCGTCCATCGGCCCCATGATGGCGGCGTCGCCGTGAATTTCGAAGTGCCCGAATTTTTCGATCGCGCGGATGCCCTCGTCCTTGACGTTACCGGCCACCACGCCCGAAAACGCGCGCCGCAGGTTGGCCGCCAGCAGGTGCTTTTCCTGGTTCTTGTGCAGGGACAGGTTGCGCATGTTTTCGTGGGTCGGCCGGAACGGACGCTGGAATTCCTCGTCGATCTTGAGCAGCCAGTTGAAATAATAGGCGTCGCTGCGCGACTTGCGGAATTCGCGCACCTGGCGGATCCCCAGCTGCATCTCCTTGGCCACCATTTCCGGATCGTCGATGATGATCTTGTAGCGCTTCTGCGCTTCCTCGCCCAGGGTATCGGCGATGAACTGGTTAATCTGGATGAAGTAGTCGCGCGCCGTTTCGGGGCCGGTGAAAATGAGCGGATACGGCATGTCGGCGTTATCCGGATGGAGCAGGATGCCGAGGATGTACAGGATCTCTTCGGCGGTGCCGGCGCCGCCTGGGAACACGATAATCCCGTGACCGGTGCGCACGAACGCCTCCAACCGTTTTTCGATGTCCGGCATGATCACCAGGTCATTGACGATCGGATTGGGCGATTCGGCCGCGATAATGCCCGGCTCCGAAATGCCCAGGTAGCGCCCGCCCGCCAGGCGCTGCTTGGCGTGCCCGATGGTGGCGCCCTTCATCGGCCCTTTCATCGCGCCCGGGCCGCAGCCGGTGCAGATGTCGAGGTCGCGCAATCCCATCTGGTAACCGACTTCCTTCGAGTAGTTGTATTCGATCCGGTTGATCGAATGTCCTCCCCAGCACACCACCAGGTTCGGATTGCGCTGCGGCTGCAGCACGTTGGCGTTGCGCAGGATATGGAACACCGAATCGGTGATGCCTTCCGTGCGCGACATGTCGAACTTGGGATTGTCGGTCACTTCGCTGCTGATGAAAATGATATCGCGCAGCACCGCGAACAAATGCTCGTGAATCCCCTTGATCATCTTGCCGTCGACGAAAGCGATCGCCGGGGCGCCCTTGATCTCCAGCTTGATGCCGCGTTCGCGCTGTACGATGCTGATTTCAAAGGATTTATAACGTTCCAACAGTTCTTTTCCATCGTCGATGGTGCTGCCGCAGTTCAGCACTGCGAGCGCGCAGTTGCGGAAGATTTGATACAGGCCACCCTGGCTGGTGTCGAGCAGTTTATAGACTTCGGCTTTCGACAGCACTTCGAGCTGGCCTTCTGGCGAAATCAGGGTATCGACAACGTCGTGTTCCATAGTGCAAATCCTTTTCGATTCGGTGTAACAAACAAGCCTGCAATGCCAATATACGACAACTCGCCGCTCTTGGGGGACACAACTGCCGCGAGGCTTGCGCCGCCTCCTTTCTTGTCGCAATTAGCACATCTGGCAAAAATCCGCTGGGCATAGTCGATTTACATTAAAATGCGACCCTATTGGAAATCCGGGGTCATGAGCCGCGGCTGTCCATATGATTTATCCAACCATAACCATATTCAGGAGAAACCGCATGAGCGGTGCCGCTACCACACCCCACCAGGAAGTTGCAATCCCGGAGTTCAGGCAGATCTTGGGGCATCCAAGTCCGCTTTGGATGTTGTTCATGACCGAATTCTGGGAACGTTTTGCGTTCTACGGTATTCGCTGGGCACTCGTGCTATATATCGTCACGCAGTTCTACGGCGGCGACGCCAGCGGCCAGCAAGCGGCCAACCTGACCTATGGTTCCTACCTCGCGCTGGTGTACGCCGGCGCCGTCTTCGGCGGCTATGTCGCCGATAAAGTCATCGGCTACCAGCGCTCGATCCTGATCGGTGCGGCCTTCATGGCCGCCGGCCTGTTCGCCATCACGGTGCCGAATCAAGACATCTTCAAGCTTGGCCTGGCCACCATCATCGTCGGTAACGGCCTGTTCAAACCGAACATCTCGACCATGGTCGGCAAGCTGTATGCGCTGAACGACACCCGCCGCGATTCCGGCTTCACCATTTTCTACATGGGCATCAACGCCGGCGCATTCCTGGCCCCGATCTTTACCCAGGTCCTGGCCCAGAAAGTGTTCAACACCGGCGACATCCCGGCCTACAAGGTCGTGTTCTTCGCTTCCGGTATCGGCATGCTGATCAGCCTGGTCTGGTTCTTCTTCGGCCGCGCCACCCTCAAGGGCATCGGCGCGCCGCCGGCGGAAGACAACAGCCCGAAACGCATGCTCATGGTGGTCGCCGGCGCGGTGCTGGTCATTCCGCTGATGTACTTCCTGCTCAAGGCCGGCGCCGGCAATCTGCAGGTCGTGCTCACCATCCTGTTCCTGATCCTGGCCGGCATGCTGATCGTCGAAGGCATCCGCGACGGCAAAGTCGCGCGCGACAAGACCTTTGCGATGATGATCATCTTCGCCTTCAATATCCTGTTCTGGATGTTCTTCGAACAGGCCGGCAGCTCGTTCACCTTCCTGGCCGAGAGCATCGTCGATCGCAAGGGCGCGCTCTCCTTCATCACCGCGCCATTCGGCATGACCGAATTCCCGACCGCCTGGTTCCAGAGCGTGAACTCGGTCGCCATCATCGCCTGCGCACCGATCATCGCGTGGGTCTGGGTCGCCATGGGCAAGGCCAACGTCAATCCATCGATTCCGCGCAAGTTCGGCCTGGGCATCATCTTCAACGGCCTGGCTTTCGGCCTGCTGATGTACGCGCTGACCAACCTGGTCGATCCGACCTACGGCAAGATCCCGTTCTGGACCCTGTTCGCGGTCTACTGGGTCCAGTCGATCGGTGAGCTGTGCCTGTCCCCGATCGGCCTGTCGATGGTCACCAAGCTCGCCCCGGTGCGCCTGGTCGGCCTGGGCATGGGCGGCTGGTTCCTCTCGACCGGTATCGGCAACAACCTGTCCGGTATTTTCGCCAGCCATGTCAGCGGCGAATCGGGCATGTCGATCGCGTCGGCACTGTCCGGCTACACCCAGGGTTTCTGGATCCTCACCATCGGTGGCGTGATCCTGTTCCTGCTTGCACCGTACATTCAGAAGCTGATGCACGGCGTGAAGTAAGCACAGCACCTGAAGTAAAAACGGCGGCCTGCGGGCCGCCGTTTTTGTT
>DASVVC010000094.1:0-6834 GCA_036386755.1 Telluria sp.
GGTCCCCGCCTGCGGGGCAACGACGTTTCAACGTTATCTAAATAGAGTTTGTGCGCGCAGATCAGTCAGACACACCCTAGGCCAGGCGTAAAAAAAGCGCACCGGACGATGCGCTTTTTCAGAACAGCCGACCAAAAATTACTTGATCGAGGCTTTCTTCATCAGCTCTTCACGGAACGCTTGCAGCTTGCGCTGTTGCAGCTGTTCGGCGATTTGCTGTTTGACTTCTTCCATCGGAGGAATCTTGGCCGTGCGCGTGTCTTCCAGCTTGATGATGTGATAGCCGAACTGCGACTTGACCGGCGTCTCGGTGATGGCGCCTTTTTGCAGGGCGACCATGGCTTTGGAGAAATCAGGCACGTAGGCCGCAGGGCTCGCCCAGTCCAGATCGCCACCGTTGGCAGCCGAACCGTCTTTCGACGAGGCCTTGGCCAGGTCTTCGAACTTGCTGCCGGCTTTCAGCTTGACGATGAGGGCCTTGGCTTCTTCTTCGGTTGGCACCAGGATGTGCTTGGCGTGGTATTCCTTGTCGCCCATCGTGGCTTTGAATTTATCGTACTCGGCCTTGATGTCGGCATCCTTGACCGGGTTCTTCTTGACGTAGTCGGCCAGCATCGCGTTGATGATGATGCTCTGGCGTGCGTTTTCCAGTGCGGACTTGACTTCAGGACGCATGCCGAAGCCTTGCTTGTCGGCTTCCTGGATCATGACTTCGCGGCCGATCAGGTCTTTCTTGATCGCTTCGCGCAGTTGCGGGGAATCGGTTTGCTTGCCTTGGGCAACGACTTGCTTGACGACTTGGTCTACCTTGGCGGCAGGAATGGGTTTACCGTTGACGGTAGCGATATTTTGCGCGAACACAGGCGCGACGACAAGCGCGAGCAGGGCTAACAACAGGCGGGCAGGCTTCAACATCATTATCTTGGATCCTTTATAAATACGAAAGTAGGCGGCTGGACGGGATCATACCGCCAATCAGTCCAGCAAGGACCGGCGCACGCGTGCGCCGGTCATGCGGCCTTACTTGACCGACGCTTTCTTGACCATTTCTTCCTGGTAAGCTTGCAGCTTCTTCTGCTGCAGCGACTCGGCGATCTGCGGCTTGACTTCGTCGAACGCAGGCAGTTTTGCCGCGCGGGTGTCGTCGAGCTTGACGACGTGGAAACCGGCTGGCGTTTTCACCGGGTTCTCGCCGACCTGGCCTTTTTGCAGGCTCACGAAGGCGTCGCTGAATTCTTTCGGAAACGACGATGGCAATGCCCAGTCGAGGTCACCACCGTTGTTGGCGGTGCCGCTGTCCTTGGAGGTCTTGGCCAGGTCTTCGAACTTGGCGCCGCCCTTGAGCTTGGCGATGATGGCCTTGGCGTCGGCTTCCGACTCGGTCAGGATATGGCGGACATGGTATTCCTTGTCGCCGGCCTGCGCCTTGTAACGCTCGTATTCGGCCTTGATGTCGGCGTCGCTGATGGCGTTCTTGGTCACGAAGTCACGCACCAGGGCGTTGATGACGATGGTCTGGCGCGCGCTCTCGAGCTGCTGCTTGACGGTGGCGTCTTTCTCGAAACCCTTCTTGACGGCTTCCTGCATCATGACTTCGCGGGCGATCAGGTCTTTCTTGACCATGTCGCGCAGCTCAGGGGAATCAGGCTGCTGGCCTTGGGCGACAACTTGCTTGACGACTGCTTCGACGCGGGCCGAAGGAATAGGCTTGCCGTTGACAACAGCAACGTTCTGCGCAAAGGCAGGCATGGCGGCAACGGCGATCAGTGCTAACAGCAAGCGGGCTGGCTTAAAGGTCATTATTCATTCCTGTTCGGGGATAGTTACTTGGACAAAGATTGGATTAGTTTTTTTACTTTACGTTCAATTGTCGGACAGATTTCTTAAGGCGCTCTGAAAGCGCACGGTTCACAGCTCGGACGGTGCCAGCGCCGTGATGGCCAGTGCGTGTATGTCATTGTGCATCATATCGTGCACGGAATCATACACGAGTCGATGTCGCATGACGAGCCTGAGCCCCTCGAAACGCTCGGAGACGATCTTGAGGCGAAAGTGGCTGCCTCCGGAAGCGGCCCCGGCGTGGCCTGCATGCAGGGCCGATTCGTCGGTCAGCTCCAGCACGCTCGGCGCCAGTGCGGCGGTGAGCTGGGCGCGGATGCGCTCGGGTCGGGTTGCCTGATTCATGCCTGTTCCTCCGCTTCGATGTACTTCGACAGCATCAACGTCTGGACGATGATGAACACGAACAGCAGGCCGTTGATGCCGAACAGTTTGAAGCTGACCCAGGCGCTGGTGTTACCTTTAAAAATCACAAACGCGGCGACCAGGTTGATCACGCCGAGCGCGAAGAAGAACACCATCCACGACAGGCCGACGTTTTTCCATACCGGCTCGGGCAGCTTGATCTGCGCTTCCATCGCCTGGCGCATCAGGTTCTTGCCGAAGCCGAACTGCGACACGCACATCACCAGCGCGAAGACCCAGTAGATGATGGTCGGCTTCCACTTGATGAAAATATCGTCGTGGAAGTAGATGGTCATGCTGCCGAACACGGTGATGATGAGGAAGGACACCCACAGCATGGCGTCGATCTTGCGTCCGCGCAGCTTGAGGTAGACCAGCTGCAAGGTGGTGGCGACGATCGCGACCACCGTGGCGATCATGATCGGCGCCTGGTCCGGCTTGATGCTCCCACCTGCAACGAGTCCGCTCAAGAATTTGGTGGCCAGGGCGAACGATGCCTGCTCGTACATCTCGGCAACTTTAAAGACGCCGAAGAACAGCAGGATGGGGAAAAAGTCGAACAGAAATTTCATATCTTTGCTTTAGTGGTAATGCGTTCGTAGATCAGGTTGGGTCGAAGCGCAGCGACGCGGAATTGATGCAATAACGCAGACCGGTCGGCGGTGGGCCGTCCGGAAACACGTGGCCGAGATGCGCGTCACAGACCGCGCAGATAATCTCGGTGCGCAGCATACCATGCGTGCGGTCGGTTTTTTCGATCACATTGGCCGGGTCGAGGGCGGTGAAGTAGCTCGGCCAGCCGCAGCCGGAATCGAACTTGGCGTCGGAGGCGAACAGCGGCGTCTCGCAGCACACGCAGGTGTAGATGCCGTGCTCGTGGTGGTCCCAGAATTTGCCGGTGAAAGCGCGTTCGGTGGCTGCGTGGCGTGTGACCTCGTATTCCATCGGGTCGAGCATGGCACGCCACTCGGCGTCGGTTTTGATGACTTTATCGGACATGGCGGGTGCTTTCAGGTTCAGGAAGAACAGCTCACTGCGAGGTGGCTCGCCCAGTCGGGCGGCAACGCGGCATAGTGGTCGTTGTGGGGTTGCTCGTCGAATGGATGCTCCAGCACGGCCAGCAGCCGCGCCACTTCGGAGAAATCCTTGTTCTGCGCTTTTTCGATGGCCACCTGGGCCAGGTGGTTGCGCAATACATACTTTGGGTTGACACGGTCCATTGCAAGCTTGCGCTCGCAATCGATGCTGTTTTCCAGGCGCAGGCGGGCGCGGTAGCGCACTGCCCAGGCGTCGAAATCTTCGCGCGCGATGAACATGTCGCGCAGCTGCGCATCGTGCTCGGGCGCGTCGAGCCTCAGCGCGCCGAGCCTGCGGAAGAACAGGGTGAAATCGGCGTGGTTGGCGTCCATCAGCGTAAACATCGCGTCGAACAGTTGCGCGTCCTCATCCTGCGCCGTGGCCAGGCCGAGCTTGGCGCGCAGCAGCGCATCCATCTTGCCGGCAAAGGCGGGCTGATAGACTTCCAGCGCATCCTGGGCTTCCTCCACGCTGCCGATCAGCGGCAGCAGCGCCTGCGCCAGCGCGTAGCAGTTCCAGTGGCCGACCTGCGGCTGGTTGGCGTAGGAATAGCGCCCCTGCTGGTCGGTGTGGTTGCAGATGTGTTCGGAGTCGAACGCGTCCATGAAGCCGAACGGGCCGTAGTCGAGCGTGAGGCCGAGGATCGACATATTGTCGGTGTTCATCACGCCGTGCATGAAGCCGACCGCTTGCCAGTGCGCAATCATGTGCGCCGTGCGGCGCGTGACTTCTTCCAGCAGGGACCGGTAGGGATTGGGCGCGCCGGCCAGTTCCGGGTAAAACGTGGCGATGACGTAATCGGCCAGCACGCGCAGTTCCTCGGGCTTGTCGCGCGAGGACCAGTGCTCGAACGAGCCGAAGCGGACAAAGCTGGGCGCCATGCGCGTGACCACGGCGGCGCTTTCGACCGTTTCGCGCATAATGCCCTGGTCGGAACCGGTGACGACCAGCGCGCGCGTGGTGGGGATGCCCAGCGCGGCCATCGCTTCGGAGCACAGGAATTCGCGGATCGACGAGCGCAGCACGGCCCGTCCGTCGCCCATGCGCGAGTAGGGGGTTTTGCCGGCACCCTTCAGTTGCAGCTCCATGGCGCCTTGCGGACCGGCGAGCTGGCCGAGCAGGATGGCGCGGCCGTCGCCGAGCTGGCCGGCCCAGACGCCGAACTGGTGGCCGGAATAGACGGCGGCGAGCGGCTTGGCGCGCGGCGGGACGTGGTTGCCGGTGAAGGTGGCGACGAAGTCGTCCTGCGCCAGCAAGGCCGGATCGAGGCCGACCAGGGCGGCGGCGCGCGCGCTGGCGGCCACGAAGTAGGGCGCCGGCAGCGGCGTGGGCATCAGCCGGGTGTAGAAAGCGGGAGGCAATTCGGCAAACGAATTGTCCAGAGGCAAGTCATCGGCGTTAATAGCGGCTCCAGTCACAGTAAAAGGGTGAAAACAATAGCGGAATTCTACCGTACGGGCTGTTTTTTGGCCGGAGTGCACGCGTCATGCCGTCGCGGCAGCGGCCACCGGCTTTGCCTGCTCCACCTTCGCGCAACCCAAGGTCGCGCGGTCGCCGCATACGGCGCAAACGACGCCGGCTGGCACGACTTTGCGTGGGCCAGGCGCTGGACCGGTTGGTCTGGATGCACCGCACCATCGAAAATGATTGACTGTTTTAGCACGGTCGTACGAAACTAAGTCAACGGTTGCCGGAGTGCAGCCGCAATGTAATGACAGGAGTATTAATGACGCCTTACCCGATGAGCCCACTGATGGGGCAAATGATGGACCAGCCTTTGCTCATCTCCAGCATTATCGAATTCGCGGCAAGGCACTACGGCAACACCGAAATCGTTTCGCGCCGGGTCGAAGGCGATCTTCACCGCTACACCTACAGCGACTGCCACCGGCGCGCGCGCCAGATGGCCAATGCGCTCACCGGCCTGGGCGTCAAGCTCGGCGACCGGGTCGCCACCCTGGCCTGGAACGGCTATCGCCACATGGAACTGTATTACGCGGTGTCCGGTTCGGGCGCTGTGCTCCATACCGTCAACCCGCGCCTGCATCTGGAGCAGATCGCCTACATCACCAACCATGCCGAAGACCAGTACCTGTTCTTCGACCTGACCTTCCTGCCGCTGATCGAAGCCGTGGCCGCCCACTGCAAGACCGTCAAGGGCTTCATCTTGATGGCCGGGCGCGAGCACATGCCGGCAGAGACGAAAATTGCCCAGCTGCTGTGCTACGAAGACTTGATTTCCAGCAGTTCGGCCGATTACACATGGCCGCTGTTCGATGAAAACTCGGCCGCCTCGCTGTGCTATACATCTGGCACCACGGGCAACCCCAAGGGTGCCTTGTACTCACACCGTTCGACCGTGCTGCACGCGTATGGTTCCGCGATGCCGAACGCGCTCAACGTCTCCTCGGCCGACACCGTCCTGCCGGTCGTGCCCATGTTCCACGTCAACGCCTGGGGCTTGCCGTATTCGGTGCTGCTGTCGGGCGCCAAGATGGTGTATCCCGGCGCGGCGCTCGACGGCAAGTCGCTGTACGAGCTGTTCGAGGCTGAAAAGGTTACGTTCTCGGCCGGCGTGCCGACGGTGTGGCTGGGCCTGGTCAATTACGCGCTCCAGAACCAGTTGCAGTTTTCCACCTTCCGGCGCACGGTGATCGGCGGCTCGGCCTGTCCGCCGGCGATGATGGATACCTTGATCGACAAGTTCAATGTCGAGGTCATCCACGCCTGGGGCATGACCGAAATGTCGCCGCTGGGCACCGCGGGTGGCTTGCAGACCAAGCACCTGGCCTTGCCGAAGGATGCGCAGCGCAAGATCTTGCAAAAGCAGGGGCACGCGATTTACGGCGTGGACATGAAGATCGTCGACGACGCCGGCACCGAATTGCCGTGGGATGGCGCTACTTACGGCCATTTGCTGGTCAAAGGGCCGTGGATTGTGAAGAGCTACTTCAAGAACGAAGGCGGCGACGTGCTGCAGGATGGCTGGTTTCCGACCGGCGACGTGGCCACCATCGATGCCGATGGGTATATGCAGATTACCGACCGCAGCAAGGATGTGATCAAGTCCGGCGGCGAGTGGATCGGCACCATCGACCTGGAGAATATTGCGATGTCGCATCCGGCCGTGCTGCAGGCGGCGTGCATCGGCATCGCGCACCCGAAATGGGATGAACGACCGCTGTTATTGGTGGTCAAACGTCCGGGCATGGACGTGACGCGGGAGGAGATGCTGGCGTTTTTCCAAGGCAAGATCGCGAAGTTCTGGATGCCGGACGACGTGGTGTTCATCGACGCCTTGCCGATGGGGGCGACGGGCAAGATTCAGAAGAACAAGTTGCGCGATCAGTTCAAGGCGCATCAGTTGCCGGTGGTGTGATGGCAGGGTAGATAGCAGTCAGCTGCGGTCTCTATTTGCGCTAGCTTATAAACCGTCGCCCCCGCGCAGGCGGGGGCCCAAGTTGGCTTCTGAGCTTCAACGGATCGCTGGACTTGGGCCCCCGCCTGCGCGGG
>DASVVC010000095.1:0-31055 GCA_036386755.1 Telluria sp.
GGTGTAGGCAAACTGGCGCAGGCCGGGCTCGTCCGTCAGGTGCGTATCCCACAAGCCGCGCAGCAGGCCCAGCTGCACCAGTTGCGACGGACGCGCTTGCCTGCGGCCCATGGCGTCGATGAGCTCGTCCTGGCCGGGGAACATGCTGCGCTCGAGCCAGCCGTTTTCCAGCGCCCATTGCATGAACAGGCCGGCGCCGCTGTAGAGTTGCTGGGCAGCCTCGGGCCTTGCCAGCTCGCGTCCTTGCCTGATTTGCACGCAGACGTTGGTGCGGCCGTTGTTCATCCACAACTTGAGTTCGATGTCGCGCGCGGTGTCGAGGGCCAGCGTGCATTCCTTTTCCACCTCGCCGTCCTCATCGACGCTTTCCTTATAATGCTGCGGCAGCTTGAGCGCGATGATGTCCCACAACGCCTCGCCATGCACGCCGAACAGGACCGGCTCGCTGTAGGCGTCGCCGAGAAACACGCTGTCGAGGAAGGGGCAGATCGCGTTGTCGCTGATCTGCACCGGGGCGTAATTGGGATTGAGCACCTTGCGGCTGAACAGAAAACTGATGTCGGCCTTTTTCGCCGTCAGCCACATGGTGTCGTCGCGTTTGGCGTTGCCGATGGACTGCGGCGGCGCCTTGCCGAACACTTGTTCGGCAACCGCGCATAGTTCCGTATCGGCGGCGGTGCGCCCCACCAGGCTGCACAGCATCTTGAGGCGCTCGCCCATGCCGTCGATGTGGTCCAGGTAGCCCGGCGCCATGGCCGGCGCGGCGCCCTGCCGGGTTGGCGGTGCGCGCCGTTCGGGCGGGTCGCCAGCGGCGTAGGCGGAAAAATCGAATTGCCCGCTCACGGCCGGCGCGGCGATCTTGCTCTTGTTGAGCCAGGACGTGAAGGCCTTGCGCGCGGCCACCTGCTCCGCTTCGAGCTCGTCGTCGGCGAGATCGATTTCGGTCTCGGTTTCGCCGGCATCGATGGCCAGCAGGAAGGCTTCGAACGAATCGGCGATGGTGCGCAGTTCGCCTTCGGAACCGATCAGCACGACAGCGGGCGGCTCGACTGCTTCGCACAGGCCGATCAGCGACCCGTCGGGCAGGCTGATGAAGCCCCAGGTGGTCGCGCCCCAGCGCTCCATGCCTTCCCAGGCGTCGCCGCCGGCCAGGTTTTCCGGCGCCAGTTCGAAATAGCCGAGGTCGCCGTATTCAAGGGGCGCCAGCCATGTGAAGAATTTGGCCATCAGGGGTGGTACTGGCCGGCCGATTTCTTTTTCCCATGCCGCTACGTCAAAATCCATCGATATTCCTGTTCTATGAAAGCATGTGCGAATGCCGCCGGTCGCGTTGCCGCGCGGCGGATGTATGGATGCATTGTATGCGCTAAGTCGGCACGCATCGATTTAGCTTGTTTTCAGGCCGGGCGCGCGGCGGCGCCGGTCCAGTTGAAGTGGGCTGCAAGGTCGTCGAAACACGGGGGCGGACCCGGTCGAGAGCGCGGGCTCAAGCGAACAGATTGTCCCGCGCCATTGTGCTGATCGCCAACGTGGCAGGATGGCTCATCCGCCGCTCCGTGGTAATCGCATACACCTGTTCTACCAGGGAATCGACCTGGCCGAGCGGCACGACCTGGTATTGATCGCGGACCTGAGCGGCGATCACGGTCGGCGCAAAAAAGACGCCCGCGCCCGACTGGCCGAATGCCTTGATCATGGCGCTGTCGTCGAACTCGCCGACGACGCGCGGATGCACATTGCTCTTTTCAAGCCACTGCAAGACGCGCTGGTGGATGGCGAAGTCTTCTCCAGGCAACAGGATGGGAGCGCCATTGAGGCAAGCGGGAAACCCCTTGCCGAGGGTTTTCGCCAGCGCCGCGGTGGCAAACACGGTCATCCCGCTTTCACCAAGCAAATGATTGTAGCCGCGCACGCTAAGGTGGCTCGGCATCGGGCGATCGGCAATGATGAGATCGAGCCGGTGCACCGCCAGGTCCGCCACCAGGCTGGCCAGCCTGCCTTCGCGGCAAATCAGCTTGACCGGCTCGCGCAATTTCAGGGCTGGCTCCACCAGCCGGCAGGCGATCAGTTTGGACACCGAATCGGCGCAGCCGACGCGAAACGACATCGTGGTGGTGAAGGTCTTGTCGCGCACCAGCTCCAGCAATTCGTCGCCGGTGCTGAAGATGTCTTCAGCGTAGTTCAGGATGCGGCGCCCGGTCTCGGTCAGCTCCAGGTTGCGCCCGACCCGGCGGAACAGCTCGACGCCAAGCGTGTCGGCAAATTCGCTGAGCTGGCCGGAAATGGACTGCGGCGTCAGGTGCAGCTGCGCGGCAGCCTTGGCGATGCTGCCGGTCTTCGCCACCATCCAGAAATAGCGCAAGTGCTTGAAATTCAAGGAAGACATATTGGCTTTCAATACATCGATTTATTCGATCTTACGGCACATTATATTCGAGTTGTACGATGCATTCGTGCGGCATATAGTGAATTCACTTACCCCAACAGGAGGAAATCATGCGTGTCATTATCCAGGCAAACGGATTTGTACTCACCGAGGCATTACGGTCCTATATCGAGCAGCGGCTGTCCATGGCCTTGGGCTGGGCCGGCCGGCATATGCGCAAACTTGCCGTGTCGCTGTCGGACATCAACGGCCCGCGCGGCGGCATCGACAAGCGCTGCAAGATCCAGGTGCAGCTCGGCGGCGGCAAGGAAGTGATCATTGAAGATACCGAAGCCGACCTGTACGCCGCCATCGACCGCGCCGCCGATCGCGCCGACCGCGCGGTGGTGCGCCAGGTTGAGCGCAGGCGCGACTTCAGCCACACCCGCCTGCCGGCGCAGCTGGACGCTGCCGGCCACAATGGGCGCGATGGCCGTGATGAACCGGCAAGCTAAGCCACTGATAACTGGGAGCATGCCATGAATGGATTGGAAACAGTTGCAAGTGCCCCCATGTGGGCAGGCTTTGTCGGCTTCGTGCTGGTCATGCTCGCCCTCGACCTGTTCGTATTCGGGGGCAACAAGGCGCACAAGGTCAGCGTCAAGGAGGCCGGCGCCTGGTCGCTGGTGTGGGTGAGCATGGCCTTGTTGTTCAACGGCGGCCTGTGGTGGTACCTGAAGGGCACCGTAGGCGCGGACATCGCGGACCAGAAAGCGCTGGAGTTTTTCTCGGGCTACCTGATCGAGAAAGCGCTGTCGGTCGATAACGTGTTTGTGTTCCTGCTGATCTTCACCGCGTTCCAGGTACCCCAGCAGTATCAAAGGCGCGTGCTGATCTACGGCGTGCTCGGTGCGATTGTCATGCGGGCAATCATGATCTCTGCCGGCGCGTGGGTGGTCAGCGAATTCAGCTGGGTCCTGTACCTGTTCGGTGCGTTCCTGCTCTTTACCGGCCTGCGCATGCTGGTGGCGGTCGACGAGGAACCGGACGTGGCCAATAACCCGGTACTGCGCTTTGCGCGCCGGCACCTGCGCGTGGCGGAAGGCGATCACGGCGAGCGGTTTTTCGTCGCCAAGGATGGACTGCGCTACGTGACGCCGCTGTTCCTGGTGCTGCTGTTGATCGAAGTGACGGACCTGATATTCGCGGTCGACTCGATTCCGGCGATTTTCGCCATCACGACCGATCCCTTCATCGTCTTCACGTCGAACATGTTTGCCATTCTCGGTTTGCGGGCACTGTACTTCCTGCTGGTGGACGTGGCCGACCGCTTCCACCTGCTCAAGTATGGCCTGGCGATGGTACTGACCTTCATCGGCGCGAAAATGCTGATCATGCCGTGGTATCACGTGCCGGTACAAGCCTCGCTGGCAGTGGTGGCGGTGCTGATCGCGGCAAGCTGCGTGGCCAGCCTGTTCATCACCCGCAAGGATGACAAGAAGTAAGCAGTAAGTAGGAAAAGAAAAGGAGGTCCGGTACGCCGGACCTCCTTTTTTGCATGCCTGCCGCGCGTGGCAACCGATCAGGCAGACGGGGCGAGTCCCGCCTTGCCCCTTACCGCACGTCCGTGCGGTGGGCTCCGTGGTAATCGCGCTGCCACGCTTCCACCTCGGCGGCGTAGGCGCACAGGAAAGCATGCATGCGCGCAAAGCGCTTGACGGTCTGGCGGCGGAATACATGGTGCACCACCGGTTCGATCAGCCAGCGCAGAGCGCGCGGACCGGCTTCGATGTTGTAGGTGTAGATCAGGAGCGAGCCGCCGCCGGCAGCGCTTTCGTGTTTCATCGACGCCGCCCACTTGGTAAAAGGAAAGGACGTACCGACCATGCGCGCCGCCGCAAGGCGCGGGCGCTGGTAGCTGATGAATTCTGTGCGCATCGACAGCGCGCACAGCACGCCGCCGCCGGTGCTGGCGCTGACCGCCCCGACGGACGGGCACGGCGCGCCGCCGGCGACTTCGGTGTGCGACACCAGACTATCCCAGCGCGCGCGCCACTGATGGTAGTGAAACACGTCGAACACCACCTCGCACGAGGCCGGCATGGAGAAGGCGATGCGGTCATGCGCCATGGGGCCAACTCCTCACGATACGAACAAGATGAACTACAACCAATCCCGATGCCTGTGTGCGGTCGGTGGCGTGCGCAGCGGTGACCCGGCTAACGATTATAAATTTTAGCCTCTCGACCATGCAACCGGATCGGGGATCGTATTTCCAGTTTGCAAATAACAAAATACAAGTTTCCTGTGAGATATAATACACCTCATTTTTTGGATATCCCATGCGTCTTCGTTCGATTATCGCCACCTGCGCCGCACTGCTGCTGACCGCCTGCGCATCCAGCCCTCCCACCTTCCAGGCCATGGCGCCAAGCAATGCGGGTGTGAGCGGGTACACCCTGGGCCGTTCGCCCCTCTTGGATCACAACGATCACACGATTCGCCACCTGGACAAGGAAAATACCGTCTTGTACAAGCAGACCAGCGGTGGCGGCGGTGTCGGACTGGGGCTTTTGCTCGGTCCGATCGGTATCGCAGCCAACGTCAGCATGATTGAATCGCGCACCAAGGAAGATGTTGCCCTGCTACAGGGAAAACTCAATCTTGACCCGCGCGGGTGGTTTAGCGAGGCCGTCGGCAAAAACGGAATCACGCTGGGCGACGGCGCCGCCGCAACCCGTGCAACGCCCTATTTTTTAATCGCGAAGATGGAAGACGAACGGCTTGTCGTCTCCAGTGCGGTGATCGTCGAACAGCAACATGGCGCCGCCTACTGGCGCGGCACGTACACCTATCAAATTCCGCAAACCTACACGGTTGCCGAACTGGCCAACCTGGATGCCGCCGGCCTGCGTACCCTGCACGCGTCCGGCGCGCTCGGCTTCGACGCATTGATCAAGCATATCGCGCAGGAAAAACCGGAGGGCTTCGACAAGGAGCCGAGAATTTTGTTCCGCTCACGCATGCTTTTCGTCGTCGATGCCGATATGCCCGGTGCACTGGTGGCCGATGAAGGCGATGTCGTCTGGGTGCGATCATTTACTGGCGTCCATGGTTTGCGCAAGGCGAACATGAAGTACACGCTCAAAAAATAGGTGGGCTGCGGCGCAAACCAGCGCGCCGTCACGCACCCTTGGCGGGCATCAAACGGAACAGGCACGGCAGGCTGCACCATCGGTGCTTCCACGCATTCATCGGGAACCTTATGAGCCTTGCCGTGTTACGCAGCCGCGCCCTGGCCGGCATGGAAGCGCGCGCCGTCAGCGTCGAAGTGCATCTCGCTAACGGCTTGCCGAAGTTCACCATTGTCGGCCTGCCGGACGCCGAAGTGCGCGAGTCCAAGGACCGCGTGCAGGCCGCGCTGCAAAACGCCGGCTTCCAGATCCCCGCGCGCCGCATCACCGTCAACCTGGCGCCGGCCGACCTGCCCAAGGAATCGGGGCGCTTCGATTTGCCGATCGCGATCGGCATCCTGGCCGCCTCCGGCCAGATTCCCTCGCGCGGACTGGAGCGCTACGAGTTCGCCGGCGAGCTGTCGCTGTCGGGCGAGCTGCGCCCGATCCGCGGGGCGCTGGCGATCACCTTCGCCATGCAGCGCGAGGCCGGCGCGCATCGCGCTTTCATCCTGCCGCAAGCCAATGCCGACGAAGCGGCGCTGGTGGCCGACGCCGTCATTTATCCGGCCGCCACCCTGCTCCAGGTGTGCGCCCATTTTGCCGCCAGCGACGAGGCCTGCCGCCTCGGCCGCCACCAGCCGCGCCCGGTCACGCGGGTGCCCGACTACCCGGATTTCTGCGACGTCAAAGGCCAGCGGTCGAGCAAGCGCGCGCTGGAAGTGGCGGCGGCGGGCGCGCACAGCGTGCTGATGGTCGGCCCGCCCGGCGCCGGCAAGACCATGCTGGCTTCGCGCTTTCCCGGCCTGCTGCCAGGCATGACCGACCAGGAAGCACTGGAATCGGCGGCCGTGCAGTCGCTCACAGGGGGCTTCTCGGCGGACAACTGGAAGGTGCGGCCGTTTCGCAGCCCGCATCACACCACCTCCGGCGTGGCCCTGGTGGGCGGCGGCGCGGTGCCGCGTCCCGGCGAAATTTCGCTCGCGCATTGCGGTGTTTTGTTCCTCGACGAACTGCCCGAGTTCGACCGGCGCGTGCTGGAAGTGCTGCGCCAGCCGATGGAATCTGGCCGGGTGACCATTTCGCGCGCGGCGCGCCAGTCGGATTTTCCGGCGCGCTTCCAGCTGATCGCGGCGATGAACCCCTGCCCTTGCGGCTTTCTGGGCCATCCGTCGGGCAAGTGCGATTGCACCAGCGACGCGGTGCTGCGCTACCAGGGCCGCATTTCGGGTCCGCTGCTCGACCGCATCGATATCCAGATCGAAGTGGCGGCACTGCGCCCCGATACCCTGCTGGCCGATGCCGATGGCGAACCGAGCAGCGCGATTGCCGCGCGCGTGGCGCTCGCCCACCAGCGCCAGCTAACGCGCCAGGGCAAGCAGAACCAGGCCTTGATCACGGGGGAAGTGGAACGGCATTGCCGGCCAGACAAAGCCGGCGAAGCGGTGCTGCGCCAGGCCATGCTGCACCTGAACTGGTCGGCGCGCGTGTACCACCGCGTACTGAAAGTGGCGCGCACCATTGCCGACCTGGCCGACGCGCCGGTCATCCTGGCTGAACACGTTTCCGAGGCGATCCAGCTGCGGCGCGGGCTGCGCGAACCGTGATCCTCATGACCGACCAGTAGGCGCTGGAATCGGCGGCCGTGCGGTCGCTCACCGGCGGCTTTGCTGCGGACAACTGGAAGGTGCGGCCGTTTCGCAGCCCGCATCACACCACCTCCGGCGTGGCCCTGGTGGGCGGCGGCTGTTACTTTTCGAAATAGATGCGATGTTCTGGTCATTGCTGCGACAACGAAGGCCAGCCGCGCACACCCCTCTGCTGATACGCCGCCGCCTCGGCGGACAGGATGCCGGCCGCGCGCGGCGCGCCGGCAGCAATGCATGGCGTGAGTGTGTCATGTTTCGATTGTGAAACTCAAAGACGACATTGATGCTCGTTGCGACGATGAAGGATCGCTGCGCGAAACTTTTATAGGCGGAAATTGACTTGAAACATGGCCGGAAAATATGGCTCGCGCGCCGATGGTAAGCGCCAAATTACGGGCGTATAAAAGTCTTGATCGGGCGCCTGGCCAATTCGTGCGCGACCAGCTATTTCATCAATTTTTGGAGAAAATAATGCTAAGTACAAAAAATGTCCTGCTTGGCGTCTGTCTATCGGGTATCGTCGCGCAAGGCGTCGCCGCCGAAAAGCTGAGTGGCAATGAACGACTTGAGCGCGGCCAGTACTTGCAGTCGGCGCAGGCGGCCTATACGCTCAACATGCAGTCCGACGGTAGCCTGGTCATGTACCGCAAGGATGGGACGGTACGCCATCGCATGAGCAAGCACGGGGAGTTCGCCATCATGCAATACGATGGCAATTTCGTGGAGTACAGCAAGTTCGCCGAACCACTGTGGGATACCGGTACCGACGGCAACCCGGGCGCGTGGCTGAGCATCCAGGACGACGGCAACCTGGTGGTCTACAGCCGCGTCAACACCCCACTGTGGGACATCGGCGCCGAGGATGGCGAGAACGACCCGCATCAACAGGGCGAGGTGGTCGGGCGCGACCTCGACACCCACAGTATTCCGGCCGGTCCCATCGGCCATATCGGCCTGTGGAACGGCGAGGACGTTATCGAGGCCAGCGCGGGCGGCAAAAACGCGATCAAGCTCGTCAAGCTCAACGAGTTCAAAAGCATCGCGCGCTATTGGGGAACGGCCAGACCGCGTATACCCGATGGCATGATCGAGCGGGCCTGCTACGAGGAATTTTGCCCGGGCAACGGCGACAAGCATGTCTCGCTGGAGGCACGGGAAGCCATCGTCCGCTTCGCCAAACAGCAGCGACTGCTCGGCGCCGACTACACGCTCCTGCCGTATCCGTTCGTCGCCCAGTATGCCGACCAATACCGCGGGGCCAAGCGCGGCTCGTACCGCTGCGACACCTTCGTCACCACCGCGTTGCGGCAGGGAACGCAATACGTCAAGCCGATCACGAAGGCGCAATCGTTGTGGAGCGATCGCGTCGATACGCTGTTCAAGCCGCCGGTCCTGCCCACGACCGTGTTTGACAAATTAAAGTCGTTTAACTAGGAGCCTCGCATGAAAACATCTTCATTGATATTGCTCGCATCCATGGCGTTACTCTCAGGTGCGGTGAACGCGCAAGGCGGGCCGCCAGGTGCGCCGCAACGCGCAGTCCAGGGTGCGCAAGGGGCGCAAGGCGCCCAGGTTGGCCAGGGCGCTCAGAGTGCCGAGGCCGCGCTGCAGGCGTATGCCGCAGCCGGGAGCGCGGCGGCGCGCACAAACGCAATCGAACTGTTACGCGTCATGCCGCCGGCCCCCACCACGGCCAACATCACCCTGCTACGCGCCAGGCTCGGCGGGCCCGCGCCGGTCGAGGAAAAGGTGGGCTTGATACGCGTTCTGGGTGGGCTGTACGCGGACACACGCGACCAGGGCCAGCGCGGCCAGATCGGCGCCGACCTGAAAAAGCATGCCTTTTCTCCCCAGCCCGACATCGCGCTGGCGGCCATCTATGCCGTCTCGCGCGGCCCCAGCACGTTCGAGGACTTGCTAGCCGTGCTTGAGCATGGGCGCAAGACCGACGTGCTGGACGCCGATGCCTACGCCGGCGAGCTGGCGCACAATCTGCGCTACGTGCCGCAGGATCGTCAGGCCGGGTTCATTAAACTGATCGTCGGACAGAAATCCGCCTACGGGGCGGAGGTGCTGGCCATGGTCCTGGGCGACCGGGCAATGGTGAGTAAAATGAGTCCCGACAGCGTCGCAGCGTTACAGTCGTACCTGCGGACTACCGAACCGCAGTTTCCTATGGCGATCGGCAGGTTCGGCTATGGGGACGCGATTGACTACGAATCATGGCTTCATGCTTACGCCAATTTGCATGAGCGCCTGCGCGCCGGGGGCTATCGTGCAACCGTCTTCGAGCAATTGAACGCGCAGAACATCGACCCGCGCAAAGTTATCGCCTTCCTCTCCTCACCAAAAGGGCAGGCTTTCATGCAAGCAGTCGGTCAGCGCGCGCCCTTTGAAAAATCCTTTGCTCGCGCAACAACCTATGCCGAGTCCTTTCCGGGCGACATGAACATCACGCCCCTGTATGACAGGGCGGCCGCCTGGATGGCAGCACTGAGGTAGGTCGAAGCGCCTCGATGCACGTTGCATCGCGGCCCACCCACACCAGGCTGGAACCACGCTCGCGGATCATCTGACGCAAGGGGCCTGCTTGCAAATCGTCGGAAGCGTGACAGTATTCACACGAAACTTTTTAGAGGTAATTCGTAGTGAGGTAGTCGCGGCTATTTCCGGATCTTTCTGGACCGGTCGCAGCTATTAAGCCTACGAATGTCGCAGCTATTAACGACATGATAGGCCGCTGCCGGGCGTATTGTCGCTTGCAGTCGCATCTATTTCGGAAAATGACAGCGGCGCGGTGCCGCGTCCCGGCGAGATTTCGCTCGCGCATTGCGGTGTTTTGTTCCTCGACGAACTGCCCGAGTTCGACCGGCGCGTGCTGGAAGTGCTGCGCCAGCCAATGGAATCTGGCCGGGTGACGATTTCGCGCGCGGCGCGCCAGTCGGATTTTCCGGCGCGTTTCCAGCTGATCGCGGCGATGAGCCCCTGCCCTTGCGGCTTTCTCGGTCATCCGTCGGGCAAGTGCGATTGCACCAGCGGCGCGGTGCTGCGCTACCAGGGCCGCATTTCGGGTCCGCTGCTCGACCGTATCGATATCCAGATCGACGTGGCGCCACTGCGGCCCGACTCTCTGCTGGCCGATGCCGATGGCGAACCGAGCAGCGCCATTGCGGCGCGCGTGGCGCTCGCCCACCAGCGCCAGCTGGCGCGCCAGGGCAAGCAGAACCAGGCATTGATCACGGGGGAAGTGGAACGGCATTGCCGGCCGGACAAGGCTGGCGAAGCGATATTGCGCCAGGCAATGCTGCACCTGAACTGGTCGGCGCGCGTGTATCACCGCGTACTGAAAGTGGCGCGCACCATTGCTGACCTGGACGACGCGCCCGTCATCCAGGCCGGGCACGTGTCCGAGGCGATCCAGCTGCGGCGCGGCTTACGCGAGCCTTGAGCCGTGTCATCGGCTGGGGCCGGCGCGTCTTATCGCTTTGTCAGCCGGGCGTGCACATGGGCATCTGCGCAGCTACCATCCCGGCGTTTTTCTCACTTCCTTGTTTTCAACTCTTGCCAACTGGTTGGCCTTCAATCGACAACAAGTTGCAAGGAACATACAAGTCAGAATATATACATTCGTTATCATTTTGAAATGCCATACTCGACGGACGAACCTTTATTGCTTCGTCGGTGCATGCGGTTCGTCCCTGAACCAGACTTTCAAGAGAGGCCTACAAAAATGAAGATCAATACGCTGCTTCGTCTCGGTACCGCATCACTGCTCTGTCAACTATCAGCTTGCACGACCGAACTCAATGCAATCCACGTAACGAGTCCCGGTCCACTCCCTCATGCGGGAGCGCCGTATAACCTCAGTTTCAGCCAATACACGCTGAACGTCACTCGCAGGGTGCATAGCTGCTTTCGCGAATTGACACCGAAACAAATTAAAGAGCAAGCCAAGCTTGGCTTGCCCCCGTATGCCGAGGTGGCCGTGAAAACGGAAGCGACAGCGACGAAGGCCGAAGCGCGCGATCCCAAGCGTAGCTATCTCATCGACATGACGTCTCTTCAATCGTTTTTCAAATCGTCCGATGTCAAGGTGGGCTATTACGATAGTGGCGCCATCAAAACCGTCAATGCCGAGGCGGAAGACAAAGCCGGAGAATTCGCATCAGGTGTCGTGTCGACGCTGGGTAAGCTCGTCGTGTTGGGCGGGGGGCTTGGTATAGAGGCCAACTCGTCGTGCACGCGCGAAGTCGCTGAGGCGGTCAAGAGACTCGCGTCAACGGAAAATGAGCTGGCAACGCTAACTGAACAGATATCGGTGAGCACGGAGCAACTGAAACAATACACGGCGCTAGCCACGGCATTGGGCCGAGCCCTCCCGCAGGCCGACCGCGTTGAGCTTTCCCAGCGTGTGCGCAAGTTGATTGATCTACAGATCAAGCATGAGAAATTGAAAAATGAAGTCAAGCGTGACGTCAAACTGATCTCGGTTACCGATGAAGTTCAATGGCCGCCGGACGGAGATACCCTGTACTCGGACGCACCGGTCCTGAAACCGGTCGACGCTGCTGTGCTCAAACGCTGGACCGGGATCGAGAACCCGCCGTTTGCACGGCATACAGCGCTCTATCTAAAGCTTGAATCGCCCGATCCGCTCGCCCTGAAAGAGCCCTGCATCAAGGATTGCCCGGACAGTACAAAAGGCTTGAAATATCGCATACCGGCCACAGGCACCCTGCAAATGTGCAAAGCTGGCAACAAGTCTGCAGAAGAACCAACGCCGTTCCAATGCATGGAATGGGAGCCGATTACCAAGCCTGAATTGATCAGCCAACTTGGCCGTGTATTCGTTCTGCCCTTGAAAAGCACCTTGTTCAGCAAAAAGACGGTTTCCGCTTCCTTTGCAGAAAATGGCATGCCGACCTCGCTCGGTACCGGCTCGAGCGCGGCCGCCGACAAGGCGGCGGCAACCTTCGGCGGCATTGCCGATGCCGCTATCGCGGCGCGCGAAGGGAGAACCGCCAGCAAGAACACTGAACTGGAGGCAAAAATCAAACATATCAAACTGCAACAGGATTATCAGGCGGCACTTGGTCCGAAAGCAGCAGCGGCCGACAACTCCAAGCAGGATACCACCGCCTTGTTCACCGTGGACACGGCGCTACTCAATGCTGAACTTGCAAACATCGAGGCACGGAAGGCACTAGCCGACGTGAAAAATCTCTAGGGTGATCGGGGCCGGCGATCTGCTTCGATACCGGCCGCCCGTTCACATTGTCAACGATAACTATGTCAGAGGCTAAAAATGAGCAAAGGGATGGCGTTGCTGGTCGGGCTGTTAGCCGTGGACCCGTCGAAATACGGAGGCGCTTCGTACAGGACAGCGGTGGGCCATAAGGATGCAGAAGACATGTGGAAGCTGCTCAAAAACCAGGGCTTTGAACTCACGCCGCCTCTCCTGACACCAGACGCGAAAATCAACAACGTCAGAGGCGCGATTCTGTCGGCCGCCAACGCCCTGCATTCAGGTGACACCTTTGTATTCGTCTACTCGGGCCATGGCATGAAAATGGCGGATCAAGACAACGATGAACCCGATGGGTTAGACGAAACCTTGTGTCTCTACGACGGCCAACTGGTCGATGACGATCTTCACGATCTCTGGAAGGCGTTCAAGAAAGGCGTCAGAGTTGTGCTCGTTGTCAACAGTTGCTATAGCGGGAGTGTAAACAAGCATATGGTCGCTTTTCACGCCACTGATGCCCAGGACGTGAAAGGCGAAGAACGCGCACTGAAGGCTGCGGTAAGCATGCGGCCGTTCGGGGCGAAAAAAACAGATGACGCCCATGTCTTCGAATCACGCGACGCGCTTACTCCACAGAGAGATGTTGAAGCTCTGGTCATGCTCTTTTCGGCGTGCGAAGAACGCTCCCTCGCTCTTGAAGGAGAAGATAACAGCATATTTATCGATGCGCTGAAAAACGTGTGGGCTAGGCACGATACCAAGCCAAGCTATCGCAAACTTCACGCCGAGGTCGAGCGCGAAATGAAAAACGGTCAGGTTCCGGTTTTGACGATGATCCCAAGGCGCGACGACAGTTTTTTCAACGCCAAGGCATTCCACATCTGACCGGACGGTCGCAACATCGCTCTTGCCGCCTATGCACCCGTACGATTCCAGCAACCGGAATCACGGCAAATGCAAATTGCCAAGCAGCCATGCAACGCTTCTCGATATCGACCTTCAAGACGCAAAAAAGCCGGAGCAACCGCCGCCTCACCCCGCAGGGTGGACGGCAGCCGCTCCGGCTGCGGTCCTGCTAGCTGGCTATTAGAACGTGTAACGTCCTGCCAGGGTGAAGTAACGGCCAACCGCGCCCGCCTGGTGCAGCGACGGGTTGTAGTTGATGCGGCCGTAGGTCTGCACGTCCAGCGGTGCTTTCTTGTTCAGCAGGTTGCTGACCGACGCGGTGATCTCGAAGTTTTTCGAGAACGCCCATTTGCCGAAGGTGTCGAGCGTGGTGAACGAGGCGATACGGCAGTTCAGCAGCGCAACGTCGTTTTCATCCACATCCAGGCACTCGCCGCCAACCTGGTTGGTGTTGCTGATGCTGCTGACGTAGTTGACGTTGCCGGTCACCTGGAACGGACCATTTTCCCAACCGAGGGTGAAGCGGACCTTGGTCTTTGGCGTTCCGCCGTTACCGGACAGGTTCACGTCGCCGTGGGTGCCCGCGAATTCCAGTACCGTGCCGTCGGCATTGGTACGGGTGAATTCTTTCATGTAGGTGACCGTCACGCCGGAGGTCAGCTTGCCGTTGGTGCCCATGTTGTAGCGGCCGCGCAGGTCGAGGTCGACGCCCGAGGTCTTGGTTTCGCCGGCGTTCAGGTACGGCGCCTTGACCATCAGGATCTGGCCTGGCAGGTTCGGGAAGTTGGTGGTCGCTTCGCCGCGCACGATTTCCGCGTCTGGGTAGCCAGCCGGGTTCTCGACCACGGCGCCTGGATCGGAACCGTTGATTTCACCGGTACGCACGATCTGCCACAAGTCCAGCGACAGGTTCACGTTCTTGATCGGCTCGAGCACCATGCCCAGGCTGTAGCTCTTCGATTCTTCCGGCTTGATGTTCTTGTTGCCGATGGTGATCGCACCAACCGACTGGGCCGAGCAGTCGGCCGCCAGCTTGGTGACTGGGCAACGGATCGGATCGTTGGCGATGCTGGTGAATGCCGCTACCGCGCTGTCGCCGTTTTCGGCGGCGCTCGGTGCGCGGAAGCCTTCAGCGTAGGTACCGCGGAATGCCAAGGTCGAGGTCGGGGTGAACTTGAAGCCGACTTTCGGCGTCGTCGAACGGCCATAGTCGGAGTAATCATCGGAACGCAGCGCGAACTGCAGTTCCACCGATTTCAGGACCGGCACGGCCAGCTCGGTGTACAGCGCGGTGACATTGCGCGAACCCTTCGATGCCGAATAGCCGAGGCCGGCGATATCGTTGGTGTCGGTGAATGGCGTTGCCTGGCTGTCGGTTTTTTCCTTGCGGTACTCGGCGCCCACGGCGATACCCATTTTGCCGCCCGGCAGTTCCATCAGCTCGCGCGACGCTTTGAAGTCGAACGAGGTGCTTTTGGTGATGCCCGAGTTGAACAGGGTTGGCGACACCAGCGCCAGCACATCGGCGTTGTTGATGACGCCCTTGCCGATGCGGAAGGTACCGTTGTTGAGCGCCGTGCGCAGGGCGCTGGTGCGGTAGTAGCCGTTCTGCGTCTTGTCGGTCTTGCTCTCTGCGTACAGCACGCCGGTGTCGTAATCCCAGTCGGCGACGGTGCCCTTGACGCCAGCGAGGATGCGGGTGACTGTCGTTTCCATGTCGGAAGCGCGTGGACGGCTTGCGTCGACCCAGCGCGGACGTGCCGCCACGCCCAGGATGTTGTCCGGGTGGTTGGCTGGCATCAACAGCTGGTCAGGGCCGGAGCCGGTGTTGTTGACGCGGGCATTGACCAGGTCGAAGCCGGCGCCGGTCAGGCCGGACGGGGTGGTGTAGGTTTTCGCTTCCGACTTGAACACGCCGATTTCGGTATAGGCGCGGGTAGTTTCACCCAGCGCCAAGGTGCCGCGGGCAAACACGTTCAGGTTTTTGGTTTCTGGCTGGATGGTCGCGTAGTCGACCGGATCCCACAAGCAACCGCCGCGGGTGTTGTCGTGCAAGGTACCGCCGGTCGGATCGAGATTGATCGCATCGCAGCTGCCCGGCAGGTTGGTGATGTTGCCGGCAGGCGCGCCTGCGGCATTTACTGGACGCAAGGTGCCGAGGAAGCTGCTGCCGCCTGCGTTACCGGCGCTGGTGTGGCCGGCGCGCTGGTCGCGGCCGCCCCATGGACGTGCATCAGCCTGGCCGAGCCACTTGTCGCGGCTGTTCTGGTCGATGCGTTTTTGTTGTTTGGCGTCGACCGTCATGAAGACGTTGAATTTTTCTTTTTCCAGGTCGCCGAAGCCGATGGCGCCGGAGATGCTGTTCACGTTTCCGTCGCGCTCGCCCGAGATGCCGGTGCTGGCGGAAATGGTTTTACCGACATAGTTCTGGCGCAGGATCACGTTGACCACGCCGGCGATCGCGTCCGAACCATAAATGGCCGATGCGCCGTCTTTCAGGATGTCGATGCGATCGACCGCGTCGAGCGGGATCGAATTCAAGTCGACGAAGCTGCGCTGGCCGTCATCGCCAAAGCCGTACGGCGCGGTGCGGCGGCCGTTGATCAGCACCAGGGTCGAGGAGACGCTCAGGCCGCGCAGGGACACGCCCGATGCGCTGCCGGCGAAGCCGTTGGTGAACGATCCGCTGATGCTGCCGTTGTTGTCGGCGGAAATGCTGCGCACGACTTCGGCAATCGAGGTCTTACCGGTTTGCTCGATGTCCTTGCGGCTGAGCGTCTGGACTACCGAAATGCTTTCCGCTTCGGCGCGCTTGATGCTCGAACCGGTGATTTCCACTTTCTGAATGCTGTCGCCTGCGGTCTGCGCGTTGGCCATCTGCATGCTCAGGGCGATACCGCCGCCAATAAACATCACACGAATCGACCGCGACAATCTTGTCTCCACCATCATTGCAAAGCTCCTCATTTTGTAAGTATATATGTACGCGTTTCGCTCTCGTGAGGCAAAACGGTCACCGATTAATTATATTTGTAATCGTCTCTCGGACGTGTTCGCTAGATTTGCGGGAAATTCAAATCGTCGATCGCATATATAACCATCACGCCCTGTTTCCTGTCAATTATTGATCTTGTACATATATCTAGAAAACAACAATTGATGCCATAACCCTGTTGATTTTCCCTTTACACACGCACCCGGGCAGCATGGAAGACGCACATCGTTCGCCAAAAATGAAAGACGTTAACGCTTGATTGCTACATTTTACGAGCGAGTTGCGATTGCACGTCGCCTTTCTTGCCGCTCCACAACCCTAATTTTCTTTGGAGATGCGTTCGTTAAGAATCCCTTAATTCTTGCCGATTAAGCCGCAAGTAAATACAGAAGTAGAAATACCGCGTGAATACGGCATTGTCGGCCGTATTATCAGGGCGATTATGGCGCTACCGAAGCGCCTATTGCGCCGCTATCCGGGCGCCAGTACGGCGCACCGAAAAGCATTTTGCAGACGGCGTCGGCCTGCCGAAAAGAACAGCCGTTGCGCTCCCGCCACGCCTCTTTTTCCAGCCTGCCAAGCGTGGTGTTGCGCGCACGGCGCTGACCGGGTACTGCGGCTCTCGGCCATGCGTCCCATAAGCTAAGATGAACAATTGACTTGTTCCAGTCCGCCATCCCCATGCGCCTGCTCATCCTATCCGACCTTCACCACGAACTCTGGCGCGACGAGGCGCCGCGCATCGATCCGGCGCTGAGCCGTCCCGATGCGGTCATCCTCGCCGGCGATATCGATACCGGCGCCAAGGCAGTGCCCTGGGCCGCCCGCAACTTCGCCGGCTTGCCGGTGCTGTACGTGCATGGCAACCACGAAGGCTACGGCCACAATCTCGACAGCGTCCAAGCCGAGTTGCAAGCGGCCAGCGCGCAGGCCGGCAACGTCCACTTCCTTTCCTGCAACGAAAAGATCATCGGCAATGTGCGCTTCCTGGGCGCCACCCTGTGGACCGATTTCCGCCTGTTCGGCGACGACGACCGCCAGGCGGCCATGCGCGAAGCGGAGGCGGTCATGAACGACTACAAGCGCATCCGCCTGGCCGAAAAGAATTACCGCAAGCTGCGCGCGGCCGATACGGCCCTGTATCACGCCCTGCACGTGTCCTGGCTGCGCACCCGGCTGGCCACGCCATTTGCCGGGCCCACGGTGGTCATCACCCACATGGCGCCGTCGATGCGCTCGGTATCGGAAAAGTACGAGACGTCGCGCTTTTCGGCCGCGTACGCTTCGCGCCTGGATGAGCTGGTCAGCCAGGCCGACCTGTGGGTGCACGGCCACATGCACGATCCGGTCGACTACATGGCCGGCAAGTGCCGGGTTGTCTCGAACCCGTGCGGCTACAAAACGCGTGCCGGCGGCACCGAAAACGCCCGCTTCGATCCCGCCTTCATCGTCGAGCTCGACGAGCGCCTTCGCCCTGGATAGATGCCATAAAGCATCGCGTGAAACCTCTCCGCAAAATTGCACGCGCGGAAGATTTCCTGATGTTAGTATGCACATCGGGCATCAGCGCCGACCTGGCGCGATCCCATGCCCGCCAAGCATCCGCCGGCGGCCAGCAATCCTTGTCGGGGGACCCATGTCGGTTCAAGCCACACCATTGCGCATTTCTCCTCTACTGGCCGTGCAGGGCCGCGAACACGATCTGGACTATGCGCCGGCGCCCTGGGTGCTCAAGCAATGCGCCGAGACCGACATCATCTTCCTGGCCAATCCGCCCGCCTACGAAGAACTGAGCGAAACCTACGCCTACGAAGTGACCTTCAGCAAGGAATCGGCCGCGCGCAAGCAGGCCGAGCCGATCCGCTACGCCTTCAGCACCATGCTCAAGCGCTTCCGCGCCAGGGTAATGAAGCGCAACAAGGTGCTGGGCATCCTGAACCAGCTGATCGCCGCCTCGCCCTCGGCGCGCATCAATGTGCTCGACGTCGGCTGCGGCTGGGGCGAGCTGCTGCAAATCCTGATGACGTCCCTGCCGCCGGCCCTGCGCGGCCGTGTCGCGCCGCACGGGGTGGAAATTTCGCGTGCGCTCTCGGCCCTGTCGGACGACAAGCTGCGCCCGCTGGGCGGGCGCTGCGTGCACGCCTCGGCCCAGGATGGCGTGCTGCGCTTCGACGAAGACTATTTCGACGTCATCGTCATGGCTTCCTACCTCGAACACGAAGCGAGCCCGCTCGAAGTGCTGGAAAACTGCCGCAAGCGGCTCAAGGCGGACGGCACCATCATCGTCAAGGTGCCCAACTTCGCCTGCTACAACCGGATGATCCGCGGCCCGCGCTGGAGCGGCTTTCGCTGGCCCGACCACGTCAACTACTTCACGCCCAAGACCCTGCGCGCGATCGCCGCGCGCGCCGGCCTGGACGTGGTGCGCATGAGCGTGCTCGACACCACGCCGTTCAGCGACAATATGTACGCGCTGCTGCGCACCAGCAAAGCGGCGTCATAGCGACCGAGGCGCTGCGCATTCCTGCTACCATTGACGAATGCGAACCTCTTCTTTCAAACCCTTCCTGATCTCCCTGCTGGCCGGCGTTGCCCTGGCCGCGTGCAGCCCTCAATACAACTGGCGCGACTACAGCAGCCAGGATGCGCCCTTCCGCGTGATGTTCCCCGACAAACCGGCCACCCACGCGCGCGATGTCGACCTGAACGGCATGACGGTGAAGATGACCATGACCGCGGCCCAGGTCGACGGCACCATGTTCGCCGTCGGCAGCGGCGAAGCACCCGACGCCGACAAGGCCGAAGCGGCGGTGGCGGCCATGAAGACGGCGCTGGTGCGCAATATCGGCGCCACCATCAAGAGCGAAAAGCAGGGCAAGGCCTCGGCCGCCGCCGGCAGCGCCACGGCGCGTTCGAGCGCCATCGACATCGACGCGACCGGCGTGCAGAAAGGCGCGCCGATGCGCCTGATCGGCCATTTTGAATCGCGCAACAAGCGCTTTTACCAGGTCATCGTGATGGGCAAGGAGAAGGACATCTCGCAGGAACAGGTCGATATGTTCATGTCCTCGTTCAAGCTGCAGTAAGCGCGTGAGCGGGCGCGTGACTGAGCATGTGACTACGACCCTGGGCGGTGCGCGCGCGGCGCGCGTGTTCCTCTTCTTTGCGCTGGGCTACCTGCTGTCGTACGCGCTGCGGGCCGTCAACGCCGTCATCGCGCCCGCCCTGGTGGCCGAGATGGGCTTGTCGAACGCCGACCTGGGACTGCTGTCGTCGGCCTACTTTGTCAGCTTCGGGGCGATGCAGCTGCCGCTCGGCGTCTGGCTCGACAAATACGGCGCACGCCGCACCGAATCGACCCTGCTTCTGTGCGCGGCCCTGGGCGCGGCCGTGTTTGCGAGCAGCAGTTCGCTGGCCGGGCTGTGGCTCGGGCGCGCCCTGATCGGCATTGGCGTATCGGCCTGCCTGATGGCCGCCTTCAAGGCTTACCGCCAGTGGTTCCCGGCCGAACGCCAGAGCCAGCTGGCCAGCTGGATGCTGGTGGCCGGTACCTCGGGCGCGCTGAGCGCCACCGTGCCGGTGACGCTGGCGCTGCCGGCGATCGGCTGGCGCGGCATTTTCTGGGTGGTCGCGGCGCTGCTGCTGGCGGTGGCCGGCGCGCTCTTTTTCTCGCTGCGCGAGGTCGAACGCCAGTTCGACGAGGGCGCTGCCAAGGGCCGCGCGGGCGGTGGCAATGCAGGTCCCAATGCGGGCGGCAATGGGGCCGTCAATGCGGCCGATGGCGGCTACCGGCGCATTTTCGGCAGCGCCTATTTCTGGCGCATGGGCGTGCCGGGCATGCTCAATCACGGCATTTTCTTCGCGCTGCAAACCCTGTGGGCCGGGCCGTGGATGATGACGGTGCTGGGCAAAAGCGCGCAGCAGACCGGCAGCATCCTGTTCGCGTTCAATTTCGTTCTGCTGCTGTCCTACCTGGCGCTCGGCTGGGCTGCGCCGCAGCTGGTGGCGCGCGGCTGGAACACGCATCGCATCATCGGCATCGGGATCGGCGGCATGGTGTTGGCACAGGCGGCCATGCTGGCCACCAGCGCGCCGCTGGCCTGGCTGCTCTGGCTGCTGCTGGCGGCCTGCGTGCCGGTCACCACCCTGGTGCAGTCGCACGTCGCGCTGGCCTTCCCGGCGGCGCTGGCCGGGCGCGCCAACTCGGCCTACAACCTGCAACTGTTCATCGGCGCCTTCGCCACCCAGTGGGGCTTCGGGGTGGCGGTCGACCTGTTCAAGGCGCATGGAGCGCAAGCGCCGGACGCCTTTCGCGCCACGCTCGCCATCGCCGTGCTGCTGCAGGCCGGGGCGCTGGCGTTCTTCACCTTCAACCGCGCACAACCCGACCACCCAGGCACATGAACCCAGAACCCGGCGACGCATTAAAGCTGACAGCACTGAGCAAGCACTTCGGCCGCCCGGCGGTCGACAACCTCGACCTGACGGTGCGGCGCGGCGAGCTGTATGCCCTGCTCGGCCCCAACGGCGCCGGCAAGACCACCACCTTACGCATGGTGGCCGGCCTGCTGGCGCCCGACGCCGGCCGCATCGACGTGTTCGGCGTGGACCTGGAGCGCGACCCGGCCGCGGCCAAGCGCAGCATGGCCTACCTGCCCGACGACCCGATGCTGTACGCCAAACTCAAACCCACCGAATACCTGGAATTCGTGGCCGGCCTGTGGGGCATCGAAGCGGCCGAAGCCGAGCCGCGCGCGCGCCGCCTGCTCGACTGGCTCGACCTGACGGCGCACGCACACGAACTGACCGAAGGCTTTTCGCGCGGGATGAAGCAAAAGCTCGCGCTGGCCGGAGCCCTGATCCACGAACCGCGCCTGCTCATTCTGGACGAACCGTTGACAGGGCTCGACGCGGCGGCCGCGCGCCAGGTCAAGGACCTGCTGCTGGCCCACGTTGACGGCGGCGGCACCGTGATCCTCACCACCCATATTCTTGAAGTGGCCGAACGGCTGGCGCAGCGCATCGGCATCATCGAGCACGGGCGCCTGATCGCCGAGGGCACGCTCGACCAGTTGCGCGCCCAGACCGAAGGCGGCACCCTGGAAGACGTGTTCCTGCACCTGACGGGGAAACGCTGATGGCGCGCGCCGGCAGCGCCCTGTGGCTGCTGCGGCACGAGCTGCGCCTGTATATGTTCGACGTACTGGGCATGCGCAAGGATGCGGCCGGCAAGGGTCTCGGCAAGAAAGCGGTCGCGGTATGGCTGATCCTCGCGGCGCTGATGCACGGCTTCGCGTACATGGTGCTCGGTAACGCCACGATACCGGCCGGGCCGCCCGCGCCCGCGCTGCTGCAACTGGTCAGCGTGCTGATGGCCGGGGTGTTCGCGATGATGATGTCGAGCGGGCTCAATGCCAGCGTGACGGCGCTGTTCGAACGGCGCGATCTCGACCTGCTGCTGTCCTCGCCCATCCCTTCATCGAGCGTGTTCAGCGTGCGCCTGGCGGCGATCGCGGCTGGCAGCGCCGCGCTGTACCTGTTTTTCCTGGCGCCGTTCGCGCATGCCGGCCTCGTGCTCGGGCAGTTCCGCTGGCTGGGGCTGTATCCGGCCATCGTCGGGCTGACCTTGGTGTCGTCGTCGGCCGCCATGCTGCTCACCCTGGGCCTGGTGCGGCTGCTGGGCGTGCGCCGCACTCGCGTGACGGGGCAACTGCTGGGCGCGCTGTCGGGGGCGGCGCTGTTCTTGCTGGCGCAGGCATCGAACAGTCCGCTCAAGCCGGCCTTGCAGGGTATTCTCACACGCCTGGCGCCGCTGTCCGGCAACGGCGCGGCGCTAGAGGCCGACAGCGTGGTCTGGCTGCCGGCCAAGGCCGCGCTGGGCATGCCGCTGCCGGCGCTGCTGCTGCTCGCCACGGGCGGCGCCGTGCTGTTGCTGACGGCGCGCCTGGCGCATGGCTTTTTTGTGCGCAGCGTGCAGCAGGCCGCCGGCGCGGCGCGCGTGGCCAGGGCGCCGGCCGGCGGCTTGCGCTTTCGCTTCGGGCGCGGTCTTGCGCGCACCGTCATCGTCAAGGAATGGCGCCTGATCTGGCGCGATCCGCAACTGATCGCGCAGGTCGGGCTGCAACTGATGTACCTGCTGCCGCTGTTTGCGCCGATGCTGTTCGGGCGCGCGGTCTCGCTGCCGGCGCTGGCGGCGGCGCTGGTGTTCCTGTGCGGCTCCCTGAGTGCCGCGCTGGGCTGGATTGTGATCGCGGCGGAAGACGCACCCGACCTGCTGCGTGCCGCGCCCTGCAGCCAGGGCACGATCGGGCGCGCCAAGCTGGCTGCGGTGGCGATTCCGCCACTGGCGGTGGCGCTGCTGCCGCTGTGCTGGCTGGCCATGCGGCAACCCGCGGCGGCGGCCACCATGCTGCTCGCCGCCAGCTTGTGCACGCTCAATGCCGCGCAAGTGGTGGCGTGGTGCAGCCGGCCGGCGGCGCGCGGCGACTTCAAGCGGCGCGGCAAGTCCAACCTGGCGTGCACCATCTTCGAACTGCTGACCTGCGCCGGCTGGGCCGGCATCAGCTTCATCCTGGTGTATGGCATCGAGCACGGTTTTAAGCCGGCGATCGTGGTCGGGGCGGTCATGAACGCGCTGCTGCTGCTTGCCTTCGTGGCAACGGCACGTTTTTTCCGGGTGAAACCGGCTTGATGCGGTGCACGCGCGCGAGGCATAACACGCGTCACAGCACGCGTGCCGGCACCACCAACAGCGCGGTTCGTGTTATCGTTTCACTACGTACGCATAATTAGAAAGTTCCTATGTTAATTACCTTTACCTCCAAAGCAGCATCAGAAGTTTTGATGTACAAGGAACACGCAAAACGCATCCTCGACCTCCTCCACAAAGATGTCGACCAGGGTGTCATCACGGCAGCCGAAGCACCGCATGCCTTGCAGGTTCTCGAAAAAGAAATCACCGACAGCCGCCAGCATTCGGTGTCCGAAGATGTCGAGCGCGATGTCCACGCGCATCACAACGAAGACGGCGACGACGCCAACCATGAAGAAATCCAGGCGGTCAGTTTCTCGACCCGCGCTTATCCGCTGGTGGAAATGCTGCGCGCAGCCAAGGCCGGCGGTCACGACGTGGTCTGGGGCGTCTGATGTCGTCGCTGGTGGCGCAGCATGGCCACCAGCTCGTTGCCGCCGACGGCACCCTGCTGCACGTCAGCGACTACCTGCTGCCGGCCTCGCCGCTGCGCGGCAGCGTGGTGATCATGCATGGCCTGGGCGAACATGGCGGACGCCATCGCCACCTGGCCGCCTTCTTCAACGCGTGCGGCCTGTCGGTACGCTGCTACGACCACCGCGGCCATGGCCGCTCGCAAGGCAAACGCGGCGACGTCATCAACGGCGATCCGATGCTGCAGGATGCCGAGATCGTCATCGACGAGTTTGCCGCGCGCTTTCGTCAACCTCCCTTTTTATTCGGCCACAGCATGGGCGGCCTGTTCGCGGCGCGCTTCGCCTTGTCCAAGGTGTCGCCCCTGCGCGGACTGATCCTGTCTTCGCCCGCGCTCGCGCTGCGCCTGTCGCGCCTGCAAACGCTGCTGCTCGACACCTTGCATGCGCTGGCGCCATCGCTGGCGGTGCCCAACGGCTTGCCGGCGCGCTGGCTGTCGCACGATCCGGCCGTCGTGGCGGCCTACCAAGCCGATCCCCTGGTGCACGGCAAGATCAGCGCGCGCCTGATGCGCTCGATGTTGCGTTCGATCGAGTATTGCCACACGCACGCTAGCGGGTTAACGGTGCCGGCGCTGTTGCTGGCGGCCGGCGACGACCATCTGGTCGACCCCGAGGGCGTGCGCCGTTTCGCCGCGCACTTGCCGCCCGGCCTGGCGCAGCTGCATGTGTACGACGGCTTGTATCACGAAATTTTTAACGAGCTGGACGCAGCGCGCCCGCTGGCGGACCTGCGCGCCTGGCTGGCGGGGCAGGATGCCTTGCACGACGGCCAAGGGACTTCGTAGTCATCGCTCGCCGTCGCCCCGGCTTACAGGCCGGATTCACGACAGTTGAATATTGGCACTCCGGCTGACCACGCGCTGGCGTTCGATCAGCAGGACGTACAAGATGCTTACGATCAGGCACGTCCACCACATCGACCACAAGGTGTGGGTCAAAAAGTGGGCGCCGCGCAATTGCTGCACCCAGCCCAGGGCAAAACCGACGCCGAGCATGGCGGCGCCCACGCGCAGCGCCGTGCGCGGCTGGTGCGGCAGCCAGAACACCGCCACGGATACCAGCCACAGCGCGCTCGACGCGTGTCCCGCCGGCATGCAATGGCCGACCGACGCGTACGGCAAGGCCGACTGGAACAGGCGCACATAGGCTTCGGTGCCGCCGAACAGCTCCAGGTCCCACGGACAATGCGAGGCGCTGACATGCTTGAGCGCGCTGATCCACGAGGGCACCAGCACGGCCGACAGCGCCACCACGCGCAGGCGCAGGCGCAGCGGGTCGGGCCAGCCTTCGCGCGGCCACAGCAGGTCGAACACGGCGGTGAGCACCACGGCGCCCGCCAGGGTCAGCAGTGCGGCCTTGGCCCATACATGGCTGAACGTTTCGGCAAACCAGGTATGGCGCCACGGAAAAGTGCCGCTGGCCGGATCGAACATGGCGTGCGCCAGGATCAGGTCGAGGTCGGTGAAGGCATTGATCCACGCGATCGCCATGGCGCTCAAGGCCAGCGCCAGGCCGAGGCGCTTATGACTCATGCGTGCAGGGTCCGAAAATGTCGAGGCCGGGGTTGTAGACGGCCGTGCTGATGCGGTGCATGCCCAGGACCGAGTGGAACACATTGTCGTGCGAGAACGATTGTCCGGTGCGGGCCGCCAGGCAGCGCTGGTCGATATGAAAGCGCGAGCGGAAACCCTCCGACAACCACAGCATGAACGGCACTTCGCGCTGCTCGGCCGGGGAAATCACGTACGGCGCGCCGTGCAGGTACATATTGTGTTCGCCGAGCGACTCGCCATGGTCGGAGAAGTACAGCATGGCGGTGTCGACCTGTTCCTTCTCGCCGCTGGCCTTGAGCAATTCGATGGCCTGGTTGAGGAAGTGGTCGGTGTACAGGATCGAGTTGTCGTAGGCGGCCACGATCGATTCACGCGTGCACGTTTCGAGCTGGTTGGTCTGGCACACCGGGCCGAAGCGCTGGAAGGCGGCGGGCGCGCGCTTCCAGTACGCGGGGCCGTGGCTGCCCTTCTGGTGCAGCACGATGACCAGGTCCTTGCGTGCCTTGCGGATCAGTTCGGGCAAGCCGTCGAGCAGACGTTCATCGTAGCATTCGTCGTCGACGCACCATTTGTTGGCGGCTTGTTTGTCCGATCCTGCCTTGGACAGATCTTCGTAGTCGACCCGGTCGCAGGCGCCCTTGCAGCCGGAATTATTGTCGCGCCACAGCACGCCGAAGCCGGCATGCGACAGCACGTCGAGCAGGCCCTGCTGGGCATGGGCCTTGTCGTCGGAATAATTTTCGCGGCCCAGGGCCGAAAACACGCAGGGCACCGAGACCGCCGTGGCCGTGCCGCACGATTGCACATCGGTGAAGTTGAGCAAATCAGCTTGTTTCGACAGTTCCGGATTGGTGAGGCGGGCGTAGCCGTTGAGCGAAAAATTGGCGGCGCGCGCCGTTTCGCCGACCACGATCAGGGTGACCGAGCGCTGGCTGTTGCCGCCTGCGCTGGCGCGCTTGGTCGCGTCCATGCCCAGCGGCGCGACTACGAGCGCCTGCGCGCGCTGCTGCTTGACGTAGCCGTTGATGGCCTGGATGTAATTCGTCGGCGCCAGCAAATAGCGCAGTTCGCGATGCTCGCGCAGGGCGGGCGCCAGGCTCTTGAAGAACAGGAACAGCAGGATCGCCGCCGCCAGCAGGGAACCGCCGATGTTGGCACCCTGCAGGACCAGGCCGCGCTTTCCCGCGCAAAAGACAATCTGTGTGCGCCAGACCAGCAGCGAAGGCACGATGCCCAGCACGGTAATCGTCAGCAGCAGCTTCCAGTTCAGCAATTCGAGTGCTTCGTGGACATCGGTTTCGAGCAAGTTCTGGATCATCGACTTGTCGATGGCGGTGCCGTACTGGTTCATGAAGTAGTACGTGGCCGAGGTAGCCATGAACAGTACGACCAGCAAGGGCTTGATGACGAAGCGGAAATTGGCGAGGTTCAGGCAGGCATTAAACAGCAGCACCAGCAGGGCAAAACTGCCCAGGTGCAGCGGCAGGTGCGACAAGCCGATGCCGCCGGTGGCGCTGAAGAACGTGCGCCAGAAATTGCCGTTGTAGGCCGTGAGCAGGAACACCGAGGCGCCCAGGATGAGCAAGGAAGCGTGGATGCGCGGTGTGGTGTTCAGTTTCAACGGAAATCTCCAGGTCGGCGGTGCCGCCTGGCAAGGCTGCACACGCTAGCGAAGATACCGCCCCGGACGTCAAGCCGGCGTCAACCGGGCGTTAAGATTTCGTTAAAGCAGGATTGAAGCGGATTTCGAAGATGCTGCCGCCGCCCTCGCGTTCGCTGAACACCAGCGTGGCGCCGAGGTACTCGCAGATGCGCCGTACCAGGGCCAGGCCGAGGCCGGCGCCGGCAGAGCCTTTCGCCGCTGCTGCGCCCTGTTCCGGCTTGAAGGTGGCGCGCACGGCCTCTGGCAGGCCGGGTCCGGTATCTTCCACCATGACCGATTCGGCGCCGAGACGGACCGCGATGTCTCCGTGCTCGGTGTACTGGCAGGCATTGCGGATCAGGTTGCCGATGGCCGCCACCAGCAGCTCGGGCGGCGCGGCGATGGCGAAGGCGGGACCGCCGAGAAAACGCAGCGCGACCGGCTTGCCCGCCACCAGCGGCTGGGCGCGCTCGGTTTCGGCGCGGGCAATCTGGTCGATGCTGGTGACGGGATGGGCGATGCGGTCGCGCGAGCGGGCCAGGGTCAACAGCACGTTGACGCAGGCGGAGGCTTCGTTGGCGGCGCGCAGGATGCGCTCGGCCGCGGCGGCGGTGGCCGGGTTGGCATCGTGCTGGGCGACGATGATTTCGGCGGCGCCGGTGATCACCGTGAGCGGCGTGCGCAATTCGTGGCTGACGTCGCCTGTGAACAGGCGCTCGCGCTCAAGGTAGGTGCGCAGCTCGCTGGTGTGGGCGGCAAAGGCGCGCGCCAGGACGCCCAGTTCGTCGCTGCGCTCGAGCAGCGGCAATTCGGCGGAACTCTCGCGCACGGCGGTGGCCAACGTAGTAATCGGGGTAACGAAACGGCGCCCGATGAAGCCGCCCAAAAACAGGGAAAACAGCATGATGCCGATGAAACCGACGCCGAACATCGAATACACGACCAGTTCGATCTTTTCGTAATCGCTTTCGTGGTCGACCACGACGTAGGTACCGGTCTCGTCTTTCCCGGTCAGAACGTGCAGGCCGATGCCGTCGACATGCACTTCCCCCACGCCTTCGGCCAAGTTGCGCAGTGGCAGGGGAATCGCATCGCCGTGGTGGAAGCTGAGCCCGGCGGGCATGGCGACCGGCAAGCCGCCGGCGTGGCGCGGTGCGGCCCATGCGGCGGCCTCGGCCAGGCGATTGTCGACCAGGTGGACCTCGATTCCCTCGACCGCCACGATGGCGATGACCGCGAGAAAAAAGGAGGATCCGAGCGCGAACAGCAGGTAGGCGACGGCGATGCGGCGCCGCAGCGAGTCAGGCGGCTTCATCGGCGCTCACCAGTTTGAAGCCGAGTCCGGGAACGGTGCGCAGCATGGGAAAAGGAAACGGTTTGTCGAGCGCCTGGCGCAAGGCGTGGATGTGGGTGCGCAGGGCGTCGCTGTCGGGCCGGTCGTCGCCCCAGACGGCTTGTTCGATAACGTGGCGCGGCACCACGTTGGGCGCCTCGCGCATCAGGCATTTGAGGATGGTGTAGCCGGTTTTGGTCAGGCCGAGCGGGACGCCGGCGCGGGCCGCTTCGTAGGTGCCCGTGTTGAAGCTCAGTTCGCCGACACGAAGGATGGCGGCGCTGCCGACGGCGCCGTTGGCGCGGCGCAGCAAGGCCTTCAGGCGGATGTCGAGCTCGACCAGGGAAAATGGCTTGACCAGGTAATCGTCGGCGCCGCTGTCGAAGCCGGCGACCTTGTCTTGCAGGGTGTCGCGCGCGGTCAGCATCAGGACCGGGATGTTGCTGTTAAGTTCGCCGCGGAGTTTCTGGCAGATGTCCAGGCCAGTCAGGCCGGGCAGCATGACGTCGAGTACCACGACGTCATAGGTGTTCTGGGCGGCCAGGGCCAGGCCGGCGTAGCCGTTGGCGGCCGAGTCGAGGATGTAGCCTTTCGGTTCCAGGAAACCGTACAGGTTGGCCACGATGTCGGGATTGTCTTCGATGATGAGGATGCGCATGGGGCTATTCTAGTGCACTGCGCCTGTTGGGGGGCTGGACCGGCCGCCGGCGGGCGTGGTGGGCGGGACTGCGTATGTTCCCAACTGCTACAATCACTGCCTTTTTTCGATGTGGCAGATTGCAGCAATGACTCAGGATTCCATCAAGCGCGGCGGTTTCAGTTCCAGTTTCGGGGTGTTGGCAGCAACGCTCGGCTCGGCCGTTGGCCTTGGCAATATCTGGAAATTCCCCTATCTGACGGGCGCCAACGGCGGTGCCGGCTTTTTGCTGATCTATGTGCTGGCCACCCTGGTGGTCGGTATCCCGGTCATGATCGCGGAAATCACCATGGGGCGCGCGGCGAAGGCCAATCCGATCACTGCGCTGCAGCGATTGAACCCAGGCACAGCGCCGTGGTGGCTGATCGGCGTGGCAGGCATGGCTGCGGCCTTCCTGATCCTGTCGTTTTATTCGGAAGTGGTGGCGTGGGTATTTGCGTATGTCATCAAGGCGATCAACGGTTCCATTCTCAGCAGCGAGCCGCGCGTGGCGGAAAGCGCCTTCGGCGCGCTGATCGGCGATCCGGTTCAATCGCTGTTGTGGCAATGGTTCGTGCTGGCGTTTATCGGCGGCATTTTGCTGCTTGGCGTGACCAAGGGCATTGAAGGACTGGCCAAAAAATTAATGCCGGTCCTGTTCGTGCTGCTGCTGTTGCTGTGCGGGGTCAGCCTGTCGCTGGAGAAAGCCGCTGACGGCCTGGCGTTCCTGCTGCGCCCGGAATGGAGCAAGATCAGTGCTGGCGTGGTATTGACGGCAATGGGCCTGGCGTTTTTCAAGCTGTCGCTGGGGATGGGAACGATGATGACCTACGGTTCCTATTTTCGCGACGATCAGAATATTCCACAAACAGCCTTGAGGGTCATGGCTGCCGATCTGTGCGTTTCCATGCTGGCGGGGATCGCGATCTTCCCGGCGGTATTCACATTCGGATTTGAACCATCGGCCGGCCCCGCGCTGGTATTCATGACGATTCCCGCCGTGTTTTCGCAAATTCCGGGCGGCCACCTGTTGATGATCGCCTTCTTTGTGCTGGCGGCGGTCGCCGCGACCGGAGCGATGCTGTCACTCATGGAGGTGCCCGTGGTGATTTTTCATGAGCGCCTTGGCATGAGCCGTCCGACGGCGACCTTGATCACGATTGCCTGCCTGATGCTGCTCGGTTCCACATGCGCGCTGACGAATAATGTGCTGGCCGGGGTCAAGGTGTTCGGCCTGAATCTGTTCGACCTCTTCGATTTCGTGTCGTCGAATATCCTGCTGCCGCTGGGAGGCATTTTGCTTGCGCTGTTTGCCGGCTGGGTATGGGGTGCGGATCGATTCATTGACGCCATATCGAACAAAGGCACGCTGTCCAATGCCACGACCGCGCGCGTGGTGCTGTTTTTGCTGCGCTACGTGTCGCCGTTGCTGATTTTGCTGGTGATGCTCAAAGGGTTGAAGGTGTTTTAAGGAGCGCGATAAGCGTGGCCAGCACGCTGGTCATGCGCTTTCACGTGTTGGCATGAGGTGCCCTTCGCGATACGTGCTGCCGAACAACCGGACCAGGCAGGCGCTCAAGTTGCGCAGGGTGGGATTGCGGGCATGCTTGCCGCTCGGCTGAGGGCCCACGGTTTCGTCGCACAGCGTGCGCGAGAAGCGGGTATTGAATTTTTTTGTCGCCGTCTCTGGCCGGAAACCAGCATCAGTCGAAATGGCGCCGATGCTGAACTTGCCGCGTCCGTGTTTTTTGCCGTAACGATGTGAAAGCCTTTGCCAGCTTCGACTGGCCTCTGATTGCCTGGGTAGCCAAGCGTCCGGTGCTCCGGTTTGCCTATTTCGGCAAGCACGACCGCTTGCACTTCAATAATTTTTCCCGCAAAGAAGAACGCCTTCCGCAGGTTTGCATGCCTGCCGTCTGGCGGAAGAGCTGGGGCTGCAGGCGGTCGAAGACGCGCTGGACCAGCAGAGTAGCGCTACGGCACCGCTATCCGCCGGCTTGAGGAAATTGGGCAGTATGTCGGGAGGGTGGGCGAGGTCCGCATCGTGATCCAACTTGCGCCCTTTTGCTATCAAAAATCGCGCAAAACTGCACTATCCAGGAATCTGCGGACGAAAAAAAACCCCATCGGCACAAAGGCCAACGGGGTTTCTCTCTTATAACTAGCCTGACGATAACCTACTTTCACACTGGTTGCAGCACTATCATCGGCGTAAAATCGTTTCACGGTCCTGTTCGGGATGGGAAGGGGTGGTACCGATTTACTATGGTCATCAGGCATAACTTGTACAG
>DASVVC010000096.1:0-8635 GCA_036386755.1 Telluria sp.
CGGGCGTGCTGATGATTTACGCGGCGATCCGCCTGCGCCGCTTCAAGGACGAGGGCTGATCCCTGCCGGCCGCGTGAGTGGCGCCAATTGCGTCGTTGCGGCCAGCGCCGCAACGACCGGGCCGCAGTCGGGCGACGGGAAGGCGACGCGCAGACGGCGCGTCTCCCTATGTCAACGCGTCGTCAGCGCACGCGCCAGGACCTCGGGGTCATGCCCCGGCAGCATCCCATCGAGCAGCAACTGCGCAAGGCCGTGCACCATGCACCATAGCTTCAGGCTCATCACCGCCACGTCCTTGCCCTCCCCTCCAGCGCCTTGCAGCATGCGTGCGAACGCATGCGTGACGCCCTGCACCGCCGCCTGCAAGTCGGGATGGCGGCTGCGGTCGGCGATCAGCGGCCCATACATCAAGCGAAACCTGCCGGGCCGCTCAAGCGCGAAACGCACATACGCCTGCCCGACCGCCCCCAGGGGATCGTCGGCCCCGCCGGCGGCGCGCTCGATGAACAAGGCAAAGTCCTGATACCCCTTGGTGGCCAACGCCGCCAGCAGCGCCTCCTTATCCTCGAAATGGCGGTAGCACGCCGTGGCCGATACCCCAGCCCGGCGCGCCACTTCGCGCAGGCTGATCGCCCCGGCGCCGGTCTCATCGGCCAGATCCTCGGCGGCAGCGAGCAATGCCGCCCTGAGATCGCCGTGGTGATAGGTGCTTCTATTTAATGTTGACATCGTTAACAAACTACTTTAACTTGCGTTTGGGAAGTAAAAAACATTCATCACTATAACAAAGCGAGCCTGTATGAGAATCCTGATTGCAGTTGTCGGCAGCGTGGGCGACGTCTTGCCTTTCGTCGCCATGGGCGTGGAATTGCGGCGGCGCGGCCATGAGGTGCGGATCTACGCCAATCCCGCCTTTGCCGCGACTGTGCGCGCGGCCGGGCTCGATATCGTCGGCATCGGCTCGGCGGCGAAGCACCAGGCCTTCCTCGACTCGCCGCAAGCGACCGATCCGAGGAAAGCCATGGCGCTCGTTGCCGCCGGGGTCATGAGCAATGTCCCCCTGTTCTACGACGCCATGTGTGCCGACGTCATTCCCGGCCAGACCATCGTGATCGGCTCGACCATGGCATTCGCCAGCCGCCTGGTGCGGGAAAAACATGCCGTGCCCGGCGCCGTGGTGCACCTGTCGCCGTCGGTGATCCGCTCGGAGTACCTGGCGCCGCGCTTTTCGCCGCTCGGACACATGGCGTCGCTGCCGCGCTTCGTGAAACGCTTTATCTGGCGCACGCTCGACCGCAAATTCCTCGATCCGCTCTACAGCGTTCCCTTCAACGAGGTGCGCGCCGGCCTGGGCCTGGCGCCAGTGCAGCGGATGATGCACGCCTGGCTGCACGAAGGCGAGCACTGCATCGGCCTGTATCCGGACTGGTTCGCCCAGCCCCAGCCGGACGCGCCGGCCAATTTTATTCCCACCGCGTTTCCTCTGTACGATGGCAGCGATCGGCTCACCGACGACCAGCTCGCCTTCCTCGATGCTGGCGAGGCGCCGGTGGCGTTCACCAGCGGCACGGCCAACGCGACCTCGCACGCGTTTTATGCCGCATCGGCACAGGCTTGCTTGCTGGCTGGCAAGCGCGGCATCCTGATCACCCAGCACCCATCGCAGCTGCCCGCCACGCTGCCGCCCGGGGTCGTGCATATGGCGTACGTGTCGTTCAAGGCGCTGCTGCCGCGCCTGGCGGCGTTCGTGCACCATGGCGGCATCGGCTCGACCAGCCAGGCGCTGGCGGCCGGCGTGCCGCAACTGATCCAGCCGATGGCGTTCGATCAGTTCGACAATGCCAGCCGCGCGGTGCAGCTCGGCGTGGCGCGGACCATTGCGCCTAAACGCTATACGGCCAATGCCGTGGCAACCTTGCTGACCGAATTGATGTGCGACCAGGCGCTCGCGCAACGCTGCAAGGCGCTGGCCGCGCAAACGGCAAGCGGCGCCGGGGTGGGCGCCGCTTGCGATCTGGTGGAGGCAATGCAGGAACGGCTTATTCGAACTGCGTCTTGAACGCCAGGAACTGCAGCTTGAGGTCGTCGACCTCGGCGCGCAGGGCCGCCACTTCCTGTTCCAGCTGCGCCACCTTGCCGCCCTGGGCCGGCGCGCTGACCACCCCAAAGGACGACTCCTGCTGCGCCAGCGCCGCGTCGCCGCCCAGCAGCTGGCCGTAGCGCGGCTCCTTGGTCCCCGGCGCGAGTGCCAGGCGGGCCACGATCGGCGGGTATTTGTCGATCAAGAATTGCAGGCACGCCTCGACATCGGCCACCGACTTGAATTCGTGCAGGCGCCCGCTGCGGGTGCGGATTTCGCCGGCGGTCTGCAAGCCGCGCAGCATCAGGATGGTCAACACGGCCAGCTTGTCTTGTTCCAGCGACCATTTGATGCGCATGCGGTGCTCGTACTTGGTTACGCGCGCGCCGGCCTGGGTGATGCCGTTGACGAACTTGCGCTGCATCAGCCGCTGCAGCACGTCCTGCACCGTTTCGTCCGACAGCTGCATCACCGGATCGCGGCTCGATAGCTGGTTGCAGCCGTTGGTGATCGCGTTGAGCGACATCGGATAGTTATCGGGCGTGAGGCCCTCCTTCTCGGCCAGTACCGCCAGCACGCGGATTTCGAACGGGTCCAGCAAGACGGCGCCGTCGGCGCCGCCCGTTGTTTCTAGTGTCATGCGTAGGTGTCCTTACTCGACCAGTTTATTGAGCTTTACCGAATCCAATTTATCACACTCGGGCGTGCTCGGGCAGGCGATTCCCGCCGACTTCATCAGCGCCATCAGGCGGTCGAGCTGTTCGTCCTGGCGCGCCGCGTGATTGATCAGCCCGTGCAGCGCTTTCGAGAGCGGATCGTCGCCGTTGGGCGTGACGCCATAGGCCGAGAACAGATGCGCGCTGGCGCGCGTATCGACCTCTTTCTGGACGATGTGGGCCGGGTTGCCGACCGCCGTGGCGCCGGCGGGCACCGGCTTGATCACCACCGCGTTCGAGCCGACCTTGGCGTACTCGCCCACCGTGAAGGAACCGAGCACCTTGGCGCCGGCGCCGATGATGACGCCGCGCTCCAGGGTCGGATGGCGCTTGGTGCCGCTGTTGAGCGAGGTGCCGCCCAGGGTCACGCCCTGGTAGATGGTGCAGTCGTCGCCGACCACGGCGGTCTCGCCGATGACCACGCCGAAGCCGTGGTCGATGAAGACGCGCCGCCCGATGGTCGCGCCCGGATGGATCTCGATGCCGGTCAGGATGCGCGCCAAATAGGAAATAAAGCGCCCGATCCATTTCAGCTTGCGCTTCCAGCAAGCCTGCGCCCAGCGATGCATCATGATGGCCTGAAAGCCAGGATAACAAGTGAGCACTTCCCATCCGTTACGGGCGGCCGGGTCGCGTTCAATGATGCTCTTGATATCTTCGCGCAGGTGTAAAAACATAGACAGGGAGGTGGGAACAGTTGCGATACAGGCATGGTAGCGTATCCGCCCGCCTCCCGCTTATGTGCGGTCAATTTGCCCCGTTGGCATAAAGGTAAGCGCATCGCGTCGATGTTTGCAACTATAATAAATTTGCAACATTGCCGCCGCCCGGTAAGGGACTGCGGGCGACGATCCGCTTCCCATATCCAGTCCATCCATCAGGAAAACCATGAAATACGCTGCCCTTCTTCTTTCGCTGCTGTGCGTTCAAGCGCTGGCCGCTCCATATGTGGCGCCGCCGCGCGTGCCGGGCGACCTGACGTTCCTCAACGTTCCGACAGCCAGCGCTGGCGCCACCATCAGCCGCGTGCCTACCGGCGCGGAAACGGCCGTCATGCAGCTCAACAAACGGTTTATCGAGAATTTTGCCTCCGTGCCCGCACTGGCCGATGCGTCCGGCACTCCCGGCTTGTGGGCGCCGCACCTCGACGGTGGCGTCGGCGAGAAAAATCCCATGCTCCATCTGGGATACAACTGGGCCACCAAGCGCCGTCAGAACGAAGCGCATGAACAGCAGCTCTACATCGATCCGGCATTCAATGCGATCGGAATCAGCCCGTTTTCCGTCAACGACAGCATCCTCACCATTACCGCAAGGCGCACGCCGGATGAACTGATCGACAAAGCCTGGGGCTACCCATTCATCTCCGGCCTGCTGTCGACCCACCAGAAGTATGCGCAGCAGTACGGCTATTTTGAAATCAGCGCCAAGGTACCGGCGGGATCGAAGCTGTTGCCGGCGTTCTGGATGCTGCCGGTGTCGCGCACCTGGCCGCCGGAGATCGACATCATGGAGGCACCGGCCTCCTATCCGGACCAGATCTCGCAGGGTGTCCATTCGAAGGGGATCAATAGTTCGACGCTGGGGATGAAGACCGTTGTACCGAACTTCGACGATGCCTTCCACACCTACGGCGCGCTATGGCTGAAGGACAAGATTGTGTTTTACATCGACAAGGTGGCGGTGTCGCAGGTCGCCACCAAGGCCGACCAGCATCAACCGTTCTACATGATGGTCAACCTGGCGGTGGGCGGGAAATGGCCGGGATGGCTGACGGCAAGCGACGACTTCCCGCCACGCACCATGGAAGTCGACTGGATCGTGTCCTACACCCCGAACAGCAACCCGTGCGTCAAGGGTGTGAAAGACAACCGCGGCGTCGAAATCTGCGTCGCAAACTGATACTGTGACCGTAAAAGACATCGCCCACGATGTGGGCGACTTGACGGGCTTATCGGCAGGACGGTAAGTCCTCAGCCTTCGCGCGCGATGCGCTGGCGGCGCGCTTCGTACAGGCACACGCCTGACGCGACCGAAACGTTCAGGCTCTCGACCGAGCCGAACATGGGAATGCCGACCAGCACGTCGCAGGTTTCGCGGGTGAGGCGGCGCATGCCCTCGCCTTCCGAGCCCATGACGAGCGCGGCCGGACCGGAGAAGTCCGCTTCGTACAAGCCCTTGTCCGCATCATCGGTGGTGCCGATGAGCAGGATGTCGCGCTCTTTCAGTTCGCGCATGGTGCGCGCCAGGTTGGTGACCGTGATGTACGGCACGGTTTCGGCCGCACCGCTGGCGACCTTGGCCGCCGTGGCGTTCAGGCCGACCGCGCGGTCCTTCGGCACGATGACCGCGTGCGCGCCGACGCCGTCGGCCACGCGCAGGCAGGCGCCCAGGTTGTGCGGATCGGTGATGCCGTCGAGGATCAGCAGCAGCGGCGGACCTTCGATCGCATCCAACAGTTCATCCAGGTTGCGCGCCAGCGCCAGCTGGCTGGCGAAGGCAATCACGCCCTGGTGGCGCCGGGTTCCGACGATCTTGTCGAGGCGGGCCGAATCGACCGGCATGACGCGCACGCCCAACGCCTTGGCGTTGGCGACGAGGTCGTGCATGCGGCGGTCCTGGCGGGTCGCATCGACAAAGATTTCTTCCACCGACGACGCCTCGTGACGCAGACGCGAGGTCACCGCGTGGAACCCGAAAATCATTTTATTCTTCATGTGTTATCGCTTGCTCTTATTCGTTTTGCTTGTTGATTTGGTGCTGGAACTGCTACTACCTGCGGGTTTTGCCGAACGGCTCGTCGTCTTCCCGGCGGCCGAACCGGACTTGCTGCGTTTTGGTTTGCCGCCCGACGCTTCCGCGCCGACGCTCTCGTCGAGCTCGTAACGGGAAGCGCTGTTGCCTGCTCCGTCGCCGGAGGAGCGCCCCTGCTTGCCCGATTTGGCCGGCTTGGCGTCGAGCGCCTTGTGCGCCGCGCTTTTCGGCTTGCCTGCGCCGGTATCGGCCTGCACGCTGCTGCCGGCGAGCACCAGGTCGATCTTGCGCGCCTCCAGATCGACACGCGAGACCTGCACCGTCACGCGGTCGGTCAGCTGGTAGCGCTTGCCGGTGCGTTCGCCGCGCAGTTCGTGGCGCGCGTCGTCGTACTGGAAGTAATCGGTGCCCAGTTCGGTGATGTGGACCAGGCCTTCGACGAACAGCGCGTCGAGCTGCACGAAGATGCCGAAGGTCGTCACGCCCGAGACCACGCCGGTGAATTCTTCACCGAGCTTGTCCTTGATGAAGTAGCACTTGAGCCAGGCTTCGACGTCGCGCGAGGCTTCGTCGGCGCGGCGCTCGTTGGCCGAGCAATGCACACCCAGGGCGTCCCAGATCGTCAGGTCTTTTTCGTTCTTTTGCTTGCCTTCGGCCTTGTCCTTGGCCTGCTGCTTGCGCGCGGCATTCGACACGGTGCTGTTCAGGCCGGTCAGGTCGATGCCTTTCGGCTCGTATTTTTTACCGAGCAAAATGGCCTTGATGGCGCGGTGCGTCAGCAGGTCGGGATAGCGGCGGATCGGGCTGGTAAAGTGGGCATAGGCCTCGTACGCCAGGCCGAAGTGGCCGATATTGTCCGGGCTGTAGACCGCTTGCTGCATCGAACGCAGCAGCATGGTTTGCAGCAGCGACGCGTCCGGACGGTCCTTGATCTGCTTCATCAGTTCGGCGTAATCGTTGGCGGCCGGCTTGTCGCCGCCGTTCAGATTCAAGCCGACCTGCTTGAGGAAGGTGCGCACTTGCGTGAGCTTTTCCTTGGTCGGCGAGGCGTGGATGCGGTAGGTGCCCGGATGCTTGTTGCGGATCAGGAGGTCGGCGGCGCAGACGTTCGCGGCCAGCATGCATTCCTCGATGACCTTGTGCGCATCGTTGCGGGTGCGTGGAATGATCTTTTCGATCTTGCCCAGCGCATTGCAGACGATATAGGTTTCGGTGGTTTCGAAGTCGATCGCACCGCGTACCTGGCGCGCCTTGTGCAGCGCGTGGTACACATCGTAGAGATTAAGCAGGTGCGGCACGATGGCCGGACGGCGCGCCGCTTCGGGACCAGCGGTGTTGCCGAGGATATCAGCCACTTCGCTGTAAGTCAGGCGCGCGGCCGAATGGATCACGGCCGGATAGAACTGGTAGGCCTTGATCTCGCCCTTGTCCGAAATGACGGCGTCGCACACGAGCGTGAGGCGGTCGACGGCCGGGTTCAGCGAACACAGGCCGTTCGAGAGCTTCTCGGGCAGCATCGGAATGACGCGGCGCGGGAAGTAGACCGAGGTGCTGCGTTCGAGCGCGTCGACGTCGAGCGCATCGTTCGGCTTGACGTAGTGGGACACGTCGGCGATCGCCACGATCAGGCGGAAGCAGTTGGCCTTGCCGACCTTGACCGGCTCGCAGTAGACCGCATCGTCGAAGTCGCGCGCGTCTTCGCCGTCGATGGTCACCAACGGCACGTCGCGCAGGTCGACCCGGTCGGCAAGGTCGGCTTCGCGCACTTCGCCGGGCAGCTTGGCGGCCGATTTTAATGCGGCGGCGGAGAAGATATGCGGCACGCCGAACTTGCGCACGGCAATTTCGATTTCCATGCCGGGATCGTCCAGGTCGCCGAGCACTTCGACCACGCGGCCGGCCGGCTGCTTGAAGCGCGACGGCTGCTCGCTCAGTTCGACGCTGACGATCTGCCCCGCCTTGGCCTTGCCGGGCGAACCGGCAACCAGGATGTCCTGGCCGATGCGCTTGTCTTCGGGAGCGACGATCCAGACGCCGTTCTCGTTGAGAAGGCGGCCGATCACATGGCTGTTGGCGCGCGTGACGACTTCGACGATGGTGCCTTCCTGGCGCCCGCGGCGATCCGTACCTGTGACTTTGGCGAGCACACGGTCGCCATGCAGAACTTTCTGCATCTCTTTGTCTGACAGGAACAGGTCTTCGCCCGGTTCATCCGGGATGACGAAGCCGAAACCGTCGCGGTGCGCGCTGACCTTGCCGGCGATGAAGCCGGAATGGTCGGCCAGGGCGTAGTTGCCATCGGCGTCGGCGTGGAGCTGGCCGTCGCGCTGCATGGCATTCAAACGCCTGGTTAACACCTCCAGCGCGGCTGGCTTGACCTTGAGCGTGCGGGCGATGGCTTCAAGATCAAGCGTCGTGCCCGCGTTGCGGAAAATGCCGAGAATGTCCTCGCGGCTGGGAATGGTATGAGTAATTTGGTTCAAATGGTTTTCTATATTTGTTTTTGGCAGCGCTCGCGGGAAATGCCTGACCGGATAGCTGACACAGTGATTATTGACACGGTGATAGGCGTAGTGTAACGGAGTACGGTGCGATTCGCCTAACGAAGCGTGCTTTGAAAGATTCTTCTGTCAGGGCTGTGACAATTCCAAATCTTCGGCTATAATTTTGGTCTTTCGCGGAAACACAACGTTGAAGCGGAAGAAAAAAGCAGCATATTCGCATGGTGTCGAGCAAAAAGAGTAACGAAAGTTAGTCTGGCGCAAAACTCTGAAAGCGAGTATGATAGCAGAAGTCGGCGGCAACGCCGGCACGCAGCAAAAGAAGTACAGCAACATCAATGCCCACGTGGCGGAATTGGTAGACGCGCATGGTTCAGGTCCATGTGCCGCGAGGTGTGGGGGTTCGAGTCCCTCCGTGGGCACCACTGGTTGGAAGATGTTTTCCGGACAGTACCAAGCAGTAAAGTAGTTGGTAGTTGCAGCAGAAGTATCAATGCCCACGTGGCGGAATTGGTAGACGCGCATGGTTCAGGTCCATGTGCCGCGAGGTGTGGGGGTTCGAGTCCCTCCGTGGGCACCACTAT
>DASVVC010000097.1:0-118689 GCA_036386755.1 Telluria sp.
CATGGATCCCCGCCGAGGGCCGCCTTGGCGCGGGGACGACGGCTAAACGGCTCAGCCCTCGACGATCTCGACCGAATGCGTCATCTCGGCCATCTTGGCCAGCATGATCGATGCCGAGCAATACTTGTCGTGCGACAGGCTTACCGCGCGCTCCACCGCCCCCGGCTTCAGATTCTTCCCGGTCACGGTGAAGTGGAAATGAATCTTGGTGAACACCTTCGGATCGGTCTCGGCGCGCTCGGCCTTGAGCGTCACGTCGCATCCGCGCACGTCTTCCCGTCCGCGCTTGAGAATGAGCACCACGTCGTACGCCGTGCATCCGCCGGTCCCCAGCAACACCATTTCCATCGGCCGCGGCGCCAGGTTGTGGCCGCCGCCCTCGGGCGCGCCATCCATGCTGACCATGTGGCCCGACCCCGTTTGCGCCCGAAAACTCATGCCCGACGGGCCGTTCCAGCTGACTGTGACTTCCATGCGATTCTCCGATAATTGTTTCCCCGGCCTATTGTAATGGAGCGCGGCCAGCCTTGCCCGCCGGCCCCGGCAGGGGACTTATACCGACAGCACGTAGCGCTCGCTCTTCATGCGCCAGCTGGCGAACGCCACCGCGCCGAGCGCCGGCAGCATCGAACTGAGGAAGGTCAGCACGAACGGCAGCACGCCCAGTTCCTGGCCCTTGGCCAGTTCACGCAGCAAGGTCTGGTTCGACAGCATCGGCACCACGTACATCCACATGGCCGTTTTCAATTCCAGCATCGATACCGCCAGGCCGGGCAGCATCGGGACCAGGGTCACCAGGCTGATCACGCTCTGGGCTTCCTTGAACGAGCGCGCATTCATCGCCAGCGCGATGTGCAGGCTGGCCGCCAGCAAGGACAGCGGCACGGTGGCCACGCACACCCAGGCCAGTTGAGCCGAGGTGACGCGCCAGCTCATGCCGATTTCTTCCAGCGGCAGCCAGGACAGCACGGCATGCGCCAGCGCCAGTTCCAGGGTGATGCCGATCACGGCCAGCGAACCGGCCGCCAGCCACTTGCCGCTGATCAGCGACCACGGGCTGGCCGGTTGCGCCATCAGCACTTCCAGCGAACGCCGCTCGCGCTCCCCGGCGGTACTGTCGACCGCCGCCGACATGCCGCAGATGAAGGCCGGGAAAAACAGGAAGCCGAGAATTGCGCCGATCAGCCCGGCCGAGCGCGCCGCCGTGCTGCCGGTGTCGTAGCGCTGCAGGCGAATCGGCGTCATGGTCGCTGGCGAGACCCCGTGCGCCAGCAGGCGCGCGCTGCTGATGCTCGAACTGTAGTTTTGCAGCACTTCCTCGACATCGCGCTGGCGCTGGCTGTTGTCGCTGGCCGAGTCGTACCACAGCTCGATCCCGGCCGGGCGCATCGCCTGGTAGTGTTCGCTGAACTTGGGATCGAGGCGCAGCAGCCCGACCACCTTGCGCGCGCGCAGCAGCTCGCCGATGGCGTTTTCATCCATCTGCTCCACCTGCTGCACGGTGATGTTTTTTTGCTTGAGCTGCGCCATCAGGTTGGGCGCCTGGGCCGCGCCGATCACGGCCAGTTCCATGCCCTCGCGTTCGGACTGGGTGGCGCGCTTGATCTGCTGGTTGAGCATGTAGCCGAGCATCAGCGGATACATGAGAGTAAACAGGGCCAGCAGGCCGAGCGCGCGCCGGTCGCGCAGCGTTTCCTTCACTTCCTTGAGAAACACGATGAGGAAGGCCGGCTTCATGCTGAGATTCCTTCTTCGCCGACCAGGCTGACGAAGGCGTCTTCCAGGTTGCTGATGCCGGTGCGGCGGCACAGTTCCTGGGGCGAGCCCTGGGCCACCGTATGGCCCTTGGCGATGACGATCACGTCGTCGCACAGGTGCGTCACTTCCTGCATCACGTGAGTGGCCATGATCACGCAGCAGCCTTCGCGCCGCAGCGCCGTGAGGGCGGTGCGCAGGGCGCGCGTGCTCATCACGTCCAGCCCGCGGCTCGGCTCGTCGAGCAGCAAATGGCGCGGTTTGTGCAGCAGGGTGCGCGCCAGCGCCACCTTGATGCGCTGGCCTTGCGAAAAGCCCTTGCCGCGCCGCTCCAGGATGTCGTGCATGACCAGCAGGTCGGCCACTTCGTCGATGCGGCGCTGGACCGCGGGCAGGGTCATGCCGTTCAGTTCGCCGAAATAGGCCAGGTATTCGCGCGTGCTCAGGCGCTCGTACAGGCCGAACTGGTCGGTGAGGAAGCCGATATCCCTGCGCACGCCCATCGGATCGACGGCCGGATCGAGCCCGCCGATGCTGATGCTGCCCTGGTCGCGCTTGAGCAGGCCCACCAGCAGGCGCAGCAGGGTGGTCTTGCCGGCGCCGTTCGGCCCCAGCAGCGCCGTGATCTGGCCGTCGGCGGCGGCAAAGCTGACTCCGCCCAGGGCTTGCAAGGTGCCGAACTGTTTTCTTACATCGTCTACAACAATCATCGTTGCCTCGGCGTGTTTAAGCGTACGAATTTAGGCGTACGAACTATGGGTGCGGGCCGGCGCTGCCGACCTGGAAATTGGCGGCCGGGATTTCGTTCAGGCAGGCGGCGACAACCTGCTTGGCGGGCGCGTCGAGAAACTCGCGCAGCAGGCGCGGCGCGCAGCCGAGCGAGGAGATGCCGTGCCCGGCATTGGCCACCACCAGGTGCTGGGCCTTGGGAATGTGGCGTGCGGCGGCCTCGGCGCGGCGCGGCGGCGTGACCGGGTCGAGCGCGCCCGACAGCAGTAGCGCCGGCGCCAGGATCGGGCTCGGCGCGCGCCAGGGCACGGCCGGCAGCTTGAGCGACTTGCACTGCTCCATCAACTGGCCGACCCGGCCGCTGCCGAGGAAGGAATTGTTGGCGTCGTCGGCCAGCAGCTGCGGCGTCATGCGCGGATAGTCCTCGGCGCAGATCACCGCCATGTGCAGCACCAGCGCGGTGCCGCCTTCGCCGGCCAGGTCGGCGCCGACGTTGCGGCGCGCCACGAACGGGGCCCAGCGGCCTTGATAAGCGCTGTGGATCAGGAACGGCAGGCGGCGCCCGTCGAGCGCCGAATACAGCACGTTGTGCACGGTGTTCAGGAAGCGCTCCTTGGTCATGTTCATCTGCAAGGGCTCGGCGGTGCGCGGATTGGGCAGGTTCAGCGGCACCGGGCCGGCGCTGATCCCGGCCAGCAGGCTGTCGAACTCGGCGCGCAGGGCGGGATAGGCCTTCTGGCAGCCGGGATCAGCCGCGCACTGGCGGAACAGGGTGTCGAGCGCGGCCTGGCCGTCGCGCCCGCCGGCCGGGATGATCTGGTCGGGCGCGGCCACGCCGTCGAGCACCAGGCTGCGCACGGCGCCGGGAAAGGCGCGCGCGTAAGCCTGGGCCAGGCGCGTGCCGTAGGACGCGCCCCAGACGTTCACCTTCTGGTAGCCGAGCGCCAGGCGCACCTGTTCGATGTCGTGCGCGGCGTGCTCGGTGGTGTAGGCCGCCAGCGGCGCGCGGATGCCCGCCAGGCAGCGCCGCACGGCGGCGATCTGCTCGTCGTCGCTGAGGTTCTCGGGCAAGTCCGCCTCATCGCAGTCGAGCTTGCCGGACAGGCCGGTGCCGCGCTGGTCGATGAAAACGATGTCGCGGGTGGCGCGGGCGCGCCGGAAAATCGAATGGAGCACCGGCAGCACGTCGCTGCCGGCCTGGCCCGGACCGCCCGCGAGCACGAACACGGGATCGGGACGGGCCGATTCGCGAAACGCCGGCGCCACGGTGATGTGCAGGGGCAGGGTGGGGCCGCTGGTCTGCTTGTAGTCGAGCGGCACGGCCAGGGTGCTGCAGCGCAAGCCTTCCTCGGAACCGGGCAGGTGGCAGATGCGCGTGGTCAGGGCCGCGCCGGCGAAACAGGGCGCCGCCACGGTCGACAGCAGGGATATCAGCGAAGCGGCAAGGCAGTATTTCAATATCACGAGGTCTCCCGACGATAAGTGCTCAGACATAGTAGGTTGACATTCTTTCGGTGGTCAAGAAAGTTTTTCTGCGTCAATGAACTGGTCGGCTGTGGTGCAGTCTAGGACGGGCTGCGGGCTTGGCGTTTGCGATTTCTCTAGGGATGGCGCCGATGTCATTTCGCTACCGCTGCAACACCGGCCGAAGGGCTTGACTCAGGCGTGGGGAGTGCGCTATAGTAGCCGGCTTTCCGTTTGCTCAGGAAAAGACAATAAGGCAGAGTCCGCGGGCAGGTCGAGCGGAACCACCATTTGAGCGATTTAATAAGTTTTATATTTAGGAAGTCAACATGAAAACTTTTTCCGCTAAGGGCCATGAAGTCCAGCGCGATTGGTTCGTGGTTGACGCGACGGATCTGATCCTCGGACGTGTTGCCAGCGAAGTGGCACTCCGGTTGCGCGGCAAACACAAACCCGAATTCACTCCGCACGTCGACACGGGCGATTTCATCGTCGTGATCAACGCAGGCAAGCTGCGCGTGACCGGTACCAAGGCAACCGAGAAGACGTACTACCGTCACTCGGGCTACCCAGGTGGTATCTACGAAACCAACTTCAAGAAAATGCAAGAGCGTTTTCCTGGTCGCGCGCTTGAAAAAGCGGTCAAGGGCATGCTGCCTAAGGGCCCGCTTGGCTACGCCATGATCAAGAAGCTCAAAGTGTACGCGGAAGGTTCCCACCCGCACGCTGCCCAGCAACCTACAGCACTCGTGCTGTTCAAGTAAGGAGCTGACATGATCGGTAACTACAATTACGGCACCGGCCGTCGCAAGAGTGCAGTCGCTCGCGTCTTCATCAAAGTTGGCACTGGCCAAATCATCGTTAACGGCAAACCAGCCGCTGATTACTTCTCGCGCGAAACGGGCCTGATGGTCATCCGTCAACCGCTGGAACTGACCGGCAATGTCGAGCGTTTCGACATCAAGGTCAACGTTCACGGTGGCGGCGAGTCCGGCCAAGCTGGCGCGGTTCGTCACGGCATCACCCGTGCACTGATCGACTACGACGCATCGTTGAAGGGCGACCTGGCACGTGCCGGTTTCGTTACCCGCGATGCACGTGAAGTCGAGCGTAAAAAAGTTGGTCTGCGCAAAGCACGTCGCGCAAAGCAATTCTCGAAGCGTTAATTCGCCTCAGGCGCGCACTTCGGTGCGCTGCTTTCAAAAAAGCCGCCGACTGCAAAGTCAGGCGGCTTTTTTGTTTCCTGGCAGGGCATGTTGCAAAACCGGGGTCAGACCCCCGAACTGCACAAAACCGGGCATGTTGCAAAACCGGGGTCAGACCCCCGAACTGCAACACCGGGGTCTGACCCCGGTTTTGCAACATGCCAGCGCTGCGCAGTGTTTTGCTTGCGCTGTTAGAATCACGATCTTTCGGGCATGACCCACCATTTACTTTCAAGGAATACATATGATCAAAGTTGGCATCGTCGGCGGTACGGGTTACACGGGCGTGGAATTGCTGCGACTGCTGTCGGTCCACCCTGATGTGGAGCTGACCGCGATTACCTCGCGCAAGGAAGATGGCTTGCCTGTCGCCGATATGTTTCCTTCGCTGCGCGGCAAGGTGGACCTGGCGTTCTCCGCCCCGGACAAGGTCGACCTGACCAAGTGCGACGTGGTCTTTTTCGCCACCCCGCACGGCGTGGCCATGGCTCAGGCCCCGGCCCTCTTGGCCGCCGGCGTCAAGGTGATCGACCTGGCCGCCGACTTCCGCCTGAAAAACCAGGCCACCTTCGAGCAGTGGTACAAGATCCCGCACACTTGCCCGGAACTGCTGGAAGAAGCCGTCTACGGCTTGCCGGAACTGAACCGCGAAGCTGTCAAGAAAGCGCGCCTGATCGCCAATCCGGGTTGCTATCCGACCACGATGCAGATCGGCTTCGTGCCGCTGCTCAAGGCGAACCTGATCGACGCCAGCGCCCTGATCGCGGACGCCAAGTCGGGCGTGTCCGGCGCCGGCCGCAAGGCCGAAATCGGCACCCTGTTCTCGGAGTCGAGCGACAATTTCAAGGCGTATGGCGTCTCCGGCCATCGCCACACCCCGGAAACCGTGGCCCAGCTGCAGCGTTTCACCGGCCTGCCGGTCAACCTGATCTTCACGCCGCACCTGGTGCCGATGATCCGCGGCATGCATTCGACCCTGTACGCGCGCCTGACCACCGATATCAGCAACGAAGCGCTGCAGGAGTTGTTCGAAACCACCTACAAGGACGCGGCTTTCGTCGATGTCATGCCGTTCGGCTCGCATCCGGAAACCCGCTCGACGCGCGGCTCGAACATGCTGCGCCTAGCGCTGCATCGTCCGAACAACGGCAACACCCTGGTCATCCTGGTGGTGCAGGATAACCTGGTCAAGGGCGCGTCCGGCCAGGCGGTCCAGTGCATGAACCTGATGTTCGGGCTGGAAGAAACGCTGGGCCTGCAACAGGTCGCGCTGCTGCCGTAAGGTGCCACGACAACGGCCAGGGGAGCATTGGCGCCGATCGATGCGCCTTGGCCGCTTGTCTCACTTAAGCGTCAGCTTTACTTAATGTTTAATTAAGCTTTCCATTTCGTTATCAGGTCTTTATGATGGGGCGTATTTATCCATCAAAGAAAGACTGACATGACATTCGGCCGTTCCCTGCTGTCCGCCCTCGTGCTCGGCATATTTGCCGCCCCCGTGTTCGCCGCCGCTCCTTCCTACTCCGTCACGATGCTCGACACAGGCCAGTACGACAGCTGGCGCCTGATCGACAATGCCGGCACCCTGTACGGTTCTTCCAGGGGTTTTTCGGCGACGTATTCGAATGGCAACGTCAATCTGATGCGTGTGAGCGAAAGCCCGGCACCGACCGGCGCCGTGCTGGCCATCAGCAAGGCCGGCCATATCGCCAGCTATGAATACTGGACCACGGCACGCGATCGCCCGAACGCCGATGGCTATCTCACCTTCAATGGCACGACGACCCGCCTGGGCGCGCTCGGCAGCGATTACACGAGCCTGACGACCTTCGCCAACGGCGTCAACGACGCTGGCACGGTCGTGGGCGAGTCGCGCACGAATATCCGGCTACCCGGCGGCGAGGAGGGCTATCCCCGCTTCGCGTATCACGCATTTATTTACGCTAACGGCAAGATGCGCGACCTGGGCACCCTGGGCGGCACCGCAAGCAGCGCCGCGGCCATCAATAACAGCGGCACGATCGTGGGCAGCGCCGAAAACGCCAGCCGCCAGGATCGCGCCTTCATGTATCGGAACGGCCGCATGACCGACCTGGGCACGTTCGGCGGCAGCAGCAGCCTGGCGAACGACATCAATGATGCCGGCCTGATCATCGGCCAGGCCGCACGCGGCGATGGCGGCGATGTGATGTCGGCCTTTGTGTATGCAAACGGCGCGATGACCGATCTGGGCTGGGGGGCGCAACGCAGTTCGAATGCCGTCGATATCAATGAACTGGGCCAGATCGTCGGCTACGGCGCCGACGCCAGCGGCCAGCAACGCGGCTTCATTTTTCAGAACGGCCAGTTGCTGCAGCTCGACACGGCCGTCGATCCGAGCGCCGGCTGGAGCATCAAGACCACCTACAGCATCAACGACAAGGGCCTGATCCTGGCCGACGCGTGCAAACTGGGCGTGTGCGGCACGGTTCTGCTGAGCCCGGTGCCGGAACCGGACACCTACGCCATGATGCTGGCCGGCCTCGGCTTGCTCGGTGTTTGCGCACGCCGCCGCAGCGGGCGCAAAGCAAGCGCTTGAATTCCGGCCGAATGGCCGCATTGTAGGTACAGTGGCACCCACCGCCCCGGCCCGCGCCGGGGTGTTGCATTTGACGGTCGCCGGCAGTGGTCCCTGAGCGTGACTCGTCCCAACAGTCTATAATGACTGCTAATCCGTTCCCAGTAGGAGTTCCAAATGAATGCAGTTGCTGAAATGCCAGAAGTGATGCCGGCCCCGATCGTGTTTACCGATAGCGCCGCGCAAAAGGTTGCACAGCTGATCGAGGAAGAGGGCAATCCCGACCTCAAACTGCGCGTCTTCGTGCAGGGCGGCGGCTGCTCGGGTTTCCAGTACGGCTTCACCTTCGACGAAATCGTCAACGAAGATGACACCACCATGGTCAAGAACGGCGTGCAACTGCTGATCGATTCGATGAGCTACCAGTACCTGGTCGGCGCCGAAATCGACTACAAGGACGACCTCGAAGGCGCCCAGTTCGTCATCAAGAATCCGAGCGCCACCTCGACCTGCGGTTGCGGTTCGTCGTTCTCGGTCTAGTCGTTCTCCGTACCTTGCTCTAGCGCAGGCAGCCCTCGCGGTCGCCTGCCGGCTTACGCAGGATAGAGGGCGCCCAGGATCCTGGGCCCCTTGGCCCCCGTCACCAGGGGCAGATTGCCCGCTTCGCGCCTTGTGAAGCGGTAGCCCAGCCACGCGAACGCCAGCGCTTCGACGTGATTCGGGGCCACGCCCAGGGCGTCGGTTGTTTCCACTTTCGTATTTCCGCCCAGCGCTTGCGCCAGTTCGCGCAGCAGCGCGCCGTTGTACGCCCCGCCGCCGCACACATACACCGCCTCGACCTCCCTGGCCTGCTGATGGATGGCGCGCGCGATCGTGAGCGCCGTCAGCGCGGTCAGGGTCGCCTGCACGTCTTGCGCCGGCATGGACGGCGCCTGCGCCAGCCGCTGGGCCAGCCAGTCGGCATGGAACAGGTCGCGCCCGGTGCTTTTCGGCGCGGCCAGGCGGAAATATGGTTCGTCGAGCAAGATGCCGAGCAGGGTGGAATCGACCTGTCCGCTGGCCGCCCAGGCACCGTCGGCGTCGTAGGCCTTGCCCTGGTGCAGGCCGATCCAGTGATCCATCAGCACGTTGCCGGGACCGGTATCGAAGCCGCCGACCGTGCCGTCGGCATGCAGCACGCTGATGTTGGCGATGCCGCCGATATTGATCACCACCCGCGTCTGGCCGGCCTGGCCGAAGCAGGCCTGGTGAAAGGCCGGCACCAGCGGCGCGCCCTGGCCGCCGGCGGCCACGTCGCGCGCGCGGAAGTCGGCGATGACGTCGATCCCGGTCAGTTCGGCCAGCAGGGCAGGGTGGTTGATCTGGCGCGTGTAGCCGAGCTCGGGCCGGTGGCGCACCGTCTGCCCGTGCGCGGCCAGCGCGCGTACCGGGCCGGGCGAGGCCGGCAGCAGGGCCGCCACGCACTCGGCGTAGCAGCCGGCCAGGTGGGCGGCGGCCAGCGCTTCGCGGGCGAGTTCATTGTCGCCGCTGCTTTGCAGCGCCATCAGGTCGGCGCGCAGGGCGTCGGGGAAGGGCACGAAGGCCGCTTCCAGGGTACGGGTGGCGCCGCCGGCGAAATCGGCCAGCACGCCATCGACGCCATCCATGCTGGTGCCCGACATCATGCCGATGTAGAGGGTCGAATGCAGGGTCGAATCTGTGCTCATGTGTGTTCCAATCCAAAGACGGCAGGCGAAAAAAAGGGCAGGAGCCGGGATCGACGATCCGGGTCCTGCCCTCGTATGGTACGCGCTGAAGCGTTAGCGCGCCATGGTCGACGCCGTGGTCGGACGCAGCAGGGCGAAGCGGTGCGACATGTCGCCGGCGGCGATCTGGAAGCGGGCGCGTTCGGCCGGCGTCATCGGCGCTTGCGCCAGGACCTTGATCGACATCGGATCGACCGCGTCGTTGTTGACGCGGAACTCGTAATGCAGGTGGGCGCCGGTCGACCAGCCGGTCGAGCCGACATAGCCGATCACATCACCCTGGCTGACCTTGCTACCCTTGCGGATGCCTGGCGCGAAACGGCTCATGTGGGCGTAGGCGGTGGTGTAGTTGGCCCAGTGCTTGATGGTGACGAAGTTGCCGTAGCCGCCCTGCACGCCGGCAAAATCGATCACGCCGTCGCCGGAAGCGCGGATCGGGGTGCCGTTGGCAGCGGCGAAATCGACGCCCTTGTGGGCTTTCCAGGCGCCGGAAATCGGATGCGAGCGCATCGAGAAACCGGAGGAAATACGGGAAAATTCGAGTGGGGACTTGAGGAAGGCTTTTTTGAGGGCTTTGCCGTCGAAGGTGTAGTAGCCGCCCTGCTTGCTGATCGGGTCTTCGTACCACACGGACTGGTACGTCACGCCGCGGTTGACGAATTCGCCTGCCAGGATGCGGCCGGCGCGCACCATTTCGCCGTCTTGCCAGAACGTTTCGTAGACCACGTTGAAGCGGTCGCCGCGTTTCAGGTCGGAACGGAAGTCGATACTGGTGGAGAACATTTCAATGATCTGGGCGACGATCACGTCGGGCAGCTTGCCGCCGTCGGTGGTGGCGTCGGTCGCCGAGTAGAGCGAGTTGTTGATTTCGCGCGAGCGCATTTCAACCCGGCGTTCCAGCTTCGCTGGTGCTTCCTCGGCACTGAACTTGTTGCCGGTGCGGGTGATCGAAATCTGTTTGACCGGATTGTCGCGGCCGTCGACGACACTGGCGCGCAACCATTGCAGTTCGCCGTTTTCGCCGGTTTGCGCCTGGACCCGCTTGCCGGTCTTGAGCTGCATCACGGCTTTGGCGACTTTGTCGGACTTGATGAACTCGACGGCAGCGGCATCGTCCACGCCCAGGCGGGTGAGCAGGGCGGCGAGCGTATCGCCCGGACGCACCTTCTCTTCGTGAATGAATTGCTGGTCGTCTTTCTGCAGCGCAGCGATCTGGTCGGCCAGGTTCGGCAGTTCCAGATTTTGTGCGATCGATTTGACCGGCAGGTCGGACGCATCAGGGGCCAGGGGCGCTACGCCCGCGGCACCGAATGCGCACACTGCAAGAAAGACCGCTCCAGCGCCGATGATGCGCGACTTTCGCGTTGTTCCTAGCAGGCCGGTCAAGCGTTTGCCTGTGAATTTGTTTGTAGGGTCCATGCAATCAGTTAAAATTTGCCGCTTGAACATTCGCGTTGAGCACTGAACTATTTCTTGTTATTGTTTTGTTTAGTTTTCATTGGGCAAGATTAATCGGATCGAGCAGTATATCAAACTTTTGAAGCTTCCCAACAATTTCGACACTTTGCTACAGATTTATTACAAAGCACCTATGACGACACCTGCCACCTCCAAGCCTGCCGCGCCTGCGCAAGGTTCACCCGTATTGCCGCTGACGGACTCCGTGCTGGAGGCCCTGGCCATCACCAAGCGCGGCGTCGACGAGCTGCTGATCGAGAGCGAATTCGCGCAAAAACTGGCCCGTTCCGAAAAAAACGGCACGCCGCTGCGCATCAAGCTCGGCCTCGACCCGACCGCGCCCGACCTGCACCTGGGCCACACGGTGGTCCTGAACAAGATGCGCCAGCTGCAAGACCTGGGTCACCAGGTCATCTTTTTGATCGGCGACTTCACGTCGATGATCGGCGATCCGTCGGGCCGCAACGTCACGCGCCCGCCGCTGACAAAAGAACAGATCGAAGAAAACGCGATGACCTACTTCAAGCAGGCTTCGCTCGTGCTCGATCCGTCGCGCACGGAAATTCGCTACAACTCCGAGTGGTGCGACCCGCTCGGCGCGCGCGGCATGATCCAGTTGTCGTCGCGCTATACCGTTGCCCGCATGATGGAGCGCGACGACTTCACCAAACGCTTCAAGAGTGGGACACCAATATCGATCCACGAGTTCCTTTATCCTTTGATGCAGGGTTACGATTCTGTCGCTTTGAAGGCCGATCTTGAGCTAGGTGGTACCGACCAGAAATTTAACTTGCTTGTGGGCCGAGAACTGCAGAAGGATTACGGCCAGGAACAGCAGTGCATCCTGACCATGCCGCTGCTCGAAGGGCTCGATGGCGTGGACAAGATGTCCAAGTCGAAAAACAACTATATCGGCATCACCGAACCGGCCAACACCATGTTCGCCAAGCTGATGAGCATCTCGGACGTGATGATGTGGCGTTATTTCGAGCTGCTGTCGTTCCGCTCCATCGCTGACATCGCCGCCCTCAAGGCCGAGATCGACGGCGGACGCAACCCGCGCGATGCTAAAGTAGCTCTTGGGCAAGAAATAGTGGCGCGTTTCCATTCCGCACAGGCGGCGGACGATGCGTTGGCCGACTTCGTCAACCGTTCGGCCGGCGGGATTCCCGATGATGCGCCTGAAATGACGGTCGATGGCGCGCCGATGGGCATCGCCCACTTGCTCAAGAAGACCGGGTTGTGCGCTTCCACGTCCGAAGCAATGCGCATGGTCGAGCAGGGCGGCGTGCGCATCGACAGCGCCGTTGTCAGCGACAAGGCTTTGAAAATCGAAGCCGGCAATTTCGTTCTGCAAGTTGGCCGCCGCAAATTCGCGCGCGTGACGTTCACGGCATGATCGCGCTGCTGCAACGGGTCAGCCACGCCAGCGTGGTGGTCGATGGCGCCACCATCGGTGCCATCGACGCGGGCCTCTTGGTGCTGCTGTGCGCCGAAAAGGGCGACAGCGAGAAGGAAGCCGACGCCCTGCTGACCAAATTGCTGGGCTACCGCGTGTTCGGCGACGAGGCCGGCAAGATGAACCGCAGCCTGGCCGACACCCATGGCGGCCTGTTGCTGGTGCCCCAGTTCACCCTGGCGGCGGACACCAAATCGGGCACCCGGCCATCATTCACGCCGGCGGCCAGCCCGCAGGATGGCTTGCGCCTGTTCGACCATGTGGTGCGCCAGGCCCGCGCGCGCCACGCCACGGTCGAGACCGGCCAGTTCGGCGCCGACATGAAAGTGTCGCTGACGAATGACGGACCGGTCACTTTCTGGCTGCAAGTGCACCCAAAATGAAACCAAGCGGGCCGTTTGTGGTCAAACTCATGAGTACAGGAGGTTGCGATGAGACTGTGGAGTGATTCCTTTACCGACGGCGGCCTGATTCCCGCCGAGTGCGCCTTTGCCACGATCGACCCGGACACGCATACCCGCCTGTCCAGCAACCGCAACCCGCACCTGGCCTGGGACGACGTGCCCACGGGCACCCAGTCGCTGATCCTGTTTTGCTACGATATCGACGCACCCACGGTCGGCACCAACGTGAATAAAGAAGGCGCCGTGGTGGCGGAAGAGTTGCCGCGCGCCGATTTTTACCACTGGACCCTGGTCGATATTCCCGTCGCCCTGCGCTCGGTCGCCGAAGGCAAGTTTTCCGAAGGGGTCACGCCGCACGGCAAACCGGGGCCGCTGGTGCCGTTCACCATCAAGAACGGCACCGAACATCAGTTGCGCCAGGGCGTGAACGATTACACCAGCTGGTTCCTGGGCGATCCCGGCATGGCGGGCGAGTATTACGGCTACGACGGTCCGTGTCCGCCGTGGAACGACCTGCGCGTGCACACTTACCTATTCTGCATCTACGCGCTCGACGTGCCGCGCCTGGCGCTCGAAGGCCGCTTCACCGGGCCGGAGGCGCGCCTGGCCATTCGCGGGCACATCCTCGACGAGGCGCAAATGATCGGCGTGTATTCGCTCAATCCGGAACTCGCCGCCACCCTGGTCCCTTAAAAGAACACAACTTTTCCAGTCCGGGCACGGCGTGTCCGGCTTACCCATGTCCCCGACCAATATCATTCTCATCCGCCATGGCGAAACCGCCTGGAACGCCGAACGCCGCCTCCAGGGCCACATCGACATCGCCCTCAACGACGAGGGCTTGCGCCAAGCCGCGGCAACGGCCGACGCCTTAGTAGGGGAGCGGATCGACCTGGTCGTCTCGAGCGACCTGCAGCGCGCCGCCCAGACCGCCGACGCGGTGGCCCGCACGCGCGCCATGGCGCTGGTGCACGGAGCAGTCCAGCGCGATCCCCTGTTGCGCGAACGCTGCTTCGGCGGCTTCGAGGGCTTGCTGTACGCCGAGATCGAACAGCGCTTTCCGGCCGAGTTTGCCGCCTGGCAGGCACGCGAGATCGATGCGCCGATGCCGTCCGGCGCCCGCGCGGCCGAAACGTTCCGCCAGTTTTACCAGCGTGCCGTCAGCGCGATCATCAAATGGGGCGACGCCCATCCGGGCCGGACCCTGGCCCTGGTGGCGCACGGCGGCGTGCTCGAATGCGCTTACCGCGCCGCGCTCGGCCTGTCGCTGGAAACGCCACGCGACTTTCCGGTGCTCAACGCCAGCATCAACCGCTTCCGGGTGGAGGGCGGCAAGCTTTCCCTGGTCAGCTGGGGCGAGGTCGGCCACCTGCAGCCGAGGGTCCTTGACGAGCTCAACTGAAGCGTGTCAAGCCTTCCCGACCCCGGTTTTGTGGCGCCGCAGTGCTGTCAAATGAAAAATAGTGCTTATTAATTGAGCAGCACTTCGGGTAAAATAGAGGGTTCCCGCAAACTCAGAGCGTCCCGCCCGTGCAAATTGGTCCTTACTTGCTGCGCAATAATGTTTTCGTTGCTCCCATGGCGGGCGTGACGGATCGTCCTTTCCGACAACTGTGCAAGCAGCTGGGCGCCGGCTATGCGGTGTCCGAAATGGCTGCCTCGAACCCGCGCCTGTGGGCCACCGAAAAAAGTTCGCGCCGTACCGACCACGCAGGCGAAATGGAGCCGAAAGCGGTCCAGATCGCCGGTGCCGACCCGCAAGACCTGGCCGACTGCGCCAAATTCAACGTCGACCGCGGCGCCCAGATCATCGATATCAACATGGGTTGCCCGGTCAAGAAAGTGTGCAACAGCTGGTGCGGTTCGGCCCTGCTGCAGCACGAAGACCTGGTCGAGCAGATTCTGCACGCCGTCGTGCGCGCGGTGGACGTGCCGGTCACCCTGAAATTTCGTACCGGCTGGAACCGCGAGAACAAGAACGCCCTGCGCATCGCCCGCATCGCCGAACAGGCCGGCATCCAGATGCTGACCCTGCACGGGCGCACCCGGGCCGACGGCTACACCGGCGAGGCCGAGTACGAGACCATTGCCGCCGTCAAGGCGCAGGTATCCATTCCGGTGGTGGCCAACGGCGACATCACCACCCCTGAAAAAGCCAAATACGTGCTGGCCGTCACCGGGGCCGATGCGGTGATGATCGGACGCGCCGCCCAGGGCCGGCCGTGGATCTGCCGCGAAGTCGACCATTACCTGCGCACCGGCCTGCATCTGCCGGCGCCCGCCGTGGAAGAAGTGCGCGCACTCATGAACGAGCATTTGCAGGCGCATTACGCGTTCTACGGCGAGTTTTTGGGCGTGCGCACGGCGCGCAAGCACATCGGCTGGTATGTACGCGACCTGATCGGCGGAGAAGAATTCCGCCAGCAAATGAACCTGCTCGAATCGACCGATGCGCAGTTGCGCGCCGTCGATGCATTTTTTGAAACGCAACACATTCATGGCGAACGGTTACAATACCGGCCCGCAGGCGTTGCTCAAGTGGCATTGGCAGCCTGACACGGCACACAGCTAGCAAGACGACATACCGGAACGACCGCTGCCTGCAGAGCCGCGGCGAAACATTTAATCCGCAGAAAAGCACCAACATCATATGAGCAAAGAAAGTATCCAGGAAGTTGTCCAGAAAAGTCTTGAAGAGTATTTCAACGACCTGGGCGAGCAGCAGGCATCGAACATTTACGACATGGTGGTCCTCACCGTCGAAAAGCCGATCCTTGAAGTCGTCATGACGCGAGCGGAAGGCAACCAGTCGCACGCGGCCCAGATGCTGGGCATCAACCGTAATACCTTGCGGAAGAAATTGCAGGAACACGGACTGCTGTAATTAGTCTCATAAGCACACACTGAGTGGCCGTGCTATCGAGCGCGAGCCCATCGCGCCCGAGGGGTGCGCCAGTGCAAACACCGAATACTCCACAACCAGGCCACTCACCATGATCAAACAAGCCCTCATTTCCGTTTCCGACAAGACCGGCGTGCTCGACTTTGCACGCGCGTTGTCCGCGCTCGGCGTCGGCATCCTGTCCACCGGCGGCACCGCCAAGCTGCTGGCCGATAACGGCGTGCCTGTCACTGAAGTGGCGGATTACACGGGCTTTCCGGAAATGCTCGATGGCCGCGTCAAGACCCTGCACCCGAAAGTGCACGGCGGCATCCTGGCGCGCCGCGACTTTCCCGAGCACGTCGCCAAGCTGAGCGAGCACGACATTCCGACCATCGACATGGTGGTGGTCAACCTGTATCCGTTCCAGGCGACCGTGGCCAAGGATGATTGCTCGCTGGAAGACGCGATCGAAAACATCGACATCGGCGGCCCGACCATGCTGCGCTCGGCTGCCAAGAACCACAAGGACGTGATCGTCATCTGCGACCCGACCGACTACGCGCAGGTGCTGGCCGAAGTGACGGCCGGCGAGGTGCCGTACGACACCAAGTTCCGCCTGGCCAAGAAAGTGTTCGCTCACACCGCGCAATACGACGGCGCCATCACCAATTACCTGACCAGCCTGGGCGAAGACAAGCTGCACGCCACGCGCGCCGCCTACCCGCAAACGCTGAACATGAGTTTTGAAAAAGTGCAGGACATGCGGTACGGCGAAAACCCGCACCAGTCGGCCGCGTTCTACCGCGACCTGGCGCCGGCCGCCGGTTCCCTGTCCGCCTACAAGCAATTGCAGGGCAAGGAGCTGTCGTACAACAATATCGCCGACGCCGATGCAGCCTGGGAATGCGTCAAGTCGCTCGGCGGCCTGGGCCAGCCGGCCGGCTGCGTGATCGTCAAGCACGCCAATCCGTGCGGCGTGGCGATCGGCACCGATGCGCCCGACGCCTACAGCCGCGCGCTGCAGACCGACCCGACCTCGGCTTTCGGCGGCATCATCGCCCTGAACGTCGAACTCGACGGCAAGACCGCCGAAGCGATCGCCAAGCTGTTCGTGGAAGTCTTGATCGCGCCATCGTTTTCGAGCGAGGCGCGCGCCATCATGGCGGCCAAGCAGAACGTGCGCCTGCTGGAAATCCCGCTCGGCGCGTCGAATAATCCGTTCGACGTCAAGCGCGTCGGCGGCGGCCTGCTGGTGCAGTCGCCGGACGCCAAGAATGTCGGCCTGGACGAACTGCGCGTGGTTACCAAGAAGCAGCCGACCCAGCAGCAATTGCAGGACATGATGTTCGCCTGGCGCGTGGCCAAGTTCGTTAAATCCAACGCCATCGTCTTTTGCGCCAACGGCATGACCCTGGGCGTGGGCGCCGGCCAGATGAGCCGCATCGACTCGGCCCGCATCGCTTCGATCAAGGCCCAGAACGCGGGCCTGACCCTGGCCGGTTCGGCCGTGGCGTCGGACGCCTTCTTCCCGTTCCGCGACGGCCTCGACGTGGTGGTGGACGCGGGTGCTACCTGCGTGATCCAGCCGGGCGGCTCGATGCGCGACCAGGAAGTGATCGACGCCGCCGACGAGCGCGGCGTGGTGATGCTGTATACCGGCGCGCGCCATTTCCGTCATTAATTTCGACGGGGTGCGCAAGTTAGGTATACCGAAGTTTCTCCGGCGGTATACCATTCGTCCATGATTATTCTTGGCATTGACCCGGGCCTGCGCACCACAGGCTTCGGGCTTATCGAAAAGCAGGGCAACAAACTGCGCTACATCGCTTCCGGCACCATCAAGACGGTGTCCGAAGGCGAGCTCCCCGGCCGCCTCAAGATCATCCTCAATGGCATCGCCGAGATCGTCCGCACCTACCAGCCGCATTGCGCGGCGGTGGAAAAAGTCTTCGTCAACGTCAATCCCCAATCGACCTTGCTGCTCGGGCAAGCGCGCGGCGCCGCCATTACGGCGCTGGTCGGCGCCGACCTGTCGGTGGCCGAGTACACCGCGCTGCAGGTCAAGCAGGCCGTGACCGGACACGGCAAGGCGGCCAAGGAACAGGTGCAGGAAATGGTGGCGCGCCTCTTGGTGCTGCCGGGCCTGCCCGGGACCGACGCCGCCGATGCGTTAGGGGTGGCCATTTGTCACGCCAACAGTATCGACGCGCTGGCGCTGATCGGCGCGCTGGCGCCCTCGCTTTCCGGCCTGCGCATGAAGCGCGGCCGTCTCGTTTAACCTGTTTTAGGGTCTTCCCATGATCGGACGTATTTCCGGAGTTTTGCTCGAAAAAAATCCGCCGCAGTTGCTGATCGATTGCAACGGCGTCGGCTATGAAGTCGATGTGCCGATGAGTACCTATTACGACTTGCCCGCCCTCGGCGCGCAAGTGACCCTGTTCACGCACCAGGCGATCCGCGAAGATGCGCATTTGCTGTTTGGCTTCGGCAACGCGGCCGAGCGCGCGGTGTTCCGCCAGTTGATCAAGATCACGGGTGTGGGGGCGCGCACCGCGCTGTCGATCCTGTCGGGCATGACGGTGAACGACCTGGCGCAGGCGGTGACCTTGCAGGAAGCGGGGCGCCTGGTGAAGGTGCCCGGGATCGGCAAGAAGACCGCCGAACGTTTGCTGCTGGAACTGAAGGGCAAGCTTGGCGCCGACCTCGGCTCGGTCGGCGGCGTGGTGCAGCACGATGCGCAATCCGACATTTTGAATGCGCTGCTGGCCTTGGGGTATTCTGACAAGGAAGCGACGGCCGCGCTGCGCAATATGCCGGCCGGCAGTACCGTATCGGACGGCATCAAGTTCGCGCTCAAGGCCTTGTCCAAGGGCTGAATTTCAGCTGCACTCACATTTACGCTAAGGTTTCATTCATGAGTATCCAGACCGACGACTTCAGCGAGCAGCGCATCATCGCGCCCACGCCCGCGTCGCCCAACGAAGAGGCGATCGAACGCGCGCTGCGGCCCAAGCAGCTCGACGAATACGTCGGCCAGGAGAAAATTCGCGGCCAGCTCGAGATTTTCATTTCGGCCGCGCGCAAGCGGCGCGAAGCGCTCGACCACACCTTGCTGTTCGGTCCGCCAGGCTTGGGCAAGACCACCCTGGCGCACATCATCGCGCGCGAGATGGGGGTGAACCTGCGCCAGACGTCGGGTCCGGTGCTGGAGCGCCCGGGCGATTTGGCGGCCATCCTGACCAATCTCGAAGCGAACGACGTGCTGTTCATCGACGAGATTCACCGCCTCTCGCCGGTGGTGGAAGAGATCCTGTATCCGGCGCTGGAAGACTACCAGATCGACATCATGATCGGCGAAGGGCCGGCGGCGCGTTCGGTCAAGCTCGATTTGCAGCCGTTCACCTTGGTGGGCGCGACCACGCGCGCCGGCATGCTGACCAACCCGCTGCGCGACCGCTTCGGCATCGTGGCGCGGCTGGAATTCTATAACACGTCGGAACTGACGCGCATCGTCACGCGCAGCGCATCGCTCTTGAACGCGCCGATTGTCGAAGAAGGCGCGCGCGAAATTGCCTTGCGCGCACGCGGCACCCCGCGTATCGCCAACCGCCTGCTGAGGCGCGTGCGCGATTACGCCGAGGTCAAGGGCACCGGCGAAATCACCAAGCCGATGGCCGACGCCGCGCTGGTGATGCTCGACGTCGACTCGGTGGGTTTTGACGTCATGGACCGTAAGCTGCTTGAAGCGGTGCTGTTCAAGTTTGGCGGCGGGCCGGTCGGCATCGGCAACCTGGCGGCGGCCATCGGCGAGGAAAGCGATACCATTGAGGATGTGCTGGAGCCGTACCTGATCCAGCAGGGTTACCTGCAGCGCACCCCGCGCGGGCGCATCGCCACGCCGCTGGCCTACCAGCACTTCGGGCTGGCGGCTCCACGCACCAGCCCGACGGGCGACTTGTGGGATAACCTGGTTCCTTGAATCAGCGCCCGTCGCGTCGGCCGGACTGGGGTGGAATGTAGATGTACGCTTCTTCCTCTTGCTGTTTGCGACGCTTCCGCCACCAGTCCCAGCAGTCTTTGGCATCGAGGCAATCTGATGCTGTATCGCAGGCGTCGCCAGGGGAGGGCAGGTCGAACGAACAGTCGCAGGGCACGCAATCGCCAGCCTGGTTCGGCCGCACCAGCAGGGGCCGTGGCGGGGACGGCCGATAGCGGCGGTAGGCAACGCCGCATTTATGCAATCGTCCGCGCAGCACGGCCATGCCATCCCACACGCCATAGCGGCGGATGGCGCGCGCGCCGAAGGCCGAGCAGCTGGCGTTGCCGGTGTAGGCGCAGTAGGCGCAGCAAAACCCCTTGTAGGGCGACAGATGGCGCTGGTAGAAACCGATCGCCGAGAGTGCGAGTGTTTTCATCATGATGGACGTGTCGCGCACGCTAGGCGCGGCGCCTGTTTTGGTTTTTGGAAACAATGTTTTTTTGGGAGTATGTTCTCGCGACTCTTCTAGAACAAGCAGGTATTTACGATGGTTATCTACCGTAAACCAGGAGGGTTGCCCCATGCGGACAGAGATTGATGGAGCCCCCGGGATACCTCAGCGGCAGATCCTGGCCGTGTATGACGACGCCACCATCCGCGTCTATCAGGCGTATCCGGACCCGATTGCCGATGCCGCCCTGGCCGAAGGCCGCTTTTCAAAGGACGCTGCTTGGACATTCTGAAGTTGGCTGTACTCTTCTTCGTGACCGCGCTGGCCGAGATCGTCGGCTGCTATCTGCCCTGGCTGGTGCTCAAGCAAGGCAAGAGCGCGTGGCTGTTGATACCGGCGGCCCTGTCGCTGGCGCTGTTCGCGTGGCTTCTCACGCTTCACCCCGCAGCGGCAGGTCGCACCTACGCCGCCTACGGCGGGGCTTACATTTGCGTTGCATTGCTCTGGTTGCGATTTGTCGATGGGGTGGCGCTGAGCCGTTTCGATGTCGCGGGGGCCGCGCTGGCGCTGGCGGGAATGGCGATGATCGCCTTGCAGCCGTCGCAGTAAGGGTACTTTGCGATGCACCCATTGCGACGTCATTGCCTTGGCGGTGGCGGATTCTTCCGGTTCCTCGTCAGGAATTTCTTCCATGCCGAAAGTTCGAAGAACATGCCGAGCAGGGCGAAACCGGCTGCGTATTCTTTCGATGGCACATAAAAATACAGCGCGACCGCCAGCGCGAAGCACACCGTTGCCGTGAGATGGGGGGTTTTCATGACGGCCGATTCGAAGCATGTGGACCGCGCAGTATGCCCGGCAAATGACGGTCGATCAAGTTTGTTCACCGGCGTGGCGTGGCATCGTCGGACCGCTCGCGCCAGCGCGCCGGGCGATAGCCGGGATCGCGCCGGGCCGGCCACACAAAGGACGTGAACATGAATATCGAACAGAACAACAGCGGCCCCATCACGGCCAGTACGGCCGGCTGCGGATAGCGATAGATCATGGCGCCTCCCGCAAGCAGCTGGAATAGCACGGCCAGCACCGCCGTCCTGCGCCGTGAGGCCGAGCGCAAGGTGCGGTAGCCGACCACGGCAAAGAAGAAGTAGCCCGCGGCGAAAGCCAGGATGCCGGCGATCATCACCGGCAAGGTCGCGACGCCGGCGAACGGATGCAACTGCACGGGCGGCAACAAGGTAATCGACGTAGCGAACAGGGCCGCCAGGCCCGCCAGGAAAGCAAGCGCTTGTATAAGTAACATCCGGACTCCGCATGATGCAACGGACCAGTGTCCGGCAAGGTTTCACAGAATAAATTGCATGATCATTATCAAACTTGTCGGAAGATAACACATGTTTCGAAGCGCCGCCAGCGGCGCGCCAAGCGGACGCGGCAGGGGACGCACCAAAGCGACGCGCCAAGGCGACGCGCTATACTGCGCGCTCCCCTCTGCAAACCGAGAAAGAAACGAAGATGATGCAAATCTGGGTCGATGCCGATGCCTGCCCGGCCGTGATCAAAGACATCCTGTACCGCGTGGCCGAGCGCCTGCAACTGAATGTGACCCTGGTCGCCAACCAGCTCATGCGGGTACCGCCGTCCCGCTTCGTGCGTTCCGTGCAGGTGCCGTCCGGGGCCGATGTGGCCGACGCCGAAATCGTGCGCCTGCTCAATCCAGGCGACCTGGTGGTGACCGGCGACATTCCGCTGGCCGCCGACGTGCTGCTCAAGGGCGGCTTCGCGCTCAACCCTCGTGGCGAGTTCTACACCAACGACAACATCGCCCAGATGCTCACCATGCGCAAATTCATGGACGAATTGCGCGGCAGCGGCGTCGACACCGGCGGTCCGGCGCCGTTTGGCCAGGCCGACCGCCAGAATTTCGCCAACCAGCTCGACCGCCATCTGGCGCGCCACGTCAAACGCCCCTGAACACGCGTACAATCTCTGTGTTGTCTTGCTGAAATAAGCAAGTTTGCCGAAGAGGAAAGAATGAAGATCTTACGCATCCTCAGCATCGTGATCGCCGCCATCGCCATGGTGGGCTTTGGGCTGTGCGGACTGCTCGGCGTTGCGACCGGCGTGGAGCCCGCCCGAACGGGAGACTGGTTCAACATCTTCTTTTTCCTGGGCTTCTGCTGCCTGGCCGCTTGTGGCGCGCTGGCCTGGTTCCTCGCCAAAAAACTCCGCAGTGCGCCCAAGCCGCCGGTTCGGTAAGCGGCCCGCCACGAGCGGCCGGCGTCGCTTGAACCCCCTGTTTTGCTAAGGCATATGTGAAACTTTTTCTGCGCATCGTGGGCGTGATGCTCGCTCTGGTCATGATGGTCGGCTTCGGCGCATGCCGTGTGCTCGGCTTGATGATTGGCGCGGGCAACTCGCCGGATACAGGCTTTGTGCCGATATTGATCGTGCTCGGCGCCATTGGCGTGGCGATTGCCATCATGATTGCCTGGCGTCTCTATTTGCGGCTGGCAGCGTCTGGCGAGACGCCAGCGCCACCGCCGCCCGGGCAATGAGCTCCTTGGTCTTGTCACCCGGCGCCGCCCATGCCGCGCACCTGCTGTTCGAGTGGGCCGCCATTGCCGTCGGCATGCAGCTGTACCGGCGCCAGCGCGCGCATGCCGGCGCCGGCGGCATCCTCAGCGGCAGCGGCTATGCCGTCGTGATCGGCTGCATCCTCGGCGCCGCCATCGGCAACAAGCTGGTGTTCTGGATCGAGTACCCGCACCTGTGGGCCGCGCATGCGGGCACGGTCAGCGTCTGGATGTCCGGACAATCGATTGTCGGCGGCTTGCTTGGCGGCTTGCTGGGCGTGGAGATCGCCAAAAAAATCACCGGCCAGCGCCACTCCACCGGCGACCAGTTCGTGCTCCCGCTGATGGTGGGCATCGCGCTCGGGAGGATCGGCTGTTTTCTGGCGGGCCTGAACGACGGCACCTACGGCAAGGCCACGGCGCTGCCATGGGGCGTCGATTTCGGCGACGGCATCCACCGCCATCCCACCCAACTGTATGACATCGTGTTCGTGCTTGCGTGGGGCGGCCTGCTGCTGGCGCTGCGCGCGCGCTGGCGCGATAAACCGGGCCTGACGTTCAAGCTGTTCTTGTCCGGCTACCTTGTGTGGCGCCTCGCCGTCGATGCCATCAAGCCGCTGCGCTACGATTACGGCGCGGGCCTGGGCGGCGTGCAGCTGGTGTGCCTGGCCGCGCTGCTGTGTTATCTCCCTTTGCTCGCCAGGCAGCTCGGCGGGCCGGCACCACTGAAAGCGACCGAACCATGAGCCGGAAAATCCGTCCCTACCTGTTTTACGACACCACCACCTCGGTGTGTTCGACCTGCCTGCATCCGGTCGAGGCCAAGATCATCTTCAAGGGCAGCGACGTCTTCATGGACAAGTGGTGCAGTGCGCACGGCGCCGAACGCGTGCTGGTCAGCGACGATGTCGACTACTACCGCCTGTGCCGCGAAGTCTTCGTCAAGCATCCGGAGATGCCGCAGACGTTCAACACGCCGATGCAATACGGCTGCCCGTACGATTGCGGCCTGTGCCCCGACCACATGCAGCACTCGTGCCTGTCGATCGTCGAAATCACCGACAACTGCAACCTGAACTGCCCCGTGTGTTACGCCGAAAGCGGCACCCACCGCGAGCTGCACAAGCCGTTCGACGACATCATCAGGATGCTCGACGCGGTCGTCGCCAACGAGGGCGAGGCGGACGTGATGCAGCTCTCCGGCGGCGAGCCGACCCTGCATCCGCGCTTCTGGGACATTCTCGACGCCGCCAGGGCGCGCCCGATCAAGCACGTCATGGTCAACACCAACGGCATCGTGCTGGCGCAGGACCCGGCGTTCGCGCAGCGCCTGGCCACCTACGCGCCCGGCATCGAGGTGTACCTGCAGTTCGATTCCCTGCGCAGCGAAGTGCACAAGGCGCTGCGCGGCGCCGACCTGACCCGCATCCGCGCCCAGGCCCTGGCCAACCTGAACGCGGCGGGCTTGTCGACGACGCTGGTGGTCACGCTCAAGAAGGGCCTCAACGACGACGAGATCGGCGCCATCATCGACTTTGCGCTGACCCAGAGCTGCGTGCGCGGCGTGACCTTGCAGCCGATCCAGGACGCCGGCCGGGTGGAACGGTACGACCCGCGCGTGCACCGGCTGACGGTGTCGGAAGTGCGCCGCAAGATCGCCGAGCAGACCTCCCTGTTCACCTTGCAGGACATCGTGCCGGTGCCCTGCAATCCGGACACGCTGGCGATGGCCTATGCGCTCAAGACGGGCGACCAGGTGGTGCCGCTGACGCGCTACCTCGATCCGCAAACGCTGGTCGAAGGCAGCAGCAATACCATCGTCTTCGAGCGCGACGAGACGCTCAAAAAGAGCATGAAGGAGCACATCTTCAAACTGTTCGCGACCAATCATTCGCCCGAGTCGCAGGCCAACTGCCTGTCGGAGCTGATGTGCTGCCTGCCGCTGATCGACGCGCCGGCCGGCCTGCGTTACGACAATGTGTTCCGCGTGCTGATCGTGCAGTTCATGGACGCGTATTCGCTCGACGTGCGCGCGCTGAAAAAGTCATGCATCCATTTCGCGCAGCCGGACGGGAAAATGATCCCGTTCGAAAGCTACAACCTGCTGTACCGCAGCGGCGAGCAATTGGCCACGATCCGCGCCAGCATCGCGCAGCAGACGGCGCAGCGCAAGGGTGTGCGCAAGGTCATTCCGATCGGCGCGCAGTAAGCCGCAAGGCGGCAAAGCGCGTCAACGCGGGGCGCGCTTGATTGCGATGACGTCGCCGAGGGAATGCGCTCCCGGTGCGTACAGCGCCAGCCCGGCGCCGGCAACGGTCATGGTCAGCGCCGCGGCCAGGAATGCCCAGCGGGTGCGGCGAATGGCGGGCTCGATCCAGTGCGCGCGGTCGAGACCCCGCAGGCGGCGATACAGGCTCGCCGAAAGCAGCCCGTCGACCAGCAGCTCGGCGAACAGCAGCGGCGCCGACGACACCAGCGAAAACATCATGAAGATGGCTGCCCCGAGGGCGGCGCAGAGGGCCGCGAGTAGCGCCAGCGGAATGAACAGATCGTCGGCGCTGCCGACTGCGTCAAGCGCCTGATCGACGCCATGTTCGCCGGCATCCGACAAGATCCCGCTCCCGGGCGAATCGAAGTTGGCGCTTGCGCCGCCGCCGTCGAAGCTGCCACCCTCTCCGCTCCAGGAGGGGCCCGAGCCGCGCCCGGAAGGTGTCAGGTCCGGCAGGCTGGCATCGGCATCGGCGCCGGGCCAGCGCAGCCAGAGCCACAGCAAGAAAAGGAAAATGAGATAAGCGATGCCGATCGATGCCGGATAGCGCAGCCACATGGACTGCAGCCCGGCCGCCAGCAGTAAAAACGAAGCCAGAAAGCCCGCCGCGCCGGTCAGCGTGACCAGCAGCAGCATCTGCAAGCGCGGATAGCTGTCGCGTTCGAGCTTGCCGCGCAGGCGGGCGATGTCGCGCTCGCGCTGCGGGATGGGTAGCCGTCGTCTTATGCGGGACATGGGCAGCGCTGCGCGTGATGCGTTAGCCGGCTGCGGTTCAGGCTTCGGCTTTGTGGCACACCGCTTCGATATTGTGGCCATCGGGTCCGATGACGAAGGCGCCGTAATAGTCCGGATGGTAGTGCGCGCGGATGCCCGGCGCGCCGTTATCCTTGGCGCCCGCTTCGAGCGCGGCGGCGTAAAACTGGCGCACCTGTTCGCGGCTCTCGGCCGCGAAGGCCACATGCATCTGGCCCCGGGCCGGATCGCTCCGGGCCGGATCGCCCCCGGCCGGACCGCCCCGGGCCGGATCGCCCTGGGCCGGGCCGCCCTGGCCGAACCAGAATTCCGGCTTGCCGTGTTTGCCGAATCCCGCCCAGCCTTTGACTTCGGTGATCAGGGAAATGCCCAGCGGCGCGAGCGCCTTGCCGAAGAAGGTTTTGCTCTCGTCATAGTTACTTACTGCAAAGCCAAGATGGTCGATGATCATGTCAGGTCCAAAAGTGAGTTCACGTGATGAAGCGCTGCCATGTGCGTCATGGCAACCTTGTGCTTTGGATAATAACAGAGGAGGATGTGGCGATCAGCAATAATCTGGATCGCCATGGCGCAGGACGCGCAGGACGCGCAGGACGCGCAGCTAAGGCAGCAGCTTACTCTTCGCGCACCCAGACCTGGGAGCGTCCGAACATCGGCATGCCGATATAGCCGCGCACGTTGAGCTTCTTGCCGCCGTCGACCACTTTCAGCTTGCTCTTGTAGACCTTGCCGTTATCCGGGTCGAGGATCTGGCCGCCGGTGTATTCGTCGCCTTCTTTTTTCAGGCCGCTCATGAAGGTCATGCCGAGGATCGGCTGGTCCTTGTTGACGCCTTCGCACTTGTCGCACTTGGGATTTTGCTCGGTACCCTCGGCGCGGAACAGTTTTTCCAGCTTGCCCTGGATCTCGCCGTTGTTCTCGCTGATGCGGATCAGCGCCTTCGGCTTGCCGGTCACGTCATCGATGTTTTTCCACAGGCCGACCGGGGACGCTGTTTCCTGCGCCATTGCCGGCGCCATGGCCAGCATGGCCGCGATCAGGGTGGCTGTTGTCAGTGCTTTCATGGTGTCTCCAGTATTGTTGGTTTGTCTAGCGTTGCTAGTGTAGCAAACTCGATTCGCACTGACCCCACAACTTTGTATCAGGTTGTGTGGGCTTTTACCGGGACGGGAGGAGGGGGAGGGTGCGCAATGTGCGCTGCTGCCGGCCCTGCGGCGAGGGCCGGTCTGCGTGACGCCTGCGGTGGCAGGCATCCGCGGAGGTCAGGGAGCGGCGAGGATCTTGACGATTTCGTAGAAACTGCCTTGAACGGTGTTGCCCTTGGTGTCCTTGCTGTAGGCGCGCACCGAGCCGAAACCATTGGCATGCCATGCGGTGTAGACATTGCCGTTGGCTTCGGGAGCAAACGTCATCTTGCAGGCATTGGCAAACGTGCGGTTCGCTACCGTGATCGTTTCGAAGCCGGCGAAGGTAAATCCTTCCGTTTCCTGGACGATGCTGATGGCGTTCGACGGATACGCCGTCTTGGTAACGGTGTAATGCGTTACAACGGACTGCCCGGGCACGAGATCGAGCGATATTTTGGCATCGGCGGAATTGACAAATTTACCGGATGGGATGTTATTCGAGGAGTAGTCGAAAATGCCGGGGAGATATAAGGTGTTGCCGATAACGTGCTGGTACACGATACCGAACAGGGTGCCGTCGGCACGCGTTTCAGTCATCGCCATCGTCGGGATGCCTTCGAAGACGGCATTGCTGATTTCTTGCGTAGCCCCGAAGGTGTCGACGTATTTCACACCTGGCGTCAGTTTGAAGCAATCGGCCACTGTGGGCGCGGCTGTGGTAACTGGCGCCGGTGCAGGCGTAGGGGCAGGAGCCTGTGCAGGAACAGGAACAGGAACAGGAACAGGAACAGGAACAGGAGCAGGAACAGGAACAGGAGCAGGAACAGGAACAGGAGCGGGAGCGGGAGCAGGAGCAGGCGTAGTTACAGGTGCCGGTGTTGGCGCTGGAACCGTGTCCGGCGCGGTCACCTGAGCTGGCGCAGGCGTCACGGCAACCGGCTCTGGCGTTACCACGGGGGCTGGTGACGGCATCGGCGCCGGTACGACGATAACCGGTGCCGTCGGCGTGGCCGCGGGCGCGGTGGTGTTATCCGACGATCCTCCGCCGCAACCGGCGATGAGGATAGTGGACAGGGCGATGACACAGGCTGATGGTTTCATTGATTTTCTTTTCTTGAATTGGGATCGATCCCCGCAGCGGCGGGGGCCGGAAATGCTGCTCAGGGAGCCGCGATGATCTTGATGATATCGACGCGCGTGCCGGGTACCAGCGTGCCTTGGGCGGTCTGCTCTTCGGTGCGGACCCAGCCGAAGCCTTTGGCACGCCATGCCATCGACACCTGGCCCGAAGCGGAACCCGGCGAGGCAATCTTGCAGGCGTTTGCGAATGTGCGTCCGGCGACCATGACCGTGTCGAAACCGACGAAGGTCAATTCATCGGACAGCGTTTTGACGTCGGTGCTGGTGACCATTGTGGACGCGCCGGACTTGTCGAACTCCGGGTGCCAGCTGGTGCTGGTGTTGGTGAAGTTGGTCATGGCCGTCTGACCCGGAACCATCATCAGCGGAAAGAATGCGTCTTTGGAAAAAACGTCCTTGCCTTTCTGGACACCGCTCGTGTCGTATTGGCCCACACCCAGCATCTTGAAGATATTGTTGTCCAATGTGAAATACGGACCGCCACGGCGCGCGCCGTTGTCGCGCAGCTCCATGATGCCGTAGGCCATGACGCCCTCGAACATTTCGTGGACAACAACGTGGGTGTAACTATTCGACGTCGTGTACTGCGTGCCTGGCGTTACCTGGAAGCAGTCGGCGAAAGAGGCCGACGCGGACGTCGATGTGCTCGATACCGGCGACGCTGCCTGAGCCGGAGCAGGCGCAGGAACAGGCGCTGGCGCAGGAACAGGAGCTGGCGCAGGCGTTGGTGCAGGAATAGGCGCTGGAACAGGATTCTGGACTGGCGCCGGTTCCGCAGTGACCACCGGCGCGGGCGCTGCGGCGACCGGCTCCGGCGTCACCACTGGCGCCGGCACCACCACCACGGGTGCCGCCGGCGCCATGGACGGCGCGGTATTGTTATCGGACGAACCGCCGCCGCAACCGGCGATCAGGACGCTGGACAGGGCGATGGCATAGGCTGATTGTTTCATGGTATTCCTCTTTTCAAAAAATCGTCTTGCTTGCGCCAGCCAATGGAAATCCATCACGGCCATGCTGCGGGCCATGCCACGGGCTGTGCACAAGGTGCTTGTCTGCGTGCCGGCGTGAACCGGTGAGTGATGTTGTTATGCGCGCTGGGAACGCCAGGGCCGTGCATGCGCACGGAACCGGGTAGCAGGGTGTCTGTCGACGGCAGGCGTCGATCAACGGGAACAAATCAGGAACATCGCAGGTGTTGACCGGACGACCAATAGCGGAATTGGATCCGGCTCACCAGAGGACGATATTATAGGGAAACTTTAAGTTCTTTTAAGAAAAATATTGTCAAACGTTAACTTAATAAGACAGTGACCATTTTCAACTTGACATTTTTTCTCGTACGTACAACGCGCTTTTGCTTCACCAGGGAAGCAAAAGCGCGCGGCACTGTTGCGTGACGGCTTACGCAGTCGGCAGCTTGGCCAGCTGCTCGCGCAGCTTTTCGATCGTGGCCGAGAATGCCACCAGGCGCTCTTTTTCCTGCGCAACCACCGCCTCGGGCGCGCGCGCCACGAAGCTTTCGTTACCCAGCTTGCCATTCACCTTGGCGATCTCGCCTTCGATGCGCGCGATTTCCTTCGACATGCGCTCACGCTCGGCAGCGACATCGATCTCCACCTTCAGCATCAGCTTGGTGGCGCCCACCACCGCCACCGCCGCCGGCGACTCCGGCAAGGTGTCGACGATGTTCACTTCCGACAGCTTGCCCAGCGTCTGCACATAGGCCGCATAGCTTTCCAGGCGGGCGCGGTCGGCGGCATCGGCCGCTTCCACGATCAGCGGCACGCGCATCGATTCCGGCAGCTTCATTTCGCCGCGCAGGGTACGGGTGCCGTCGGTCAGCGCCTTGAGCTGGACCATCCACTCTTCCGCGCGCTCGTCGATGAGCGCGGGGTTCGCTTCCGGGTACGGCTGCACCATGATCGAGTCGCCAGCCGGGTTGAGCGTTTTGCCGGCCAGGGGCGCCACGGTCTGCCACAGCGTTTCGGTCACGAACGGGATGATCGGATGCGCCAGGCGCAGGATCACTTCCAGCACGCGCAGCAGGGTATTGCGGGTGGCGCGCTGCTGGCCTTCGCTGCCATGCTGGATCTGGACCTTGGCCATTTCGAGGTACCAGTCGCAGTAGTCGTACCACACGAACTTGTGGATGGCCGAGGCGATGTTGTCGAAGCGGTAGTCGTCGAAGCCCTTGGCCACTTCCATCTCGGCGCGCTGCATGGTCGACAGAATCCAGCGGTCGCCCTGCGACAGGTCGGCGTCGGCCGGCACGGCGCAATCCTTCTCCTGGGTGTTCATCAGCACGAAGCGGGTGGCGTTCCACAGCTTGTTGTTGAAGTTGCGGTAGCCCTCGGCGCGGCCCAGATCGAAATTGATGTTGCGGCCCAGCGAAGCGTAGCTGGCCATCGTGAAGCGCACGGCATCGGTGCCGTAGGCCGCGATCCCTGCCGGGAATTCCTTGCGCGTGGCCTTGGCGATCTTTTCGGCGTCGCGCGGATTCATCAAGCCGGTGGTGCGTTTTTCGACCAGCGCTTCGACGTCGATGCCGTCGATCAGGTCGATCGGGTCGAGCGTATTGCCCTTCGACTTGGACATTTTCTGCCCGCTCGAATCGCGCACCAGGCCATGCACGTACACGGTCTCGAACGGCACCTTGCCGGTGAAGTGCGCGGTCATCATGACCATGCGCGCGACCCAGAAGAAGATGATGTCGAAGCCTGTCACCAGCACCGACGACGGCAGGAAGGTCTTCAGGTCGACCGTCTCTTGCGGCCAGCCCATGGTGGAGAAGGGCACCAGCGCCGACGAGAACCAGGTATCGAGCACGTCGTCGTCGCGGCGCAGCGGTGCCGTCACGCCGGCGGCCAGCGCCTTGGCCTTGGCTTCTTCCTCGGTCTTGGCGACAAAGATATTGCCGGCATCGTCGTACCATGCCGGGATCTGGTGGCCCCACCACAGCTGGCGCGAGATGCACCAGTCCTGGATGTTGTTAAGCCACTGGTTGTAGGTGGTATTCCAGTTCTCGGGCACGAACTTGATTTCGCCGTTGGCGACTTTGTCGAGCGCCACTTCGGCGATCGATTTACCCGGGAAGAAGGTGCCTTCCGGCGCCGGCTTGGTCATGGCCACGAACCACTGGTCGGTCAGCATCGGCTCGATCACGACGCCCGTGCGGTCGCCGCGCGGCACCATCAGCTTGTGCGGTTTGACTTCCTGCAGCAGCCCTTGCGCATCGAGGTCGGCCACGATTTTTTTACGCGCCACGAAGCGGTCCAGGCCACGGTAGGCTTCCGGCGCTTCGTCGTTCATCTTGGCGTCGAGCGTCATCACGCAGATCATCGGCAGCTTGTGGCGCTGGCCGACGGCGTAGTCGTTCAGGTCGTGCGCCGGCGTAATCTTCACGCAGCCGGTGCCGAAAGCCTTGTCGACATACTCGTCGGCGATGATCGGGATTTCGCGCTCGGTCAGCGGCAGCTTGAGCATCTTGCCCACCAGCGCCTCGTAGCGCTCGTCGGTCGGGTCGACCGCCACGGCGACGTCGCCGAGCAAGGTTTCAGGACGCGTGGTGGCCACCGTCAGGTGCCCGCTGCCGTCCGCGAACGGATAGCGGATGTACCACATCGAGCCGTCTTCTTCTTCCGACACCACTTCCAGGTCCGATACGGCGGTGCCCAGCTTCGGATCCCAGTTCACCAGGCGCTTGCCGCGGTAGATCAGGCCCTGCTCGAACAGGCGGACAAAAACGTCGGTGACCACTTTCGAGCGCGGCTCGTCCATCGTGAAGTATTCGCGCGCCCAGTCGGGCGAGGTGCCCATGCGGCGCATCTGGCCGGTGATGATGTTGCCCGACTTTTCTTTCCATTCCCAGACTTTGGCGACGAACTTTTCGCGGCCCAGGTCATGGCGCGAGATTTTCTGCGCGTCGAGCTGGCGCTCCACCACGATCTGGGTGGCGATGCCGGCATGGTCGGTGCCCGGAACCCAGGCGGTATTGAAGCCGCGCATGCGGTAGTAGCGGGTCAGGCCATCCATGATGGTCTGGTTGAACGCATGGCCCATGTGCAGGGTGCCGGTGACGTTCGGCGGCGGCAGCTGGATGCAAAACGACGGCTTGTCGGCGTCGGTGGTCGCGGCGAAGTAGCCGCGTTTTTCCCACTCCGCGCGCCAGTAACGTTCAATGTCGGCGGGCTCGAAAGATTTGTCTAATTCCATGGTTTGTCGTGTATTTTTGCGAAAACGTTCATTATAGAGGACTGCCGCCATGGCGCAGCCGGGAATCCCGGCCGGCCTGGCGGCGAATGGTTATTGCGTGATTACTGCGCGGCGGCGCGCTGGCGCAGTGCTTCCAGCGTCTTGGGCATGCTGCCACGGCTCATGCTGTCGACGATCCAGCCCAATCCCATCGGCACCGGACCCGGGTCGGTGTACACCATGTATTTGACCACGGTCTTGTTCTTGTCGACCGCGTGCGGTACCAGCAGCCAGTAACCCGTGGTGTCGGCAATCGCTTCCTCGGCGGCCACGCCTTCCCAGGGCAGCATCTTCCACGACAGCTGGCACTGGGCGGCGGACATCTTCGGCTCCATGCGCAGGCGGTACTTCTTGACCTTCCCGAGCGGCAGCTTGAGCGTCATGTCGACCTGCGCGGCGTCTTCCTTGCGCAGCACCGCCACCTTCTCCACGTTCGGCATGAAGGACGGGTAGGCTGCGTAATCCTGGATCATCGCGCACAGCTTGGGCACCGGGGCGTTGATGATGGTGGCGGCCATGAAGGCCTTGCCGGGCTGGCCGGCCTTGCTCACGTCGGCCAGGGCGACCTGGGTGTCGGTCAGTTTTTCGGTCAGTTTGGCGGTATCGATGCCGGTATCGGCAAATGCGCGCACGCAGGCGCCGAACAGCGCGGCGGACAATAAAAGCTTGGTAGAGGTCATGGTGCTTTTTTCAGTATGGTCAGTTGGACGGGGCGGCAGCAGGCTTGCCCAGCACATGGTCGAGGACATCGCCTGCGGCATGTGCACGGCCCAGGGCCCGCGCACGCGCGCTCATGGCGGCCAGTTGGGCGGGATGGGCCAGCAGGTGCGCGATGCGGTATTCCAGCGTCGGGCCGTCGACCGCCTTGAGCGCCACGCCCTGTTCGAGCAGGTAGTCGGCGTTGCGTTCTTCCTGCCCCGGAATTGGCGAATTGACGATCATCGGCAGGCCCATGGCGAGGCATTCCGAACTTGTCAGCCCGCCCGGCTTGGTCACGACCAGGTCGGCGCACGCCATCAGGCGTTCCACCTTGTCGGTAAATCCCTGCGCCAGCAAGCGCCCCGGAAAGCGTGCCTCCAACACCTTGAGCGTGGCCAGCGCCTTGGCGTTTTTGCCCGCCAAAACGATCAGCTGGAAGGTGCCTTCCAACGCCAGCAGGCGTTCGGCCACCGTCTCCAGGCTGCCCAGGCCGGCGCCGCCGCCCATCAGCAGGAAGGTGGTGGTATGCGGATCGAGCCCGAACTCGCGCGCGCAGGTAGCGCGGTCGAGCGCCTGGCCGAAGGCCGGCATGATCGGAATGCCGGTCACGTGGATGCGTTCGGGCGCAATGCCGCAGCGGCGCATGCGGTAGGCCACTTCTTCGTTGCCGGCGAAGTAGCCGGCCATGTTCTCGTGCACCCACATGCGGTGCAGGTCGAAGTCGGTCACCTGCACCCATACCGGGGTGGTAAAGCCGCGCTTGCGGATCGCGCGCGCCAGGATTTCGGCCGGCAGGAAATGGGTGCAGACGATGGCGTCCGGCCGGGCATCCTCGATGGCTGTCATCAGCGCGCGCGTGTTGAGGCGTTCGAGGCCGCGCCGCAGCTGCTGCATGGTGCTGTCCGGGCGCGCGTCGTTGCTGGCCTGGTACAGGTAGCCCCACAGCGCCGGCGCCTTGTTCACCAGCTTCAGGTAAAACTCGGTGTACATCTTGCGAAAGCCGGACGTGACGTAATCCATCACGTCCAGGTGCGTCGCTTCGATGGCGCCCGGTGCCGCGTTGGCGGCGGCGCGAATCGCTTCGGCCGCGCGCATATGGCCGGCGCCGGCGGAAACGCTTAACAGCAAAATCTTTTTCGTCATACGTGCCTGGGATGGAAGGGGCGCGGCGCGCCCCGGATAAACAAAAGTCTATCAGCGTACCATCCCGGCACGGTCCTGCGTCGGATACCGCGTCAGATCAGTTTGCGCAACCGAGTAACTTGATGCGGTCGTAGGCGGCTTTTGCCTGCACCAGGCCGAACCCGAACTTGGTGTCGCGTCCCGCCGTGCCCAGGTCGAGCGCGCTCTTGCCGAGCGAGGTGCGGATCTGCGTTCCGCTGCAGGTCGGGAAGTAACTCCACACCAGCGCCGCCACCGCCGACACGTGCGGCGTGGCCATCGAAGTGCCGTCGAAGTAGGCGTAGCTGGCCGGCTTGACCGCCACCGTGGCGCTCTGGCCCAACTGGGTCTTGAGCTGCGCGCCCTCAGTGCTTGATGCCGTCACAGATGGAATCAGGGTGGCCGTGCCCACCGTGCCGCTAAACGCGCCGGCGACGTTGTTGTACACGACCGCGCCCACGCCGCCGCTGTTCTGGCAGTTGGCCACCTTGGTGGCGAAATCGATGGTGCCGCGCGCGATCAGGCACACCTTGCCCGAGACGGCGGCATTGATCTTGTCGCCCAGGCCGAAGTCGGCCAGCGGCGCGGTGGCCGTCTTGAGCGGCGAGCCGTCCATCGACCCCGGTGCGTACACGCTGGCGCCGACCGTCAGCGCCGGCGTGGACCCGCTGTTCATCGGCACGGTCGAGAGCACGCCCACGCCAGGGCCGGCGATTTCGACCTTGCTGTTGTACTGCGAGAAGCTGGCCCACGCCTTGTTCTCGTCGAGCGCGCCGACCATCATCACGCTGCTGTAGCCGGCCGGGTACGACACCACCGTGTTGCCGTCGTTGCCGGCGGCAGCGATGCTGAGCACACCTTTGGCGGCCAGCGCATCGAAGGCGCGCTGCTCGGTCTTGCTGGCGCGCCCGCCACCGAGCGACATGCTGATGACGTTCGCGCCGGCGCTGCCGCACTTGTTGGCCGCCGCCGCCAGGGTCGAGGAATAGGCCCAGCCGTCGGCGCCGAACACCTTCACGATGTGCAGTTTCAGGAGCCGGTTGGCGTTCACGCCCACCACGCCGGTTCCGCTGTTGTTGATCGCCGCGATGGTGCCCGCCACGTGCGTGCCGTGATGGTTTTCGTCGGTGTACCAGTTGCCGGTGCCGGCATCGTATTCGCCGGTGGCGCTGTTGGCGCTTAAATCCTCGTGCGCGCGGTCGTAGCCCGAATCGATGATGCACACCTTGCGGTTGGCGGCGTTCGTATCGGGCAGCAAGTCGGCCTGCACCATCTTGATCCCGTACGGGACCAACTGGCCGGTGGCGTACGGCGTGCCGGTCGACGCCGAGGTCAGGGCGAACGCCTTGCGCACCACGTCTTCCTCGATGTATTCCACGTTCGGATTGCGCAGCAAACCTTGCAGGGCCTGGGCCGGCACCTCGATCGCCATCGCATCCATGCCGTGGATCTCGCGCTTGACCGCGCCGTGCGCGCCCGCTACCGCCGCCCTCACGATGGCCGCCTTGCCGGGCTTGAACGCGACGATCACCCGCGTGGTATCGACCGCCGCCGAAGCGTGCGTGACGACGCCGATGGCGACGCTGGCCAACAACAGTTTGACCGCGCTGGCGATCGGGGACATTTCAGGTTTGGTGTGCATCATGGCAGTTCTCCGGAATGATCGTTTCAAGGGTGCGGCGAGCGTCTGACTTACCTGCCCATCGGACCAGAAATTAAGTGTATTGGGAAACGATTGGAGCAATCAATCAAGATATTTGTTATTAAAGATAATCGTTGTATTGCTCTTTAAACCTCGATTATTGCCGTGTGCTCACTGACGGACGTGAGAATTGGTGATATTGTTTTGCGCTTCCATTGCAGCAGTCTGTCCGGAACGGCAATCATGGCGGGAATGCCACGCTGTAGCGTGCCGAAAAAGCCATCTTGTCGGGCGTATCAACAGGTATAATTGCGCTCGCTGCCGCAAGGCGGCACACGCTAGGGGTCCTGCAAATCGCAACAGCGAGGCGCGGGTGAGAAACACCCTCTGAACCTGATCTGGATAATGCCAGCGAAGGGAAGCCAGTGAGTTGCATGGGTGCGCCGTCACGGCCGCAATCCCGCACTCCGACTCCTTTGCTGGCTCCTGCACGCAATGGAGCCACATGAACGCACCGCTGAAAGCCCCCCTCAAATTCGATTCCGCCACCGCCACGGTGGATGAAGCGGCCATCGCGCCTTTTCCCAATTCCCGTAAAGTCTATGCCCAGGGCAGCCGCGCCGACCTGCGCGTGCCGATGCGCGCCGTCAGCCAGTCCGATACCGCCGCCTCCTTCGGTGCCGAACCGAATCCGCCCGTGTATATATATGATACCTCCGGCCCGTACACCGACCCGGACGCGCAGATCGACATCCGCTCGGGCCTCGGTACCCCGCGCCTGCCGTGGATCCTGGAACGCGGCGACACCGAAGAACTGGCCGGCCCGAGTTCCGTCTACGGCCAGGCGCGCCTGGACGATCCGGCGCTGGCGGCGCTGCGCTTCCAGCTGCAGCGCACCCCGCGCCGCGCTTTGGCGGGCGCCAACGTGACGCAGATGCACTACGCGCGGCGCGGCATCATCACGCCGGAAATGGAATACGTGGCGATTCGCGAAAACCTGCGCCGCCAGGAGTACCTGCAGGAGCTCGAAGCGTCCGGCCCGATGGGCAAGCGCACCGCCCAGCTGCTGGGACGCCAGCATCCGGGCCAGTCGTTCGGCGCCAGCATCCCCGACACCATCACCGCCGAATTCGTGCGCGAGGAAATCGCACGTGGCCGCGCCATCATCCCGGCCAACATCAACCATCCGGAAGTCGAGCCGATGATCATCGGCCGTAATTTCCTGGTCAAGATCAACGCCAACATCGGCAATTCGGCCGTGACCTCGTCGATCGGCGAGGAAGTCGAAAAAATGACCTGGGCGATCCGCTGGGGCGCCGACAACGTCATGGATCTGTCGACCGGCAAGCACATTCACGAAACGCGCGAATGGATCATCCGTAACAGCCCGGTACCGATCGGCACCGTGCCGATTTACCAGGCGCTGGAAAAGGTCAACGGCAAGGCCGAAGACCTGACCTGGGAAATCTTCCGCGATACCCTGATCGAACAGGCCGAGCAAGGCGTCGACTACTTCACCATCCACGCCGGCGTGCTGCTGCGCTACGTGCCGATGACGGCCTCGCGCCTGACCGGCATCGTCTCGCGCGGCGGCTCGATCATGGCCAAGTGGTGCCTGGCGCATCACAAGGAATCGTTCCTGTACACGCACTTCGAAGACATCTGCGCCATCATGAAGGCCTACGACGTCTCGTTCAGCCTTGGCGACGGCTTGCGTCCGGGTTCGATCTACGACGCCAACGACGAAGCGCAACTGGCCGAACTGAAGACCCTGGGCGAACTGACCCAGGTCGCCTGGAAGCACGACGTGCAGGTCATGATCGAAGGCCCCGGCCACGTGCCGATGCAGCTCATCAAAGAGAACATGGACCTGCAGCTGGACCAGTGCGGCGAAGCGCCGTTCTACACGCTCGGGCCCCTGACGACCGATATCGCGCCCGGGTACGACCACATTACCTCGGGCATCGGCGCGGCCATGATCGGCTGGTACGGCACGGCCATGCTGTGCTACGTCACGCCCAAGGAGCACCTGGGCCTGCCGAACAAGGACGACGTCAAGGACGGCATCATCACCTACAAGATCGCCGCGCACGCGGCCGACCTGGCCAAGGGCCATCCGGGCGCGCAGATCCGCGACAACGCGCTGTCGAAAGCGCGTTTCGAGTTCCGCTGGGACGACCAGTTCAACCTGGGCCTGGACCCGGACAAGGCGCGCGAATTCCACGACGAGACCTTACCGAAGGATTCGGCCAAGGTGGCGCATTTCTGCTCGATGTGCGGTCCGCATTTCTGCTCGATGAAGATCACCCAGGAAGTACGCGACTACGCCGCCACCATGAACGTGAGCGAGCAAAGCGCGCTGCGCCAGGGGATGGAAGTGAAAGCCATCGAATTCGTGCGCCAGGGCGGTGAGCTTTATAAAAAGGTGTGACCGTGATCGAGATCAAGATCGACATCGAAGTCAATGGCGAGGCCCGGCGCGTGGCGCCGGGGGCCTCCCTGCTCGACCTGGTCGAGGAACTCGGCCTGCCGCCCGGGCAGGCCATGGCGCTGGCGGTCAACCGCCAGGTGGTGCCGCGCCAGCAATGGCCGCAACGCGCCGTGCTGGCGCTGGACAAAATCGAGATCGTGCGCGCCATCGGCGGCGGCTGACATCGCGGCTTACATTCAAGGAACCCAACATGAACATGAACGACAATAACGGGGGCGGCGACGTCCTCACCATCGCAGGCAAGACCTACCGTTCGCGCCTGCTGGTGGGCAGCGGCAAATACCGCGACCTGGCGCAAACGCGCGAGGCGACCGACGCCGCGCAGGCGGAAATCGTCACCGTGGCGATCCGCCGCGTGAACATCGGCCAGGACCGCAACGCCCCCAGCCTGCTCGACGTGCTGCCGCCCGACCAGTACACGATCCTGCCCAACACGGCCGGCTGCTACAACGCCAAGGACGCGGTCTACACCTTGCAGATGGCGCGCGAGCTGCTGGGCGGGCGCAACCTGGTCAAGCTCGAAGTGCTGGGCGACGAAAAGACCCTGTTCCCGCACATGCCCGAAACGCTCATCGCGGCCGAAGCGCTGGTCAGGGACGGCTTCGACGTCATGGTCTACTGCAGCGACGACCCGATCCAGGCGCGCCTGCTCGAAGACATCGGCTGCGTGGCGGTGATGCCGCTGGCGTCCCTGATCGGTTCCGGCATGGGCATCCTCAACCCGTGGAACCTGCAGCTGATCATCGAGCAGGCCAAGGTGCCGGTGCTGGTCGACGCCGGCGTCGGCACCGCGTCGGACGCGGCGATCGCCATGGAACTCGGTTGCGACGGCGTGTTGATGAACAGCGCCATTGCCGGCGCGCGCGATCCGGTGCGCATGGCCGGCGCCATGCGCCTGGCGGTGCAGGCCGGGCGCGAAGCGTTTCTGGCTGGGCGCATGCCCAGGCGCTTCGCCGCCGTGCCGTCCTCGCCGGTGGCCGGCAAAGTCGCGTGACAGGGCAAAGCGCCTGCGTGCCGGCGGTGCTGGTGTTTGCCGGCCTCGATCCGTCGGGCGGCGCCGGCATCGCCGCCGACCTGACCGCGATCGCGGCGCAGGGCGCGCACGCGCTGCCGGTGGTCACCGCGCTGACGGTGCAGGACCATAACCGCGTGTACGAGGTGGTGCCGGTCGACGGCGCGCTGCTGGCGCGCCAGGCGCAGGCGCTGATCGACAGCGTCGAGGTCAAAGCCGTCAAACTCGGCATCCCCGGCAACCGCGCCAATGCCGACACCATCGCCGCCCTGGTCAACCAGCTGCGCCGGCACAATCCGGCGCTGCCGGTGGTGCTCGACCCGGTGCTGGCCAGCGGCCATGGCGATGCGCTCTCGCGTGGCGACGCGCTGGACGCGCTTGCCCCCCTGCTGGCCGTGGCCACCCTGGTGGTGCCGAACCTGCGCGAAGCGCAAGCGCTCGGCCAGCTCGCGTGCCCGCACGTGCTGGTCACCGGCGGCCATGGCGACGGCCCGGAAGTCGTCAACCGCTGGCGCAGCGCAGGCCACGAACAGGAATGGCGCTGGCCGCGCCTGCCCGGCGAGTTCCACGGCAGCGGCTGCACCCTGGCCGCTGCCATTGCCGCCCGCCTCGCGCTGGGCGAATCGATGCACGACGCGCTCGAACGCGGCCAGTCCTATACCCATCAAAGCCTGGTGCAATCGTTCGCGATCGGCGCCGGGCAGCGCATTCCACAGCGCTTACCTTCCTTACCATGAACTTGAAAGCGACATTCCCCATGCGTGGACTTTACCTTGTCACCCCCAACTGGGACGATACCGAACGCCTGCTCGACTGCACCCGCGCCGCCCTCGATGGCGGCGTGGCGCTGGTCCAGTACCGCCACAAGGACGCCGGCCCGGAACTGCGCCTGCGCCAGGGCGCGGCGCTGCTGGCGTTGTGCCGCCGCTACGGCCGCCCGCTGGTCATCAACGACCATGTCGACCTGTGCCTGACCCTGGGCGCCGACGGCGTGCACGTGGGCGGCACGGACGCCAGCGTGGCACAGGTACGCGCCGCCCTGGGGCCAAGCAAGATCGTCGGCGCCTCCTGCTACGGCGACCTGGAACTGGCGCGCGCGGCCGAACGCGATGGCGCCACTTACGCGGCCTTCGGCGGCTTCTATCCTTCGCCGGTCAAGCGCTACAGCTTCACCACCGCGCCCGATATCCTGCTGGAGGCGCGCAAGGAACTGGCGCTGCCGCTGGTGGTCATCGGCGGCATGACGCCGGAGAACGCGGTGCCGCTGGTCGAACGCGGCGCCGACATGGTGGCGGCGATCACCTCGGTCTATGCCAGCGCCGACCCCACGGCTAGCGCGCGCCAGTTCGATGCCTTGTTCGGCGCGCAGCGGAAAACGTGCGCGAACGGGACCGGGGCCGTATAATCTTTTTACACTTCTTCATAGCGTAAAAGGACTTCCGTGCCAAATTCCGCCCCTGTCGCGAAACGCCGCATCCTCATCGTCGACGACGACCCGCTGCTGCTCCAGTTTCTCAATGAAGTCATCGGCCACGCCGGCTACGACACCGTGACCGCATCGTCCGGCGAAGAAGCGCTGCAGCAGATCGCCGCCGGCGAGCCGGACATGGCCCTGCTCGACATCACCATGCCCGGCATGAGCGGACTGGAACTGGCGCACCACCTCAAGACCCACACCACGGTGCCGTTCATGTTCCTGTCGGCCATCGGTGACAGCGAATCGACCAGGCAGGCCGCCGCCTATGGTGCGCTGGGCTACCTGGTCAAGCCGGTCGACGCCGAGCGCCTGATGCCGGCTTTCGAAGCCGGTCTTGCGCGCGCCGACGATATCCGCGAGCTGCGCCGCACCGAACTGAACCTGAACGCGGCACTCGCCGCCGGGCGCGAAACCAGCCTGGCCGTGGGCCTGTTGATGGGCAAGTTCCAGACCGACCGCAACACCGCGTTCGAAGTGCTGCGCGACCATGCCCGCTCCAGCCGGCGCAAGATCAACGAAGTGGCCGATCAGCTGCTTGCCGCAGAAGAAACATTGAACAGCCTGCACGCCGGCTTCGCCAATCGCCTCAAATCGAAGTAATCCTGCACGAAGGCGTTGCGCTTTGCGGACGCTTTCGCATAAAAATTGTTTGTACGCTGTTCCCGTGTGGCAAATATTTGTTACACTCGATACGTGAATTGCACTCCATTCATTCAAGTTTCTTGCGTGATCGAGCCCTGACCCGCTCGTGTCCGCCCTTTTCAGCGCCGCCTTTCCCCTGCGGCCGATAGATGTTTTCGGCCCAGCTCCGCCGATTGTTCCCTGCTGTCGTTGCGCCTTTGCCATGGGCGTTGTTGCTGCGACCTCGGGATATCGATCGAACCGGTTCAGAAAGGAGTCGCCATGAAAGCGACCGCTCATTACAAACTCTGTGTTTCCGCCGCTCCCGCGCAAGTCGTCGCCAAAGAGCGCCGCACCCTGTTTTCCCACACCCCGCGCCGCTGGCCGATCGGCCCGGCCTTCATGGCCTGCGATGCCGATGCCGATGCACCTCGCCTGACCGCGCCCATGATGGATGCGGCGCTGGTGCTGGCGCCACGCGCGCAGGCGGGCGACGCCGGCGACACCGGCGCGGCCCCCAATGCGCCGCGCGTGCTGCACATCGACAGCGATGAAAAAACCGCGCTGGTGCTCTCCACCCTCCTGATGCCCGAAGCGCACGTGACCCACGTGCGCACGCTCGCCGAGGCGCGCCGCGCGCTCGCCGGCGAACTGTTTTCGCTGGTGGTGCTCGACCCCGGCCTGTCCGACGGCGATGGCCGCACGCTCATGCCCGAACTCCTCACCACGCCCTTGCTGGTGTATTCCGCGCGCCTGCCCGACGCGCGCGACCCGGTGCGCGCCTTCTTGCCCAAGCCGTGGACCTCGCCGCGCCAGCTGTGGAGCACCATTTCGGCCATGCTCGGGATTGCGCCGGGCATGACGGCGGGGGACTAGGCGTGAACACCAACGAGAAGCACGGCCTGAAATCGATCCTGTACGTCGAAGACGACCTGCACGTGCGCACCACGGCCAAGCTGGTGCTGGAGGTGATTGGCAAATTCGACGTGCGCGACTGCGGCTCGGGGCGCGAAGCGCTGCTGGCCGCATTGGATTTCAAGCCCGACCTGATACTGCTGGACGTGATGATGCCGGAACTGGACGGCCTGGCAACGCTCGCCATGCTGCGCCGCATACCGCACCTGGCCGACACGCCGGCGCTGTTCGTGACCGCGCTGACTGCGGAGGCGGACATCGCGCGCTATGCCGAGGTGGGCGCCATCGGGGTCATTCCCAAGCCCTTGATGCCGCTGCGCCTGACCGGGCAGCTCCATTCGCTGTGGGAGCAGCGTGCGGTGGCTGCGGCCTGAGGTCCCGTCGTTCCCGCGCCAAGGAGACCTTGAGGGGAGCCCAAATCTGTCCGCAGTCACGGGCAAATATACGAACTTGGGTTCCCGCCTGCGCGGGAACGACGTGGTAGTGGGTACGGAACGACCGGTGGAAGCTGCACGCTCGTCCCCAGCTTGATATGATGGCGAAACTGCGCCCTTGCGGCGCTCCGACATCTGAGGGACAGGAGCAACATGAAAACCAAGGCAGCGATTGCATGGAAGGCGGGCCAGCCGCTGACGATTGAAGAAGTCGACCTGGAAGGTCCGCGCGCGGGCGAAGTACTGGTCGAGATCAAGGCCACCGGCATCTGCCATACCGATTACTACACCCTTTCCGGCGCCGATCCGGAAGGGATTTTCCCGTCCATCCTCGGGCACGAAGGCGCCGGCGTGGTGGTCGACGTGGGCCCGGGCGTGACCAGCCTGCGCAAGGACGATCACGTCATCCCGCTGTACACCCCCGAATGCCGCCAGTGCAAATTCTGCCTGTCGCAAAAAACCAATCTGTGCCAGTCGATCCGTTCGACCCAGGGCCGCGGGCTGATGCCCGACGCGACCAGCCGCTTCTCGATCGACGGCAAGCCGATTTTCCACTACATGGGCACGTCGACCTTCTCGAACTACATCGTGGTGCCCGAGATCGCGCTGGCCAAGGTGCGCTCGGACGCGCCGTTCGATAAAATCTGCTACATCGGCTGCGGCGTGACCACCGGCGTGGGCGCGGTGCTGTTTACCGCCAAGGTGGAGGCGGGCGCCAATGTGGTGGTGTTCGGCCTGGGCGGCATCGGCCTGAACGTGATCCAGGCAGCCAAGATGGTCGGCGCCGACAAGATCATCGGCGTGGACCTGAACCCCGAGCGCGAAGCGATGGCGCGCAAGTTCGGCATGACCCACTTCATCAATCCGTCCAAGGTGGAGAACGTGGTCGACACGATCATTCAGCTGACCGATGGCGGCTCCGACTACAGTTTCGAATGCATCGGCAACGTGACCACCATGCGCCAGTCGCTCGAATCGTCGCACAAGGGCTGGGGCCAGTCGATCATCATCGGCGTGGCGGCGGCGGGGCAGGAGATTTCGACCCGTCCGTTCCAACTGGTCACGGGACGCGTATGGAAAGGCTCGGCTTTTGGGGGCGCGCGCGGTCGCACCGACGTGCCCAAGATCGTCGACTGGTACATGGAAGGCAAGATCAACATCGACGACCTGATCACCCACCGCCTGCCGCTCGAACGCATCAACGAAGGCTTCGACCTGATGAAGAGCGGCGAGTCGATCCGCTCGGTCGTACTTTACTAAGCCCGTTCGTTTTTCCGTACCTGGCGCGCCGGGTACGGCAACTTCTCCACCATGCGGCGCCGGGTTCTCCGGGCCACATCGGCCAGCTCCGGCGGCCACCCTGGCCGGCACCATCGTGCACCTCGGGCATCGCTGCGCCGACGGCAGCCCGGTGTGGCTGGCGGAAGACCCGGTGACGCCGACCGCCGACCTGATGGTCGGCATGGGCGGCATCGCTCACTTCCTGGCGCGCCTGGGCAACGGCGGCCAGGCTCTGGGCTTTCCGCTGCTGCCGTAGTACTTCGGAAGCCGGCGTTGAGCACACCAACGCCGGCATCGCTCGCATCCCATGTGCGCGCCAGGCGCGCGTTTTGGTCGCCTGTTCCCCGAAATCGACCGCCCATCGCCTGCCGATGGAGCATGCCCTCCATCCTCTCTACAGTCTTGGTCAACGAGGCCGCGCCCGCGGCTGCCCGCAAAGTAGAAAAATAGTTCTAGACAAAATTATCTAGATATTTTATTCTACATTCACCCTACGACGGAGAGACCATGCAAGCAGGAACCCATCCATGAACGACATGCTCGCCGTCATCGTGCCCAGCCTGGGCTGGGCGCTGCTCGATTTTGTCTGGCAGGGCGTGCTGATTGGCTGCCTGGCCGCTATTAGCCTGGGATTGCTGCGCCGTGCGCGGCCCCAGCTGCGCTACGCGGTCGGTTGCGCCGCGCTGCTGCTGTGCGCCGCCCTGCCGCTGGCCGGCACGGTGCAGCGCGTGCTCGATGCGCAGGCGGTCACGACGATGTTGCCGCTGGGGGCCATCGGCACGCCGGCCATGCCCGGCGACGTGCCGGTCCTGGCGGCGCAGGTCGCCACCTGGGAACCGCTGCTGCAACAGCGCCTGCCGCTGCTGATGTTCTTCTGGAGCTGCGGCGCCGGCCTGCTGGCGCTACGCCTGATGCTGGGCCTGGCCTGGGTGCGGCGCCGCAGCCAGCCGGGCCGGTACGTGCACAACGCCGCCTGGCAGGCGAGGGTGGACCGGCTGGCGCTGCGTTTCGGCGTGGCGCGCAAGGTCGCGCTGGGGTTGGTGGACGACTTGCCCGGCCCCGTCACGGCCGGCTGGTGGCGCCCGGTGATCCTGGTGCCGGCAGCGCTGGTGACCGGCATGCCGCCCGATTTGCTCGAAGCCCTGCTGGCGCACGAAATGGCGCACATCAAACGCCTCGACTACCTGGTCAACCTGATTCAAAGCGCAATCGAAATCGTGCTGTTCTATCACCCGGCGGTGTGGTGGCTGTCGCACCGGGTGCGGATCGAGCGCGAACAGATTGCAGATGAAATAGCCGCAAGCATGCTCGGCGAACCGCGGCGTCTGGCGCTTGCATTATCCGAACTGGACCAGTTCCAGTTCTCCATACCTCAACTCGCCCATGGGGCTCACGGAGGAAATCTTATGTCCCGCATCAAACGCCTGGTCCGCCCGGATACCGAACCACTGAACTGGAAGATGGCGCTGCCGATTCTCGGCCTGTCGGCCGCCTGCGCCGCTTTCTACGCCAACGCGCAGACGGCGCCCTTACCGCCCGCCAAAGCGGCGCGCGCCGCCAGCGTGCCGGCGCTTCTGCCAGCGCTGCCCGCGCCGCCGGCACCGCCAGCCGTGCCGGCGATCCCCGCCACGCGTGCCGCATTGGCTGCGCCGGCCCTACCCGCCGCACCCGCCGCACCCGCGGCCAGGATGGATATGCCGGCACCACCGGCGCCACCGCTGCCGCCCGCTCCGCCACCGCCGCCGCGTCTTCCCGTAAGCATCACCAAAGGCGCCGGCGAGATGTCGTATGCGCTGGTGCAGGGTCCCGAGCGCAAGGGCATGTTAAGTGGCGACAGCCGCGATGTCGACGACATCGCCACGGCCAAGCAGACCGTCCTGGGCGATTTTTTATGGTTCCGCCAGGGCGGCAAGGCGTACATGGTGCAGGACCCGGCCCTGATCGCGAAGGTCTCCGACGCCTACGCGCCGCTCAAGCGTCTCGGCGCCCGGATGGAAGTGCATGGCAAGGAAATGGAAAAGCACGGCAAGGTGGTCGAACAGCTGGGCCGCGAGATGGAACGCACCGTCGGCACCAGCCGTCCCGAACATGAAGAGACGCGCCGCATCGCCGGCCTGATCGCGGCGCTGGCTCCTCAGCAGGCGCGTTTGCAGCGCGAGATCGTGCAGCTGGAACGCCAGATCGACGACGCCGGCGGCGCCACGCGCGCGCAGTTGTCGGCCAAGCGCGACCAGCTCAACGTCAAGCTGAGCGACATCGAACGCCAGCTCGACGTGCAGCATGCGCAGCTGGAGCGCCAGCACGGCAAGATCGAGCAGGCGCGCGCGCCGGTCGACGCCCTGGGCGAGCAGATGAAGGAAGCCGGCAAGCCGATGGATGCGCTGGGCCAAAAGATGAACGTGCTGGGACGCGAGATGGACCAGCAAGGCAAGGCGGCCGAGCGGGTGATGCGCGAGGTGCTGCGCGACGCCGTTGCGCGCGGCCTGGCGCGACCGGTGCCGGGGCTGCTCTGATGTTAACTTAATTGCATGTCGATTGTGCAATGGTTTAGAATCGCGCTTCCGGCCGTGCCGGAAGCGTGACCACCATCGACTCACCGTTAAGGAAAACATGAACAAAGCTCTACGCGTTGGTATTGCGGCCATTGCCGTGCTGTGCGCCGCCCAGTCGCAGGCGGCCCCGGTCGACATCCAGGGCCGCTGGGTCATCGACCTGCCGCCCATGATCGAGCAGGCCAGGGCCATGAAAGGCGGCGACAAGGAGATCGCGCAGTTGGAGCGCACCTTCAAGGACGGCGTGATGGTGATCGACGCCAAAACCGTCAACCTGTCGCTCGCGAACGTCGACGGCAAGCCGCTCAGCTACCCCTACAAGATCGTCGCCGCCGATCCCAAAAAACCGCAGTGCGTCAACCTGCTGATGGCGGCCTTGCCCAAGCCGCTGGCGTATTGCGTCAACGATGGCGTGCTGTCGGTGAACGACCCGACCAGCGTGCTGGTGTCGAAGTATCGCCGCGAGGACGCGGCCAAGGTGAAGGACGCGGCCAAGGCCAGCGACGAGGGCAAGGCAAAGGAGGCGGCCAAAGCGGCAGCCGGCGCCTGAGGGGCCCGTTCGCCAGCAAACCTGCCGCCGTCCGGGGGCGGCGCGCCGGTATAATCACGGTATGCAAAATCTCCTCCACAACCTCAATCCCGAACAACTCGCCGCCGTCACCCTGCCGCCGCAGAGCGCCCTGATTCTGGCGGGCGCCGGCTCCGGCAAGACGCGCGTGCTGACGACCCGCATCGCCTGGCTGATCCAGACCGGCCAGGTCTCGCCGGCCGGGATCATGGCGGTGACGTTTACCAACAAGGCCGCCAAGGAAATGACAACGCGCCTGTCGGGCATGCTGCCGGTGAGCACGCGCGGCATGTGGATCGGCACCTTCCACGGGCTGTGCAACCGCTTCCTGCGCACCCATTACCGCGATGCCGCGCTGCCGCAAACCTTCCAGATCCTCGATTCGCAGGATCAGTTGTCGATGATTAAACGTTTGCTGAAAGCGAACAACGTCGACGATGAAAAGTATCCGGCCAAGAACCTGATGTATTTCATCAACAACGCCAAGGACCAGGGCTTGCGCGCCAATCGGGTCGAGGCGCACGACCCGATCGAACGCAAGATGGTCGAGTTGTACGAGCTGTACGACAACCAGTGCCAGCGCGAAGGCGTGGTCGATTTTGCCGAACTGCTGCTGCGCGCCTACGAGCTGCTGCAACGCAACCAGCCGCTGCGCGAGCATTACCAGGCGCGCTTCAAGCACATCCTGGTCGACGAGTTCCAGGATACCAACGACCTGCAATACAACCTGCTCAAGCTGCTGGCGGGGCAGGGCCAGCAGGTGGCCGGCGCGCTGTTCGCCGTGGGCGACGACGACCAGAGCATCTACGCCTTCCGCGGCGCTAACGTTGGAAACATGAGTGCCTTCGAGCGCGAATTCCGGGTCGAGAACCTGATCAAGCTGGAGCAGAACTACCGCTCGCACGGCCACATCCTCGACAGCGCCAACCACCTGATCGCCAACAACAGCAAGCGCCTGGGCAAGAACCTGCGCACCGACGCCGGCCACGGCGAGCCGGTGCGCATCTACGAAGCCTCGTCCGACCTGGAAGAGGCGCAGTGGATCATCGAGGAAGCCAAGAGCCTGATGGGCGAAGGCGCATTGCGCAGCGAGATCGCGATTTTGTACCGCTCCAACGCGCAGTCGCGCGTGATCGAGCACGCGCTGTTCGCCGCCGGCCTGCCGTATACCGTGTATGGCGGCCAGCGCTACTTCCAGCGCGCCGAGGTCAAGCACGCGATCGCCTACCTGCAGCTGATGGACAATCCGCACAACGATTCGGCTTTTCTGCGCGTGGTGAACTTTCCAACGCGCGGGATCGGCATGCGCTCGATCGAAGCGCTGCAGGCGGCCGCCGAGCAGTACGGCATTTCGCTGTACGCGGCGGTGCCCTACGTGGCGGGCAAATCGGGTTCCTCGCTGAACAGTTTTGTGAAGCTGGTCGAAGGCGCCCGGTTCGAGACCCAGCACCTGGCGCTGCCCGAGATGGTGCGCGTGGTGCTGGAGGCCAGCGGCCTGCTGCAGCACTACCAGAACGAAAAAGAAGGCGCCGACCGCATCGAGAACCTGGAGCAGATGGTCAGTGCGGCCACCCAGTTCGTGCAGGAAGAAGGCTTCGGCCAGGGCGCGCCGGCGTACCTCGGCCCCAAGACCCACGCCAGCGTGGGCGAGCTGCTGGTCGAGGGCGACGGCATCGAGATCATCGACGCCGACACCCCGCTCAACATCGTCATGTCGCCGCTGTCGGCGTTTTTGTCGCACGCCTCGCTCGAAGCGGGCGACGCCCAGGCGCAGGCGGGGCAGGATGCGCTGCAGCTGATGACGGTGCACTCGGCCAAGGGACTCGAATTCGACGCCGTGTTCATCACCGGCCTGGAAGAAGGCCTGTTCCCGCACGAGAGCAGTTCGCGCGAACTCGATGGCGTGGACGAAGAACGGCGCCTGATGTACGTGGCCATCACCCGCGCGAGGAAGCGCCTGTACATGAGTTTTACCCAGAGCCGCATGCTGCACGGGCAGACCCGCTACAACATGAAGTCGCGCTTCTTCGACGAGCTGCCGGAAGAGGCGCTCAAGTGGATTTCGCCGCGCGTGCAGTCGCACTGGTTCGGGAATAAAAAATCGAGCTGGGACGACGCCAAGTTCACCGGCGGCTCGGACAACAAGATCGCCCAGCAGATCACCCAAAAAGCGGCCAGCAGCGGGGCCGGATGGCGCATCGGCGAATCGGTGGCGCATGCCAAGTTCGGCGAAGGGGTGATTGTCAATATCGAAGGCGGCGGGACCAACGCGCGCGCCCAGATCAATTTCGGCAAGGCCGGCATGAAAGTGCTCGACCTGTCGATCGCCAAGCTCGACCGGGTAGGGCGCTGACCCGGCACGCCGGCGGATTGAAGTCCGCCGGTCAACCGATTACTTGGACGGCGCTTCCTTGGGCAGCAGCGACGGGTCGCCGAAGATCTGGCGGTAGGCGGCAAAGATCGCGCACTGGAGCAGCAGCATGAATTGCAGCATCAGCCAGAGGACGGCAATCTGCCCGCCCTTGCTGTTGCCCAGCACGATTCCCACCAGCAGCGAGGCGCCGAAGAACATGGCGATCCACGCCATGAGCATCACAGCGAACGGGCGGATCGCCCCGACGATGCCGAACACGCTGTAAAAGGTCGCCTTGCCCGGTTTCATCTGCTGCCAGTAAGCCAGCGGCGGCGCAAAGCACATCAGCAGCAGCGCCACGCCTTGCAGCAGGCCGGCCAGCAGCACGACCTGCATGTCGGACGGGCTGATCTTCAATGCGCCGCGATCGGCCAGCGGCACGCTCATCTGCTTGATGAAGTCGGGCGAAATCATGAACGCCGGAATCAAACCGAGCACGATCGAGATCAACAGGTAAATCAGGCCCAGCTTGCACAGGCGGGCCAGGGCCGGCTGGCGAAAGCCGGTCAGCAATACGCCGGGCGTGACCGACTGGCCTTGTCCGATCAGGTTGCAGGCCTGCATGATCGCCATGCTGAACGAGGGAATCAGCACCATCGTCATGATTTGTCCCAGCAGCGGAATGGTGGCCAGCGTGAGGCTCATCAAGAGGGTGGCGAACAGCAGCATCGTCAGGATGGCCGGCTGCTTGCGGAACAGGGCGAAACCCTGCTTGATCCAGTGCCATCCGGTGATGGCGGGAAGGCGGTTCATGCGAATAATCCTGGGGCGGGGGTGGCGATGCGTTCGCGCAGGATGCGCTCGAAATGGGTCGGGTCGTGCGGCGTGAGCATTTCGGCTTCGCGCGGCTGATGCAGGTCGTACAGGCGCGAGAGCCAGAAGCGCAGCGCGGCGGCGCGCAGCATCGGCTGCCAGGCGGCCTGCTCGTCGGCCGTGAACGGACGCACCGCGTGGTAGGCGTCGAGCAGGGCGCGCACGCGGGCCGCATCGAGCACGCCGGTAGCGAGATCGATGCACCAGTCGTTGACGGTGACTGCCACGTCGAACAGCCAGGTGTCGCAGCCGGCAAAATAGAAATCGAAGAAACCGGTCAGGCGCTCGCCGACGAACATCACGTTATTGCGGAACAGGTCGGCATGGACCGGACCGCGCGCGAGGCGATGGTAATGGTCGCAGGCGGCGAACGCGGTCTGGAAATGCATCTCGGCGCGCAGCAGATGGGCGTTATGGTCGTCGAGGAAGGGCAGCACCAGTGGCGTGGTCTCGTTCCACCACTCCAGGCCGCGCAGGTTCGGCTGCTGCAACGCAAAGTCACGCGCGGCCAGGTGCATTGTCGCCAGCATCGCTCCGACAGCGGCGCAATGTACCGGCTGCGGCGCCATTTGCGACGTGCCCTCGAGTTTGCTGACGATGGCGGCCGGCTTGCCGTGCAGCGGCACCACCAGTTCGCCCGCCTCGTCCGGCACCGGGGCCGGCACCAGCACCCCGCGCTCGGCCAGGTGGCGCATCAGCTGCAGGTAAAACGGCAGCTGCGCGAAGGTCAGATTCTCGAAAATCGTCAGCACGTACTCGCCGCGCTCCGTATCGATGAAAAAATTACTGTTTTCGATGCCGGAACTGATTCCTTTGATGGCGATGGCGTTTCCTAATGGAAACTTCTTCAACAACAAAGTCAGGTCATCCAGGGTGACCGCGGTAAAAACTGCCATGTGCAAGCGAAGGGTAAGGTAAGTCGATCGATATCGGTACCGCGCGCAGGAAGATGGGCGCGGGTGGATGGGCTGGTTACTTCGCCGGCGCGGGCGGCGGTGCCGGTGCCGCATCGGTTGCGGCGGCGGCTTCGCTGGCGGCTTTTTTCTTCTTGTTCAGGTCGAATTCACCGACTTGCCATTGCGGGCCGCGCAGGGCCGAGCCGTTGGCGTCCATGCCCGAACTGCCGGCGGCGGGATTGGTGCCCTTCATCGTGTAGCTGCTCTTGCCGGATTTAACTTTCACTTCCGTGCGGCCATTTTCGCGTTTCTCGCTGATCTTCGGCTCGTTCGCGCGCGGCGCCACGATGGCGGGCGCCAGGTTGCTGTCGTCGAGGCGTTCGAGTTTCGGCGGAGCGTCGCTCGGCTTCGATTGCTGGGCGCCGGCCAGGCTGGCCGAAGCGAGCAGGCACAGGGCCAGGAGATTGCGGAAGGAAGAAGTGCGCAGCATGATAGGGTCGCCTTTTGGTCGTGGTGTCCATTGTAACAAACCCCCGCCGCGCCTGTGGAAACACATCGTACAAGCCGCTTGGCAAAGTTGTAAAACCGGCGGCCGGCGAACCGGGGACAGACCCCGGTTGTACAACTTTTAACGACGATTGGTTGCAAAATCGGGGTCTGTCCCCGGTTTTGCAACGTATTTACAAGGCGTTCGCGCTTCGGGGCGGGCGCGCTTTCTGCGATAATGACCGGTACGCTGCCGCGCCTGTTCCTGTCCCGGCTCAACCTCATTTTTGGCACTATGCAAAATACCCTGCTGTTAGTCGACGGTTCCAGTTATCTGTACCGTGCTTTTCACGCCCTGCCAGACCTGCGCAGCCCGGACGGCCATCCCACCGGCGCCATGCACGGCATGGTCAATATGCTGCGCCGCCTGCGCCAGGATTATCCGGCTGCGTATATCGCCTGCGTGTTCGATGCCAAGGGCAAGACCTTCCGCGACGATATGTATCCGGAATATAAGGCCACGCGCGCGTCCATGCCGGACGACCTGCGCCTGCAGATCGAGCCGATCCACGAAGTGGTGCGCCACATGGGCTGGCCGATCCTGATGGTCGACGGCGTCGAGGCCGACGACGTCATCGGCACGCTGTCGGTCCAGGCGTCCGCCATGGGCATGAACACGGTCGTTTCCACCGGCGACAAGGATCTGGCCCAGCTGGTCAACGACAAGGTCACCCTGATTAACACGATGAGCAACGAGAAGCTCGACGAAGCCGGCGTGCTGGCCAAGTTCGGCGTGCCGCCGAACCGCATCATCGATTACCTGACCCTGATCGGCGACACGGTCGACAATATCCCGGGCGTGCCCAAGTGCGGCCCCAAGACGGCCCTCAAGTGGCTGGCGCTGCACGACAGCCTCGATGGCGTGATCGCCAACGCGGCCTCGATCGGCGGCGCGGTCGGCGAGAACCTGCGCCAGGCGCTCCCGTGGCTGCCGCAGGGCCGCGCCCTGATCACCGTCAAGACCGATTGCGACCTGGCCGCGCACATGGTGTCGATCGCCGAGACCCTGGTGGCGCAGCCGGAAAACAAGGAGGGCTTGACCGCCTTCTTCGAGCGCTACGGCTTCAAGACCCTGCTGCGCGAAGTGATCGCCCGCGACGACGAGGGCGCCCCGCGCGCGCTGCTCAATTCCCCCGAGGGCGACCTGTTCCCGGGCGCGGTGGTGCCGGTCATGCGCGGTGAGTACGAGACCGTCGTCACCGAGGCCGACCTGGAGCGCTGGCTGGCCCTGGTCGACGCCGCCGAACTGACCTCGGTCGATACCGAAACCACCTCGCTCGATCCGCTCACGGCGCAGATGGTCGGCATCTCGCTGTCGGTCGAAGCAGGCAAGGGCGCCTACATCCCGCTGGCGCACCGCTACGCCGGCGTGCCCGAACAACTGAACCGCGAGGCGGTCCTGGCGCGCATGAAGCCCTGGCTGGAAGACGCGGGTAAACCAAAGCTGGGCCAGAACCTCAAGTACGACAGCCACATTTTCGCCAACCATGGCGTGACCCTGCGCGGGATCGTGCACGACACCCTGCTCGAATCGTACGTGTTCGAGTCGCACAAGCCGCACGACATGGACAGCATGGCCCTGCGCCACCTGGGCTACACCACGATTCCCTTCACCGAGGTATGCGGCAAGGGCGCCGGCCAGATCTGCTTCGACCAGGTGGAGCTGGGCCGCGCGACCGAATACGCGGCCGAGGATTCCGACATCACCCTGCGCCTGCACCAGGCCATGAAGGGCCATGTCGAAAGCGACGAGAAGCTCAATTTCATCTACCGCCAGATCGAGCTGCCGACCTCCGTGGTGCTGCACAAGATCGAGCGCAACGGGGTGCTGATCGACGCCGAACTGCTTAACGTGCAGTCGGGCGAACTCGGTGCGCGCATCATGGAGCTCGAACAGAAAGCGTACGAGCTGGCCGGCGGCCCGTTCAACCTCGGTTCGCCCAAGCAGATCGGCGAAATCTTCTTCGGCAAACTCCAGCTGCCGGTGATCAAAAAGACCCCGAGCGGGGCGCCGTCGACCGACGAGGAAGTGCTGCAAAAGCTGGCCGAAGACTTCCCGCTGCCGAAAATCCTGCTCGAATACCGCGGCATGTCCAAGCTCAAGTCGACCTACACCGACAAGCTGCCCAAAATGGTCAACCGCGACACCGGCCGCGTGCACACCAACTATGCGCAGGCCGTCGCCGTCACTGGCCGCCTGTCGTCGAACGAGCCGAACCTGCAGAACATCCCGATCCGCACCGCCGAAGGGCGCCGCATCCGCGAAGCGTTCATCGCCGGGCCGGGCAACGTGATCGTCTCGGCCGACTATTCGCAGATCGAACTGCGCATCATGGCCCACATTTCGGAAGACGCGGCCATGCTGCGCGCCTTTGCCGAGGGCGAGGATATTCACCGCGCCACCGCCGCCGAGATCTTCGGCGTGCCGCCGGCCGAAGTGCAGGGCGAGCAGCGCCGCTATGCGAAGGTGATCAACTTCGGCCTGATCTACGGCATGAGCGCCTTCGGGCTGGCCGCCAACCTGGGCATCGAACGCGCGGCCGCGCAAAACTATATCGACAAGTACTTCGCGCGCTTTTCCGGCGTGCGCCAGTACATGGAAGACACGCGCATGCAGGCCAAGGCGCGCGGCTACGTCGAAACCGTGTTCGGACGGCGCCTGTGGCTGCCGGAGATCAATTCCCCGAACGGCCCGCGCCGCCAGGGCGCGGAACGGGCGGCGATCAACGCGCCGATGCAGGGCACCGCGGCCGACCTGATCAAGCTGGCCATGATCGCGGTGCAGGACTGGCTCGAAGCCGACAAGCTGGGCACGCGCATGGTCATGCAGGTGCACGATGAACTCGTGCTCGAAGTGCCGCAGGCGGAACTGGAACTGGTCAAGGCCAGGCTGGTGCAATTGATGGCGGGCGTGGCGGCCCTGAAAGTACCCTTGCTGGCCGAGGTGGGTATCGGTAAAAACTGGGATGAAGCACACTAATAACTAATAACTAATAACGAACAACTGACTGATCTACCTACTGAAAGAGGGAACGATGAAGAGCACATTTATCCGCCTTGGCACGGCAAGCACCGTAGTGGCCGCGATGGCCCTGGCAGCCTGCGGCGGAGGCGGGGGCAGCCCCGGCGCCAACAGCGGCACCAACCCCGGCACCAATCCGCCGGGCCTGGGCGGCACCAGCGGCACCTTGACCGTCGCGCTGACCGATGCGCCGGCCTGCGGCTTCGACGCCGTCAACGTCACCGTCACCAAGGTACGCGTGCACCAGAGCGCGGGCGCGGCCGACACCGATGCCGGCTGGTCCGAGGTGGTGCTGGCGCCGGCGCGCAAGATCAATCTGCTCAACCTGACCAACGGCGTGCTCGATACGCTCGGTTCGGTCAGCGTGCCCGCCGGGCGTTATAACCAGATCCGCCTGATGCTCGATCCGAATACCAGCAACGGCTTCGCCAACACCGTCACGCCGAGCGCGACCAAGGTCGAGACCACCCTGGAAACCCCGGCGGCGGTGCAGGCCGGCGTGAAGATCGCCAGCGATTTCGAGGTCGTGGCCGGCCAGCCGTACAACCTGGTGCTCGACTTCGACGCCTGCCGCTCGGTCGTCACCAAGGCCGGCGGCGGTTACCTGCTCTCGCCGGTCGTGACCCCCATGGTCAATTCGGGCAGCGGCATCAATGGCTACGTCAGCACGCTGTTCTCCGCCAGCGGCGTGGTGGTGAGCGCCCAGCAAAACGGCAAAGTGATCGGCAGCACGACCGTCAATCCGTCGACCGGCGCTTTTGCGATCAGCCGCCTGACCCCGGGCGCCTATGATGTCGTGTTCGTCGCTTCCGGGCGCGCCGCCGCCGTCGTCGGCAACGTGAGCGTGCCTGGGGGCGTGAGCAACGTCGCCCTGAGCACCACGGCCGCGCCGATCTCCATGCCGGCCAGCCTGGCGCGCTCGATCAGCGGCACGGTCAGCCTGCTGCCGGCCGCGCCGACCGTCAAGCCTTACGTCACCGCGTCGCAGACGGTGGCAAGCGGCAAGACGGTGGTGATCCAGGCACTCGATGCGGCCGCCGGTACCGGTCTGTACCGGATCGATGCCCTGCCGGTCGCCGCGCCGCTGTACGCCGCCTACAGCGCCTCCCTGCCGCTGGTGTTCAGCAGCGCTACGCCAACCCAGGGTGCGGGCAACTATCGCGTCGATGCGGTCGCCACCGGATATAGCGTCAAATCGGTATCGCCGGTCAATGTCGTGAACGGTGACCAGACCAATATCAACCTGCAACTGACGCCGTAAGGCCACGCCAGGCGCCGGGCTTGCCGCCCGGCGCCATTGGCACCGAACTGGGCAGCCGACCCTCGGAGCGGTACAATGCCCGGCTTGCGACCATCGCAAGTTCGTTCAAGAGGCTTCCAAATCGATTCGACCCTCATTTCCATCCTGCTGGCAACGACCATCGGGGGTGTGCTCAGCATTTCCGCCGCTGCGGTGTTTTCGTTCGCCTTGCTCTCGAAGATGGTCGAGCGCATGGTCAGCCTGTCGGTCGGAATCATGCTGTCGACGTCGCTCTTGCATGCCTTGCCGGAAGCGTTCGAATCGGGTGCCGACCCGCGCCGCCTGTTCGCCACCTTGCTGGCCGGTTTGCTGGCATTTTTCATGCTGGAAAAGTTCGCCATCCTGCGCCATTCGCACCACCACGAAGGCGATGGCCACCACCATGCCCACGGACACGACAAGCGCGAGGCAGGCAAGGCCGGCTGGATGATCCTGCTGGGCGACGGCATGCACAATTTTACCGACGGCATCCTGATCGCGGCCGCCTTCCTGGCCAATCCGGAACTGGGCATCGTCACCGGCCTGGCCATTATCGCCCATGAAATCCCGCAGGAAATCGGCGACTTCATCGTCTTGCTCAATGCCGGCTTTTCGCGCACCCGCGCGTATTTGTTCAACTTGCTGTGCAGCCTCATGGCCGTCGCCGGCGGCCTGCTCGGTTACTTCACCCTGGACCGGGCCAGCGGCTTGATTCCTTATGTGCTGGTATTTGCCTCCTCGGGCTTCTTGTACATTGCCGTCAGCGATTTAATGCCGCAGATGCAACGTCGGGCCACCGTGCGGGAATCCATTCCGCAAGTGTTGCTGATCGGCGTGGGCGTGCTGGTCGTCTTGTTTCTCACTAACGGACGATAAACTTCGCAGCGGCATTTTCTTGCCGCTTGCAATGGAGTTTATTCCGCTCCGGATATCAAATTTCTCCGTGTTATAGACTTGGGATGGGAATGCGCAGCGCATTTAGTCCCGCTCAAGTCCGCGCTATTGTTAAGTCCGCCAGCCTCCTTATACTAAAGCCTGAAGCAGTACTCGGTGAAACGAGACCACCTCTTGCCTCGTAGCCAGTTTAGGAGGATGTATGGCTGAAATCGTCCTGTTTGAACACGCCAATTATCACGGTGCCCATAAACATTTATACACTTCGGAAACGAACTTGAATGCACCCGATGATAATTTTTTTAATGACAAAACTTCGTCGTTTGTCATCTTGTCGGGCCGCTGGCAGTTTTATCGCGATGCCAATTACCAGGGGCCGGCATCGCGGGTATTCGGACCGGGCCTGTATAACTGGGCCGAAGCGGTGAATATTCCGAACGATTCCATTTCCTCGGTCAGGCTGGTTAACTGAAGCAGGATCACCGTGGTGGAGGTCGCTGCAGTTTAACCTGCCGCACCCGCCGTCTTATCTGGTAAGGAGGATATATGGCTGAAGTCGTGTTATACCAACATAGAGATTTTCGCGGACGCGAAAAACATTTGTATGGGTCGGAAGCGAACCTGAACACGTGGAGTGATAATTTCTTCAATGACAGAATATCGTCATTTGTCGTGGTATCGGGACACTGGAAATTTTATCGCGACACCAATTATCGTGGGCCCGCCTCGCGCACATTCGGACCGGGCCGCTATTCCTGGGTCGAAGCGGCGGATATTCCCAACGATTCCATCTCGTCCGTGCGGCTGATGTCGGCTTGAGCGGCGGCTGCCATGGCATGGCAAGCGCAGTGGTGAATAATTTCAAGCGCTTGTCATCAAGCTGTCATCGTCGTATGCGAGGCTGTGCTCATAAAAAAACAACAAAGGAGAACGAGAACATGCTCAGTACCGTCGTCACCCACATCAACACCTTGCGTGCCACCCGCCTGACCCACCAGTCGCCGTACCGGGCCCAAATGGCCGAGCTCCCGGCGACGCTCTACCCCTTCTGGAAACGCACGGCGCAACACGAATTCAAAGGCATCTCGCAGGATGCCTTTTTTTTCGCCCGCGCCGCCGAGGGCCTGATGGCGTTTTTCGACTGCGTACGCGATAGCAGCCAGCCGTGCGGCCTGCCGTCGATGGCGGCCGACTCGGTGTGGCATGCCTGGATGCGCCTGTCGCCGACGGGATTGAATGCGTTTTGCCGCAAGCACTTCGGGCGCGTCATCCCGCATGTGGAGGCGCAAGACATGAGCGGCGGCATGGGGCGCGCGTTGGCGGCCTGCCTGGTGCGCGCGCGCAGGATCGAACGCATGCCGGCGGCCGGCCCCAACCTGCCGCGCCTGTTCGCGCTGGACCGCATGCTGGCCATGCCGGGCGGCTGCGGCTACCTGCTGCTCAACGGCGAGGTGGCCGCGCTGGTGCTCGATGCACGCGGGCGGGCGCTGGGCGTGCCGGCGACCGTGGAGAGTCTGCGCCCGGCGCTGTTGCTGGCGGCCGGCCTGGTGAGCGAAGATGAATACCGCCGCCACGCGCGCCAGCGCGGCCCGCTAGGGGATAGCGGCAGCAGCGACAGCCACGCGGGCTGCGGCGGCGCCGCGTGCGAGGGCGCGGGCGACGCCGCGTGCGACGGCGCCGGCGACGCCGGCTGCGGCGGCGGATGTGGAGGCGGCGGCGACTGAGGCTGCGCCAGGCGCCCGGGCGGCTGTTACGTCCCGGTCGCCACCGGCCGCGCCGGATCGGCGCACCACTCGCTCCACGAGCCCGGATACAGCGCGGCGCCCGGCAAACCCGCCACTTCCAGCGCCAGCAGGTTGTGGCATGCCGTCACGCCGGAGCCGCACTGCATGATGGCGTCCTGCGGATTGCCCACCAGCGGCGCCAGTTCGGCCTTGAGCACGGCCGCATCCTTGAAGCGCCCGTCCGCTCCCAGGTTATCCTTGAAGAAGTGATTCTTCGCCCCCGGAATATGCCCGCCCACCGGATCGATGGTTTCGTTCTCGCCGCGGAAGCGGTCGGCCGCGCGCGCATCCAGCACCACGCGCTTGCCGCTCCTGACATTATCGAGCACGTCGGCCGCCGACACGGTGGTCACCAGCGGCGCGTTTTCGGTGAGGCTGCCGGTCTTTGGCGCCGGCGCGTCCGTCGACAGCGCCAGTCCGGCCGCCTGCCAGGCCGCCAAGCCGCCATCGAGCACGGCCACCGCCGGATGGCCGACCCAGCGCAGCATCCACCACAGGCGCGCTGCGAACATGCCGCCGTGCGCGTCGTACGCCACCACCTGGGTCTCGTCGTCGATGCCCCAGCTGCGCAAGGTGGCGACCAGGTCGGCGCGCACCGGCAGCGGATGGCGCCCGCGAAACGCGCCGTCGGCGCCGCGCTTGGCGCCCGACAGATCGGTTTCGATATCGGCGAACAGCGCGTGCGGCAGGTGGCCGGCGGCGTAAGCCTCGCGCCCGGCGGACAGGTTCATCAGGTCGTGGCGGCAGTCGACGATGACCCACGCTGGGTTGTCGATATGGCCGGCCAGGTCGGCTGCGGAAATCAGTGTCGTGTACATGGCGTCCTTTAAAGTTCGCTTGCGATGGGATCGGTCGTGCTGACGGCGGCGCCGCGCGGCGTGCTTTGGGTATTGTAGAACGTCGCGGCGATGCCCGACACAAGAATCACCGCCATCCCCAGCCACACGGTCCAGGTAAATTTGTCGCCCCACAGCAGCATGCCCCACAGGCTGGAAAACACGATGCCGGTGTACTGCAGGTTGGCCACCACCAGCACCTTGCCGATGCGGTAGGCGCGCGTCATGGCGATTTGCGCGAACAGGGCCGAGACGCCAATGGCCAGCAGCAGGCCGGCGCTGTGCAGGCTATGCGCGGTGAATAACGATACGCCGGCGCCGCGCCCTTCCAGCAAGGTGCCAACCAGGCCGGCGGATGCCGTCATGGCGGAAAAATAGAACACCACGCGAAATTCCGGCTCGCCCAGCTGGCCCAGGCGCCGTACCTGCATGTACGCCATCGCCGACATCACGCTCGACATCAGGCCGACCGCGCCGCCGACCCACTGGTTGGCCGCGATCGCCGGCTGCAGCACCAGGGTCACGCCGACGAAGCTCATGATCACGGCCAGGATCAGCGGCCACTCCACATGGTCCTTTGCGTGCCACCAGCCGGCGCAGAACAGGAACGCGGCAATCCAGATCGGCGCCATGTAGTTGAGGGTGACGGCAGTGGCCAGCGGCAGTTTGCCGATCGCGAAAAACCACATCCACAGCGACACCACGCCGACGACACTGCGCCACAGGTGGTCCTTGATGAACACGGTGCGCAGGCTCAAGCCCTGGTGCTTGACCATGATGAGCAGCATGACGGTGCCGATCAAACCACGGTACATGACGATTTCGGATGTCGAATACGTGCTTGACGCCAGTTTCACGGCGGCGCCCATGGCGGCGAAGGCGAAGCTGGCAAATAACATCCACAGGGCTGCTGCCATGGTTTCCTTCTTATTGCGTGTCGGCGCTGCCGGCGCGGGCTGCCGCGGCGCGCCTTTCGGTGACCGTGTTATAGAACGTGGCGGCCACGCTGGAAGCGAGGATCAGCACCATGCCAAGCCAGACATGCCAGTCGAAGACGTCGTGCCAGATCAGGATGCCCCACAGGCTTGAAAACACGATGCCGGTGTACTGCAGGTTGGCCACGACCAGCACCTTGCCGGTGCGCCAGGCGCGCGTCAACGCCATCTGGGCGAACACGCCCGAGGCCCCGATGAACAGCAGCAGGGCGGCGCCGCGCGCGGAATGCCCATGCCACGCCGCGCCGTCGGGCGAGCCGCCCGGCAGCAGGGTGCCGGCCAGGCCGGCCGCGATGTTCACCGCCAAAAAGTAGAACACCACGCGAAATTCCGGTTCGCCGGCGCGGCTCAGGCGCCGCACCATGGTGTAGGCGATGGCGGCCAGCATGCCCGACAACAGCGCCATGAGCGCGCCGAACCACTGCTGCGCCTCGAAGGCCGGGCGCAAGGCCAGCATCACGCCGCCGAAACTGACCGCAATCGACACCAGGAGGGGCAGGGCGATGCGCTCCTTGCCCTGCCACCACGAGAAGGCGATCATGGCCACCGCGGTCCAGATGGGCGACATGTAATTGAGGGTGACGGCGGTGGCCAGCGGCAGCTTGGTGGCCGCGTAAAACCACATCCACAGCGACACCACGCCGATGGCGCCGCGCCAGAGATGGCCGGGCAGGTGTTCGGTGCGCAGCTTGCCGCCCTGGTGGCGGATGAACAGGTACAGGAGGATGATGCCGACCAGGCCGCGGTAGAACACGATTTCGGCCACCGAATACTCGCCCGAGGCGAGTTTGACGGCCGCGCCCATGAGCGAGAACAGGAAGCTCGCCAGCAGAATCCAGAGCGCGGCCATTGAGGTCGGCGCCCTACAGCGCCAGGCTGCTGCGGTACCACTCGTGGAAGTGCTGCATGCCGTCTTCCATGGGCGACTGGTACGGACCGACTTCGCTGACCCCGCGCGCGCGCAGGATGCGCCGGCCGGCATCCATGCGCATGGCGATTTCGTCATCCTCGATGCAGGTCTCGAAGTATGCCGCGCGTTCGGCCTCGATGAAGTCGCGCTCGAACAGCACGATCTCTTCGGGGTAGTAGAACTCGACGACGTTGCGCGTCTTTTGCGGGCCGTCCGGCCACAGCGTCGAGACGATCAGCACATGCGGATACCACTCGACCATGATGTTCGGGTACAGCGTGAACCAGATCGCGCCTTTATCGGGCGGCACGCCGCCGCGAAACTTGAGCACCTGTTCCTGCCAGCGCTGGTAGATGGGCGAGCCGGCCTTGCCCAGGCCGCGGTTCACGCCGACGGTCTGCACGCTGTAGTCGCGCCCGAACTCCCAGCGCAGGTCGTCGCAGCTGACAAAGCCGCCCAGGCCCGCGTGGAAGGGCTCGACGTGGTAATCCTCCAGGTAGACTTCGATGAAGGTCTTCCAGTTGTAATTACAGGTCTGCACCTCGACGTGGTCGAACATATAGCCCGAAAAATCGAAATCCTTCTCCACCGACAGGCCCTTGAGCTTGTCCATGACGTTGTAGCCGTTCTGTTCGAACAGCAGCCCGTTCCATTCCTGCAGCGCTGTCTTGGACAGGTTCAGGCACGGCGTTTCCGGGAAGTGCGGCGCACCGATCAGCTCACCTTTGAGGTCGTAGGTCCAGCGGTGCAGGGGGCAGACGATATTGTTCGCATTGCCGCGTCCATTGAACATCAGCGCCTGGCGATGGCGGCACACGTTCGACAGGACCTCGATCCCGTTGCCGTTGCGCACCAGCATGCGGCCCTCATTCTCGGAAGCGAGCGTGGCAAAATCTCCCGTTTCGGGCACCATCAGCGTATGGCCGACATAGCGCGGGCCATGCTGGAACAGTTGCTGCATTTCGCGCTGTAACAGCGCTTCATCAAAGTAAGCATCTACCGGAAGCTGCGCGCACGAACGCGCCAGCTTGGCGTGGGTAGCCAGATCGGACATCCCAACCCCCCTTTTATATGTACACCGACTAAAGAAGAGAAAGAATCCAAAGACCAGTATTTTTAAGTGCGCAATACGGTATTTCGGACAGAACCGGCGATTATAGCGCGGAACGGCCCCTGCCGTCTCGGTCCGGCGCGGGAATGTGGTGTGGGCGGAAGTAAATATTGAAGGAAAAACATGGTTTTCATCGATCCAGCCTCAATACGATAAAATGCCAAATCGCCACCCGTTAGGATGGATTGTTCTAGAATAAGCGATTAGACTGGCGCGCCGCGCACAAGTTGCATGCCGCGGACTCACATAAAGTAACTATGGCAAAGAAATTATTAGTGGAACCCGTGGCGGCGCCTGAATCGTTCGAACAGGCCATGGCCGAACTGGCCCAGCTGGTCACCCAGATGGAAGCCGGCCAGTTGCCGCTGGAGGCCTCGGTCGCGGCGTACGCGCGCGGCTCGGAGCTGGTGCGCTACTGCGCCGCCCAGCTCGAAAAAGTCGAGTCCCAGGTCAAGGTGCTCGAAGGCGACATGCTCAAGCCCTTCGCGGCCGATGGTGCCGGCGAGGGCATGCAATGAGCGGCCCGTTCGACGACTGGATGAAAACCGTGCAGGCCCGCGCCGAAGCGGCGCTGGACGCCCTGCTGCCTGCGGCCGCTGTGGTGCCGCACAAGCTGCACGAAGCGATGCGCTACACGGTCCTCGGCGGCGGCAAGCGGGTGCGCCCCTTGCTGGTGTTCGCCGCCGGCGCGCTGTTCGGCGCCGATGCGCGCGCCCTGGAGCGTGCCGCCGCCGCGCTCGAAATGATCCACGCCTACTCGCTGGTGCACGACGACATGCCCTGCATGGACGACGACGACCTGCGGCGCGGTAAACCGACCGTGCACGTGGCTTACGACGAAGCGACCGCGCTGCTGGTGGGCGACGCGCTGCAGTCGCAGGCCTTTTTGGTGCTGGCCGAAGGCATGGATATCCCGGCGCCGCGCCAGGTCGCGATGCTGCGCCTTCTCGCGCACGCGGCCGGCTCAAGCGGCATGTGCGGCGGCCAGGCGATCGACCTCGATAGCGTCGGTATCAGCCTCACCCTGGAGCAGCTCGAACAGATGCACCAGCTCAAAACCGGCGCCTTGCTGCGCGCTTCGGTGGTGCTGGGCGCACTGGCCGGCGCCGACGTCAGTGCCGACCAGATGCGCGCGCTCGACGCCTACGCCAAGGCGATCGGACTGGCCTTCCAGGTGGTCGACGACGTGCTCGATGCGACTGCCGATTCGGCCACCCTCGGCAAGACCGCGGGCAAGGACGCGGCGGCCAACAAGCCGACCTACGTATCGATTTTGGGCCTGGAACCATCCAGGGTCTTGGCAGAAAAATTGCGGAACGAAGCGCATGACGCGCTCGCGCCGTTTGGTGACAAAGCAGATCGGCTGCGCCAGTTGGCGGACCTGATCGTGCAGCGGAAAGCGTAAATGAACTTGCTAGAGACAATCAACGAACCGGCCGAACTGCGCAAGCTGGCGCGCGCACAACTGACGCCCCTGGCGCACGAGTTGCGCCACTTCCTGCTCGATTCCGTGTCCAAGACGGGCGGCCACCTCTCGTCCAACCTGGGCACGGTGGAGCTGACGATTGCGCTGCACTATGTGTTCAACACGCCGTACGACCGCATCGTCTGGGACGTGGGCCACCAGACGTACTCGCACAAGATCCTGACCGGCCGGCGCGACCAGATGCACAGCCTGCGCCAGTTGAACGGCATTTCGGGCTTCCCGCGCCGTGACGAAAGCGAATACGACACCTTCGGCACGGCTCACTCGTCGACCTCGATTTCGGCCGCGCTGGGCATGGCGCAGGCGGCCAAGATCAAGGGAGAGCATCGCCACGCGATCGCCGTCATCGGCGACGGCTCCATGACGGCCGGGATGGCCTTCGAGGCGCTCAACAACGCCGGCGTACAGGAAGACATCAACCTGCTGGTGGTCCTGAACGACAACGACATGTCGATTTCGCCGCCGGTGGGCGCGCTCAATCGCTACCTGGCGCGCCTGATGTCCGGGCAGTTCTACGCGGCCGCCAAGAACGTCGGCAAGTCGGTGCTGCCCGGTCCCGTGCTGGAACTGGCCAAGCGCTTCGAAGAACACGCCAAGGGCATGGTGGTTCCGGCCACGATGTTCGAGGAATTCGGCTTTAACTACATCGGTCCGATCGACGGCCACGACCTCGACTCGCTCATTCCCACGCTGGAAAACATCAAGAAGCTCAAGGGTCCGCAGTTCCTGCACGTGGTGACTAAAAAGGGGCAGGGCTACAAGCTGGCCGAAGTCGACCCGGTGCTGTACCACGGGCCGGGCAAGTTCAATCCGACCGAAGGCATCCTGCCCGCCAAAGCCGGCAAGACCACCTACACGGAAGTCTTCGGCACCTGGCTGTGCGACATGGCCGCGGCGGACAAGCGCCTGGTTGGCATCACGCCCGCCATGCGTGAAGGCTCGGGCATGGTGCGCTTCGAAGAGCAGTTCCCGGACCGCTATTTCGACGTCGGCATCGCCGAACAGCACTCGGTGACATTCGCCGGGGGCCTGGCGACCGAAGGTTTGAAGCCCGTGGTGGCGATCTACTCCACCTTTTTGCAGCGCGCCTACGACCAGCTGATTCACGACGTGGCGCTGCAAAACCTGGACGTGCTGTTCGCGCTCGACCGCGCGGGCCTGGTTGGCGCCGACGGCGCCACGCATGCCGGCAATTACGATATTTCGTTCCTGCGCTGTATTCCGAACATGGTCGTCATGGCCGCGTCGGACGAAAACGAATGCCGCCAGATGCTCAGCACCGGTTACCAGTACAAGGGGCCGGCGGCGGTGCGCTATCCGCGCGGCGCCGGCATTGGCGCGGTGATCGAGAAGGAACTGAGCACGCTCCCGATCGGCAAGGGCCAGATCAAGCGCACCGGTACCAGCGTGGCGATCATGGCGTTCGGTTCGATGGTGGCGCCGAGCGTGGTAGCCGGCACGGAACTCAATGCGACAGTGGCCAATATGCGCTTCGTCAAGCCGCTCGACGTGGAGCTGGTCAAGCAACTGGCGCAGGATCATGACTACGTGGTGACGGTGGAAGAGGGCGCGATCATGGGCGGCGCCGGTTCGGCGGTGGCGGAAGCGCTGGCGGCGGCTGGCATCCAGAAACCCCTGCTCATTCTCGGCCTGCCCGATAAATTCATCGACCATGGCGACCCGGCGGCCTTGCTGGCCAGTGTTGGACTCGACGCCAAGGGCATCGCCGCGTCGATCCGCCAGCGCTTTGGCGCAGCGGAGCCGCGCCTGGTGGTCAATAACACCTGACACGCGGTTTCTACGTAACGCTGCGCGAGACCCAGCCAATGAAACGCCAACCTTCGGGTTGGCGTTTTTTTTTGAGCTTGCACGGACGGGCCGATCGTTATCTGAAGATTGCGTCGATTTGCGTGCGTAGCGTCGGTACCAGGTCTTGCTCGAACCACGGATTGCGCTGCAGCCAGGGCGTATTGCGCGGCGACGGATGGGGCAGGGGAAAATACGTTGGCGCGACCTCGCGCCACGCCTGGACTGTCTCGGTCAGCGTCGGCTTGCGGCGCGTGCCGAGAAAATGCTTCTGCGCGTGCGCGCCGATCAGCAGCGTCAATTTAATATCGGGCAGCTTGGCCAGCAGGTGGTCCAGCCACAGGTCGGCGCACTCCGGCCGTGGCGGCAGGTCGCCACCGTTGCCCCGGCCGGGGTAGCAGTACCCCATCGGGATGATGGCGAAGCGCGCGGGATCATAAAATTCGCCCGGCTCCACGCCAAGCCATTCGCGCAAGCGCTTTCCGCTGGCGTCGTCCCACGGGATGCCGGAGGCGTGCACGCGCGTTCCCGGCGCCTGCCCGACGATCAGCACGCGCGCGCCTTCGCCGACCTGCACGATCGGCCGCGGGCCTTTGGGCAGATGCGCTTCGCAGGCGCGGCATGCGCGCACGTCGGCGAGCAAGGTGTCCAGATTCGGATAGTGTTTCAGAACTGCGATGTCAGTCATCCGCGTCATCGGCGGGCGGCGCCGGATAGGTGATGCGTTCACCGTCGACCTGCGCGAAGGGCGTCAGGGAATGAGGGCGTCGCCCTTTGGGCCCGATGATGTGCTCAACGCCGATGTGGCGCACCAGCAGGGCATCGCCGATCATCGAGCGGTGGCAGCGCCATGGCACGGCTTCGGCGCACATCAGCACGCAGCGCTGCTTCTTTGCGAGCTCGCCCAGTACGTCCATGCCTTCGGAGAATTCCTGTGATTGCATATGGTCGGCGTAGCCGCGAAACGAGGCGTTGCGCCAGCCGGCGTTGGGCGACTCCTTGGCCGCACGGCGCAAGCCGCCCAGCGCCTGCACATAGCGATAATTGATGCCGGCGGCGGCGAGTGAATGCGGCAGCGTATCCTGGCCGAACTGGGGATTATGGCGCGAGCGCGGCACGGTGCGCACATCGACCACGCAGCCGATGTCGTTGATGGCTAGCAGGTCGAGAAACACGTCCAGCGGACGGTTGGAGTGGCCGATCGTGCAGACGAGTACCTCTGTTGGCGTGGCCGGACGAACTTTACTGGGCTTTTCCACGAGTGGGCAAGAAATGGTTACGGGCTGTCAGGGTGGCGTGAATTTAATGATAGCACCGGCTTTGCCGTGCACGATTGGCAGGGCGGCAGGGGGCAGCGCTTCCATCTCAAGATAATCGACCTGCGCGATTGATTCGAGCCAGTCGTCCAGGTGCAGGCCAAGCAATGGCCGCAGTGCGTCCTTGAACGCCGCCCGGTTTTTCTCGCTGATGAACGCATCGGCCAGCTTGTCGTCGAGCAGATACGCGTCGGCCCATCGCGCATCCGGGGACTGGTTTTTCAAGTCGGAAGGGAATGCGCTGCCGTCGTCCCATAGCTGCCGGGTTGCGCCCAGCCACACCAGAATCTGCGCGCGCCAGTGTGGATCGTCGATCGCAAAGATCGAGTCCACCCACCTCGCAATGTCACCCGGCTTGAGGTATTTCAGGCAAAAAAACAGCGACACCGACAAGTCGCCGCCGACGTTCCACCAGCCCCAACTCTCCGATGGCCCGGCGGGCGGGCCGTTCAATACGTGGTCCAGGATTAGCCGGCTGTCCCGCCAGCGCGACGGGGCCATGATGACCTGGCCCAGCGTCTGCAACGCGTCGCCGTAATCGCCATCGTCGCTGCGCACCGGGTACCGGCTAAAAAATACGGTCGCCAGCAGTTCGATGAGCTGACGCTGCGATGGCGCCTGCCTGCCGGCGACCAGCCGGTGTAGCAGGTACGCGGACCAATCGTCCCATTCGTCCAGGGGGCCGAAGCTGCGCGTGCCGCTGCCGATCTCCCACAGCACTCTTTCGAGCTGTTTGTCGGACAGGTCGTCGACCGGCGTAGTGCCCAGGTAGTCGAACATGCAGCGCTCATCACCCATGAACCACGCTTCGCCCATGACGGCAGCCGGCTTGGGCGCCGCCTTTGCCATCCGCGCGAGCGCTTGCGGGTCCGGTCCCGTGCCGGGCTGCCATCTGAAGCCTGGGCCAGGCGCTGACACGCACTTAGATCGCTTGCCCACTTACTTGCGCACGCGCGCCAGTTCGGCCTTGAGCCAGTCGGCGCTGTTGACCACCGCCGTGCCGGCACAGCGCATCTGGTACGGGTCGCCGCTCATGCTGCTGGTCGAGGCGCCGCGTTCGATGAAGCTTTCGGTGGTCGTCACCAGCTTCTTCTTTTCCAGATAATCGTACTTCTTTTGCAGGTGGGCGCGTGCCTCCCTGGCGTCGTGCCAGCTGCCGTTGCGGTTGAACTGGCACTGCGATTTTTCGACCGCTTCAAGCAGGCGCGTGACCTCGGTGCGGGTGACGTCGGGCGCGGCGGCCAATGCACTGCCGGCGCTCCAGAGTACTGCGGCCAGCGTGGCGACCAGTGTTTTCTTCATGGCGATCATCCGCGCTTGCGCTCATGCTGCCACAGCACGTCGCTGCCGCCCGCGAAGCGGTTCAACACGCGCGAGAGCACGAACATCAGGTCCGACAGCCGGTTCACGTACTGGCGCGGATGATCGTTGATAGTCTCGGTTTTGCCGAGCGTGACGATGCTGCGCTCCGCACGCCGGCACACAGTGCGGCACACGTGCGCAATCGACGCCGCGCGCGAGCCGGCGGGGAGGATGAAATCCTTCAGCGCAGGCAGGTCGGCATTGTATTTTTCGAGAAGGTCGTCCAGCCGCGCCACATGCTCCTCGGTGATCAGGGTGTAGCCAGGGATGCAGATTTCGCCCCCCAGGTCGAACAGGTCGTGCTGGATCGAGACCAGTTCTTCGCGCAGCTCGGCCGGCATGTCCTCGCACAGCAGCAGGCCGACGAAGGAATTGAGTTCGTCGACCTCGCCCAGGGTGTGCACGCGCACGCTGTCTTTTTCGGTGCGGCTGCCGTCACCCAAGCCGGTGGTGCCGTTGTCGCCGGTGCGAGTGGCGATTTTTGAAAGTCGGTTGCCCATGATGGTTTATCCGGTAGCGAAATCATAATCAGTCAGGATACGACAAAAGCGGCGTTTACGCATACAATCAAGACATGTCCGCCTCCCTTCCCATCGATCCCGAACGCCGCCGGCAAGTCGCCCAGGCCCTGCTGGCGGTGCTGCCGGAGCGCTGTGTGCTGTCCGACCCCGAAGACACGCGCCCGTACGAGTGCGACGGCCTGGCCGCCTACCGCCAGCTCCCGATGATCGTCACCTTGCCGGACGACGAGGAACAGGTGCTGGCGATTCTGAACGTGTGCCGCGAACTGAACGTGCCGATCGTGCCGCGTGGCGCCGGCACCGGCTTGTCGGGCGGGGCGCTGCCGATTGCCGACGGCGTGGTGCTGTCGACCGCGCGCATGAACCGCATCGTGCGCATGGAGCCTTACGCGCGCCTGGCGGTGGTGCAGCCGGGCGTACGCAACCTGGCCATTTCGGATGCGGCCGCGCCGCACGGCTTGTACTACGCGCCCGACCCGTCCTCGCAGATCGCCTGCACCATCGCCGGCAACGTGGCGGAAAATTCCGGCGGCGTGCATTGCCTCAAATACGGACTCACCCTGCATAACGTTCTGCGCGTGCGCGTGGCCACCATCGACGGCGACATCATCGAACTTGGCGGCGAAGCGCTCGATGCGCCGGGGCTGGACCTGCTGGCGGTGTTCATCGGTTCCGAGGGCATGCTGGGCATCGTTACCGAAGTGACGGTCCGGCTTATTCCCAAGCCGGCCACCGCGCGCGTGATCATGGCCTCGTTTGACAGTGTGGTCACTGGCGGCGATGCGGTGGCCAGCGTGATCGCCGCCGGCATCATCCCGGCCGGGCTGGAGATGATGGACCAGACCTCCTCGCGCATGGTCGAACCGTTCGTGCGCGCCGGTTACGACACCGACGCCGCGGCAATTTTGCTGTGCGAAGCCGATGGCACGCAGCTGGAAGTGGACGAAGAAATCGAGCGCATGTCGGCGGTGCTGCACGCGGCCGGCGCCAGTGCGATTGCGGTGTCGCAGAGCGAGGCCGAGCGCCTGCGCTTCTGGTCGGGCCGCAAGAACGCCTTTCCGGCGGCGGGCCGCATTTCGCCCGACTACTACTGCATGGATGGGACCATCCCGCGCAAGAACCTGGCGCAGGTGCTGACCGGGATTGCGCAGATGGAGGTGACGTACGGCCTGCGCTGCGCCAACGTGTTCCACGCCGGCGATGGCAACCTGCATCCTCTCATCCTGTTCGACGCCAACCAGCCCGGCGAATTTGATCGTGCCGAAGCCTTTGGCGCGGCCATCCTGGCGCTGTGCGTCGAAGTGGGCGGCACCATCACCGGCGAGCATGGCGTGGGCAAGGAAAAGATCAATTCGATGTGCATCCAGTTCACGCGCGCCGAACTCGATGCCTTCTTCGCCGTCAAGCGCGCCTTCGATCCTGCGCACCTGCTCAATCCCGACAAGGCCATCCCCACCCTGAACCGCTGCGCCGAATTCGGCAAGATGCGCGTGTCCGGCGGCGTGCTGCCGTTCGCCGGCCTGCCCCGTTTCTGACCATGGGAGGCAACGTGCAGCACATCGAACAATTCAGAAGCCAGGTGCTGGCAGCGGCCAGCGATGGCCGCGTGCTCCGCATTCGGGGCGGCGGCACCAAGGACTGGTACGGGCAAACCAGCGAAGGCGAGATCCTCGACACGCGCGCTTACAGCGGCATCGTCGACTACGAGCCGACGGAACTGGTCATCACGGCGCGCTGCGGCACGCCGCTGGCCGAGATCGAGGCGGCGCTGGCAGAACGCAATCAGATGCTGGCGTTCGAGCCGCCGCACTTCGGCGAGGGCGCCACCATCGGCGGCGTCATCGCCGGCGGCCTGTCCGGCCCGCGCCGCGCCAGCAGCGGGGCGCTACGCGACTTCGTGCTTGGCGCGGTCCTCATGGATGGCAAGGGCGAGGTGCTCACTTTCGGCGGCCAGGTCATGAAGAACGTGGCCGGCTACGATGTATCGCGCCTGCTGGCCGGTTCCATGGGTACGCTGGGGCTGATGCTGCAGCATTCCATCAAGGTGCTGCCGCGCGCGCTGTGCGACACGACCTTGCGCTTTGCGATGGACGAAATCGAGGCCCTGCGGCGCCTGAACGAATGGGCCGGCCTGCCGTTGCCCATCTCGGCCAGTTGCTGGCACGCCAGCGTGCTGACGGTGCGCCTGTCCGGCGCGCAGGCGGCGGTAACTGCCGCCGCCCGCACCCTGGGCGGTGAGCCGGTGGACGACGGCCGCGCGTTCTGGGCCGCGCTGCGCGAACAGCGGCACGCGTTTTTCGAGGGCGAGGGCAGCCTGTGGCGCCTGTCGGTACCGTCAACCACCGGCGCCATCATCCTGCGTGGCGCACAGCTGATCGAGTGGGGCGGCGCGCAGCGCTGGCTCAAAATCGATGCCGATGCCGATGCCGATGCCGCGATGGCGCACAATATCCGGCGCGCCGTCAGCGCGGTGGGCGGCCACGCCACCCTGTTCAGTGGCGGCGACAAGAGCGTCGGCGTGTTCCAGCCGCTGGCGCCAAGCGTAGCGAAGATTCATCAACGCCTGAAGGCGGCCTTCGATCCCTCGCAGGTTTTCAATCCGGGACGGATGTACTGATGCAAACGAACCTCGCCGATTTTATCAAGGGCACGGCTGACGGAGACGAAGCCGAAGCGATTTTGCGCGCCTGCGTGCATTGCGGCTTCTGCACCGCCACCTGTCCCACTTACCAGCTGCTGGGCGACGAACTCGATGGCCCGCGCGGACGCATCTACCTGATCAAGCAGGTGCTCGAAGGGGCACCGGTCACCGCCAAGACCCAGACCCATCTGGACCGCTGCCTGACCTGCCGCAATTGCGAAACAACGTGTCCGTCGGGCGTGCGCTACGGGCGCCTGGCCGACATTGGCCGCAGGGTGGTCGAAGAGCGCGTGCGCCGTCCGCTCGCCGAACGCATCAAGCGCGCGGTGCTGAAGGAAGCGCTGCCGCGCACATGGATCTTCAGGCCGGCCTTCAAGGCGGGCCAGCTGTTGCGGCCACTGCTCTCGCCGACGTTGCAGGACAAGCTGCCCAAGACGCGCAGTGCCGGTCGCTGGCCGGCGCGCGAACACACGCGCAAGATGCTGGTGCTGCAAGGCTGCGTGCAAAGCACCATGGCGCCCGATATCAATGCGGCCACGGCGCGCGTGCTCGATGCTTTTGGGGTGCAGTTGCTGGCCGCGCCCAAGGCCGGCTGCTGCGGCGCGCTGCGCTACCACCTGAACGATCAGGATGGGGGTTTGGAAGACATGCGCCGCAATATCGACGCCTGGTGGCCGCTGGTCGAGCGCGGACAGATCGAGGCGATCGTGATGACGGCGTCCGGCTGCGGCGTCACGGTAAAGGAATACGGGCACCTGCTGGCGCACGACAGCGCGTATGCCGCCAAGGCGGCGCGCATCGCCATGCTCACGCGCGACCTGAGCGAAATCATGCCGCAGTTCGAGGCCGAACTGGGAGCGAAGCTGAAAGGGAAAGTGTCGAAGCGGGTGGCGTTTCATCCGCCTTGCACCCTGCAGCACGGGCAGCAGATACGGGGCAAGGTGGAAGGGGTGTTGCGGGCCGCCGGCGTCGATGTAACGCTGTGCGCCGATAGTCATCTGTGCTGCGGTTCGGCCGGCACCTATTCGGTGCTGCAGCCTGCGCTGGCGACTGAACTACGGGACCGCAAGCTGGCCAGTTTGCAAGCCACCGATCCGGAACTCATCGTGTCGGCCAATATCGGCTGCCAGACACATCTCCAGTCGGGTACGGAAACGCCGGTCGCACACTGGATCGAATTGATCGACCAGGCGCTGGCCTGATTTTTACGTTGTTTTTTTACGTGACTTTTACGCGGCCAGGTTGGCTTTTTGTGCTGCGCTCAAGCGCTTGCCGGTAACGACGATGGTGGTCATATCGGCCTTGGCCTCGCTGTCGGTCTTGGCGGCGGCCGATGGGACGCTCGATGCTGCACTGCGGGCGCGTGGCGCTTCGGCCGAGGCCATGGCGGTGACAAAGGTCAGTGCGACTGCGGCGATGACGACGGCTTCCATGTTCTTCACGATGTTCATATCGATCCTTTTAATGTGTTTTCGTTTGGTATGTACACATTATGTGGCATTGCAACATATAACGCCAATTTCAAATTCGAATGGATGTCATTCACGAAGTGAATTATGTAAGCACTTTATTTGATGATCGATATTTGATTTCTGAATAAGCCGAAGACTCGCCGTACCCGCGCCAAGGCGCGGGTACGAGTGGTCGCGTGCGATGCAGGTTGAAGACGCAGAGGGCCGCGAAGACAGTGCGACTATTGCGCCAGCAGCTTCTCGATATCGGCCACCAGTTCTTCCGGCTTGGTCGCCGGCGCGAAGCGCTTGTACACGCTGCCGTCTTTCCCGATCAGGAACTTGGTGAAGTTCCACTTGATCCGCTCGGTGCCCAATAATCCGGGCGCCGCTTTCTTCAGGTGCTGGAACAGCGGATGCGCGTTCTCGCCATTGACGTCGACCTTGGCAAAGAGTGGAAACGTGACGCCGAAGTTTTTCTCGCAGAACGCGCCGATCTCGCTTTCGCTGCCGGGCTCCTGTCCGCCGAACTGATTGCACGGAAAACCCAGCACCACCACGCCCTTGTCCCTGAACTGCTGGTACACGATTTCCAGGCCCTTGTACTGCTTGGTGAAGCCGCACTCGCTGGCGGTGTTCACCACCAGCACCACCTGGCCCTTGTACATGGCCAGGTCCACCGGCGTGCCCGAAATATCGGCAGCCTTGAAGTCGAGCGCTCCCGTCACACGATGCCCAGGTGCTCGGTACCGGCCGACAGGTCGCGGTTCTTCGCTTCCTTGCCGTTCAACTTGATGTTCAGGCGCAGGTCATTGACCGAGTCGGCGTTGCGCAGCGCGTCTTCGTAGGTGATCTTGTCGGCTTCGTGCAGGTCGAACAGCGCCTGGTCGAACGTCTGCATGCCCAGCTCGCGCGACTTCTTCATGATCTCCTTGATCTCGTGCACATCGCCCTTGAAGATCAGGTCCGAAATGAGCGGGGAGTTGAGCATGATCTCGATCGCCACGCAGCGGCCCTTGGCTTCCTTCATCGGAATCAGGCGCTGCGATACCATGCCCTTCAAGTTCAGCGACAAGTCCATCAACAACTGCTGGCGGCGCTCTTCGGGGAAGAAGTTGATGATGCGGTCGAGCGCCTGGTTGGCGCTGTTGGCGTGCAGGGTGGCCATGCACAGGTGACCGGTTTCGGCGAAGGCGATCGCGTGTTCCATCGTTTCGCGGTCGCGGATCTCGCCGATCTGGATCACGTCGGGCGCCTGGCGCAGCGAGTTTTTCAGGGCGACTTCGAACGAATCGGTGTCCATCCCCACTTCGCGCTGCGTAATCACGCAGTTCTTGTGCGGGTGGACGTATTCGACCGGGTCTTCGATCGTGATGATATGCCCGTAGCTGTTTTCGTTGCGGTGCCCGACCATCGCCGCCATCGTCGTCGACTTGCCCGAACCGGTCGCGCCGACCATGATGACCAGGCCACGCTTGGTCATCACGATGTCTTTCAGGACTTCGGGCAGGCCCAGGTCTTCCAGGCGCGGAATGGCGGTGGTAATCGTCCGCAGGACCATGCCCACGGAACTCATCTGGATGAAGGCCGAGACGCGGAAGCGTCCCATGTCCCCCGGGCTGATCGCGAAGTTCGCTTCCTTGGTCAGCTCGAAGCCGGCGGTCTGCTTGTCGCTCATGATCGAGCGCGCCAGGTCGGCGGTGTGCGCCGGCGTGAGCGGCTGCGACGACACTGGCGTGATCTTGCCGTCGATCTTGATCGCAGGCGGAAAGCCGGCCGTGATGAACAAGTCCGAGCCGTTCTTGCTGGTCATCAGACGCAGCAGGTCGAACATGAATTTTGAGGCCTGGTCGCGTTCCATTAAATATCCTAAAAATTAACCGGGGAAGTTTTCCGGCGTTTTGGCGGCCGAACGCGCAGCAGCGCCGGAAATGATGTTGCGGCGAACCAGATCGGTCAGGTTCTGGTCCAGGGTTTGCATGCCGACCGAGCTGCCGGTCTGGATCGCGGAGTACATCTGCGCGATCTTCGCTTCGCGAATCAGGTTGCGGATCGCCGGCGTGCCGATCATGATTTCGTGCGCGGCCACGCGGCCCGAGCCATCCTTGGTCTTGAGCAGGGTCTGCGAAATGACGGCTTGCAGCGATTCGGACAGCATCGCGCGGACCATCTCTTTTTCTTCGGACGGGAACACGTCGACGATACGGTCGATGGTCTTGGCGGCCGAGGAGGTGTGCAGGGTGCCGAACACGAGGTGGCCCGTTTCCGCGGCCGACAGGGCCAGGCGGATCGTTTCCAGGTCGCGCAGCTCGCCCACCAGGATGCAGTCCGGGTCTTCGCGCAGCGCCGAGCGCAGCGCGTTGTTGAACGAGAGCGTGTGCGGACCGACTTCGCGCTGGTTGATCAGGCACTTCTTCGAGTCGTGCACGAATTCGATCGGGTCTTCGATGGTCAGGATGTGGCCATACTCGTTTTCGTTGAGGTGGTTGACCATCGCCGCCAGGGTCGTCGACTTGCCCGAACCGGTCGGGCCGGTGACCAGCACCAGGCCGCGCGGACGCATCGCCAGGTCGGCGAAAATGCGCGGCGCGTTCAAGTCTTCCAGGCTCAGGATTTTGGAGGGAATGGTCCGCAGTACCGCCGACGCGCCGCGCTCCTGGTTGAAGGCGTTGACGCGAAAGCGCGCCAGGCCCGGAATCGCAAACGAGAAATCGCACTCCAGCATTTCTTCGTACTGCTTGCGCTGGCCGTCATTCATGATGTCATAGATCATGCCGTGCACATCCTTGTGCTCCAGCGGCGGCAAGTTGATGCGGCGAACGTCGCCGTGCACGCGGATCATCGGCGGCAGGCCGGATGAGAGGTGCAAGTCGGATGCCTTGTTCTTGACGGAGAATGCGAGTAATTCGGAGATGTCCATTTATAATCCCTGTGCCGTGAATGGGCGCATGCCGATAGTGTGCGCATTTCGCAACGACCGACCTGCATTGAATTGCCCGCCGAAAATGATTATGTCCACAATCGTCCAGAACTTGCAAGCTGTCGATGCGAGTATTGTTGCTGCGGCCGCCGCCGCAGGCCGCCCCCGGAACGACGTGCAATTGCTCGCCGTTTCGAAGACCTTTCCTGCCGAGGCCGTACTTGAAGCCGCCGCCGCCGGGCAGTATGCGTTCGGAGAGAATTACTTGCAAGAAGCATTAGATAAAATTGCAGCCGTTTCGCACGCCTTGCCGGCCGCGCCGATGGAGTGGCACTTCATCGGCCCCATACAGAGCAACAAGACGCGCCCGATCGCCGCCAGCTTCGCGTGGGTGCATACCGTCGAACGGCTCAAGATAGCGCAGCGTTTATCGGAACAACGCCCGCCGGAACTGGGGCCCTTGAATATTTGTCTGCAAGTTAACATCAGTGGTGAGGCTAGCAAGAGTGGTGTCACACCGGAAGCATTGCCTGAATTGGCGCGCGCAGTGGCGCAACTGCCACACTTGCGCCTGCGCGGGCTGATGGCAATCCCGGAAGCCGAAGCCCAGGTCGACAAACAGCGCGCCGCGTTTCGCAAACTGCGCGTGCTCTACGAGCGCTTGCGCGCGGACGGGATGGCGCTCGATACGCTGTCGATGGGGATGTCGGCCGATCTGGGCGCGGCGGTGGCGGAGGGCGCGACCATCGTGCGCGTCGGCAGTGCGATTTTCGGATCGCGCAAATACGAATAACCGCAGTACGGATAACAATGAGGGTGGCCATGAAGATTGCGTTTATCGGTGGTGGGAACATGGCGTCGGCGCTGATCGCCGGCCTGGCCGGCAAGCTGGCCGCGGGGGCGGATATTCACGTGGTCGATCCGAACGCCGACGCCCTGGTGCGCCTGAGCGAGCAGCATGGGGTGACGACCAGCGGCGCGATCGACGCCGCGCTGGGGGCGTGCGACGCGATCGTGCTGGCGGTCAAACCGCAGCAGATGCGCGAGGCGGCGGCGGCGCTGCTGCCGCACCTGGCCGGCGCGCCGCTGATCCTGTCGATTGCGGCCGGTATCCGCGCGGGTGATTTGTCGCGCTGGCTCCGGGGATATGGCGCGATCGTGCGCACCATGCCCAATACCCCGGCCCTGATTGGTCTTGGCATCACCGGCATGGTGGCCATGGCCGGCGTGAGCGAGGCGCAGCGGATGGCGGCCGACGGCATCATGCGCGCCGTGGGCCAGACCGTGTGGCTCGATCGCGAAGACATGATCGACCCGGTGACGGCGGTATCGGGCAGCGGGCCGGCGTATGTGTTTTACTTTATCGAGGCGATGCAGCAGGCGGCCGAGGAGCTGGGTTTGTCGGCCGAGCAGGGCAGGCAGCTGGCGCTGGCCACGTTCACCGGCGCGGCGCAACTGGCGGCGCAGTCCGATGAGGCGGTGTCGGTGTTGAGGGAGCGCGTGACGTCCAAGGGCGGCACGACCTATGCGGCGTTAAGCAGCATGGAAGAGAGCGGCGTGAAAGAGAAGGTGGTTGCCGCGATCAAGGCGGCTGCGGCAAGGGGCCGCGAGCTGGGAGATGAGTTGGGCGCTGGTTAAGCGCTACCCTCGTCGTTCCCGCCCAGCTCTTCGCGGGAACGACGAGCTGGCGCGAAGAATGGCTGTCAGGCGTGCTTTTTGCGCACCAGCCCCATGACGCTGCGCGCAGCCTTGATCAGCGACAGCCCCACGGTCAGCATCGGCAGTATCTTGCCCGACTTGGCCATGACCAGCCCAGCCACCGTACCGATCACTCCCAGCGGCAGCTTCATCCCGCCGCCGCCGCTGAGCATCTTGCCAATCCCGCTGGCCGGATGACTCAGGGGCGCGATCAGCGCGCCAATCTCGCGCGCGGCATCCCTGCGCTGCATCGAACACTGCACGATCAGCGCCTGGCGCCGTTCGGCCAGCGACAGCTTGCTGTTACTCATCGGCGCGTTACTCAGCTCGTTACTCATCGGCGTGCCCCGCATTCCTGATGAAATTGACGTCCTTGTTCAGTTCAGCCACGGTCGCTCCCAGCAAGCGCGGACGCGTGGCGATACTGCGCTTGACCTGCAGCGCAATCGCCGCGCCGGCGATGCCGAACAGCGCCGCCATGGCGCCGATGGCTTCCAGCCGGTAGCTATCCCAGAAGACCACCACCACCAGCAGCACCACCAGCAAGAGGGCGACGCCGAACAGGATCAGCGACGCCAGCGCAAGCACGACATACCCAAGGAAGCGCTGAAGCTCCTCCTGCACCTCGATCGCGGCCAGTTCCAGCCGCGTTTGCACCATGGCGATCAGGGTGGCCCCGATCCGCCCCACCGATTCGACGATCGCCACGCCGCTTACCTGCGCGAAATCAGCATGCCGATCAGGATGCCCGCCGCAGCGGCGACCCCGACCGATTTCCATGGGTTTTCCTGCACGTACTCGTCAGTCGCCTTGGCCGCGATCTTGGTTTTCTCGACGACCGCTTCTTCCAGGCGAATCAGGTCCGCCTTGGCGCTGGTCAGGGTGCGCTCGAACTTGGCCTTGGCCGCTTGCAACTCTTCGCCGGTCAGCTGGCTGCCGTGGCGCAGCCACTGTTCGGCATCCTGGATCACCGATTTCAGGTCGTTCATCAACTGGTCGCGTGCGCCTGGCTTGGTTGGAATGGATTCGATCATTTTTGTTACCTCGTAAGTGAATTATTTATAGGAAAGCCCCGCGTGCAAAGATGGCAACGTTGACTTTCCGTATTATCGGAACAACATCAGCTGAACGCGTAGTCTAACGCCACACCGGCAAAAAGGGCCGCACCCAACCAATTGTTGTGCCGAAAAGCGGCAAAACAAGCCATGCGCTCGCGTCCCCGGATCAAAGTGTAGTGATAAAGCGCCATTGCGGCGGCCACGGCAATGCCGCCGACAAACCAGCCGCGCAAGCCTTCGAGCCAGCCGCACGCGAGGATGATGGCCAGCGCGGCGCCGTAGCACAGCATGACGGCGGCCACGTCGAAGCGCCCGAAAGTGATGGCCGAGGTGCGGATGCCGATCTTGAGGTCGTCGTCGCGGTCCACCATGGCGTATTCGGTATCGTAGGCCACGGCCCAGAACACGTTCGCCACCAGCAGCCACCAGGCCACGGCCGGGACGTGGTTCTGCACGGCGGCGAAACCCATCGGGATGCCGAAGCCGAAGGCGATGCCCAGGTAAGCCTGCGGAATGGCGAAGAAGCGCTTGAAGTACGGATAGCTGCCGGCGATGATCACCGCCGCCACCGACAGCTGCTTGGTGAGCGCGTTGAGCGGCAGGATCAGCAGGAACGAGACGATGGCCAGGACGGCGGCCACGGCCAGCGCTTCCCAGCTCTTGATGCGCCCGCTGGTGAGGGGACGTTCGGCGGTGCGCTTGACGTGTTTGTCGATGTCGCGGTCGGCGTAATCGTTGATGGCGCAGCCGGCCGAGCGCATCAGGACGGTGCCAAGGGTGAAGATCATCACGACGGCCGGGTCGGGCTTGCCGCGCGCGGCGATCCACAGGGCGATCAGGGTCGGCCAGAGCAGCAACAGGATGCCGATCGGCTTGTCCAGGCGGATCAGGCGGAAGTACAGCGACAGCTTGTTCATGGTCGGGTCGCGGGCGCGACTGTCGTGGGCGAGGCTGGGATTTTACTGTGTTTGGATGGGGGGAGGGGGTAAAGCCGCAGGCTTGGCGAGGGCGCCGGTCCTGCCACTGGCGGGACCGGCTCCCCGCAGGCGAGGACCCGGGTTGGAGGCCTAGCCAGAAGCCGGGGCGGGAACGTGGGTCCCCGCCCCGCGGCCGACATTGCTGGCGTGCCGGCGCACGCCTTCCTGCGAACAAGTCGGCCAGGTGGCCGTGTCGGCCTTACTTCACGGTCACGACGCCATTGGTCAGCAAGACCTGCGCCGTCGGCAGTTTGACCGTCACGTTCGACCCGTTCGTTCCGCTGCTGAACGTCACGTTTTCTTCACCCACGGGCGGAGCGTCCGCGCAATCCATGCGGAACACCGACACGAACAGTCCTTCCTTGGAGCCGTCGTTGTACACGTACTTGCTCCACCAGTGCTTGGGGGTTTCTTTGGTCGGGGCGGGTGGTACCGCATCGCCTGGATAGTTCTCCAGCGGATCGGCTCGTGTAATGGCGTGCGGCGAGCGGACCTTGACGCACATCGTCACGCCATCGACGTTGACCAGCGCCTCGTTGTTCGCCGCGTTGGTGCTCGTCAGCTCCGGTTTGACAACCGTGTGCAGGTTGTACTCCCATTTGCGGCCCGTTGTGTGTTGCAGCTGGTCGATGACCACGATGGTCGACGGCCGCACGTACACCAGGGTGCGCAAGGCCTTGCCGACGTTGGCAGTGCCGTAGGCAGCCGTGGCGTCGCCTGTGACAATGTCGTATTTGACCTGCGTGGCCGTGCTCAGGGAGGGCCCCAGCGCGCCGCCGTTGTTGTAATTGACGATTTTACCCGTCTCCGTCTCACGGCCATATGCGTCGTTACTGATCTCCTGGCCGACGCCACTGACACCATTGGCATCGGTGTAGGTAATCGCATTGTGCGCCTTGGTTTTTTTCGCCCAGTTCAAACGGTGCGCGTGACCGTAGTCGGCTGTCACCCCGCTGTCCGACGCCAGGATCTTGCCCTTGTTATAGATGACAAAACTGTTTTGATCCTTGTGCGCGTGGTTAACCGAGCCATACGGGCTGCTGCGGAAAAGAACCGTCAAACGGTCCTTCCTGGTAAGGTCGCTGTGGAACGCGGTCACCCCGACTGACGGGAAGTAATATCCGAGGTAAGGCGAAGGCAGCGCCGGCGCCGTGGTGTTTTCGCTCGGGCTGAGCAGGAAATCGAGCCGCGCCGTATCGCCCTTGGGCGCGAGTGTGGGGTCGATTTCACGCTCCTGCTTGACGAACCAGCGTGTAATGTCGCTGAAGTAGCGATTGAACAGGGCGCGCATCAGCCTGCCCCGGTCTTCTGCCATCGGCAATTCGGCATAGTCGCCAAAAGCGCCGGCGGGCGATCCGGGTGGTAGCGTGAAAAACAGAAATTGCGGCAAGAATTTGACATAGTCTTTCTGCGTGTACGGCGAATAGCCCAGCACACGGTCGAAGACGTCCCAGACAGGGGCATAGCTGGCCGTGTCGTACAGCGAATACGCCGAGCTGTTGGCATAGCCCCCGTCAGGACCGCCGAACACCGGCAGGCTGGTGATGTAGGCAATGCTCGCCGGCTCCAGAATGGCGAGGGCATCTGCGCTCAGGTTCGGATCGCCTCGCACCAGCAGCAGGGCGGCTGCAAACTTGGCCAGGCTGTTCGAATCCGTATTGGAGTAGCTGACCTTGTTGAAGTTACGCAGGGTGGGTACGCCGGCAAGCTCCACGCAGGAATTGATCACCTCGACGATCTTCTTCCTGTAGGCTGGCGACAGGCCGTCATAAGCCAGGTCGTAGGCCAGCGCAAAGTACCATACGTAATCGCGACGGTAGTAGTTCGATCCGGAGATCTCGCCATCGGTCGGAAGCGCTTTGCCTTCCTTGCACTGGCGCGCGAGGATCGGATCGCCGAACATATCGATGCGCTTTTCCACTTCGCGCAACAGGGCTGGATTGGCGGGATTGACCTGGTAGGCAAATGCCGCTTCGGCCGTTGCCTCGACAAAGTGCAGCATGTTGGTACCGAGCGCCGCCTGCTGGAAATCCTTCAGCAAGGACTTTCCGTTCGCATCTTCTTTTGAAAAAGTTTCGGTCGAAAAGGCCCCACCCGGCGAAAATACGCGCGTCATATTGGTCAAGCCGCCCTTGCGCTCGACGGCATTCTGCGCCGCGTGCTTGATACCGGCAACATCGCTTCCCTTCAGAAAGCGCGGATGCGGTCCATTTTGCAGTTGGCTAAAGCGCTCCTTGAGAAATGTCGTTTCTTCTGCCTTGGTCATCGCAGCGGATGCATTCAAGGCCAGGAGGGCAACTGCGGCGGCGATCGATGTTCGAATCATGAAATCCCTTCACAAGATAATTAATAAAGTTAACATATGGTTAATTTTATCACAGGGGGTATTCCCTCTATTCTTATGTTTGGTTTTTTATTTCATTTCTACATCAGGGCGATCGGCGCCCGCGCGGCAGGTCGTTTTTGCCGGGGACAGAAACGACCTGGAGCGCGCCAGTCTTACTTAAATCAAAACGTCAGCTCTTTCTCGACTTCGGCAATCTTGCGGCGCGCCATGGCCAGGTTGGATTTTGCCTTGTCCAGCACGGCATACACGAACACGCCTTCCTGCTTGGCCATCGGACGCAGGATGTGATACGCGTTGCCCAGGGTGATCAGGATGTCTTCGATGCTGTCGTTCAAACCCAGCGCCTTCATCGTCTTGAGCTTGGCGCGCATGACTTCGGTGTTGCCGGCCGCCGCGATTTCAATATCCATGCCGCTGCCGGCGTTACCGAGCATCATGCCGCTGGACGAGTCCACCACCGCGCAGCACTGCGCGCCGTCGATGCTCATGATGCTGTCGAGTGCTTCTTTAATCATTGCCATATCAACCGTTCCTTCATGCGCAAGAGAACGAAGTTCAAGGCTGCGCACAGATACCTTGAATTCGAATAATTGGTACGGCCTCGCCTTTACAGCATCAGCTGGCGCGCCATGGTGCCGATCCGGTGCACCACCTGGGCCAGGATGGCGTCGCCGTCGGCGATCGCATTGATGACCAGCTCCACGTCGCGGCGCGGCACCGCGTGCACCACCACAAAACCGGATTCGGTATTGATGGTCACGCTGCGATACGTGCCCAGGCCCGCTTCCATCGCCACCACCGAACCGATGGCGGAAATCGAACTGGCCATGGCGGCAATCCGCCCGGCATCGTTGTCGCGGTTAAAAGCACTGGCCAGCGCGAAGCCGTCCACGGTGGCCACGACCACGGCGTTGACGCCGTTGATATCGCGCAGGAATTGCGCGGCGAGGTCGTTGGCGCTTTGCAGCAGGCCGGGTGGCAGCATCTCGTTGGCGGTCATTTGGTTTCTTCCAGTAAGCCTGCTTCCAGCTGCGCCAGCAGGGTATCGATCAAGAGGGTCACATCGTCACGCCGGCGCACATCGACCCCGACGATCGGCAGCACCATGCCGCGCGCTTCGAGCAGGTCGGCGTAGCGCTCCAGGCTGGGCTCCGGATGGCTGTCCAGGCGCCCGACGCCGATCGCGCACGGCATCGTTGCCAGTGCCTCGGCAAAGCCGTCGAGGAACATGCCCAGGTCGGCCAGCGGATCGGGGCGCGAATTGTCGGTGAGGATGATCAGGCCGAGCGCCTTGTTGGCCAAAATCTTCCACAAAAAATCGAAGCGCTGCTGGCCCGGCGTGCCGAACAGGCGGATACGGTCGCCGTTTTCCAGGGTCAGCAGGCCATAGTCGAGGCCGACCGTGGTGCGTTCCTTGGCCACCGTGCTATCGGTATTGCGCACGTCGGTGACGATGGGCGCCACTTCGCTGATGGCCGCGATGGCCGTGGTTTTACCGGCGCCCATGGTGCCGGTGAACAGTATTTTGTATTCTTTCATCGCCTATTTTCCTGGCAAGCCAATGCGGCGGCGTATGTTGTTAAGCAGGCTGGCGGTAAAACCAGCCGGACTGGCGGGCGTTGGCGCAGCCATTGCCGAGGCCGGAGCCCGGGCCGGCGTTTCCTGCGCCGCCACGTCGGTCAGCAGGCCGGCCGTGTGCAGCACGCCGATGAAGTCGGCGCACACGACGATGGCGGCGCCGGTCAGGCCGGCCAGGTCGGCCGCGCTGAGCGGCTTGCGCGACATCTGGGTCGCCATGCGGATGCGCAGCGGATCGCCATCGAGCTGCAGCACCGACGGCCAGCGGCGCAGCTTGTAGCGCACGGCGTTGGCGTCGCTCGCGTTCAAAGGACTGGCCGGGGCGCCGGCCGACGACAGGGTCTCGCCCATGCGCCTGAGCCAGTCGCGCAGCTGGTCGGCGCGGATCGGATAGGCGATTTTTTCGGTGTGCTGCGCGTGCCCGGGCATGCTCAGCAGCAGCGCATCGATGTTGCCGCCACGGTTTTCCGCGGCCGGCGCTTCGGCCACCACGGCGGTGTAGGGCGCGGCGTCGACGAAGGACCAGCGCAGTTTGTCCGAGTACGAAAACAGACGCACCAGCGCGCGGATATAGGCAATGTCCTTCGCGGGCAGCGCAGGCGCACCAATTCTGAAGCCAGGCACAGCAACTCCTTCGGGAGGGGCAACATGAGGGGAGGGGAGACCCGGTGCGTACGTCAGGCGCCATCAGCCAGCCGGCGCTAGCATGCGCCTTGCATAACGATCAGGTCTGGTAAGCTTTCCAGCGATTAAGCGAAATTATACCAACATTTTGGAATAAGTTCTTTTGAGCATCAGAAGTAATTCAAATGCATTGTATTTGATGCAAGGTTAAATCTTCGGCTTCCGATGCTTTTTTTGTCCAACCGGTGTTTTGTCCCGGTCAGAGCGCCTCTTGCGTGAACATCTCGACGCCCGGCAGGTCGCAGGCGGCGACGGCTTCGCACACGGCCTCGATGGCGGCGCGGCGGGTAAAACTCTTGCGCCAGACGATCACCACGCGGCGCGACGGCACCGGTTCCTCGAACGGCACGAAGGCCAGCATGTTGCTGCGCGACTGCATGTCGGGCACCGAGGCGCGCGGCAGCACGGTCAGGCCGATGCCGCTGGCGACCATGTGGCGGATCGTCTCCAGCGACGAACCTTCGAAGGTGCGCTGCATGCCGTTGCCCGGCGACGAAAAGCGCGCCATTTCCGGACACACTTCCAGCACCTGGTCGCGGAAGCAGTGACCGTTGCCTAATAACAACATCGTTTCGGACTTCAGATCCTGCGCCGAGACCGCCTTGCGCTTGGCCCACGGGTGGTTTTGCGGCACGGCCACGACGAACGGTTCGTCGTACAGGGGCTGCATCGACATGCCATGTTCCGGCAGCGGCAGCGCCATGATCGCCGCGTCCAGTTCGCCCTGGCGCAGCAGTTCGAGCAGGCGCACGGTGAAGTTTTCCTGCAAGATCAGGGGCATCTGCGGCACCTGCTCGATGATGTTCTTCACCAGCGGCGGCAGCAGATAGGGGCCGATGGTGTAGATCACGCCCAGGCGCAGCGGCCCGGCCAGCGGGTCCTTGTTCTGCTTGGCCAGTTCCTTGATGGCGGCGGTCTGTTCGAGCACCCGTTCGGCCTGGGCGATGATCTGCGCCCCCAGCGGCGTGACCGAAATTTCGGCCCCGCCGCGTTCGAACAGCACCACGCCCAACTCGTCTTCGAGCTTCTTGATAGCGACCGACAAGGTCGGTTGGGCGACGTAACACGCTTCGGCGGCGTGTCCGAAATGTCTCGCACGCGCGACGGCAACGATATATTTCAGTTCAGTCAGGGTCATAAAGGTGAGGGCAGGAAGATGACAGGCGCGGCGCGACCGTCGTGACATACATGTTGCTTATAGGTCAGCAAAGAAATTATATTCTACCGGAATGCAGTCGATATAATTGTGCCGCAGGCGGATTTTTAGACCCGCCGACCATTTGAAAGGCGAGCATGTCCACCACTTTTGGCCCGATTGAAGCACAGGCCTACATCCATAAATTGCTGACCGTAATGCATCATCAGGGCGGCTCCGACTTGTTCATCTCGGCCGATTTTCCGCCGAGCATGAAGTACCAGGGCGCCATGAAACCGATGAGCCAGCAAAAGCTGACCGGCGAAGTCACGCGCGCGCTGGCGCTGTCGTTAATGAACGACAAGCAGCGCAATGAGTTCGAGAAGGAAATGGAATGTAATTTTGCTATTGCGTTGCCAAATGTGTGCCGTTTCCGCGTCAATGTGTATGTACAGCAGCAGTGCGTTGCGATGGTGGTGCGGACGATCGCCTCCGAAATCCCGAATTTCGAAAAGCTCGACCTGCCGGAAGTGCTGAAAGAGGTCGTGATGACCAAGCGCGGCCTGGTGCTGGTGGTGGGCGGCACGGGGTCGGGGAAGTCGACGACCCTGGCGGCGATGATCGATTACCGCAACGCCAATTCGGCGGGGCACATCATCACGGTGGAAGACCCGGTCGAATACGTCCACAAGAACAAGAACTGCCTGATCACCCACCGCGAAGTGGGCGTGGACACGCACTCCTGGCACGCGGCGCTGAAAAACACGCTGCGCCAGGCGCCGGACGTGATCCTGATCGGCGAGATCCGCGATACCGAGACCATGGAGCACGCCATTGCGTTCGCCGAAACGGGCCACCTGTGCCTGGGCACCCTGCACGCGAATAACTCGAACCAGACCATGGACCGGATCATCAACTTCTTCCCGGAAGAGCGGCGCAACCAGCTGCTGATGGATCTGTCGTCGAACCTGCGCGCGATCGTCTCGCAGCGGCTGGTGCGCACCGAGGATGGCAAGGGGCGCAAGGCGGCGATCGAGATCTTGCTCAACACGGCGACCATCAGCGAGATGATCCTGAAGGGGAATTTCCAGTCGATCAAGGAGATCATGCACAAGTCGCGCGAGCTGGGCATGTGCACGTTCGACCAGGCGCTGTACGAGTTGTACAACCGCGGCCAGATCGGCTACGACGAAGCGATCCGCAACGCCGATTCGGCCAACGGCTTGCGTTTGCAGATCAAGCTGCGGGGCGATCGCAAGGAACCGGGCGGCGCGGTGGGATCGAAGTCGAATGATTTGTCGATGGCGGTTGATGAGGAAGAGGAAGAGTAATCAGTTGTCCGTCGTTCCCTTATATCGTCATTCTCGGCCCCTACCTCGTCGTTCCCGCGCAGGCGGGAACCCAAGTTTATCCACTTAGCGACTAACTTGGGTTCCCGCCTGCGCGGGAACGACGGTTAATACAGTACCTCGATCCCCATGCCCGACTTCGAAAACAAAATCTGCTCCCGCCTTGACCTCGCCGCCCGCGTCGCCGCCCTCCCCAAACCGGTAGTCCTGACCAACGGCGTGTTCGACATCCTGCACCGCGGCCACGTGACCTACCTCGCCCAGGCGCGTGCGCTGGGCGCATCGCTGGTGGTGGCCGCCAACACCGACGCCTCGGTCAAGCGCCTCGGCAAGGGTGACGACCGTCCCCTCAACACGGCCGCCGACCGCATGGCCGTGCTGGCCGCGCTGGAATCGGTCAGCCTGGTGGTCGACTTCGACGAAGACACCGCCCTTGAAGTAGTCCTCGAAGCGCGCCCCGACATCTACGCCAAGGGCGGCGACTACGACATGCAAGCGATCCCCGAAGGCCAGGCCGTGCTGGCCTACGGCGGCCAGGCCGTCGCCATCGATTTCGAACACGACCGCTCGACGACCAAGCTGCTCTCGAAAATCCGCACGTAGCAAAGGACACTGAAAGGACACTGCCATGGGTGGAAACGCCATGAAACACGTCGGCGTCACCCGCCAGTCGGCCGCCGACTACAACGCCATCACCGCCGCCGCCGTCGCCAAGCTGCGTGCGCTGTTCCCGGCCATCGCCTGCCAGCCGATCCTCGCCTACGGCCAGAAAGAATCGTTCGGCGACAGCGACATCCTGATCGAATCGACCCACCTGCCGCCCGACTGGATCGATCAGGTCAAGGCCGCCTTCGCGCCGCAGGACCTGATCGTCAACGGCGACGTGGTCTCGTTCGATTTTTTGTCGATGCAGATTGATCTGATCACCACGCCGGCCGAAGAAATGGCCTTTGCCGCCTCGTACTACGCCTTCAACGACTTGGGCAACCTGATGGGCCGCATCGCCCACAAGATGGGCCTCAAGTACGGCCATGACGGCCTGTGGAAACTCCTGCGCGACAACGACCAGGTATTCGCCGAGATCCTCATCTCGCGCGATGTCGCCAAAACGTTCGCCCTGCTCGGCTACGACCACGTGCGTTACCTGCAAGGCTTCCACACCCTCGTGGACGTATTTGAATTTGCCGCCTCGACCCCGTATTTTCACCGCCAGATCTACCTGCTCGACAACCGCAACGCCGCCAGCCGCGTGCGCGACGCCAAGCGGCCGTCGTACACCGCGTTCCTGGCGTGGATCGAAGACAAACCGGAACTGGACCGCTACCACTGGTCGGCCTGGGATGGTGGGCGCGCCTCGCCGGAGCGCGACGCCGAACGGGCCGACTGGGAACGGCGCATCTTCAACGACATCTTTCCTGAAGCGCGCCCGCAGTACCTGGCGGCGATCGACGAACACGACACCCGCAAGCGCGCCAAAGCCGTCTGGAACGGCGCCATCGTCGCCGCGCAGACCGGCTACCAGGGCCGCGAACTGGGCGATTTCATGGACGCGTGCCGCGCCAGCTTCCTCGACGTGCCGCACGATGCGGCGCTGTCGTTCGAGCAGTGGGTGCTGTCGCTCGCACCCGATGCCATCGCCGCGCACCTGCACGCCTATCGGAAAAGCTGGCGCTAATCCTGCGCCTGATTGTCCTCAAGTTCCTTGAGCTTGCGGCGCAGTTCCTCGCGTTCCTCGTCAGACAGGTACGGAAGTTCCAGCCACTGCTGGTACAACAGCGTGACCCAATCCCAGTGGCCGACCTGGGGAATATGCCGCTCCATCTGCGCGAACAGCTGCATGATGTCGGTGGCATAGGCCGGTTCCGTGGCGGCGATCCAGGCCAGCACGCGAATCGCGGCGCAGGTGGTCCAGTCCATCGGCCCGAACAGGATCGACACCAGAGCGCGCCGTCGCTGCGACCCTTCCCAGCCGCTGTCGATCTGGCCGAGCACCTGCGCCGCCGCAAGCTGCACGCGCGGCAGCCATTCGAGCGCGGCGACGCCCTGCGGCAGCGGCGGCGGATACACCATCGCCGCCAGGATGCCGCGCACATGGCTTGCGCCGAAGCGCGCCGCGACGTGGCTCGCCTGCGCCCAGTTCGCGTACGGATTGTAGGGTGCCAGCGCCAGTGCCGCGATGGCATCGCGCAGCGCCGCATCGGGTGGCGCCAGGGCTGGAAGCGGCACGCTGCCCTGGTAAGCCCAGAGCGGATAATCGACCGGCGCCAGCGCCAGGCGCGGGTCGACGGCGGGAATCGGGCCGCTATCCATCTCGAGCCGGGCGCCCGGATTGTGCGCCGCGAATTCAAGTGCGAGCGCCAGCTGGTTGCTGGGCGCTTCCAGCGAGCTGACGCCGATCTTGACCGTGCCGCCACCGCCGCCGTTTGTCACCCAGCCGTCGCGCATCTGGCGCAGCAGGTTGGCGGTCGCGTCCGACGATTGCGCCAGCCGTCCGCGCTCGCGGAATACCAACTGGTGCGCGCGGTTGTCGCCGCCACGCGCCGCTTCCCACAAGCGATCGAGCCAGGCTTGGTCGCCATCGAGCTTGAAGCGGCAGTACCACGACGAGGCCAGCGCCCACGCCTGCCCGTGCGCCGCCGCCAGCACGGCCTCATACCAGGCCAGCGCCTTTTGCCAGTTGCCCGCCTCGAAGCAGGTGTCGCCCGCTTCCAGCTTGGGCGTGATGTCAGCCGGATCGAATCTGTTCGCGTGCATGAACGCCTGCTCCGATTCGTCGAAGCGCCCCATGCAGCGCAGCAGCAGGCCGATGGCGTTGGCCTGCTCGGCGGAGCCAGCATTCTCGATCGGCCCGGTAATCGCCAGCGCGGCGTCGAAATTGCCGGCTTTGCGCTGCAGGCCGGCGCGCACCAGGACCAGAATGGGCGAGGGCGCATAGCCGGCGCTGGCGCGTTCGGCCACACTGGCCCAGCGTCCCACATCGCGCAAGGTGCCGGCCGGGGATTCGTGCGCTTCCTCTACATTCGTCAGCACCGTTGCCAGCAGCTGCATCATGGTCGCTTCGTCGACGCCGGCCAGCGTGTCGTCCTGCTCCAGCCAGTCGAGCGCCCATGCATGCAGATAGCGCGCATGCTGGGCCGCGCGCGAAATCTGCAGCAGCAGGTCGAGCGCGTCGGCGGTGCGTCCCTGGCGCTGCCAGTACCATGCGCGCAGCGCCTCGCAGTCGGCAAAACGCTGGTCGCCGACTGGCAGCAGGGCGTCGACATCGCCGCCGGCCGCGTCCAGATAGCGCGCGGCCAGCGCCAGCCAGTCGGCCCGGCGCGGATCGACCGCCAGCAGCGAGGCCAGGTGCAACGCTCCGTGGGCGTAGTCGCCGCCCTGGTCGAGCGTTGTGCTGGCGACGAACAGGTGGAATTCGGCCGAGCCTTCGCGCAGTGTGATTTCCTTTCCGGCGCAAGGAGCGACGCTGGCAGCGTTTGCCCCGGCTTCGGTTTTTTCTTCCGTCTTGTTCTTCACCTGGCGGGTGAGCTTTTTAAACCAATTCATGTTGATCTGTCGTGGCATTGATCGGATGGGCATATTGTTCACCGCTGGCGGTATCTTATAGAATACCCGCGCACCGGCTCCACTTCACGCCAACCGAGCCAGCCCGCAGAGCGGCACTGCGACCGGCGCAGCGCCGTTCAAGCCGTCAGGTCAGCCGCCGTACCGATTCGCGCACCACCAGGCTCAGTGCCGGCAGCGGCACCTTCACCTCATGACGGCCGATCATCCCCAGCATCATGGTGCCGATGCACGAACCCACGTCGTACAGCGGCTGGCGCACCGTGGTCAGGGGCGGGGTGGTGTACATCGAACTATGCAGGTCGTCGAAGCCGATGATCGACACGTCTTCCGGCACGCGGATGCTGCGCCGGTACAGCGCTAGGCGCGCGCCGTAGGCAGAGAGATCGTTGGCCGCGAAGATGGCGGAAAAGCGCGCTCCGGACCCGAGCAGCTGGTTCACCGCCTGCAGCCCGCCCGACTCCTGGAAGTCGCCCGCCACGATCAGGTCCGGATCGGGCTCGATGCGGTGGCGCGCCAGGGTATCGCGGTAGCCGGCCAGGCGCGCGTGGGCATCTTCCTGGTCGTCCGAGCCGCGAATGAAGGCGATGCGCCGGTGGCCCTGCTCGATCAGCAGTTCCATCGCCTCGCAGGCGGCACCGTAATTGTCGAGGAAAAAACCGAAGACCCGCTCGCCTTCGAGCTTGCGCCCGAACGCCACGATCGGCACGCGCTGCGAAAAATCGAGGATCTGGGTGTCGCTCATGTTCCCGGTCAGGATCACCACGCCGTCCACGCGGCGCCCGATCAGCAGCTCGACCCGCTCGGCTTCCTCGGCCGCGTGCCAGTGCCCGCTCATGATCAAGAGCGCGTAGCCGGCCGCCTTGACCGCATCCTCGATGCCGACCATGGCGTCGTTGAAGTAGCCGGAAACGAGCGACTGCGTCAGCACGCCGATGGTGCGCGTGCTGCCCATCTTCAGGCCCTGCGCCACCAGGTTCGGCTTGTAGTTCAGGCGTTCGATGGCGTCTTCGATGCTGCGCCGCTTGGCGTCCGACACGCGCGCGGTGCCGTTCATGAAGCGCGACGCCGTGGCCGGGGACACACCGGCTGCATGCGCCACCTGATGCAGGGTGACGGGGCTGCTATCGTTATTTCTCATCGGCGCTTTCTCATCGTCGTTGGCACAGGTGCTCCACCAGCGCGCGGTGCGGCGGCAGGTCGGCCAGCGCGTGGCCGGCCAGTTTGGCGATCATGGCAAATTCGGCGGCAGCTTCCTCGCGCCGTGCCGGATGGCAGGCGCTCGGATGCAGGCTGGTGGCGAACTCCATCCCGTACAGCACATACTGCCAGCTCGACGTCGGATACATCTCCACGTCGGCCACGAAGTCGAGCCGGTGCGGTGCTCGGCAGCGCCACATGGCCAGCTTGTCGCGCAGCGACTGCGGAATCGAGCGCGGGTCGGTGTTGTCGGTCCAGAAGGCCGAATCGGTGCGCTGGCTCAGGCAGTAGTGCAGCTTGATGAAGTCGACCACGCGCTCGTAGCGCTCGCGCATCAGGCGGTTGTACTGGGCCGCCACCGGCGCGGTATCGCCATTGAACGGGAACAGGTGGCCGATCAGGTAGGCCGCCGTTTCGATCAGGCCGATGCCGGACGATTCGAGCGGCTCCAGAAAGCCGCCCGACAGGCCGACCGCCACGCAGTTTTTAATCCACTGTACGTCGCGGTAGCCGATATTGAGTTTCAGCTGGCGCGGCGACAGGCCGTCGGCGGCCGCGCCGATGTATTGGCGCAGCACCTGTTCGGCGCGTTCGTCGCTCGTGTGGCGGCTCGAATACACGTAGCCGATGCCGCGCCGCTGCTGAAGGCCGATGTCCCAGGTCCATCCGGCTTCGTGCGCGGTGGAGATGGTGTACGACGGGATCGGGGTGTCGGGCGCCGGGTAGGGCACCTGCATCGCCAGCGCGCGGTCGACGAACAGCACGTCGTCCATCTTGCGGAAAGGCGAACCGAGCGCCTCGCCGATCAGCGCGGCCCGGAAACCCGTGCAGTCGACGAACAAATCGGCGCCCAGCGCGCCGTGTTCGCGCGTGTGTACGCAGGCGATGGCGCCGTCGGCATCGAGTTCGACTCGTTCCACGTTAGCCTGCACATGGCGCACGCCGAGGGAGCGCCCATGCTCGGCCAGCAAGGCGGCGAAGCGCCCGGCGTCGAAGTGGTAGGCGTAGTTCATCGGCCCGGTGTAATCGGCGTCGGCCAGGCGTTTCGGCCCGTGCGCGGCGTCGGCCACGCGCTTTTGCATGGTCGCCGCCTGCGCGAACGGCACGCCGGCGCCGGCCGTGCCCTGCAGCCAGTGCGGCAGCAGTTCCGGCCCGCCCTGGCGCTGGCTCGGCTGGCTGAAGGGATGGAAGTAGTGGTCCGCGCCAGGCGCGCCGGCCGGGCGCAACCAATGGTTGAAGCGCACGCCCTGCTTGAAGGTGGCCTGGCATTCGCGCACGAAGCGCGCTTCGTCGATGCCGATCGCCGCCAGGGTCGCGCGGATCGACGGAAAAGTGCCTTCGCCGACGCCGATGATGCCGATCTCGGGCGACTCGACCAGGGTGATGCTGACGCCGGCCGCACCGGCGTGGGCAGTACCCAAGGTGCGCGCAAGGTAGCACGCGGTGAGCCAGCCGGCGGTGCCGCCGCCGACGATCAATACGTTATGAAACGCTTTCATGAATTGCCCCCTTTTGTGGCGAAGTGTGGCGAATATGACAAATCGGCCTGCACCAGAATATTTCGTTTGACTTTGGAATGCACAGAAATGTACCATGAAATCGTTTTCACGTTAGCTGAAAACGTTTTCTCGCCCAGCCAAGCTTTGAACAACAAAAATCGGACATTCCGAATGGAGACTGCATGAAATCTACCGCCACCCAGGCGTTTCGCCGCGCTCGCGCCCCAATTCAACTCGCCATCTTGACGTTGCTCGCAGGCATCAGCGCGGCCCACGCCCAGGATGTGGCGCAAGCCCAAGCAGCGCCCGCGGTCAGCAAGAGCATCGGCAGCGCCGACTCGAACGTGATTCCCGAAGTCGTGGTCACCGCGACCAAGCGTTCGACGCCGCTGCAAAAAACCCCGATCGCGATTACCGCGATCAACGCCGCATCGCTGCAGGACAATCACGTGCAAACGATCCAGGACGTCGTCAACCTGGTGCCGGGCTTCCAGGCCACCGGCCAGGGCGACCATGGCGTCATCACCATGACCCTGCGTGGCATCGGCAACGACAGCGCCAAGACCGAATACGCCGATCCGGAAGTGGCCAGCTTCATCGACGGCATCTACTCGCCGCGTCCGGAAGGCGCCACCTCGCTGCTGTTCGACCTGGAAGCGATCGAAGTGCTGCGCGGCCCGCAAGGCACGCTGTGGGGCCGTAACTCCACCGTCGGCGCGGTCAACATGCAGACCACCAAGCCGGTCATCGGCGAGCGTTCGGGCAGCATCGAAGCGGGCATGGGCGACTACAAGCGCCTCGGTTCGCGCGGCGCCTTTAACATTCCGCTCGGCGAAACGGCCGCCCTGCGCATCGCCGCGGTGCACGAACAGCACGACGGCTACATCGATTACCAGAAGCTGCCCACCATCCCGTTGGCCGACCAGCGCGCAGCCTTCAAGGCCGGCGGCGGCAAGGATAGCGACTTCCGTCCGATCAATCCGAACCTGTTCATCGCCAACGGCCCGCAATACGGCGCCCAGGACCAGACCGCAGTGCGCCTGTCCCTGCTGTGGAACATCACGCCGGACGTGAAGTGGAACGTCTCGTACGAAAAATACGCCGACCGCGGCACCCCGAGCATGAATTTGCTGCAAACCCCGCGCGCCGGTACCGACCTGTGGTCGACCCTGGCCGACGTGGCGCCGACGGTCAAGCGCGATTCCGATGCGATCCGCTCGCGCCTCGAATACAACATTAGCCCATCGCTGGCGCTGCACTACATCGCCGGCGTGTCGCGCTTCTCCGGTTCGTCGACCTTCGACCAGGATGGCGGCGTGGAGATTCCGACCAGCTTCTCCACCGGCGGCAAATACCAGGCCAACAACACCGTGGCCTCGCACTACAAGAACCACAGCCACGAACTCGAACTCCAGTCGCTCGGTAAAAACACGCTCGACTGGCAGCTCGGCCTGTACTACGCGGCCGAAAAGAACGACATGCGCTTCGACATCCCGATCTTCAACGGCACGCAGGAGGGCACGGTCAACTGGCAGGGTTCCTTCATCCAGCCGAAACAGACGGTCGATTCGACCGCCGCCTTCGGCCAGGCCACCTGGAACATCAGCGACAAGCTGCACCTGACGGGCGGCCTGCGCTACACCAAGGACAAGCGCACCAACCAGGGCGGCAACGGTTACACCTGGGACAGCAAGGCCGACGTGGCCCAGGTGCCGGTCAGCCCATCGATCGACCCGCGCATTCCAGGCCAGGGCTATGTGCCGAACAATCCATCGAACGACGGCGTCTACCACGGCAGCAAGACCACCGGCCTGGTACGCGTGAACTATGAACTCGACCGCAGCAACATGGTCTACGCCAGCGTCTCGACCGGCTACAAGTCGGGCGGCCTGCAAGATGGCGGCCGTCCGTACGGCGCCGAAACGCTGACCAACTATGAAATCGGCAGCAAGAGCACCCTGATGGGCGGCATGGTCAAGGTGAACAACGCGATCTACTACTCGGACTTCAAGGACTTCCAGTTCAGCGCTCCGGTCAGTAATCCCGACGGCACCCGCGGCCTGGCCACCAACAACGCCGACGGCGCCACCGTGTTCGGTGTCGAGTCGGAAATCGCGGCCAAGCTCACGCGCGACGACAAGCTGCAACTGACGCTGGCCTACACCCGCGCCAAGCTGGGCAAGCTCATTGGCGGCAGCAACGACTACACGCTGCCGGTCTGCGACATCCCCGGCATCGGCAACTGCCTGGACGTCTCCGGCAACACCATGCCGCACGCGCCGAAGTTCTCGATGCAGCTGCAATACCAGCACACGTTCGAGCTGGCCGGTGGCGCCACGCTGGTGCCGCGCATCTCGACCCACTACGAAACCGCGTCCTGGCTGAGCGTGTTCAACCTGGGCGAGGGCGACCGCCAGAAAGCCTATACCCGCACCGACCTGGGCTTGCGCTACACGGCCAACAAGTGGTGGGTCGATGCCTTCGTGCGTAACGTGGCCGACAAAAACGTCAAGACCAGCGCAGCGAACGGCTTCAATGCCATCTGGGTGGCGCAGTACCTGCCGCCGCGTACCATCGGCTTCAACACCGGCGTCGACTTCTAAACAACGCCACTTTGTCCGCGCCCGCAGGGGCGCGGACCACGGCGCGGCGTGCTCCCATGGGCGCCGCGCGTCCCGTCATCGCCCCACCGATATCGAGCTCTACAATGAACCAATCCAATCAATTTCCCGCCGACTTTACGTGGGGAGTCGCGACCAGCGCTTTCCAGATCGAGGGCGGCGCCAGCGCTGACGGCAAGGGGCCATCGATCTGGGACACCTTCTGCCTGAACCCGAACAACATCAAGGACCAGAGCGACGGCACCGTCGCCTGCGACCATTACCACCGCTATCGCGAAGATGTCAGCCTGATCTCGTCGCTGAACGTGGACGCCTACCGCTTCTCGATGGCCTGGGCGCGCGTCCAGCCGACCGGCAAGGGCGCCTGGAACGAAGCCGGCTTCGGCTTCTACGACCGCCTGCTCGACGAACTGGCGGCCAAAGACCTCAAGGCCCACCTGACCCTGTACCACTGGGACCTGCCGCAAGGCTTGCAGGACGGCGGCGGCTGGATGAATCGCGACACCGCGCACCGCTTCGCCGACTACGCCCAGGAAGTGGCGCACCGCTTCGGCAACCGGATCGAGGCCATCGCCACCCACAACGAGCCGTGGTGCACCGCCAATCTCGGTTACGGCAACTCGCAGTTTGCGCCGGGCGTGACGGACGCCAGACAAGCGGTTCAAGTGTCGCACCACCTGCTGCTTTCGCACGGCCTGGCCATGAGCGCCATGCGCAGCGCCGCCACCTCGGCGCGCCTGGGCATTGTGCTGAACCAGTGGACGGCCGATCCGGCCACCGATTCGGAGGCGGACCGCGCCATGGCCGAACTGGAATACGCACGCTCGGTGCAGTGGTTCATGGACCCGATCTTCAAGGGCCGCTACCCGGAACTGGCGCTGCGCGCGCACGGCGAAAACGCGCCCGTGGTGCACGACGGCGACATGGCCGCCATCGCCCAGCCGATCGATTTCCTCGGCGTGAACTACTACTTCCGCTCCTTCTGCAGCGCCGAGACGCCGCCGCGCACGCCGCCCGGCAAACTCGGTTTCACCGACATGGGTTGGGAAATCTATCCGCAGGGCTTGAGCGAACTGCTGGTCAAGCTCAATGCCGAATACATGCTGCCGCCGATTTACATCACCGAAAACGGCATGGCCAATCCGGATACCGTCAACGACGGCAAGGTCAGCGACCCGGAGCGCATCGCCTACGTGCAGATGCACCTGGACGCGCTCAAGGCGGCCATGGAACAGGGCGTGGACGTGCGCGGCTACTTCCTCTGGAGTTTGCTCGACAACTTCGAATGGAATTCCGGCTACGCCAAGCGCTTCGGCATCGTGCACGTCGATTACGCGACCCAGGAGCGCACGCTCAAGGACAGCGCCATCTGGTACCGCGATTTCCTGAACGCCCAGCGCCAGCGCTGATCGACCGCTGTTCCTTTGCTATTCCATTGGAGGCAACATGGTTCCTGATTTCCATGCCGATTGGCCGCGCCTGCTGGCCGACATCGGCGGCACCAACGCGCGCTTCGCGCTCGAACACGGCGCCGGACGGGTGGGCGACGCGCACACCCTGGCCTGCGCCGATTACGACCACTTCGACGACGCCGTCCGCGCCTATTTGAACCGGCTGCCCGCGCAGCGCGTGCGCCACGCGGTCGTCGCAATCGCCAATCCGGTCGACGGCGACGCCGTCAGGATGACCAATCATCACTGGGCGTTTTCGATCGAGGCGTCGCGCACCGCGCTGAACCTGGACACCTTATTGGTGGTGAACGACTTCGCCGCGCTGGCGATGGCGCTGCCGGCCCTGGGGCCCGCGGACCTGGACAAGATCGGCGGCGGCGACGCCGTGCCCACCGGCGTGATCGGCCTGGTGGGCGCCGGCACGGGCCTGGGCGTGGCCGGGCTGGTGCCGGTCGACGGGCGCTGGGTGGCGGTCCAGAGCGAAGGCGGCCACGTCGCCTTTTCGCCCTTCGACGAGCGCGAAGTGGCGGTGCTCCAGCATTGCTGGCAGCGTTACGAGCACGTCTCGGCCGAACGCATCGTCTCCGGCCCCGGCATCGTGCTCATTCGCGAAGCGCTCGCCGCGCACCGTGGCCTGCAGGTCGACGCCAGCCTGTCCACCGCCGACATCGTCGAGCATGGCCTGGCCGGCAGCGACCCTCTCTGCCGCGAAACGCTGGACTGTTTTTCGGGTATGCTGGGCACCGTCGCGGCCAACCTCGCGGTCACGCTGTGCGCGCGCGGCGGCCTGTATATCGGCGGCGGCGTGGTGCCGCGCCTGGGTGCGTATTTTGCCGGCTCGCCGTTTCGCGCGCGCTTCGAGAACAAGGGCCGCTTTTCCGCCTTTACCTCGCAGATCCCGACGATGGTGATCACCGCCTCCTATCCGGCCATGCTGGGCGCGGCGGCGATCCTGTCGGAGCACCTGGCCGACCTGGCGGCAAGCAGCGCCACGGGACGCACCGTCTTGCCGGCGCGTGTGCCGCTACCCCTGCCGCCGCCCCTTGCGCCGTCCCCTCTTGAAACGGAAAACGACCATGCACGCTTCTAAACCGTCCGTCTCGCCCCTGCTGTGGGTGCCGACCGGTTACTTCACGATGGCGCTCGGGTATGTCATGCTGACTTCCGTCACCGCCATCATGTTCAAGAACCTGGGTATGGACAACGGCAAGGCGGCCGAGTATTCGAGCCTGCTGATCCTGGCCTACACGATCAAGCCGCTGTTCGCGCCGTTCGTCGAAATGTACCGCACCAAGAAGTTCTTCGTGCTGTGCGCGCAAACGCTGATCGGCCTCGGATTCATCGGCATCGCGCTCGTCATGGCGCTACCGAACTACATGGCGATCCTGATGGCGCTGTTCTGGGCCTTGTCCTTCGTCGGCGCGACCCAGGACATCGCCAGCGACGGCGTCTACGTCACCTCGCTCGATTCGCGCGCGCAGTCGCTGTACTGCGGCATCCAGAGCCTGAGCTGGAACATCGGCCCGATCGTGGCTTCGGGCGGCATGGTGTACCTGAGCGGCTGGCTGCACGTGAACATGTTCCACCACGACGCCGCCGTGTTCGGCCCGGCCTGGATCGACGCCTGGCGCGTTATCTTCTTTCTGGTGGGCGGAGCGACCGTGCTGATGGCCGTCTGGCACGCGCGCTTCATGCCCGACGGCGCGCGCGCCGAGAACACGCCGGCCAGCGTCAAGGAAGTCGGGCATTTTCTGGCCGACTCCTTCGTCACCCTGTTCCAGAAGCGCGGCGTGTGGCGCATGATCGCGTTTGCGTTCCTGTTCCGCCTCAGTATCGGCTTCCTCGAAAAAATCGGGCCGTTTTTCATGGTCGATCCGGCCAGCAAGGGCGGCCTGGGACTGACCAACGAAAAGCTGGGCGTCATCTACGGCACCTACGGCCTGGCCGCGGTGCTGCTCGGGTCCCTGCTGGGCGGCTGGTACGTGGCCAGGAAAGGCCTGAAGTCGACCTTGTTCGTCTTGTGCTGCGCGGTCAATATCCCGAACGTGACGTTCCTGATCATGGCCGTCTACCTGCCGACGAACCTGTACCTGATCACGGCCGGCGTCATGATCGAGAAGTTCTTCTACGGTTTCGGCGCGGTCGGCTTCATGATCTACCTGATGCAGCAGCTCGCGCCGGGCAAGTACACCACCACGCACTACGCTTTCGGCACCGGCATCATGGGCCTGTGCGGACTGGTGACGGGCGCGGTCAGCGGCCACCTGCAGGTGGCGATGGGCTATGTCACGTACTTCATCTTCGTGATGGTGGCCACCATCCCCTCGTTCATCGCCACCTGGTTCGCACCGTTCTACATTGTTGATGCGGCCGGCGACGAGCCGCAAGCCACGCAGGCGGTGCCGGCATGAGGCGCGCGCCGGCCGGCCTGCTATGCGTGCTGCTGGCGGCCGGCGTATGCGCCAGCGCGGCCCCCGACGCGATCCACGTCAACCAGATCGGCTTTTCACCGCTGGCGCGCAAGGTGGCCGTGCTGCCGGCCGGCGCCAGCGGCGAGGTGGAGGTCGTCGACGCCGTCAGCGGCGCCGTCGCCTGGCGCGGCCGGGCCGGCCCAGCGGCGACATGGAAGGAATCGGGCGAGAGGGTCTCGCTGGCCGATTTTTCAGGGTTGACGCGGCCCGGCGAATACCGCATTCGCGCCGCCGGCGCCGCGCCCTCGGAGCGCTTTGCGGTGCGCCCTGGTGTGTACGCGGAGCTGAACCGCGCCGCGCTCAAGGCGTTTTACTTCAACCGCTCCGGCATGGCGCTGGGCGCGCAGCATGCCGGTGTGTACGCGCGCGCGGCCGGGCATCCCGATACGCACGTGCTGGTGCACGCGTCGGCGGCGTCGAAGGAGCGGCCGGAAGGCACCGTCATCGCCAGTCCCAAGGGCTGGTACGATGCCGGCGACTATAACAAGTACATCGTCAATTCGGGTATCTCGACCTACACCTTGCTGGCCGCGTTCGAGCACTTTCCCGACTATTTTGCGCTCAAGCGCAGCGCCATTCCGGAGAGCGGCAACGCATTGCCCGACATCCTCGACGAGGCGCTGTGGAACCTGGAGTGGATGCTGACCATGCAGGACCCGCATGACGGCGGCGTCTACAACAAGCTGACCAACCTGCGCTTCGACGGCATCGTCATGCCGGCCCAGGCCAGCACCGAGCCGCGCTACGTGGTCCGGAAGGGGACTGCGGCCACGCTCGATTTCGCCGCCACCATGGCCACCGCCAGCCGTGTCCTCAAACCGTACGAACAACAGCTTCCCGGCCTGTCGGCCAAGATGCTGCGCGCCGCCGAAGCCGCGTGGGAATGGGCGCGCGCCAACCCGGCCGTGGCGTTTCGCAATCCGGCCGGCGTGGTGACCGGCGAATACGGCGACGCTTCGTTTGACGATGAATTCGCGTGGGCCGCGGCCGAACTGTATATCAGCAGCGGCAAGGACAGCTACTACGCGGAGATGAAGCCGGCCGGCGTGGGCGCCAGCGTGCCGCAATGGGCCGATGTGCGCGGTCTGGCCTGGATCTCGCTCGCGCATCACCGCGACAATTTGAGCGCGGTGGCCGACCGCACCCTGATCGCCGCGCGCATCGACGGCCTGGCGGCGTCGCTGGCGGCCAGGTGGCGCGCTTCGGCCTACGGCGTGCCGATGCAGGGGAACGATTTCGTCTGGGGCAGCAATGCGGTGGCGCTGAACCAGTCGATGATGCTGCTGCAGGCGTTCCGCCTGAACGGCAAGCGCGATTACCTCGACGCGGCGCAGGCCGGCCTCGATTACGTTTTGGGGCGCAACGCCACCGCGTATTCGTTCGTGACCGGTTTCGGCGCGCGCCAGGTCATGCATCCGCATCACCGGCCGTCGATGGCCGACCAGGTGGCCTCGCCCGTGCCCGGTTTTCTGGCGGGCGGGCCGCATGCGGGGCAGCAGGACAAGGGCGACTGCAAGGCCGTGTACCCGTCGGCATTGCCGGCGCTGTCGTACATCGACGACGATTGCAGCTACGCCAGCAACGAGGTGGCGATCAACTGGAATGCGCCGCTGGTGTACGTGTCGGCGGCGCTCGACGTGCTGGGCGGGACGGCGCCGTGAAACGGGACGACCCGTACGTGATGCTGGCGATGCTGGTGCGCCAGGAGCAGCTGCTGCAGTTCGAGTCGTTCAACAGCGATATCGCGCTGGAGATCGGACTGCGGCTGGTGCGCGCTGCGCGCGCGGCGAACCAGGCGATCACGGTGGACATTACGCGCCACGAGCAGCGCCTGTTTTACCATGCCATGAACGGCACGCCGGCCGATCACGCGCACTGGATCTGGCGCAAGAGTAACCTGGTCAAGCGCACGGGGCACAGTTCGTATCATGCGCACACGCAGGTATTGATGAGCGGTGGTTCCATTCACGCCATTCCCACGCTCGATCCGCGCCAGTTCGCGGCGCTGGGCGGGTCGTTTCCGTTGACGATACGGGGCAGCGGGGTGGCGGGGACGATTACCGTGGCCGGCTTGCCCGGGGCGGAGGACCACGCGCTGGTGGTGCGCGTGCTGCGCGATTATCTCAAGGTTAACGAGACTGTATAGCGCTGACAAGAATACCGCGAACCGTAGCGCCGTCTTCCCCGCGCCAAGGCGGGGATCCATGGCACCTATGATCAGTGGTGCTATAGGTCCCCGCCGAGGGCCGCCTTGGCGCGGGGAGGACGGCTCTAAAGCTTTGAGTCGAATGCCAGGTCAAGGCAGGTCAGGTCAGGTCAGGTCAGGTCAGCTTCCCACTAGCCCCACGCTCTACTATTCAAACGTCACGCTGCGCTGCTGCGCGTGGCTTTGCATCGCCATGCGGATGATCTTGATCACCGCCAGTCCTTCGCGCGCCGTCACCGGCACGCTCTTGCCGTTGACGATGGCGTCGAACACGCGCTGGTAGTATTCCTGGTAGCTGCCGGGCAGCGAGGCTGCCTTGCCGCTCACTGTCAATCCGCCCTTCACGAAGCTGAGCTGCGCATGCTGCGATTCGGCTTCCACGCCCCAGCCGGGCGCGCCGGGACGTTCGCCGCGCATCAGCGCCGCCTCTTGCGGGTCCATCCCGTGCTTGATGAAACTGCCGGTTTCGCCATGCACGATGAAGCGCGGGCCCGCCTGCAGCACCAGCGAGCCCGCGTGCAGGATCACGCGGCGCGCGCCGTAGCGCATGGTCAGGTGGAAGTAGTCGTCGGACGCGCTGCTGGCCGCGGCGTCGCGCTGCACGCCCATGTCGCAGTTGACGCAATCGGGGTTCCCGAACAAGACCAGCGCCTGGTCGATCAGGTGCGCGCCCAGGTCGTACAGCAGGCCCGAACCGGGCAAGTCCTGTTCGCGCCAGCGCCCGCGCACATGCGGCCGATAGCGGTCGAAATGCGCTTCGTACGTGTTGATGGGCCCCAGCAGGCCCGATTCGACGGCCTGGCGCAAGGTCAGGAAATCGCTGTCCCAGCGCCGGTTATGGAATACGCTCAGCACCAGCTGGCGTTCATCGGCCAGCGCAATCAGTTCCGCGCCTTCGTCCAGGGTGATGGTGAACGGCTTTTCCACCACCACGTGCTTGCCGGCCAACAGCGCCTGCTTGGCCAGCGGCGCATGGCTGGCGTTGGAGGTGGCGACCACCACCAGATCGACCTCGCTCGACTCGATCAGCTCGTCCGGGCTGGCCACCACTACCGCATCGGGAAAGTCGCGCAGCACGCGCTCGCCCTGGCTGGAGCACACGCGCGTGAGGCGCATGCCCGGGGTGGATGCGATCAGCGGCGCCTGGAAGGTGGCGCCGGAAAAGCCGTAGCCGATCAGGCCGACGCGCACTTCACGAGGTCGGTCCATCGTCACGCCTGCTGCCAGGCGGCCCAGGCGTCGACCAGGCCGGCCCCGGTGGCGCCGTCGACCCCCGGTCCGGCCTTGACGCCGCGCCCTTCCGGATCGCTGGCCGGGCTGGCCGAGCCGTCGCGCACATCGATCGCGGTGCGCACCAGCAGCGCCTTGATTTCGGCCGGCGTGAGCTTGGGGTTTTTCTGCAGCAGCAGGGCGCACACGGCGGCGATCTGCGGGGCCGAGGCCGAGGTGCCGCTGAACACGGCCCAGCCGTCGCCGGCGGTGGTGCCGTCATGCTCGGCGTTGCCGGTATCGATCTCGGCGCCGGGCGGCACCGGCAGCATGATGTAGTCGGCGTTCGGCAGCATGCCGACCAGGCCGCATACATCGGGCACGTGGCGGCCTGAATAGATGCCGCTGGTAAACGCCGAGGCGTAGTCCGACGCCTTCATCGCGCCATCTTCGGCCACGAAGGTGCCGCCGACGCTGAGCACTTCCGGCATCGAGGCGGGGAAGGCGTAGTGGCCGTTGCCTGCGGAAAAAACCACCACGATGCCGCTGGCGATCGCCGCCTGGATTTCGGCTTCCAGGGGTTTCAGGCCGTTCGGCAACTCTCCGAGTTCGGAGACGCCATTGTTATCGCGCAAGTCGTAGCACATGCTCACGGTAATCACGTGCGGTTTGTGCTTGAGCGCTTCCTGGAAGCCTTCGAGGATGCTGGCGCCGCCGTTCGGATCGGCGTCGTCGCCCAGCTTGACGCCGATGAAAGTCACTTTCGGCGCCACCGCGAACACATTGGCCGACTCGCCCGTGCCGTGGCTGCCGGGATCGGTATGGCGGTTGGTGGCCGAGGGCGCCAGCACCACCGAGGAGGCGAAGCCGTTGCGGGTGAAAAAGGGGTGCGAATGGTCGAAGCCGGTGTCGATCATGGCCACCCGGATGCCCTCGCCGTGGTGGCGTTCCTTGTGGATATGGGTGACGTTCAGCTTGGCCGGCACATCCTTGAGCACGTCGAGGTGGTAATAACCGACCGCCGGCGGGCGCGCGCTGGCGCCCGGGTCGGCCAGGTAGATGTGCGGCCACTGGATATAGGCGTCGTCGATCAGGGCTGCGATCGCCGGGTCGGGATTCCATGGCGCGCCCTTGGCCGGGTAGAACACCTTGTCGCTCGAATAGCTCTGCTTCTGGCTCAGCTTGAACGGGGTCAGGCGCGTGCCGAACACTTGCTCGAACTGGGCCACGCTGCCGCGCACCGACACCGTCATGCGGCCACGGCCGGAGACGATAAAGCCGCGCTGACGCAGCGCTTCGACGGCCGTTTCCATTTCGCCCGGCGCCGGTTCGAAGCTGAGGATGCTGCGCGAGGACAGGCGCGCCGCCAGCTTGGTCGGGCCGGCGTTGGCGCGGCCCTTGAAGGTAATGGCGATGCGCAACTGTGCCTGCGGCGGTGCGGGTTCCCCTACGGCAGGGTGCGGCTGGCTGGGTTTGAAAGGTTGCATGGATTCCCCCTACGTAGGTTGGCCCGGCGTCGCGTGGCGCGGAGCGATGGTAATGAGGCTGACGGCGTGTTGCAGATCGGCAGGAACCGCGAGTGCCGGTGTGGATGTTACATCGGATGCGAACCCGGAGCTTACATTTGGAATTGTTCCGAATAAATTTTCTGCCTCGGCCAGGGAGGTTTCGGCCGAGATGGTGGCCATGCCGCAGGCGGTCACGTGGATGCCGTGCGCCTCGAGCAAGGCGCACAGGACGGGGTCATCGCTGCGATCGCGGGCGGGGTCGCGCAGCAGGAGCTGGAGCTTGATCATGACGGTGCGGACAGGGGAACGCTGGTGTCATGATAGTAAGGCTTCGGGGAAATTTTTGCTGGTCACACGCAATCGTGCGCGCCAGCCTCATGCCCCGCCGGCGTAGCCGTTCTGGCGCCAGGCTTCGAATACCACCACCGCCACCGTGTTCGACAGATTCAGGCTGCGGTTGTCGGGCCGCATCGGCAGGCGGATGCGCTGTGTGGCCGGAAACGATTCGCGCAACTCGGGCGCCAGGCCGCGCGTTTCGGCGCCAAACACGAACACGTCGCCCGGCAGGAACTTGGCCTCGGCGAATGGCGACGAGCCGTGCGTGGTCAACGCGAACATGCGCGCCGGGTCGGGCTGGCACGCGTGTATATAAGCATCCCAGTTCTTGTGGACTTTCATGGTGGCGTAGTCGTGATAGTCGAGCCCGGCGCGCTTCATCTTGGCGTCGTCCAGCGGGAAGCCGAGCGGCTCGATCAGGTGCAGCTGCGCCCCGGTGTTGGCGCACAGGCGGATGATGTTGCCGGTGTTCGGCGGGATTTCGGGTTCTACCAGTACGACGTGAAACAAATCATTCTCCTTCGATGGCATGTATCTGATTAATGTGGCGGCGTGCGCGCAAACACCATATTGCTCACGCGCGCGGCGCCGAAGCGCTTGAGGGTGGCCGCCAGCGCATTCAATGTGTGGCCGCTGGTCATGACGTCGTCGACCACGCCGATGTGGCGCCCGCGCACTACCGCCAGCATGTCGGGCGCGACCATAAATGCGTGGCGCATGTTTTTCTTGCGCTGGCCCGGCGCCACGCTCGACTGCGCCGGCGTGTCGAGCTGGCGCACGGCCAGGCGCGGGTACAGCGCGACGCCCAGCAGCGTCGACAGCGGCCGGGCGATTTCGAGCGCCTGGTTATAACCGCGCTCGGCCAGGCGCGCCGGTCCCAGCGGCACCGGGCACAGCAATTCTGGCAGCGCGAAGCCGGGCGCGGCCTGCACGGCGCGGGCCAGCGTGCCGGCGCACCACGGCGCCAGCGCGAGGGCGCCGCCGAATTTGAGCCGCAGCACCAGCTGGTCGAGCGGGCTGGCGTAGTCGCTCGCGGCCACGGTGGCGTCGTAGGCCGGGGCGTCCGCCAGGCAGGCGCCGCAGGCGAGGCCACGATCGGCGCTGCCCAGCGGATTGGCGCAGCAGCGGCAGCGCGCGCCGTCGCCGCCGCTAGCAAACTGGCGGGCACACGGCGCGCAGACGGGCGCGGCGGCATCGCTGCCGCACAAGGCGCAGGTGGACGGCAGCAACGCGGCGGCGCAGGCCCGCATGCCCGGTTGCAGCCAGCGGCGCAAAAACTCGCTCATCAAGCGGTCCTTTCAAAATCGCAGCGCTGCACGCCACAAGAAAAGGGGGGCGGCAAACGGGAAGGCGGCAAACGGGTACACTGCCGGCATTATCTCATCTAACAGTCCTATGAACACCCCCGACACCTTGAGCGCGCCGATCGACCTGGCGCGCGTGCGTACCCTGTTTTCGCGCCCGCAGCGCGTGGAACGGTCCGATTTCCTGCGGCGCGAGATCGCCGCCCGCATGCATGAGCGCCTGATGCTGGTCAAGGTGGCGCCCAGGCGCGTGCTCGACGCCGGCTGCGGCAACGGCGCCGACCTGGCGTTGTTGCAAAAAGATTACCCCGCCGCCCACATCGTCGGCCTCGATGCCGCCAGCGCCATGCTGGAGGCGGCCAAAACGCCGGCCTCGGCCCTCAAGTCCCTGAACCAGATGCTCAGCCGCCTGTTGCCGGCCAAGGCCGGGGTCGACCTGCTGTGCGGCGACTTCGGCAATCTGCCGCTGGGGCCGAACTCGGTCGACCTGGTGTGGTCCAACCTTGCGCTGCACTGGCATCCGCAGCCCGACCGTGTATTTGCGGAATGGCGCCGGGTGCTGCGCCAGGATGGCTTGCTGATGTTTTCCAATTTCGGCCCGGATACCTTGCGCGAACTGCGCACGGCCTTTGCCGAGGCCGAGGCCGGCGCCGGCAAGAGCGCGTCGCCGCGCGTGCTGCCGTTCGTCGACATGCACGACTTCGGCGACCAGCTGGTGGCGGCCGGGTTTTCCACCCCCGTCATGGACATGGAAGTCATTACCGTCACGTACGACACGGCCGAGGCCTTGCTGGCCGACGCGCGCGCGCTGGGCGGCAATCCCTTGGCCACGCGCGCGCGGGGCCTGCTCGGGCGCGCGGCGTGGCAACGCGTGCTGGCGGCGCTGGAAAAGCAGCGCCGCCCGGACGGCAAGCTCGGCCTCACGTTCGAAGTGATCTACGGCCACGCCTTCCGTCCGGCGCCGCGCGTGACGGCGGCGGGCGAGGCGATCATCCGCTTCGAGCCGCGCAAGGGGCGTTGACTGTCCGTCAAGGGTTCGTCCTCCCGGCTGCGGCCCGGGCCGCCACTTGTACCAGCCATGGTACAAAACGGTTGTAAAAGCGGGGCAGGCAGGCGACGGCTGACCCGTTACGGGAGGATTTTCCCTTGATGAGGGTGGCTATCCTTGAGTATAATCAACGACTAATTTTGTCGACTGCGTTTATCGGCACGGGAAATCCCGGTGCTTGGTAGGCGGTGCAGCAGTCGAAAGCGATAGCAAAACAGCGTTCATCAGTGTGCTTAGTGCGCCAATGGCCGATGTCAGGGTTCCAGTCGGGTCCGCCGTGCCGAGCGCGCGCCGGGACGGTATGGGCCCTTTTTGTGCGATGGTTTCGGAGCGCCGGGGTCCGTCTAGGATGACTGGCGTAGAAAAAATATTTTTATTTTTGGGTGGTTGGGGAAAACATGACATATGCAAAGCGACTTCAGGCCTTGATGTTCGGTCTGGCAATTTCGGCCAGCATCCCAGCGCTGGCCGCACCGGTGGAGGGACGTCCGGTGGATTACCAGCTGAACCTGCAAATGCCAGTGACGAAGATTGCGTCGGAAATCAACGACCTGCACACGTGGATGATGATCGTCTGCCTGGTGATCTTCGTCGCGGTGTTCGGCGTGATGTTCTATTCGGTCTTCAAGCACCGCCGTTCGCTGGGCCACAAGCCAGCCACCTTCCACGAATCGACTGCGGTCGAGATCGCTTGGACCGTCGTACCGTTCCTGATCGTGATCGTGATGGCGCTGCCTGCGACCAAGACCGTGGTGGCGATGAAAGACACCTCGAACGCCGACATCACCATCAAGGCCACCGGCATGCAGTGGAAATGGGGCTACGATTACCTCAAGGGCGAGGGCGAAGGCATTTCCTTCCTGTCGAACCTGAAGACGCCACGCTCGCAAGTCGGTTCGCCCGGCGTGCCGGCCACCGAAGCGCGCGGCGTCAACTACCTGATGGAAGTCGATAACGAAATCTACGTGCCGGTCAACAAGAAGATCCGCATCGTCCTGACCGCCAACGACGTCATCCACGCCTGGATGATCCCTGCCTTCGGCGTCAAGCAGGATGCGATTCCCGGTTTCGTGCGCGACACCTGGTTCAAGGCCGAGCAGATCGGTACCTACCGCGGCCAGTGCGCCGAGCTGTGCGGTAAGGAACACGCCTTCATGCCGATCGTGGTCAATGTCGTCTCCGACGCCGATTACACCAAGTGGGTCAACGGCGAGAAGAAGAAAATGGCTGCCCTGGCCGATGATCCATCGAAAGTGTGGACCATCGACGAACTGAAAGTCAAAGGCGAAAAAGTCTACGCCACCAATTGCGTGGTCTGCCACCAGGCCAACGGCAAGGGTGTTCCTGGCGCCTTCGCCGCGCTGGACGGCTCGCCGGTCGTCAACGGCGCGAAAGCGGAACAGATCAACGTGCTGCTGCATGGCCAGAAATCGGGCAAATACCCGAGCGAGATGCCAGCCTGGAAACAATTGTCGGATTCCGATATTGCTGCGGTGATTACCTACACCCGCAACAACTGGTCGAACAAGGCAGCGGAAAATATCGTTCAACCAGCCGAAGTCCTGGCTGCACGTAACAAGTAATCGGGAGTAACTCATGAGCACAAGCACACTAGATCACGCACACGGCCATGACCACGATCATAGCCACGATCACCCGACGGGCCTGACCCGCTGGCTGTTCGCCACCAACCACAAGGATATCGGTACCCTGTACCTGTGGTTCTCGCTCATCATGCTGCTCTCCGGCGGCGTGCTGGCGCTGATGATTCGTACCGAACTGTTCAAACCGGGCCTGCAATTCTTCCAGCCCGAGTTCTTCAACCAGCTGACCACGATGCACGGCCTGGTGATGGTGTTCGGCGCGATCATGCCGGCCTTCGTCGGCTACGCCAACTGGATGATCCCGCTGCAAGTGGGCGCCTCCGACATGGCGTTCGCACGGATGAACAACTTCTCGTTCTGGCTGCTGCCGCCCGCGGCAATCCTGCTGGCGACCTCGTTCCTGGTCCCTGGCGGCGCCACCGCCGCCGGCTGGACCCTGTACGCTCCGCTGTCGACCCAGATGGGCCCCGGCATGGACATGGCGATTTTCGCGATGCACCTGATGGGCGCCTCGTCGATCATGGGTTCGATCAACATCATCGTCACCATCCTGAACATGCGCGCTCCCGGCATGACCCTGATGAAAATGCCGATGTTCTGCTGGACCTGGCTGATTACCGCCTACCTGCTGATCGCCGTGATGCCTGTGCTCGCTGGCGCGATCACCATGACCCTGACCGACCGTCACTTCGGCACTTCGTTCTTTAACGCTGCCGGCGGCGGCGACCCGGTCATGTACCAGCACATCTTCTGGTTCTTCGGCCACCCCGAGGTGTACATCATGATTCTGCCGGCCTTCGGTATCGTCTCGCAGATCCTGCCGGCGTTCGCCCGCAAGCCGCTGTTCGGCTATGCCTCGATGGTCTACGCGACCGCCTCGATCGCGATCCTGTCGTTCATCGTCTGGGCCCACCACATGTTCACCACCGGCATGCCGGTGACCAGCCAGCTGTTCTTCATGTACGCCACCATGCTGATCGCGGTGCCGACCGGCGTGAAAGTATTTAACTGGATCGCCACGATGTGGAAGGGTTCGATGACCTTCGAGACCCCGATGCTGTTCTCGGTCGGCTTCATCTTCGTGTTCACGATGGGTGGTTTCACCGGCCTGATCCTGGCCGTGACCCCGATCGACATCCAGCTGCAGGATACCTACTACGTCGTGGCCCACTTCCACTATGTGCTGGTCGCAGGTTCCCTGTTCGCCCTGTTCGCCGGTTTCTACTACTGGTCGCCGAAGTGGACTGGCCACATGTACAACGAATTCCGCGGCAAGATGCACTTCTGGCTGTCGCTGATCACGTTCAACATCACCTTCTTCCCGATGCACTTCCTGGGTCTGGCGGGGATGCCGCGCCGTTATGCCGATTACCCGGCGCAGTTCACCGACTTCAACACGATCGCCACCATCGGCGCGTTTGGTTTCGGCCTGTCGCAGGTGTACTTCCTGTTCTTCGTGATCCTGCCGACCATCCGTGGCGGCGCCAAGGCGGCCGACAAGCCATGGGATGGCGCTGAAGGCCTGGAGTGGACCGTGCCGAGCCCGGCGCCGTTCCACACCTTCGAAACACCGCCGACGGTGAAGTAACACAGCGGCGCGGGCAGCCGGTCGGGTGCCCGCGCTACTGAACTTGTAACGAACTTGTAGGCCCATGCCATGTCTGATCCAAAAAAGCCGAACAATGCAAGAACGGGCCTGATCCTCGGCGCGCTGGCGGTATTCTTCTTCGCGTTGGTCTTCATCAAACGCATCTGGCTGTGAGTCGACGTGGCTAAAGAACAATCCGGCAGGCTGAAACTGAATCGCACGATGCTCGGCAAGCTGCTCGTCGTGGCGGTGCTGATGTTCGGTTTCGGCTACGCCCTGATCCCCGTGTACAAGCACATGTGCGAACTGCTCGGGATCAACGTACTGACCCAGGCCGACGGCACGGTGACGTACGACAAGAATACCCAGATCGACAAGTCGCGCACGATCACGATCGAGTTCGACGGCAATGCGCAGGGGCCGTGGCGGTTCCGCCCGACCAAGCGCTCGGTCGATGTCCATCCGGGCGAATTGACCACCGTGCTGTACGAGGTGGTCAATACGCAGAACCGGACCGTGCAGGCGCAGGCGATTCCGAGCTTCGCGCCGCAACTGGTGATGCAGCATTTTAAGAAGGTCGAGTGTTTCTGCTTCAAGCAGCAGACGTTGCAGGCGAAGGAGGCCAGGCAGATGCCGGTGGTGTTCTACATCGATCCGGCCCTGCCGCGCGACGTGAAGACGATGACGCTCTCGTACACGTTTTTTGAAGTTGCCGGCACCCAGGCAGTGGCGGCGAAGTAGGGGCCGCCATGACGCAATTGAACAAGGCTCCCGGACGCAAAGCGTCGTTCGGCGCCACGATGAAAGCGGTGTTCTGGTCCTTCCTGGGCATCCGCAAGCGCAGCGATTACGAAAAAGATTCGGCCAGCCTGAATCCGGTGCATGTGGTTATTGCCGGATTGATTGGGGTGATGTTGTTCATCGGCGTACTGATCGCCCTGGTGAAATTTGCCGTGTCGGGACACTGACGGCAGGGCAGCCAGGGTGGCGATGCCCGATGACGTTTTATAAAATTAGCAATAAATTCACCGCATACAGTTTGATTTAGGAGATGAAGATGAGTTCACCACACGCCGCCGCACCGTATTACTTCGTGCCAGGCCCGTCCAAATGGCCAATGGCCGCCGGCTTGTCGCTGCTCGTCACGATGATCGGCGCTTCGGGATGGGTCAACGACATGTCCTGGGGCCCCGCGGTCAATATCGCCGGTATCCTGGCGACGCTGCTGGTCATGTACTTCTGGTTCGGCGACGCCATCGGCGAATCCGAAGCCGGCCAGTACGGCAAGCGCATCGACCTGTCGTTCCGCTGGTCGATGAGCTGGTTCATCTTTTCCGAAATCATGTTCTTCGGCGCCTTCTTCGGCGCCCTGTTCTACGCACGCACCATCACCACGCCGTGGCTGGGCGACCTCGATCACAAGATCATCTGGCCCGACTTCGCGGCCCAGTGGGGCGGCGCCAGCCCGGCCGGCACCATCGAGAGCTTCTCGACCATGGGTCCGTTCCCGATCCCGACCATCAACACCTGCCTGCTGCTGCTGTCGGGCGTCACGCTGACCATTTCGCACCACGCCCTGCGCGCCGGCCACCGTGCCAAGACCGCCTTCTGGCTGGCCGCGACCATCTTGCTGGGCGCGACCTTCATGGGCTTCCAGGCTTACGAATACATGCACGCTTACAGCGAGCTGAACCTGAAACTGACCTCGGGCATCTATGGTTCGATCTTTTACCTGCTGACCGGCTTCCACGGTTTCCACGTGACGCTCGGCGCGATCATGCTGTCGGTGATCCTGTACCGCGTCATGAAAGGCCACTTCACCGCGGACAACCACTTCGGTTTCGAAGGCGCGGCCTGGTACTGGCACTTTGTCGACGTCGTCTGGCTCGGCCTGTACGTCGTCGTCTACTGGCTGTAATGGCGGCAAGCGGGAGGGTGCGCCCTCCGGCCAGCGCGACATAAGAAAAACCGGGGACAGTCCACCAAGCGGTGGCCTGTCCCCGGTTTTTTGCGGCTGGGATATAACCTTGCCGGCGCAAGGGTCGCCCGGAGCAGGGTTGCCCGCTCAGCGGCAATCAGTGCATCAGCGGATGCCGGTCGGCGCGATCCAGCCCATCTTGTAGCTACCCAGCAGCATCAGGAACAGGGTGATCGACAAGCCCACGCGCAGCGCCAGCGCGTGCACCGTGCGGTTGCTCTTGCCCTTGTCGCGCATCAGGAAGAACAAGGCCGAGCCCAGGCTCCCGAGGATCAGGATGAAGGCGATGGCAACGAGGATTTTCATAATGAGCTCGAATTTTTTGAGTAAGGCACCATTGTAATGCGTATCGGCTTCCGTTTTCGGGCGATTCCCTTCGTGGCGACCGTGCTGCTGGTCGCGCTCGGCATCGCGCTCGGGCGCTGGCAGGATGGCCGCGCCGCCCAGAAAATCGCCCTGCAGCAGCAGATGACGGCGCGCGCCGGCGCGCCCCCGCAAGCGATCGGCGCGGCCCTGCTGGCGCCGGCCGATGTCGAGCTGCGCCCGGTCACGGTGACCGGTACGTTTGTCGCCGGCTGGCCGCTGTTCTTGAATAACCGGCCGCAAGAAGGCAAGGCCGGCTTTTACCTGTTGATGCCGCTGCGCATCGACGGCAGCGATACCCATGTGCTGGTGGCGCGCGGCTGGCTGCCGCGCTACACCGGCCAGTTCGACCGCCTGCCCGAGTTCGATACGCCGGCCGGCACGGTGACGATCACCGGCATGGCGCGCGCCAGCATGGGCCGTGTGATGCAGCTCGGTACGGCGACGCCGGTGGCGCCCCGGGCCATCCTGCAAAACCTGGCCCCGCAGGAGTTCGCGCAGGCGAGCCGGCTGACGGTGCAACCGTTCTTTATCGAGCAAAGCGGCCCGGCGCCCGCTGGCGACAAGCTGGTGCGCAACTGGCCGGCTCCGTCCCTGAACGTGGAAAAACACCAGGGTTATGCATTTCAATGGTACGCGCTGGCGGTTATGGCGCTGCTCTTTTTCGTGATTACAGGATTTCGACGTGGAACAAAACAAGACGACTGAAGCAAGTACTAAAGCAAGTCAATGGAGCGGCCGCTGGAAACTGCTGGCCGTGGTCTTCGTGTGCGCGGCGCCGATGCTGTTTTCCTACCTGACCTATTACGTCATCAAGCCGACCGGGCGCACCAACTACGGCACCCTGATCGAGCCGCAGAAGCATCCGATCCCGGCCGCCCTGGGGGCCACCACGCTCGACGGCAAGCCGATCGGGCTCGACGCCTACAAGGGCAAGTGGATCATGCTGCAGGCCGGTCCCGGCGAGTGCCCGCAAGCGTGCCGCGACCAGCTGGTCGCCATGCGCCAGCTGCGCCTGATGCAGGGCAAGGAAATGGAGCGCATCGAACGCGTCTGGCTGGTGACCGACGCCACCCCGATCGACACCATGCTGATGCGCGTGGTCGACGGCACCCACATGCTGCGCGTGCCGGCCGCCAACGTGGCCGCCTGGCTGCCGGTCGAGCCGGGCGGCAGCATCGCCGAGCATATCTACCTGATCGATCCGATGGGCCACCTGATGATGCGCTTCCCCAAGAAGCCCGATCCGTCCAAGGTCAAGAAGGACATGTACAAAGTGCTCAAAGCGTCCGCGATCGGCTAGGCGATGCAGCTCTCGTCCATGGTGCAACTGGGCCTGACCGGCCTGCTGGCGGCCTGCCTGCCGCTGTCGATGGTGTGGATGTCGTCCGACCCGAACAAATACCGCAAGCTGGTCTGGATCACGGTCTTCCTCACGTTCGACCTGATCGTGTTCGGCGCTTTCACGCGCCTGACCGATTCGGGCCTGGGCTGCCCGGACTGGCCGGGCTGCTACGGCGCCGCCAACCCGTTCCTGGCGCATGCCGAGATCATCAAAGCCGAAGCGCTGATGCCGAGCGGCCCGGTCACCGTCGTCAAGGCCTGGATCGAAATGATCCACCGCTACCTGGCGATGGGGATTGGCGTCCTGATCGTGGCGCTGATGGGCACTGCCTGGCGCCAGTGGCGCAAGACGCGCCGCGCCGAATACGCGCCGGCGCTGCCGACCATGCTGTTCGTGTTCGTGCTGGTGCAGGGCGCGTTCGGCGCCTGGACCGTGACGCTCAAGCTGCAACCGGTGATCGTCACCATCCACCTGCTGCTGGGGATGGGATTGCTGTCGATGCTGGCCTGGCTGGGCGCGCGCCAGAACCGCGCTGCCGCGCTGGCGCACGGGCGCTTTACGGCGCCCGATGCTACTCTCGGCGTGGCACCAACCGTGCTGGCCCGCCTGGCGCTGCTTGCCGCCGTGGTGCTGGCGATCCAGATCGCCCTGGGCGGGTGGGTGAGCACCAACTACGCCACCCTGGCCTGTACCGATTTCCCGCTGTGTAACGGCAAGATCGTGCCCGAGATGGACTTCGAGCATGGCTTTCACCTGTGGCGCGAGCTGGGCAAGACCGCCGCCGGCCACTACCTGCCGTTCTCGGCCCTGACCGCGATCCACTGGGTGCACCGCAACTTCGCCTTCGTGGTGCTGGCGGTGCTGGGCCTGGCGGCCTGGCGCGCGCGGGCCTATCCCGGCGTGGCGCGGCATGCGCGCGGCATCGGCATCGTGCTCGCGCTGCAGGCCGCGACGGGAATCGCCACCGTCTATTTGAACTTTCCGCTGACCATCGCCGTGCTGCATAACGCAGGCGCGGCGCTGCTGGTGCTGATGGTGACCATGTTAAACTACAAGATCAAGTACCCCTCCGGACCGGTACTGCAAGCAAGCCACCACCAATGACAACCCAGACCGCAACACATAAATCCGCCAACCGCGCCGCCCAGTACTGGGCGCTGACCAAACCGAGAGTGACCCAGCTGGCCGTGTTCTGCGCCGTGATCGGCATGCTCCTGGCCAGCGAGGGCGTGCCGAGCTGGCGCGTCCTGGTGCCGGCCACGATCGGCATCTGGCTGCTGGCCGGGGCCGCCTTCGCGGTCAACTGCCTGGTCGAGGCCGAGATCGACGCGCGCATGGCGCGCACCGCGCGCCGCGCCACCGCCATGGGCGAACTGACCAAGACCCAGACCCTGGTTTTTTCCGCCATCATCGGCGGCGCCGGCATGGTCGTGCTCTATACGATGGTCAACGCGCTGACCATGTGGCTGACGTTTGTGACGTTTGTCGGCTACGCGGTCATCTACACCATGATCCTGAAACCGGCCACGCCGCAGAACATCGTCATCGGCGGGCTGTCGGGCGCGATGCCGCCGGCGCTGGGCTGGGCGGCGGTCGCCAACGACGTGCCGATGCAAGCGTGGCTGCTGGTGCTGATCATTTTTGTGTGGACTCCGCCGCACTTCTGGGCGCTGGCCATGTACCGGCGCGACGATTACGCGCGCTCGGGCCTGCCGATGTTGCCGGTCACGCACGGCATGAACTTCACCGGTTTCCACGTCTGGCTGTATTCCATCGTGCTGGCGGCCACGACGGTGCTGCCGTACGCGGTGCGCATGAGCGGGCACATCTACCTGGTGTCGGCCGTGCTGCTCAATGCCGTGTTCCTGTGGCATGGCTGGCAGGTGTACCGTCACTATTCCGACCAGGTTGCGCGCAAGGCGTTCACCTGGTCCATCATTTACCTGTCGCTGCTGTTTGCGGCCCTGCTGCTCGACCACTACGTTAAATTATGATCAAGAAACTGCTTGCCCTGTGTATGTTGCCTCTGATCCTGGCCGCGACCTTGTCCGCCTGCGACAAAGCGGCCACGGCGCCCACGCCGCCGAGTTTCCAGAATACCGACCTGACGGGCCTCGACTACGCGCGCGACTTCGCCTTAACCGACCACAACGGCAAGCCGCGCACCCTGGCCGATTTCAAGGGCAAGGTGGTGGTGATGTTTTTCGGCTTCACCCAGTGTCCCGATGTCTGCCCGACCACCATGGCCGAGATGGCGGCGGTGATGAAGGAACTCGGTCCCCAGGCCGACCAGGTGCAGGTGCTGTTCGTCACCATCGACCCGGCGCGCGACACCCAGCAATTGCTGGCCCAGTACGTGCCGGCGTTCGACCCGCGCTTCCTCGGCTTGTATGGCGACGCCGAAGCGACGGCTAAAGTAGCCAAGGAATTCAAGGTCTTCTACGCCAAGGTCAACGGCAAGACGGAAGGCAGCTATTCGATGGACCACACCGCCGCCAGCTATGTGTTCGACCGCAACGGCAAGATCCGCCTGTTCGTGCGTCATGGCAAGGGCCCGGCCCCAATCGTGCACGACATCAAGCAATTACTGAACTGACCCGTAACACTGACCTGACTGGGTGACCATGGACCAAGAGCGCAGCGGCAAGAATTACGCATTCATGGGCGCGATTGCGCTGCTGACCATCGGTTGCCTGTACGTGCTGCGCCCCTTCCTGGCGGCGATCCTGTTCGCCGCGGCGATCGTGATTTCTTCCTGGCCGATCTACCTGTACGTGCTGGCGCGCATGCGCGGACGACGCACCCTGGCCGCGCTCACGCTCACCCTGACCTTGACCTGCCTGGTGATCCTGCCGATCGCACTGGTGGCCTACAACCTGGCCGACGACGTCGGGCGCTTCTACGAGCAGTTGAAGACCGCTGTCGCCACCGGGCACGTGGAGCCGCCGGGCTGGCTGCGCCAGGTTCCGCTGGTGGGCGAGACGCTGTACAGCTACGTCGGCAACCTGGTCTCGAGCCGCGAGCAGATGATGGCCCTGGCCCAGCGCCTGCTGGAACCGGCACGCCACTACCTGCTGGGCGGCGGCATCGTGCTGGGAGCGGGCGTTGCGCAGATGAGCCTGGCGGCTTTCGTCAGCTTCTTTTTGTATCGCGACGGCCATACCTTACTGGTGGCCATCGGGGTGGCGATGAAACGCATTATCGGCGAGCGCGCCGAGCGCATCGCCACGACCGTCAGCCAGACCGTGCGCGGGGTCATGTACGGCTTGCTGGGCACAGCGCTGGCGCAGGCCGTGGTGGCCGCGATCGGTTTCGTGATCGCCGGCGTGCCGGGCGTGCCGCTGCTGGCGGTGGCCACCTTCGTGATGTCGCTGGTGCCGGTCGGCCCGCCGATCATCTGGGGCGGGGCGGCGATCTGGCTGTTCAACCAGGGCCAGACCGGTTGGGCCATCTTCATGGTGGTGTGGGGACTGGTGCTCATCAGCGGGGTCGACAACGTGGTCAAGCCGATGCTGATCAGCCGCGGCAGCAGCCTGCCGTTCCTGCTGGTGTTGCTGGGGGTGCTGGGCGGGGTGCTGGCGTTCGGTTTCGTGGGGCTGTTCATCGGGCCGACCTTGCTGGCGGTAGGGTATTCGCTGATGCGCGAATGGACCGGCATCGAGCCGGCTGCGGTCAACGATATCTGATGTGTTGTCAATGCGGTGTCAGCAATGCGTGCGATACCTGACAGAGGCGTAGCGTATGAATCCACTTAAAAAATATCGGCTTGGAATGGGTTTATTCTTGGCAGTGGGATTGATATTTGCAGGAGCTATACTCTATGTGCACAAAATATTTATAGTGTTTTTCATTGCAAATATTTTCTTCTGGTCGTGGTGTCTAAAAAAGGTCAAATGTAGTCAATGCGAACAACCTTTGGCGCCTGCAACGGGGTCAACAGCGGCAGAGATATATAAGAGTTTTTGCTCCCGCCAATGTAGAAACTGCAAAATGAATTTTATGGGGCAGGATGCTTGAGCGTGGGTGGGGTGACGAACGACCGCCCTGGACGGCCCAGTAAATTGCGAGTGGACCGGCATCGCGCCGGCCGTGGTCACGATATCCGACCATCCCCGATGCAGTTGTCAGCCCTGACACCGTTCATCGATAGCAAGAGTAAGGAAAAACCCTTGAAAAAGCTGATCTTGACGATCGCCACCGCTTTCACGATGAGTACGTGTCTGGCGAATGATTTTTCCGATGTCAATTACCTACCGCCGGGAGGCGTGGCAGCTGATGCAAAGACTGCGTCGCAGCTTGCCGAGATCGTTCTTAAATCAGTTTATGGCAACAAGCAAATCGACGCGCAATTGCCGCTCACAGCGGTACTTATGGAAAATGGCGTCTGGCAGATTACCGGCACGTTTAATTTGCCACCGGGTAGTTTTGGAGGCGTTGCCACTATATTGATCAGGAAAAAGGATGGCGCTGTCATCGGAATGATCCACGGGAAATAGCGCCACCAATC
>DASVVC010000098.1:0-25759 GCA_036386755.1 Telluria sp.
GTTTTGCAACATCGACGGCCGGCGGTGCTGTGAGGCAGGTATCAGCTTGCCAGTTTCTTCTTGAGCAGCTCGGTCACCTGGGCCGGGTTGGCCGTGCCTTTGGACGCTTTCATGGCTTGTCCGATCAGGGCGTTGATCGCCGCTTCCTTGCCGGCGCGGTATTGTTCCACCGATTTGGCGTTGGCCGCCAGCACGTCGTCGACGATCTTTTCCAGCGCGCCGGTGTCGGAAATCTGGCGCAGGCCTTTCTGCTCGATGATCGCGTCGGCGATGTTCTCGTCGTTCGATTTGGCTTCCCACATGCCCGCAAACACTTCCTTGGCGGACTTGTTGGAAATCGTGCCGTCGCCGATGCGCTTGATCATCACGGCCAGCTGCGACGCTTCCACCGGCGAATCGGCGATGTCGACGTTCTCGCGGTTCAGGGTCGAGGCCACGTCGCCCATCAGCCAGTTGGCCACAGTCTTGGCTTGCTCTTTCCCGGTCATGGCGACCACGGCCTCGAAGTACGACGCCATTTCTTTCGACGACGTCAGGAACAGGCCGTCGTATTCCGGTAACCCATAGTCGCCCGCAAAGCGCGCGCGCATGGCGGCCGGCAGTTCCGGCATGTCGGCCTTGACGCGCGCAATCCACTCATCGGAAATGAGCAGCGGCGGCAAATCCGGATCGGGGAAGTAGCGGTAATCCTGCGCGTCTTCCTTGGTCCGCATCAAGCGCGTTTCCTTCTTGTCCGGGTCCCACAGGCGCGTGGCTTGCTGGACCTTGCCGCCACTTTCGATCAGGTCGACCTGGCGCCATACTTCGTAGGCGATCGCTTCTTCCATGAAGCGGAACGAGTTCAGGTTCTTGATTTCGCAGCGGGTGCCCAGCTCGGTCGTGCCGGCCGGACGCACCGAGACGTTGACGTCGCAGCGGAACGAGCCTTCCTGCATGTTGCCGTCGCACACACCCAGCCACACGACCAGGGTGTGCAGCGCCTTGGCATACGCCACCGCTTCGGCCGCGCTGCGCATTTCCGGCTCGGAGACGATTTCCAGCAGCGGCGTGCCGGCGCGGTTCAGGTCGATGCCGGTCATGCCGGCGTAGTCTTCGTGCAGCGACTTGCCGGCGTCTTCTTCCAGGTGGGCGCGCGTCAGGTTGACGGTCTTGGTCTGGAACTGGCCATCTTTCTCGAAGCCAAAAGTGATCTTGCCGCCGATGACGACCGGATCGGCGAACTGGCTGATCTGGTAACCCTTGGGCAAGTCCGGATAAAAGTAGTTCTTGCGCGCAAACACCGATTCCGGCGCGATTTTGGCGTCCACCGCCAGGCCGAAGCGAATGGCGCGTTCGACCGCGCCGCGGTTCATCACCGGCAGCACGCCCGGCAGCGCCAGGTCGACCGGGCTGGCCTGGGTGTTCGGCTCGGCGCCGAACTGAATCGAACTGCCGCTGAAAATCTTGGAGTTGGTCGTGAGCTGCACGTGGTTCTCAAGACCGATGACGACTTCCCATTGCATAGTGTTCTCTTTTCTTGTCAGGTTGCCGGCGCGCACCTGGTGCGCACCCGGCGAAAATCAGATGCCGGCCGGCGCGCGGGTATGCCAGTCGGTCGCCAGCTGGTACTGGTGGGCGATATTGAGCAGCTTGGCTTCGGCAAAGTAATTGCCGATGATTTGCAGGCCCACCGGGCGCTTGCCGTTCTTCTCGCCCTGGCCGAAGCCGCACGGCACCGACATGCCCGGCAAGCCGGCCAGGCTGGTCGAGAGCGTAAAGATGTCGGCCAGGTAGTTGGCCACCGGGTCGTTGGTCTTGTCGCCCAGGTCCCAGGCGACGGTCGGCGCGACCGGGCCCATGATCACGTCGCAGGTGTTGCCCAGCGCAGCCTGGAAGTCGTCGGCGATCAGGCGCCGGATCTTCTGGGCCTGCAGGTAGTAGGCGTCGTAGTAGCCGTGGCACAGCACATAGGTGCCGACCAGGATGCGGCGCTGCACTTCCGGGCCAAAACCTTCGGCGCGCGACTTGCGGTACATTTCTTCCAGGTCCTTGTACTCGCTGGTGCGGTGGCCGTAGCGCACGCCGTCGAAGCGCGACAGGTTGGACGACGCTTCGGCCGGGGCGATGATGTAGTAAACAGGAATCGACAGCGATGTCTTTGGCAGCGAAATGTCAACCAGGGTCGCGCCCAGTTTCACAAACTCGTCGAGCGCCGCGCGAACGGCCTGTTCCACATCAAGTGCCAGGCCTTCGCCGAAGTATTCTTTTGGCAAGCCGATGCGCAAGCCCTTGAGCGGGGCGTTCAGGTCGCGCGTGAAGTCTTCGCGCACATTGCCCTGTTCCGCCGTCAGGCTGGTCGAGTCGCGCGCATCGAAACCGACCATCTCGTTCAGGAGCATGGCGCAGTCCTGCGCCGTCTGGGCGATCGGGCCGCCCTGGTCGAGCGAGGACGCGAACGCGATCATGCCGAAGCGCGACACGCGGCCATAGGTCGGCTTGATGCCGGTGACGCCGCAAAACGCGGCCGGCTGGCGGATCGAGCCGCCGGTATCGGTGGCGGTGGCAGCCGGCGCCAGGCGCGCGGCGATGGCCGCGGCCGAGCCGCCCGAGGAGCCGCCCGGCACGGCCAGGGTGTCCCACGGATTCTTGACGGCGCCGAAAGCCGAGTTTTCGTTCGACGAACCCATCGCGAATTCGTCGCAATTGAGCTTGCCGAGGGTGACCATGCCGGCATGGTTGAATTTGTCCACGACGGTGGCGTCGAACGGGCTGGTGTAGTTCGCCAGCATTGTCGAGCCGGCGGTGGAACGCCAGCCCTTGGTGACGAAAATATCCTTGTGCGCGATCGGAATGCCGGTCAGCGGACCGGCGTTGCCGGATGCCAGGCGCGCATCGGCGGCCTTGGCTTGTTCAAGCGACAAGGCTTCGTCGACCTGCAGGAAGGCGTTCAGGTCGCTCGCCTTGGCGCGCTGAAGAAAATGCGTGGTCAGCTCGGTGCTGGAGATCTGTTTCGCGTGCAGGAGCGCGGACAGCTGTTGAATGGTTTTTGTATGCATGGCGGATGCTCGGCTGACGTGATTTCGGGTTAGCTCAAAATAGGCTCGGTGACGGCGAAGGCGACCTTATTCGATCACTTTCGGCACCAGGTACAGGCCGTCCTGGGTCTTCGGCGCCGGCGCCTGGTAGGCCTCGCGCGCGTTTTCCTCGGTGACGACATCGTCGCGCAGGCGCAGCGGCAGCTTGCCCAGGATCGCGGCCAGCGGGTGCGAGAGCGGCTCCACGCCGGTCGTGTCGACGTCCTTCATCTGCTCGGCCAGGGCAAAAATGCCGTTCAATTCCACCAGGGCGGTCTCGGCGTGGGCGGCATCCATCTCGAGCTGGGCCAGTTTGGCGATACGTTCTACTTCTGATAGTGTCAGGGACATGGAATTTGCGCGGCTCGGGCCGCGTTCAAAAAAGTGTGGACGAATAAAGTGCGGACGAATAGTGAAGTTTCGATAACAGAGCGCTAAAGCCGATAAAAGCTTCCTAAAGGCCCTGATCTCACAGGGGGAATAGGCGCGCAAAACACCGGTTTTTCAGCGATTAACGCGCAAATTATAAGGTAGAATGGCGGGCTAATGCGTTGTCGGCGCCGAATAGGAGTGGCCGCAGCATGCAAACAGCCGTGCCGGTGCGGGAAGTCAGCGCGCGGCGGCTGTTTATTTTCTACTCATTTTAATGCTTACGCGCAGCCCGTTGCGCATCAGGACACTCATGTTTGGTTTTTTACGCAGCTACTTTTCCCGCGATCTGGCCATTGACCTCGGTACGGCAAACACCCTGATTTATGTGCGCGGCGAGGGCATCCTTCTCGATGAACCTTCCGTCGTTGCGATCCGCCAGGAAGGCGGCCCGAACGGCAAAAAGACGATCCAGGCAGTCGGCAAGCAGGCAAAACAAATGCTCGGCAAAGTGCCGGGCAATATCGAGGCGATCCGCCCGATGAAAGACGGCGTGATCGCCGACTTCACCGTCACCGAACAGATGCTCAAGCAGTTCATCCGCATGGTGCATGACTCCAAGGTCTTCCGTCCTTCCCCCCGCATCATCATCTGCGTTCCCTGCGGTTCGACCCAGGTCGAGCGGCGCGCGATCCGCGAGTCGGCCCTCGGCGCCGGCGCCTCCCAGGTGTACCTGATCGAAGAACCCATGGCCGCGGCCATCGGCGCCGGCCTGCCGGTATCGGAAGCGACCGGCTCGATGGTGGTCGACATCGGCGGCGGCACCACCGAAGTGGGCATCATTTCGCTGGGCGGCATGGTCTACAAGGGCTCGGTGCGGGTCGGCGGCGACAAGTTCGACGAAGCCATCGTCAACTACATCCGCCGCAACTACGGCATGCTGATCGGCGAACAGACGGCCGAAGCGATCAAGAAGTCGATCGGCTCGGCCTTCCCCGGTTCGGAAGTGAAGGAAATGGAAGTCAAGGGCCGCAACCTGTCCGAAGGCATTCCGCGTTCGTTCACCATTTCGTCCAACGAGATCCTCGAAGCGCTGACCGACCCGCTCAATAACATCGTCTCGGCCGTCAAGAACGCGCTCGAGCAGACCCCGCCGGAACTGGGCGCCGACATCGCCGAAAAAGGCATGATGCTCACCGGCGGCGGCGCCCTGCTGCGCGACCTCGATCGCCTGCTGATGGAAGAAACCGGCCTGCCGGTGCTGGTGGCCGAAGACCCGCTGACCTGCGTGGTGCGCGGCTCCGGCATGGCGCTCGAGCGGATGGACAAGTTGGGCTCGATCTTCTCGTACGAGTAAAAAGTCCGAGGCCGCGTTCGCCGCTGCGCGCGCGCGGCGCTGTTTCGGCTTGCACTGCCGGCGTGGCCGGCGTACCGTTCAGATCTTCGGCTTGCAATACGTTGGGATACCAGGGACAGACCCGGTTGAACAATGCATGCAAGCCGCAGGTCTGACCTTGGTGCCGCATCACCCGGATTTTGCCCCGCTTGGCTCTCGCTCGGCTCTCGCTTGGCTTTTAGTCCCGCTTATTGGATTTCATGGAATACAGTCCTCCGCCACTCTTCAAGCAAGGCGCCCCAGCCCGGGTCAAGGTGACGGTTTTTGCGTTTCTGTCGATCGCCTTGCTGATGATCGACGCCCGCGTCCAGGTGTTGTCCTCGGTGCGCAAGGTAGCCGGCACGGTGCTCTATCCGCTGCAAATGGCGGCCCTGATGCCGCGCGACGCGCTGTCGAACATGGGTGGCTATTTCTCTTCTGTTTCCTCGCTCAGGCAGGAAGTGCGCAACCTCAAGATCGAGCAGGTTGCGGTCGCCGAACGACTCCAGCAAGCCCAGCTCCAGAGCGTCGAAAACGCCCAGCTGCGCAAACTCATGGGCGCGCGCGAGCATGTGCCGGTCAAGTCCATGCTGGGCGAAATCCTGTACGACGCGCGTGACAGCTCCACCCGAAAAATCGTGCTCGACCGCGGCAGCCAGCACGGCGCCGCGCTCGGCCAGCCGGTGATCGACAACGCCGGCGTGGTCGGCCAGGTCACGCGCGTGTTCCCGTTCACCTCCGAAGTGACGCTGCTGACCGACCGCGAACAGGCCATCCCGGTGCAGGTGCTGCGCAACGGCCTGCGCAGCGTGGCCTACGGGCGCGGCCAGTCCGGCACGCTCGATTTGCGCTTCGTCGCGCCGAATGCCGACATCCAGGTCGGCGACGTCCTGATCACCTCGGGCATGGACGGCGTCTACCCGGCCGGCCTGGCCGTGGCCAAGGTCAGCAAGGTCGAGACCAGCGGCGCCGGCGCTTTCGGCGGCGTGGTGTGCCAGCCGCTGGCCGGCATCGACCGCAATCGCCACCTGCTGATCTTGACCACGCTGCCGCAACTGCCCGAGCGCCCGGCCGACGAGCCGCCCGTGCCGGCCAAGAAGAACCTGCAGAAGATGACACCGATCAAAGAGGGCGCCGCCCCGATCAGCGCCGACGCGCCGAAAACGCCGCCGGCCGCCGCCAAGGCGACGGCTACCCCGGCCAAGGCGCCAGCCGCTCCGGCCAAGGCGCCAGCCGCTCCGGCCAAGGCGACGGCCGCTCCGGTCAAGGCGCCAGCCGCCCCGGCCAAGGCAGCGGCCACCCCGGTCCGCGCGCCCGTAGCGGCTGCGCCCGCGCCAGTGGCCGCGCCCGCGCCGGCTGCGACCGCGCCCGCACCCAAGGATATGAACCGATGAACCGCCCGCATTACATCCTGCTGCCCGTCAGCCCGCTGTTCATCACGTTCAGCCTGACCTGCGCCTTCATGCTCAATCTGCTGCCCTGGGGGCATTGGGTGGGCGCGCCCGACTTCGTGGCGCTGGTACTGGTGTTCTGGGGTATCCACCAGCCGCGCAAGGTCGGCATCGGCGTGGCCTTTTTCATGGGTTTGCTGATGGACGTGCACGAAGCGACCCTGCTCGGCGAGAACGCCCTGGCGTACACCTTGCTGTCCTACCTGGCCATCATGATCCACCGCCGCGTGCTGTGGTTCCCGGTGCTGACCCAGGCGCTGCATGTGTTCCCGCTGCTGCTGGCCACGCAGGCGATCCAGCTGGTGGTGCGCGTGATCGTCTCGGGCAAGTTCCCGGACTGGACCCACTTCATCGAAAGCGTGGTGGCCATCGCCCTGTGGCCCGTGATTACCTGGATGCTGCTCGCGCCGCAGCGGCGCGCCGTCGACCGCGACCATACGCGCCCGATCTGATGGTGCGCACGCGTCATGACTGAATTAACCAATAACGACCGCGAAATCCACCTGTTCCGCATGCGCGTGCTGGCGCTCGTCGTGCTCGTGTTCATCTGCTTTTCCGCGCTGGTCGCGCGCATGGTCACCCTGACCGTGGTCAAGCACGACGGCTTTGCGGAAAAGGCCGAGGACAACCGCATCGCCATCGTGCCGATCGTGCCCAACCGCGGCCTGATCGTCGACCGCAAGGGCGTGGTCCTGGCGCGCAATTACTCGGCCTACACGCTCGAAATCACCCAGTCCAAGCTGCGCAACACGCTCGACTCGGTGATCGACGAGCTCTCCACGCTGATCGAGATCGAGCCGAAGGACCGCAAGCGCTTCAAGACATTGCTGGCCGAATCGAAGAACTTCGAGAGCGTGCCGCTGCGCACCCGCCTGACCGACGATGAAGTGGCGCGCTTCGCCGCCCAGCGCTTCCGTTTTCCCGGCGTGGAGGTGCAGGCGCGCCTGTTCCGCCAGTACCCGCTGGGCGAAGCGGCTTCGCACGTGATCGGCTACATCGGCCGCATCAACCAGAAGGAAGCGAAGGAACTCGAAGAGCGGCCCGACGAAGCGAACTACAACGGCACCGACCATATCGGCAAGGAAGGGCTGGAAAAGAGCTACGAAGCGCAGCTGCACGGGCGCACCGGCTACCAGAAGATCATCCGCACCGCCAGCGGGCGCGCGGTCAGCATTTTGTCGCGTACCGAGGCGACCGCCGGCAGCAACCTGATCCTGTCGATCGACATCGAACTGCAAAAGATCATCGAAGAAGCCTTCGGCGAGCACCGCGGCGCGCTGGTCGCCATCGAGCCGGAGACGGGCGACATCCTGGCGTACGTCTCGCGCCCCGGGTTCGATCCCAACCTGTTCGTCGACGGCATCGACTCGCAAAGCTGGAACGAACTCAATACCTCGCTCGACCGCCCGCTGATGAACCGCCCGCTGCAGGGCACCTATCCGCCCGGTTCGACCTTCAAGCCGTTCATGGCGCTGGCCGCGCTGGAACTGGGCAAGCGCACCCAGAACCACACGATTTCGGACGCCGGCTATTTCACCCTGGGCGGCCACACCTGGAAGGACGACAAGGTGGGCGGGCACGGCATGGTGAGCCTGACCGATTCGATCGTCATTTCATGCAATACCTATTACTACCAGCTCGGCAACGAACTGGGGATCGATGCGATCCACGACTTCATGAAGCCGTTCGGTTTCGGCCAGAAGACCGGGATCGACCTGGAAAACGAAAAGACCGGGGTGCTGCCGTCGAAAGAGTGGAAGCGCGGCCGTTTTTCCAAAAACAAGCTGATGCAGACCTGGGTCGGCGGCGATACCGTCAACGTCTCCATCGGCCAGGGCTTCAACAGCTACACCATGCTGCAGCTGTCGCACGCGGTGGCCACCTTGGCCAACAACGGCGTGGTGATGAAGCCGCACCTGGTCAAGATCATCGAAGACAGCACCACGCGCGCGCGCACCCTGACGGTGCCCAAGGAAAGCGCGCGCATCCCGCTGCGCCAGGAGAATATCGATTTCATCAAGCGCGCCATGGTCGGGGTATCGGAACGCGGCACCGGCAAGACCGTGTTCGCCAATGCCGGTTACGTCTCGGCCGGCAAGACCGGCACCTCGCAGGCGGTGGGCCTGCGCCGCGGCGAAAAGTACAACGCCAAGAACATCAACGAGCGCCTGCGCGACAATTCGCTGTACATCACCTTCGCGCCGGCCGACAAGCCGCGCATCGCCCTGGCGCTGATCGTCGAAAACGCCGGCTTCGGCGCCGCGGTGGCCGCCCCGATCGCGCGCAAGGCGCTCGACTACTACCTGCTGGGCAAGCGCCCGGCCGGCAAGGACGGCACCAAGGTGCCCAAGGAAGACGTGGAACTGGTCCCCCTCGAAGAATTCAAGACCGACACCGCCACCGAAATGCCATACAAGCCGGGCGCCGAAACGCCGGCGCCAAAGGACTGACGCCATGCGCCTGAACGAACGCCGCTCGCTTTGGCGGCGCGCCAAACCCTACCTGCTGGTATTCGACGCGCCGCTGGCGATGGTCATCTTCCTGCTGCTCTGTACCAGCCTGGTGACGATGTACTCGGCCGGCGCCGACTTTCCCGGCCGCGTCGAAGGCCAGCTGCGCAACATGATGATCGCCTTCGTGGTCATGTGGGTGGCGGCCCAGGTGCCGCCGCAGACGCTGATGCGCCTGGCGGTGCCGGTCTACACGATCGGCGTGACCTTGCTCGTCGCGGTGTTCATGTTCGGCGTGATCAAGAAGGGCGCGCGCCGCTGGCTGCACATCGGCTTCGACATCCAGCCGTCCGAGATCATGAAAATCGCCATGCCGCTGATGCTGGCCTGGTACTTCCACCAGAAGGCGGGACTGGTGCGCTGGCATTCGTTCATCATCGCCACGGTGCTGCTGGCGGTGCCGGTCGGCCTGATCCAGCTGCAGCCCGACCTGGGCACCTCGCTCCTGGTGCTGGCGTCGGGCTTTTACGTGATCTTTCTGGCCGGCCTGTCGTGGAAGGCGCTGCTTGGCCTGTTCGTGGCGGGCGGCGCCAGCCTGCCGGTGGCCTGGTCGCTGATGCACGACTACCAGCGCGAACGCGTCATGACCCTGATCGACCCGAACGCCGACCCGCTCGGCAAGGGCTTTCACATCATCCAGTCGACCATCGCCATCGGCTCGGGCGGGGTCAGCGGCAAGGGCTGGATGAAGGGCACCCAGGCCCACCTCGAATTCATCCCCGAGCGCACCACCGACTTCATTTTCTCGGTGTTTTCGGAGGAATTCGGGCTGATCGGCTTTCTCGGCCTGCTGCTGTTGTACCTGCTGCTGATCGGGCGCGGCATGATGATCGCGGCCAATGCACCGACCTTGTTTTCGCGCCTGCTGGCCGGCGCGATCACGATGATCTTCTTTACGTACGCCTTTGTGAACATGAGCATGGTCAGCGGCATCCTGCCGGTGGTGGGCGTGCCGCTGCCGTTCATGAGCTATGGCGGGACCGCTTTTGTGACCCTCGGACTCGGGGCAGGTATACTGATGAGTATCCAGCGGCATCGCAAGCTGGTGCAAACCTGACCCACGGAGCCACGATGGCGGTATCAAAAACGCTTTCACCTGCCATTGCGCTGTGCGCACTGGCCTTTTTTCTGACTGCCTGCGGGACCGATTCGGAAGGCCACCGGCGCATGCTGCCGGTCCCGTCGCCGGGCGCCAAGCCGGCCAGGCACGCCGAGCTGCCGTCCCTGCCGCGCGCCGGTTCCGGGCGCGGCGGCTACTACCAGGACGACGGCCCGGGCGACAATCCGCCGCCCAACCTGTACGACGTGCCCGACGCCGTGGTCAAGGACGAGCCGTATGCGCGCTACGCCAACCGGCCCTACGTCGTGTTCGGCAAAAACTATACCCCGATGTTGAACGAGCAGCCCTTCAAGCAGCGCGGCGTGGGCAGCTGGTACGGTAAAAAATTCCACGGCCAGAAAACCTCGTCGGGCGAGCTGTACGACATGTACAAGATGACGGCGGCCCATCCGACCCTGCCGATTCCGTCGTACGCGCGCATCACCAGCCTCGATAGCGGCAAGCAGGTGGTGGTGCGGATCAACGACCGCGGGCCGTTTCATTCGAGCCGGGTGGTCGACGTGTCGTACACGGCCGCGCTCAAGCTAGGTTTGCTCGGCAAGGGCAGTCACATGGTGGAAATCGAACGGCTGCTGCCGAACGCGCAGGAGCGCATCGCCACCATCCGGCGCCTGACGCCGGAACCGGACGGGCAAGTGAGCACGATGGCGGTGGACATGCCGCCGCCTGGCGAAAGCAGCGCCGTGGTGCTGGCTCCCGCCTTGGCACCGGCCGTGGTGCCAACTGCCGCCCCGGCGCCGGCGGCGCCGCAGTCCGGGTTCTATCTGCAGCTGGGAGCCTTCAGCCGCGCCGACAAGGCGGCCGACGTGCGCGCGCAGATCGCGGCCACGGGCGGCGCGCTGTCCGGCGTCGAAGTGGTGCAGGGCGGTGCGCTGCACCGCCTGTTCAGCGGCCCGTTCCCGAGCCGGGACGACGCCATGCAGGCGCTGCGCGATTTGCCGTCGACCTTGCGCCTCAAACCGATCGTCGTCCAGCGCTGATCGGCCGGGGCGACAGCGCCCTTATTTGCAGCTCTTATTTGCAGCTGCGCGCCTGCTGGTCCGGAAAACGCGCCACCACCGCATCGACCTTGGCCTTGGCGGCCGGCTCCAGCGCGCGGAAGCGGTACGCCATCTTGGTCGCCTGGCCGGTGCGTCCGGCCACCTTGGCGCCGACCACGCCCTGCTTGGTCAGGGTCGCCAGGAGCGTCTGGGCCGACGTCTCCGACTTGAACACACCGAGCGAAATGGCGTATTTCATCGGGCTGTTATCGTTCATGATGAAGTAACTGGTGATCCCGAGTTCCTTCAGTTCGGCCGCCTTGCGGTCGGCTGCTTCCTTGCTGCCTGGCGAAGGGATGAACACGATGTGGCTGGTGACCTCGGGCACGGCGACGTTCTCGCGCGTCTGGCGCTGGCCCAGCGCCAGCGGCGCCAGCAAGGCTTCGAAACGGCGCGCTTCCGGTGGCGCGAAGTTCCCGACCAGGGTGCAGGCGACCAGGTCCGGCTTCGGTTCAGGCTTCGGTTCAGGCTTCGATTCAGGCTTCGATTCAGGCTTGGGCTCCGGCGGTTTGCTCATCACCAGCACCGGTGTCGGCGCCGGCACCACCGGCTCGGGGTCGGCAGCCGGTTCCGGTGCGGGCACCGGGCGCGCCGCAACGAGCTTGATGTTCTCGGTACCGATCTGGTTGCGCATGCGGCCCGGCTCGCGCTCGTTCTCCCTGAAGTTGCCGAGCAGGCCCTGGCCGAACGCGAACAGCACGGCATTGATGGCAAGGAGGGTCCAAAATATGAATTTCAACACGGGCTATCCTGGAATGGCAAAGACGTGACGGTGGAATGAAGGCCGATCAGGACGATATTATCGACGATCCGGTGGCCGATCGGGAGCCGCAGCACGGGGCCGATATACTGCGCCGCGCCGCCCGAGACGATGCAGGCGGTCGCGCCGTGCAGCGCGCAGGCGCGTTCGATGGCGCCGGCCTGCGCCGACAGGCAACCGGACAAGATGGCGTCGGCCGTATTGTCGGCAAAGCCGGACGGCAGCGCGCCGGGCGCCACTTCGGGCAGCTGTGCGGTATTGCGCGCCAGCGAGGTGGCCATCAGGCCCAGGCCCGGCAAGATCATCCCGCCCAAAAACACGCCATCGGCGCTGACCGCGTCGATGGTGGTGGCGGTGCCGCAGGTGGCGACAATCACCGCCTGGCCCGGCGCCAGCGCACGCGCGCCCAGCGCTGCGGCAAAGCGGTCGCACCCGAGCTGGGAAGGAGTGCGGTAAGCATTGCGCATGCCGGCCAGCTGCGCCTTTGACGCGAACCAGGTGACATCAAGCGTGGGCATCATCAGCTGCAGCTGGTCGCGCAGCTTGCTGCCGGCCACGTTCGACACCAGCGCGCGCTCGATGCCCTGCCGCGGCCAGCTGGCCGGCAGGTGATTGAGGTCGGCGTGGGTGACAGCGCCGCTGGCCAGCCAGGTTCCAGGCGCGGCGCCCTCGTCGGCCAGGGCCCACTTGATGCGCGTATTGCCGGCGTCGATCAGCAGCAGCATGCTAGGCCTCGCGCGCGCGCAGCGACACGTCGCCGGCCACGATGGCGACCCGCCCGGCGGCCGTGTCGAGCAGCAGGCGCGCCCCATCGTCGACGCCGGCGGCCACCCCTTCGTGCAGGGTCACGCCGCGGTCGACGATTGCCACCGGCATGCCCTGGTAGGCATGCAAGCGGTTCCAGCGCGCGCAGAAAGGCGCAAAGCCACCCTGGGCGAACTGGCCCAGGCTGGCTGCCAGCGCGCCCAAAAGCCGCGCCATCAGCGCATTGCGGTCCATCTGCGCCAGCCACGGCGCGGCGGCCACGCTGCGGCCGATGCGCTGTTCGATCTCGTCGGGCATGAGCAGATTGAGGCCGATGCCGATCACCGCCCACACGCCCCCGCCAGGCGCTGCCTGGGTTTCGATCAGCACCCCGGCCAGCTTGGCGCCGTCGCGCAGCACGTCGTTGGGCCACTTGAGCTGGACCGGCACGTCGAGCGCGCCGAGCGCGTCGGCCAGCGCCACGCCGACCGCCAGCGGCAGGCCGGCCAGTTCGCGCAGCGGCCCGGCAAAATGCCAGGCCAGCGAAAACGTCAGCGCCGTGCCGGGCGCGGACAGCCAGCTGCGGCCCGCGCGCCCGCGTCCGGCCGTCTGGTGCAGGGCCACGCGCAGTACGGGACGCCGCAGGCCGGCGGCGCGCGCCAGCAGGTCGGCGTTGGTCGATCCGGTTTCGGTCACCACTTCGATATCGATATGGTCCGCGCCGACGTGGCGTGCGATCGCGCCCGCATCCATGGCAAAGGTCTCGTTCATGGCGCTCCCTTGCGCGCCTTGTGGGGCGCGTTCACAAAAGCGGCGTCGTACACGACGTCGGGCAGGAGCCGCAGCAGCTTGGCCACCACGCCCATCTGCCATGGGATGACGCGGTAGCTGGTGCCGGCGGCGATGGTCTTTGCGGCCCGGACGGCGAAGCGCTCGGGCGTCATCAGGAACGGCATCGGATAGGCATTGTGGCGGGTCATGGGGGTGTCGATGTAGCCCGGCGCGATGGTCACTACCTTGACGCCGTGCGGCTTGAGTTCGAGCCGCAGCGACTCGCAATAGACGCGCAGCGCCGCCTTGGACGCGCTGTAGGCGCCGGCGCCGGGCAGGCCGCGCACGCCGGCCACGCTGCCGATGCCGACCAGGCGGCATGGCGTGCGCTGCGCTTTCATGGTGGCGATGAAGGGGGCGAAGGTGGCCACGGTGGCGCCGACGTTGGTGGCGATGATGGCGTCGAACACCGCCATGTCCTCGGCATATTCGGTCAAGGTGCCGACCGAAATGCCGGCGCAGGCGATGACGATATCGGCGCCGCCGCAGCGGGCGATGAAGTCGAGGGCGGCGGCGCCCAGGGCCGCACGGTCGGTCACGTCCAGCACGTACACGAGATGGCGGTCCGGGTTGGGCAATTGCGCGCGCAGCTCGTCGAGCGCGTCGCGGCGGCGCGCCACCAGGCCGACCGTGGCGCCGCGCGCCGCATACTCGCGCGCCAGCGCGGCACCGAGCCCGCTCGACGCGCCGGTGATGAACACGCGGTTCATTGGGCGCGCACCGGCATGGTTATTTTTTTTCCGCGGCCGCTTTGGCGACCAGGTGATCCATCACTTGCAGGGCCATCTTCTGCTGCTGCGCTTCGGTGGCGTCAGGCGCGCCCGCGCCGGCCTGGGAGGGCGAGGTCAGGTAGCGGCCGGCGATGGCGATCTTCGGCCAGTCCTGGACCTTGTAGGCGGCCACCATGGCGTTGGCGCGTCCCAGCTTGGCCTGGATGCCGAAGGAGCGGTAGGCATTGGTAAAGGCGGTGCGCTCGATGCCGGCGCTGGCGGCCCAGTCGAACACCTGCTCGTCGTTGCCGAAGCGCTGGCGCTGTTCGTGCATCGCGGTAAACACCTTGGCGTGGTACTGCGGCGCGATGCCCATCGATTCGAGCGTGTAGTACAGGCGCTGCTGCGGCACCACGGCCGGCGTGTGGCCGAGGTGGACGCGCTTGAAGACGATCTTGTCGCTGTTCTTCTTGACCCACTCGGCCAGCACCGGCTCGAAGCTGGCGCAGTGAGGGCAGTAGTAGGCGAAAAATTCGGTGACTTCGATTTTCTGGCCGGCGTCGGTGTTTTGCGCCTCGGCCAGGGTGGCATATTCGACGCCGCTGGAGGGCTGCTCGGGCGAGGCTTGCGCACTGGCGCCGGCACCGCAGAGCGCCAGGGCGAGCATGATCTTGAGAAGGGTAGGCATGTGCTGGGTTCCGTTATTTCTGGTTGCGTACGATGGCGACGTCGATCCCGGCGTCGACCAGTTTGGCGCGCGCCTTGTTCATCGACTCGACCTGGCCGAAGGGACCGATGCGCACCCGGTGCAGCACGCCGCTGTCGTTGGCGCGCTCGCTGATGACTGCCTCGAAGCCGAGCAGCGCCAGCTTGGCGCGCGTGTTCTCGGCGTCGCCCACTTCGCGGAAGGCGCCGGCCTGCAGGTAATAGGTGATCTTTTCCTCGGCCGGTTCGGCCGCGGCCGACGGCGTCACATTCTGGGCCGGGGCGGCGGCCACCTGGACTGGCGCCGGCTTCGGCGCGGGCACGGGCGCGGGCGCCGGCCGTTCTTTCATGTTGGCGATGGCCGCGCCCAGCGGATCGGCTTCGGCCGGGGTGGCGGCCTTGGGCTTGTCGGTGACCTGCTTGTTGGCCGCGCGCGCCGCGTCCTTGTTCCCGTACAGCGGCTTGTTCGGATCGGCCGCCTGGCCGGCGGTCGGCTCGCCCATCTTGCCGGCCTTGCCGGTTTTATCGGTAAACGGCGTGGCGCCCTTGGTGATCGCCAGCGCGACCGCGACAGCGATCACCAGGCCCACGATCAGGCCGATGACGATGCCGGTGAGGGTATTGCCTTGCTGGTGCTTGAGCGTGAGCTTGAACGGGAGGCGGGAATCGCGTGTCATTGGAGCTTTCAATCGAAAAGGCGGTTACATTTTTTCCGGCGCCGACACGCCGATCAGGGCCAGGCCGTTGCGCAGCACCTGGCGCGTGGCCACCATCAGCGCCAGACGCGCCAGTTTCAGGGCCTCGTCGTCGACCAGCACGCGCTCGGCGAAGTAGAAGCTGTGCAGGTTGGCGGCCAGGTCGCGCAGGTAGAACGCCACCTGGTGCGGACCGAGTTCGGCCTGGGCGCGCGCCAGCGTTTCCGGGTAAGCGGCCAGGGTCGCCAGCAGGGTCATCTCGGTCGGCGCGGTGAGCGGCGCCAGGTCGACGCCGGCCAGCGACGCGAGCTCGCCCGTGAACTGTTCGAGCATGCGGCAGATGCGGGCGTGCGCGTACTGCACGTAATACACCGGGTTCTCGTCCGAGGTCTTGAGGGCGATATCGACGTCGAACACGAACTCGGTATCGGCCTTGCGCGAAATGAGGAAGAAGCGCACCGCGTCGCGGCCCTTGGCGATGTCGCCGTCGCCCGACCATTCGATCAGGTCGCGCACGGTGACGTAGGAGCCGGCGCGCTTGGAGATCTTGACCTCGGCGCCGTCCTTCATGACGGTGACCATCTTGTGCAGCACGTAGTCCGGGTAGCCCTGCGGGATGTCCAGGCCGACCGCCTGCAGGCCGGCGCGCACGCGCGCGATGGTGCCGTGGTGGTCGCTCCCCTGGATGTTGATGGCCTGGGTGAAGCCGCGCTGCCATTTGACGACGTGGTACGCCACGTCCGGCACGAAGTACGTAAAGCCGCCTTCGGACTTGCGCATCACGCGGTCCTTGTCGTCGCCGTAATCGGTGGTGCGCAGCCACAGCGCGCCGCCCTCCTCATAGGTCTTGCCGGCCTTGACCAGCGCCTCGACGGTTTTTTCGACCTTGCCGTCGGCGTACAGGGACGACTCGAGGTAGTAGTTATCGAACTTCACGCCGAACGCTTGCAGGTCGATATCCTGCTCGTTGCGCAGGTAGGTGACGGCGAACGGGCGGATCGATTCGAGGTCGTCGACGTTGCCGCTGGCGGTGGCGGGCTGGCCGTCGCTGGCCGAGACGGTTTTGCCGGCCAGGTAATCGGTGGCGATATCGGCGATGTAGTCGCCGTTGTAGGCAGATTCCGGCCATTCGGCGTCGCCGGGTTTCAAGCCCCGTGCGCGCGCCTGGACCGAATTGGCCAGGGTGGCGATCTGCACGCCGGCGTCGTTGTAATAGAACTCGCGGGTGACCGCGTAGCCCTGGGCGTCGAACAGGGCGGCGAGGGCGTCGCCGAGAGCCGCCTGGCGGCCGTGGCCGACGTGCAGCGGGCCGGTCGGGTTGGCCGAGACGAATTCGAGGATGACCTTCTTGCCGGCGCCGGCGTCGCTGCGCCCGTATGCCTGGCCTTGGGCGAGGATGGTCTTGACGACCGACTGCTTGGCGCTAGCGGCCACGCGCAGGTTGATGAAGCCGGGGCCGGCGATATCGACGCTGTCGACCAGCGCCTTGCCGGCCGGGTTATCGAGCAGGGAAGCGACGATTTTCTGGGCCAGTTCGCGCGGGTTCATCTTGAGCTGCTTGGCCAGCTGCATGGCGATATTGCAGGCGATGTCGCCGTGCGACGGATCGCGCGGGCGCTCGAGGACGATGGACGGCGTGAGGCCGGTGCCGTCGAGGACAGGAGCGAGGGCGGCCTGGAACAGGGCGGCGATTTCTTGTTTTTGTGAGGCGAGCATGAGCGGTGATCTGTAGAGTAGTCGAGCGGTGGCAGTGCCACGGGCAATAGTAGCTCAATTATACTGGTTTGCCGCCCCTCTGAGTCCGCCCTTGCAACCCATCGCCAACGCCCGCGCCGCCAAACATCCCCCAACCGGGGTCTGACCTCTGATTAGCAATGAAAACGTTGTCTATTAGGTCGCTGGCAACAATGATGCGGCTTGGGCGCGGCGCGCGAGGGGGAGTTGCCCCCGGGAGGCCGGTTTTTACATGCAAAATTGTTGATTATTGGAAATATATTTCGAATCAGAGGTCAGACCCCGGTTGTGGGATTTTGGGTTGAACAAGCGTTGGGCGTTGGAAGAATGTGTTGTCATAAAGGATCGTTTAAGCCTGTGCGGGACCTAAACCGGTACAATTGCGCCTTTATTAAGTAGCTGAGCTGATCCCGACCATGACGAACAAGCGCCCGACGCTCTCCATCAAACCCGCCGCCGCTACATCGGCGAAACCGGCCGCGCCGCGCATGCGCGCCAGTTACGAGGTCAAACCGGTGCTCCAGCCCGGCTACCGTCCCGACCTGAAGCCCGATTCGCTCGCGCTGTGCCTGCTCGGCGCGGCCAATGCCGTGGCCCAGGTGCGCTCCGGCGCCGCCTTGCCGCAGGCGCTGTTGACCGCCTTCGGCGTCACCGCCGCCGCACCCCAGGCGCGCGGGGCGATCCAGGATATCGCCTACCGCACCATGCGCCAGCTCGGCCGCAGCGAAACGCTGCTCGGGCTGATGACGTCCAAGGCGCCCGAGCCGCCGATGCTGGCCAGCCTGCTGTGCTGCGCCCTGACCCTGATCGATACCCCGGACGGCGCCGAGCCGCCCTACGAAGTGTTTACCGTCGTCGACCAGGCCGTCACCGTGGCCAGCTCGCACCCGGACATGGCGCACGCCAAGGGCATGGTCAACGCCGTGCTGCGCCGCTTCCTGCGCGAACGCGAGGAGCTGCTCAAGACCGCCTTGACGCAGCCGGTGGCCCAGTTCAATTATCCGCAGTGGTGGATCGACACCACCAAGGCCGCCTATCCGGCCAACTGGCAAGCCATCCTCGCGGCCGGCAACGCCCAGCCGCCGTTGACCTTGCGCGTGAACCGGCGCAAGAGCACGGTCGAGGCCTACCTGCAGTTGCTGGCCGACGCCGGCATGGGCGCCACGCAAATCGGCCCGTCGGCCGTGCGCCTCGACAAGGCGCTCGGCGTGGCCCTAATTCCCGGTTTCGACGAGGGCTTCGCTTCCGTGCAGGATGCCGGCGCCCAGCTGGCCGCGCCGCTGCTCGATGTGCAGGACGGGATGCGCGTGCTCGACGCCTGCGCGGCGCCCGGCGGCAAGACGGGCCACCTGCTGGAACTGGCGCAGCTGGACCTGACCGCGCTCGACTCGGACCCCAAGCGCCTGGAGCGCGTGGGCGAGAACCTCGAGCGCCTTGGTTTAAGCGCGACCTTGAAAGCCTTCGAAGCCCAGACCAGCGTCTGGTGGGACGGCCAGCAGTACGACCGCATCCTGGCCGACGTGCCGTGCACGGCCTCGGGCATCGTGCGGCGCCACCCGGACATTCGCTGGTTGCGGCGCAAGGGCGATGCACTCCAACTTGCAACACTTTCGGCCAAAATTCTCGACAACCTTTGGCAGATGCTGCGCCCGAATGGTAAATTGCTGTTCGTGACATGTTCGCTCTGGCCCCAGGAATCGGAGGCGCAGGCCGCCGCATTCGCGGTGCGCCACAACGCGACCCGCCTCGCCGCGCCGGGACAGTTGCTTCCGACCGGTACCGCCGTGCAGGATCATGACGGTTTGTTCTACGCCCTGTTTCAAAAAAACGCGACGTAACGGGTCCTTCGACTATGCGAACTTTTAAGGCTCTGGCCCTCCTGTGACATTACGATTTTTCCGACTCCTGGCCTGCCAGCTGCTGCTGATGTTCGCGTCCGCGTGCGCGTTCGTGCCGGCATGGGCGGCGGAAGTGGTCGATATCACGCATGCGCACATCGAGTCCACCGACGACGGCTACCGCCTCGCGGCCAGCTATGCGTTCGACCTGAACGAGGGCCTGGAAGACGCCATCAAGCATGGCGTGCAGCTGTACTTCACCACCGAAATCGAACTGACGCGCCCGCGCTGGTACTGGTATGACGACAAGGCCGTCTCGGCGCGCCAGACCATCCGCATCTGGTACAACGTGCTCACGCGCCAGTATCATGTGTCGGTGCTGGGCAGCATGGCGCAGAGCTTTCCGACCCTGGAAGACGCGATGGTGCTGATCCGCCGTCCCAGCCGCTGGGTGATCGCGCCGAAAGCGGCGCTCAAGCGCGGCGAGACCTACAATGTCACCCTGCGCATGTTCATGGACCGCGAACTGCTGCCCAAGCCGATGCAGGTCAACGCGCTCAATAATTCCGACTGGCGCCTCGCTTCCAAGAACAAGACCTTCCCCTACACGGCGGAATGAACAACGTGACACACAACAAAGTGACACCCGACAAAGTGACACACAGCAAAGCGACACACGAGTGAAACAGGTCTTGCGCTATGCCGTCATGGTCGGCGCCGCCGTCGTCAGCATCCTGCTGTTCCTGCTCGCCTCGGCCTCCGACAATTCGGGCTTCTTCGACCGTTACTACACCTGGCTGCTCGGCCTGAACGCGGCGGTGGCCGGCGCGCTGCTGGTGTTCGTGGTGGTGGCGCTGGCGCGCCTGTATTCGCGCTACAAGAGCGGCAAGTTCGGCTCGCGCCTGATGACGCGCCTGGTGGTCCTGTTCGCCGGCATCGGCATCCTGCCTGGCCTGGTCATCTTCCTGGTGTCGGTGCAGTTCGTATCGAACTCGATCGAGTCCTGGTTCAACGTCAAGATCGAGGCGGCGCTCGAATCGGGCGTGAGCCTGGGCGTGGCCGCGCTCGACCAGGCGCGCAGCGAACTGGGCGCCATCGGCGAGATCAGCGCGGCCACCATCGCCGGCCAGGAACAGGTGGCCTCGCACGATATCCTCACGCGCCTGGTGCAGGAGCAGGAGGGGATGCTGAGCGCCGTCATCATCGGCCAGGACGGCAAGTTGATCACCAGCGCGGCCGCTCCCCGCGTGGACCTGGCGGCCGATTTGCCGACCCCGGCCATGCTGCTGCAGGCGGTGATGCCGGGCGGGTATTCGGTGGCCGAGGGCGGGGTGGAGCGCGACTTCAAGGATGCCAGTGGCTACCACGGGGGCGTCTCCAGCGCGCTCGATGGCGCCACCAGCCTGCGCCTGCGCGTGGTGCTGGCCATTCCCGAGCCGCCTGGGGCCGCGCCGCGCTTCCTGCAGCTGATCCAGGCAGTGCCGGTCAAGCTGGCGCTCAACGCCGAGGTGCTGCGCACCGCCTACAGCGAGTACCAGGAACGCTTCGTGGCGCGCACGGGCCTGCGCAAGATGTACATCGAGACGCTCACCTTGACGCTCCTGCTGGCCATTTTCGGGGCGATCGCCAGCGCGTTCGTGATCGCCGGCAAACTGGCGCAGCCGCTGCTGGTGCTGGCCGAGGGCACGCGCGCGGTGGCCGAGGGTGACCTGTCGCCGCGCCCGATCGTGGCCACCTCGGACGAACTGGGCACGCTCACGCAATCGTTCAACACCATGACCGGCCAGCTGTTCGAGGCGCGCAGCGCGGTCGAGCGCAACCGCGCGGCCCTGCAAAGCGCCAAGGCGCACCTCGAATCGGTGCTCGAAAATATGTCGGCCGGGGTCATCGTGCTCGACGCCGATTCGAAACTGGTCAGTTCGAACGAGGCGGTCGAACGCATCCTGCAGCACGACGTGGCCGGCCACATGGGCATGGCGCTGGCCGCGATCGACGGGCTGGACATGTTCGCGCAAGCCATCGCCAAGGCGTTTTCGACCCAGAGCGCGCAGAGCGCGGCCGGCTCGGGGCGCAAGCAGACCCACTGGCAGCAGCAGATCGAAATCCCGCGCCGGCTCGGCACCAGCGACGACCATGACATCACCCTGCTGGCGCGCGGCTCGCGCCTGCCGGTGGGCGCCGGCAGCGGCTACATCGTGGTGTTCGACGATATTTCGGATGTGATCTCGGCGCAGCGCTCGATGGCCTGGGGCGAAGTGGCGCGGCGCCTGGCGCACGAGATCAAGAACCCGCTCACGCCGATCCAGCTCTCGGCCGAGCGCATGCAGATGAAGCTCGAATCGCGCCTGCAAGGAACCGACCGTGACCTGCTCAACAGGGGCACGGCCACCATCGTCAACCAGGTCGACGCCATGAAGCGCATGGTGGACGACTTCCGCGACTATGCCAAGGCGCCGCCGGCCGTGCTCGACAAGCTCGACCTGAACGCGCTGGTGGGCGAAATCCTGCATATGTACCTATCCGGCGACGAAAGCGATATTATTCATGCCGAGCTGGCCGATAACCTGCCGCAGGTGATGGGCGACGCGACCCAATTGCGCCAGGTGATCCATAACCTGCTGCAAAATGCCCAGGATGCGATGAGCGAGCGCGGTCCCGATGCGCCGCCGGCGCGCATCGATATCACCACCGAGGCGATTCATTACCAGGGCGCGAACGGGGCCGGTACCGCGGTGCGGCTGTCGATTGTCGATAACGGGCCGGGATTTGCCCCTAAAATCCTGTCGCGCGCATTCGAGCCGTATGTGACCTCGAAGGTGCGCGGAACCGGGCTGGGACTGCCGATGGTGAAGAAAATCGTCGATGAACACGGCGGCAAGATCGAGATACAGAACCGGAGTGACGGAACTGGCGCGTCAGTGTTGATTTTACTGTTAAAGTTAGCACCGGCCAGCGTTGTGGCACAAGCGTTGAACTAAGAATAAAATCGCGGCTGTGAGCGGTATGCGCTGCATGCCATTGGAGCGGGCAAAAAGAGGAAGGCAAACACATGGCAAACATTCTCGTAGTTGATGATGAAATGGGCATCCGCGAGTTACTCTCGGAAATTTTGGGCGACGAAGGCCATGCAATCACGCTCGCTGAAAACGCGCAGCAGGCGCGCGATGCGCGCGCGGCGGGGGCACCGGACCTGGTGCTGCTCGATATCTGGATGCCCGACACCGACGGCGTGACCCTGCTCAAGGAGTGGCAGCGCGACGGCCTCTTGACCATGCCGGTCATCATGATGTCGGGTCACGCGACCATCGATACGGCGGTCGAGGCGACCCGTATCGGCGCGCTCAACTTTTTGGAAAAGCCGATCGCGCTGCAAAAACTGCTCAAGGCGGTGCAGCAGGGCTTGACGCGCGCGCAGGAAGTGGTACGCGCGCCAGTCATCGCGCCGCGCCCGATGCTGGCACCCCAGCCCGAGGAAAGTCCGATGACGGCCTCGGCCATGTTTTCGGCGCAAACCCCGCAATCGGCCATCGCGCCGCGCATGGGCGGCATGCCGAACGGCGAAGGGCACGGCTTCAACCTCAGTTTCGACCTGCCGCTGCGCGAGGCGCGCGACGCCTTCGAACGCATGTATTTCGAGCATCACCTGGGGCGCGAGGGCGGCAGCATGACCCGCGTGGCCGAAAAAACCGGCCTGGAACGCACCCACCTGTACCGCAAGCTCAAGCAACTCGGCGTCGAGCCGGGCAAGCTGGCTAAAAAGAACGGATGAGCGCACCCCCTGCGCGCCGGGCCGCCCTGACCCTGGTCACGGGCGGCTCGGCGGCGCAGCGCGAGGCGGCCATCGCGGCGCGCCTGGCGGTGCTGCTGTCGGGCACCAACACTAGCACCAGCAGCGGCGCCGGTCCTCAGGCGGGGGCTGCCGCTCCCTCCGACGGCATCAGCGCCGTCCTGCTCGAAGGCTTGCCATCCGGCCATACCACACTTTCCACTTCGCAACATCTGCATATTCACAGGATCGCACCCGGATGCCTGTGCTGCACCGGCAATCTCGTTTTGCGTGTAACATTAAACCGGATCCTGCGTCTGCGCCCCGACCGGCTGTTCATCGGGCTGGCCGCCACGGACCACCTTGATCAGTTGAGATCGTGGCTGCAAGCGCCGCCATACGATCAGCTGTTGGAACTGACAGCGGACCTGCGCACTTGAAATCGGTCCGCAAAGCCCCACCTGCCCTGTTGAGCACAGTGGAACGTCTGATCGAGCGAAGGAGCAATAATGAACATGATCTACAACAGTGAACAGTACAGTGTGGTCGAATTCGGCGTCGATCACAATCTCGAAGCCTTGCGCTTCGGCGGCTATGAAATCGTCGACAAATCCGGTCGCCGTGAAGCATTTATCGGCGGCAAACTTGCGCAATCGTTCAGGCGCGACGTCAACAACCTGATCGCCAGCGAACCCACCATGGAAGAGATCGATGACTTCCTGGGCTCGTACGACTCGCTGATGAGCCAACCGGTGTTGTTGCACTAATCTTTACCCGCCTGGCACAGTCCGGGCTGGCGTTTTCCTCCTGTCTGCCGGTGGCGGGCAGGATTACATTTGCAGAACCCCCCTCGCGCGGCGGCTACCGTCCCGGATTGGCTTCCCAACATGGTATTCTTGCGCCATGTGCCAACTCCTCGGAATGAACTGCAACGTCCCCACGGACATTGTTTTTAGCTTTACCGGCTTCGCCATGCGTGGCGGCCGCACCGATACCCACCACGATGGCTGGGGCATCGCCTTCTTCGAAGGCGCCGGCGTGCGCCATTTCGTCGATCACCAGGCGGCGGTCGAGTCGCCCGTGGCCGAACTGATCAAGCGTTATCCCATCAAATCGAAAAATGTCATTGCGCACATCCGCAAGGCGACCCAGGGTCATGTCGCCCTGGAAAACTGCCACCCTTTTGTGCGCGAACTGTGGGGCCGCTACTGGGTGTTCGCCCACAACGGCGACCTCAAGGAGTTCGCGCCGACGCTGAACGGCCCGTACCGCCCGGTCGGCAGCACCGACAGCGAAAAAGCCTTCTGCTTCCTGCTCCAGGAACTGCGCAGCCGCTTCGGCGACAGCCCGCCCGCGCTGCCTGTGCTGCGCGCGGCGCTGCAGGAACTGGTGGCCGCGGTGGCCGTGCACGGCACCTTCAACCTGATGCTGTCGGACGGCTCGGCCCTGTTCGTGCATTGCTCGACCAAGCTGCATTATGTGGTGCGCCAGCATCCTTTTTTCACCGCCAGCCTGTCCGATGAAGATGTCACCGTTGATTTTTCTCAAGTCACGACCCCGGAAGATCGGGTAGCCATCATCGTTACCGAACCCCTGACCACCAACGAACAGTGGACCGCCTTCGCTCCCGGCGAATTCAAAGTGTTCGTGGACGGAATGTCAATACAGGAGCGATAAGTATTTCCTCCACGCACTGGTATTAATTAGGTTACATTACCGGCTGTTATTATTGATATTTACAGGACAGATGAGCCACGACTCCGAATCCGACCTAATGGCGCAACAGATGCCAGTGCGTGATTTCTACCTGGGGCGCCAGCCCATCCTCGACCGGCAACAAGGCTTGTACGGTTATGAGATGCTTTTCCGCAATGCCGCAGGCGAATCGGCCGAGATCGACAGCGACGTGGCGGCCACCGCCACCGTGATCGCCCACACCGCCCAGCTGGGGCTGGAAAAAGTCATCGGCGACGCGCTCGGGTTCCTGAATGTGGACGCCGAAGTGCTGATGAGCGACATCTTCGTCTTTCTTCCGCGCGAGCGGGTGGTGCTGGAAATCGTCGAGAGCATGGTGGTCAGCCAGCCCCTGCTCGAGCGCATTGCCGACCTGGCCGGACATGGCTTTCGCTTCGCCCTCGACGACGTACGGATCGATGCGCCCGAGGTGCAGCAGCTGCTGCCGATGGTCGACTACGTCAAGCTCGACGTGCGCGCCATGCCGCTGTCCGGCTTGACTGCCGCGGCGCCGCGCTTCAGGCGCGAAAAGAAGAAGCTGATCGCCGAAAAGGTCGAATCGCGCGAGCAATTCGACATGTGCCTCGGCCTGGGTTTCGACTATTTCCAGGGATACTATTTTGCCCGGCCGGCCGTGATCAGCGGACGCAAGCTGTCGCCATCCCAGCTGGCGGTGCTTGAATTGATGAGCCTGGTCACGTCGGACGCCGACAATATCGAGATCGAACGCGCGGTCAAGCGCGACGTCACCCTGGCGCTGAACCTGCTGCGGCTGGTCAACACCCCGGCGATCGGCATGCGCCACCGCATCGATTCGATCAGCCAGGCGGTCACCATCCTCGGCCGCCGCCAGTTGCAGCGCTGGCTGCAGATCATGCTGTATGCCGAGCCTTCGCGCGGCGGCAACAGCATGACGCCGCTGCTCTTGCTTGCCGCCACGCGCGGGCGCCTGCTCGAATTGCTGGCGCAGCGCCTGCGCCCCGGCCAGCGCAACGTGGCCGAGATCGCTTTTACGGTCGGCATCATGTCCCTGATGGACGCCCTGTTCGGCATGCCGATGACGGTCATCGTCGAGCAGATTCCCGTTATCGACGAGGTGGCGCACGCGCTGCTGCAGCGCAGCGGTTTTTTCGGCGACCTGCTGCACCTGGCCGAGTGCATCGAGCGCATGGAAGAGTCGGACGACCAGGTGCTGCCGGCCCTGCGCGAACTGGCTATTTCCAGCGAAGAGCTGATCGAACTGGAAGTGGCCGCCTTCGAGTGGAGCGACAAGGTGGTACGTTACGCGATCTAGGCGCGGCCGCTGCGGTAAGCGGGGCAGGGC
>DASVVC010000099.1:0-7835 GCA_036386755.1 Telluria sp.
CAAGGCGTTTTCCTCGGCGCGCGCCTCATCGAGCAGCGTATGCACCGCGTTCACCGCAGGGCTGCCCTGCTGGAACTGCGGCATGCGGCCGATCGTGTCGGCCGCGCCCGGCGTGTCGCCGAGCTGGGAGCGCCGTGCCGTCTGCGGTTCAACCACGTCGCGCACCCAGGCGTTGATCATCGTTTCCAGCTGTCGCGCCCGCGCCAGCTGGGGCGGATTGTCGGCCACCAGCTTCTGCAGTGCGGCGACCATGGCGGGTACCCTGGCGAGTTCGGCACGTACCTTGGTCATGCGCGCTTCCGCACCGGTGAGGTAGAAGCCGCGGGTTTCGGCCTGCACTTCCATCACGGCCAGGCTGACGCCGTCGATCGCGTGCAGTACCTGCATCGTGTGGCGGTCCCACCCGTTCGCTTCGGACAGCCGGGCGAAGTTGTTGTAGGCCAGGGCCAGCAGGACCAGGATGATGGCCAGGATGGCGCCGAAGCCGGCATACAGCTTGTTCTTGATGCTCATGTTCTGGATCATCGTGTCTGTCGCATCCGAAGAGTTCGTATCGTGGGCAATGTATCACTTTCCGTGCGCGCGGCGAGCACGGGCGAAAGGGGGCAGGTTTCAATGAAAAGGGCTGCCATGGGGCAGCCCTCGGTTCCGAGTTGGAACTGACTTGTCGAAATTACTGGCCGCGCTTCAGGCGGGCATTGGCCGCGATGCGCATGCGCAGCGCGTTCAGCTTGATGAAGCCGCCCGCATCGGCCTGGTTGTAGGCGCCGCCGTCTTCGTCGAAGGTGGCGATGGTCTGGTCGAACAGCGAATCGGTCTTGGAATCGCGTGCCACGACGATGACATTGCCCTTGTACAGCTTGATGCGCACCCAGCCGTTCACGCTCTGCTGCGTGTGATCGATCAGCGTCTGCAGCGCCAGGCGCTCCGGCGACCACCAGTAGCCGTTATAGATCAGCGAGGCGTAGCGCGGCATCAGGTCGTCCTTCAGGTGCGCCACTTCGCGGTCCAGCGTGATCGATTCGATCGCGCGGTGGCCCTTCAGCATGATCGTGCCGCCCGGCGTTTCATAGCAGCCGCGCGATTTCATGCCCACATAGCGGTTCTCGACCAGGTCGAGGCGGCCGATGCCGTGCTTGCCGCCCACGCGGTTCAGTTCCGTCAGCACTTCGGCGGCGCTCATGCGCTTGCCGTTCAGGGCCACGATGTCGCCTTTTTCGTATTCGAGGTCCAGGTACTCGGCTTCGTCCGGTGCCTGTTCCGGCGACACGGTCCAGCGCCACATCGATTCCTCGGCTTCGGCGCTCGGGTTTTCCAGGTGGCGGCCTTCGAACGAGATGTGCAGCAGGTTGGCGTCCATCGAGTAGGGCGCGCCGCCGTTCTTGTGCTTCATGTCGATCGCGATGCCGGCATCTTCCGCGTATTTCAGCAGTTTTTCACGCGACAGCAGGTCCCACTCGCGCCATGGCGCGATTACTTTCACGCCCGGCTTGAGCGCATAGGCGCCCAGTTCGAAGCGCACCTGGTCGTTGCCCTTGCCGGTGGCGCCGTGCGAGATCGCATCGGCGCCGGTTTCGTTGGCGATCTCGATCAGGCGCTTGGCGATCAGCGGGCGGGCGATCGACGTGCCCAGCAGGTATTCACCCTCGTAGACGGTATTGGCGCGGAACATCGGGAACACGAAGTCGCGCACGAACTCTTCGCGCACGTCGTCGATGTAGATGTTTTCCGGCTTGATGCCGAACTTGATCGCCTTGGCGCGTGCCGGCTCCAGTTCCTCGCCCTGGCCCAGGTCGGCCGTGAAGGTGACGATCTCGCACTGGTAATGATCCTGCAGCCACTTCAGGATCACGGAGGTGTCCAGGCCGCCGGAATAGGCGAGGACTACTTTTTTAATGTCGCTCATTGCAGTTCCAATCTACGTTCAAACAGGGTCGTGGCATACCGCTTCGATGTTGTGCCCGTCCGGGTCCAGCACGAAGGCGCCATAGTAATCAGGATGATAATGGGCGCGGATGCCGGGTGCGCCGTTGTCGCGCCCGCCGGCCGCCAGCGCCGCCGTGTAAAACGCGTCGACCAGCGCGCGGCTGGCCACGCGCAGTGCGATGTGTACCGTGCTGCCGGCAGGCTTGCCCGGCGCGGCTTCGGAAATCCAGAAGTCGGGCTTCTGGCCTTCGCCGAAGCCGGCCACGCGGACGGTGCCCGTGATCTCCGGGCCCAGCTCCATCAGCTTGCCATAACCGATCGGTGCCAGCGCCTTCTCGTAGAACGCGCGGCTGCCTGGAAAATCGGTGACGATGATTCCTGTATGGTCGATCATGGCGGTTCCGCAAAAGGGTTTCGGTAACTCGGCTGCCTACTTGCCGTCGAGGCGGCCCAGCAGCAGGTATTCGATCAGCGCCTTCTGGATGTGCAGGCGGTTCTCCGCTTCGTCCCACACCACCGATTGCGGGCCGTCGATGACGTCCGCCGCGACTTCTTCGCCGCGGTGGGCAGGCAGGCAGTGCATGAAGAGCGCATCCGGCGCCGCCCGCGCCATCTTGGCGCTGTCGACGATCCAGCCGTCGAAGGCTTTCAGGCGTGCCGCGTTTTCCTCTTCGTAGCCCATGCTGGTCCACACGTCGGTATTGACCAGGTGGGCGCCGGCACACGCGTCCGATGGGTTGTCGAACTGCGTGAAGCGGGTGGTGGAGACCTGCGCCATGTCCATGTCATAGCCCTTCGGCGTGGACACGTTGACGTGGAAGCCGAACACCTCGGCCGCCTGCAGCCACGAATACAGCATGTTGTTGGCATCGCCGATCCAGGCCACCGTCTTGCCCGCGATCGGGCCGCGGTGCTCGTAGAAGGTGAAGATGTCGGCGATTACCTGGCACGGGTGGTGTTCGTTGGTCAGGCCATTGATCACCGGGACGCGCGAGTTGGCGGCGAAGCGCTCGATGATTTCCTGGCCGAAGGTGCGTACCATGATGATGTCGCACATGCGGGACATGACCTGGCCCGCATCCTCGACCGGCTCGCCGCGGCCCAGCTGCGAATCGCGCGTGTTCAGGTAGATCGCGGCGCCGCCAAGCTGGTGCATGCCGGCCTCGAAGGACAGGCGGGTGCGGGTGGAATTCTTTTCAAACACCATCACCAGCGTGCGGTCGATCAGCGGGTGATAGATCTCGTAGTTCTTGAACTTGCGCTTGATGATGTGCGCGCGCTCGATCACATATTCGTATTCTTCGAGGGTGAAATCGGAAAACTGGAGATAATGCTTGATCGGTTTTTGCGTAGACATATTCACAACGGATTGAACGGCGCGATGGTGCTGCACACTTGTTTCGAATGATTCGATATTCTTCGATTCGGCGGATACCCTGCTTGCATGGAATGACTACCGTGGCCGGCACATTGACCGGCGCATTGACCAGTACATTGATCGGCGCATTGATCGCGTGTTACCGGCATATCACCGGCATATCACCGGCATATTACCGGCGCATCATCGTCACATCGACCGGCGCATGTGCCGGAGTAGCCAGCCTGGCAAGTTCATTATAAGGGGTTTTGCCGGTGCCTAGTAGATCCGGGCCCGCCGCTCCGGGTCGTGTTCGGGCGCGACCAGTGGCAGCTCCAGCGTAAACGCGGTGCCGGCGGCGCTGCTGGCCACGCTGATCTGGCCGCCCAGCAGGCCGGTCACGATGTTGTAGCTGATCGACAGCCCGAGACCGCTGCCGCCGCGGCCCAGCCTGGTCGTGAAGAACGGATCGAAAATGCGCGACAGGTGTTCGCGGGCGATGCCGGCACCGTTGTCGGCGAACACCACGGTCACCTTGCCGTCCGGCGCGGCGGTAGCCGTCAGCTGCATGGCGCCGCCTTCGCGGCCGTCGAACGCGTGCAGCAGCGCGTTGTTGATGAAGTTGGTGATCACCTGGCCGAACGGGCCGGGGTAGCTGTCCAGCTCGATTCCTTCCTGCACGTCGAAACCGATCCGGTGGCTCGAGGCGCGGATGCGGTTCATCATCGTGGCCACGATCTCGTGGGTGACCTGGTGCAGCTGGAAACGGCGGCGCTGTTCGGTGGTGCGGTCCACCGCCACCTGCTTGAAACTGGCTACCAGGTCGGCGGCGCTGTGCAGGCCGCGCATGACCAGCTCGGCAGCCTTGCGCGCATCGCCGATGTAGGCGGCCAGTTCCGAACGGCGCAGCCCCGGCCCGTTCAGCGCGCGTTCGAGGTCGAGCGCCTTCTGTTCCAGCGTGCTGGCGATCAGCAGGCTGTTGCCGATCGGCGTATTCAGTTCATGCGCCACGCCGGCCATCAAGGCGCCCAGCGCCGCCAGTTTTTCCTGCGCCACCAGCTGCGACTGCGCTTCCTGCAGCTGGCGGTAGGCTTGCGCGTTGTCGAGGGCGATCGCACCATAGGCGCACAGCGTGCGGAAGATCAGCCGCTCGCGTTCGCCGTAAGCGGCGCGCTGGCGCGCCTGCACGCTCATCGTCCCCAGCACGCGCTCGCCCAGCAGCAGGGGCGCGAACAGCGCACTGGCGCAGTGTTCGCAGCCATCCACGGCCGGCGCATGCTGCGCCAGGTCGTCCACCACGATCTCGCGCCGTTCGTTCACGCAGCGCGGGCTCCATGCGCCGGTGTCGCCGGGCAGGATCGTAAACGGCGCCAGCGGGGCGCCCGCTTCGGTCCCGAATGCCAGCTCCATGGCGCCGCGCGGTCCCTGCAGCAAGACGGCGAAGGCGTAGGCGGGCAGCAGTGCGTGCACATACCGGCCCAGCACCTGGTAGACGCCTTCGGCATCGCGGTGCATCGTGATTTCCTGCCCGATCGCGGACAGCCGCTGCAGGATGGCGCTGGTCTGCTGCTCCAGCTCGGCGCGGCCCGCTTCCGACATCGCCAGGGCGCGGTGGTGGCGTTCCTCGGCGCGCGCCTTCTCGTTCTGCCGGTGCACCTGCATGGCGATCGCGCGGCGCGTTGCTTCCTGGCTGTGCGTCCTTGCGCGCGCCGTGCTGGCGGCGCGCGCCGTGGCATAGGCCTCGCAATAATCCCCCACGCGGGCATATTCCTCGGCCAGCGCGTCGTACAGGTCGCCCGGCACGATATAGCCCTCGATCGTGGCGGCGACCCGCAGCGCCTGGCGCAGGTAATGCAGCGCCGGGCTCGACTCCTGCATGCCGGCAGGGCCGGGCAGGGCATGGCGGTTGTGGATCAGGGCCAGCACGCGCAGCCCGGTCACCTGGTTGTAGACGTTGTGATGGCCGACGGCAAGGCCGACCGCCTCCTGCGCCAGCACCAGCGCCTCGGCGGGCCGGCCGAGGAAGCACAGCGCATGCGCACAGCCGCGCCGGGCCACCATGCGGAAATCGGCCTGGTCGAGCACGTCCGCGCGCAGCGACAGCCCTTCGAAGGCAGCCAGCGCCCCGGCGTAATCGCGCTGCGCCAGGCACAGGTCGCCGGTGTACTGCAGCGCGATCGCGTACAGGCGGCTGTTCGCGTAGGGCTGCAGCAGGTCCAGCGCTTCGCGCAGCAGTTCGCCGGCGGCATCGAGCCGGCCCAGGCGGCGCAGCGTGTCGCCGGTGTGCAGCAGCGCCGCCGCCGTGCTGCGTGGCCATTGCTTGGGCCGCGCCGTATCGAGCGCCCGCTGCATCCATTCGAGCGCTGTGTGATGGTCGTTGAGGTTGGAGAATTTTTCGCCGATATTGGTGGCGGCGATGATGGCGGTACGCACCTGGCCGGTTTCAAGCGCCGCTTCATGCGTGCGCAGGTAGTGGCGCACGGCGCCGCCGAAATCGCTGGCCTGGCTGGCGGCCATGCCGAGAAAATCGTTGACCCAGCAGTCGAGCGCGGGTGGCCGCGGGATATCCGCCGCGAAGTGCGCGCCCCAGCGGGCGCGCGCCGTGTCCAGGTCGCGCAGCACGGCCCAGCGCGCGCTGGCCGCCTCGGCGATCGCGCTGCGGGCCGCGTCACCAGCGGCATGGGCCGCCGCCGCGCAGCGTTCCAGCTCGCTGTCGCGGCACACATGGTTGCCCCGGTCCACCGCGATCCAGGCGCACAACCAGTGCGCGTCGGCACAGCCGGCCAGGTCGTCGATGCTGCCGAACGCTTCGCGCGCCATGCGCGCCATCGACTCGGCCCGATCGAGTTCGCCCATCAGCCAGCGCACCTCGGCGCGCAGCAGTTGCAGCCGGGCGGCGAGGGCACTGCGCGTGTGCGCATCCAGGTCCGGCAGCAGGGTTTCGGCTTCGTCCGCCAACGCTTCGGCGCGGCCGGTGTCGCGCTGGCGCAGGTGCCAGGCGAGTGCCGCCAGCACCGGCAGCCGCGCCGCGCCGGACAGCCCCGGCAAGGCCAGCTCCCACTGCGTTATCGCGTCGTCGCCGGCGAACAGGTCCATGGTCAGTAGAGGGTTTGCGCCGATTCGTGCAGCAGCTGGCCGTACAGCTCGTGCCGCATCTTGGCGATCTTGCCGGTCCGCACGGCATCCAGCACGGCGCACTGCGGTTCCAGCAGGTGCCGGCAGTTGTAGTACTTGCAGCCGCCCAGGTAGGGCTGGAAGTCGCGGAACGCGCGCTCCAGCATGCCTTCGGACAGGTGGTACAGGCCGAACTCCTGGAAGCCGGGCGAATCGATCACCGTCGCCTGGGCATCGAGATGGTACAGGCGGGTAAACGTGGTGGTGTGCTTGCCGGTGTCCAGCGCCGCCGAGATCTCGCGCGTGGCGATGTCGGCATCCGGTATCAGCAGGTTGATCAGCGACGACTTGCCCATGCCGGACTGGCCGATCAGGATCGTCGACTGGTTCGCCAGCAGCGGTGCCAGCGCGTCGACAGTCTGTTCCGGCCGGCCCTTTGCCGACACCTCGTGGACCGGGTAGCCCATCGCGGTATACATCTCGAGCCGCCGGCGGGTGTGGTCGAGGTTCTCCGTGACGTCGACCTTGTTCAGGATCAGGCGCGCGGCGATGCCCGCCGCCTCGGAGGCGACCAGCGCGCGCGACACCAGGTCGTCGGTATAGCCGGGTTCGGTGGCGACCACGATGAACAGCTGCGTCACGTTGGCTGCCAGCAGCTTCGACTTGTACTGGTCGGAGCGGTACAGCAGGGTCTTGCGCTCCTGGATCTTGTCGATCACGGCCTGGTCGGGCGAGGTCAGCGTCAGGTCGACGATGTCGCCCACCGCGACATTGGTTTTCTTGCCGCGGGTGACGCATTGCAGCCGCCTGCCTTCCGATTCGGCCAGGTAGTGGCGGCCATGCGCGGCGATGATGATGCCGTTGCGTTGTTCCTTTTTCATGGGCGGCCCGCCACCCGCACCAGCATGTCCGCCTTGGCGGCGCAGATGAAATCGTTCAGCGACAGGGCATTCACCGAATGCGTCTCGAAGCGCGCCACGCAGGTCTTGTAGCCCACGATCAGTTCCGGGTGGTGATCCTCGCAATGGGCGATGTAGGCGATGGCGTTCACGAACGCCATGGTCTGGTAATAGTCGGCGAAGGCATATCCCCGTGTGAGCCGGCCCGCTTCGATGGCCCAGCCGTCGAGCAGCGCCAGCAGGCGCGCCGCTTCGGCCGGCGCCAGGGGCTCGGTGGCATGGGCGCAGTGCAGCGTGCGCAGTTGGTCGGCGGTGGTAATCATGCGTGTGTCGCGTTCATATTCAATTGCCGGGTCAGGTGCCGGATACGGACCGACGCCGGCGGGTGGGAGTCATAAAAGGCCGAGTGCAGGGGATCGGGCGTCAGCGTGGACGCGTTGTCCTCGTACATCTTGACCAGCGCGGACACGAGGTCGCGCGCATCGGTGTGCTGCGCGGCAAACGCGTCGGCTTCGAATTCGTGCTTGCGCGAGCTGAGC
>DASVVC010000100.1:0-139602 GCA_036386755.1 Telluria sp.
TAAAAAAAACCGGGCCCGCAGGCCCGGTTTTGCATTCAGGCGAACGCTTACTTCGCGGTCGCCAGCAGCATGTCGTTCAGGCGCTTCACAAAGGCCGCCGGATCGGCGAGGCTGCCGCCTTCGGCCAGCATCGCCTGGTCGAACAGGATGTGCGACCAGTCGCCAAAGCGCGGGCTCGATGCGTCTTCGTACTTCAGGCGCGTGACCAGCGGGTGGTTCGGGTTGATCTCGAGGATCGGCTTGGATTCCGGCGCGTTCTGGCCGGCGGCCTTCAGCATGCGCACCAGGTTGGCCGACAGCTCGTGCTCGTCCGCCACCAGGCAGGCCGGCGAGTCGGTCAGGCGGAACGTGACGCGCACGTCCTTGGCCTTGTCGCCCAGCGTTTCCTTCATCTTCGTGACGAGATCCTTGTATTGGTTCTCGGTCTCTTCATGCTCCTTCTTCTCCGCCTCGTCCTCCAGCTTGCCCAGGTCCAGGCCGCCCTTGGCCACCGACACCAGTTCCTTGCCTTCGAATTCGCTCAGGAAGGACAGCATCCACTCGTCGACGCGGTCGGTCATGAGCAGCACTTCGACGCCCTTCTTGCGGAAGATTTCGAGGTGCGGGCTGTTTTTGGCAGCGGTGTAGCTGTCGCCGGCCACGTAGTAAATCTTTTCCTGGCCTTCCTTCATGCGCCCGATGTAATCGGCCAGCGACGACGTCTGGTCGGCATTGTCGTTGACGGTCGAAGCGAAGCGCAGCAGCTTGGCGATGCGGTCCTTGTTGGCGGCGTCTTCGCCGATGCCTTCCTTGAGCACCTGGCCGAATTCGGTCCAGAAGGTCGCGTACTTGTCCTTCTTTTCCTGCTCGTCGGCGTTGGCCAGTTCTTCCAGCATGCCCAGCACGCGCTTGGTCGAACCTTCGCGGATCACCTTCACATCGCGCGACTCCTGCAGGATTTCGCGCGAGACGTTCAGCGGCAGGTCGTTCGAATCGATCACGCCTTTGATGAAACGCAGGTAGGCCGGCATCAGCTGCTCGGCATCGTCCATGATGAACACGCGCTTGACGTACAGCTTGATGCCGCCGCGCTTGTTGCGGTCCCACAGGTCGAACGGCGCGTGGCTCGGCACGTACAGCAGCTGGGTATATTCGCTGCGGCCCTCGACCCGGTTATGGGTGTGGGTCAGCGGCGCCTGGAAGTCGTGCGAGACGTGCTTGTAGAATTCCTCGTACTGCTCGGGCGTGATGTCGCTCTTGTTGCGGGCCCACAGCGCGCTGGCCTGGTTGACCGTTTCGACTTCGTCCTTGACGACCGTTTCGCTCTTCTCGGCGTCCCACTCGTCCTTTTGCATCACGATCGGCAGCGAGATGTGGTCCGAGTACTTGCGGATGATCGATTTGAGCTTCCAGCTCGACAGCAGCTCGTCCTCGCCTTCGCGCAGGTGCAGGATGATGTCGGTGCCGCGCGAGATTTTCTCGATCGCTTCGACGCTGTAATCGCCCTCGCCGGCCGACTCCCAGCGCACGCCTTCCGAGGCATCGGCGCCGGCGCGGCGCGTTTCGACCGTGATCCTGTCGGCCACGATGAAGCCCGAGTAGAAGCCCACGCCGAACTGGCCGATCAGGGCCGCGTCGGCCTGCTGGTCGCCGGACAGTTTGCCGAAGAATTCCTTGGTGCCCGACTTGGCGATCGTGCCCAGGTGCGAGATGACTTCGTCGCGGCTCATGCCGATGCCGTTGTCGGAAATGGTGACAGTGCGCGCTTCCTTGTTAAAGGCGACGCGGATTTTCAGTTCGTGGTCGTTGCCGTACAAAGCGTCGTTATTGATCGCCTCGAAGCGCAGCTTGTCGGCCGCGTCGGACGCGTTCGAAATGAGCTCGCGCAGGAAGATCTCCTTGTTCGAGTACAGGGAGTGGATCATCAGTTGCAGCAACTGTTTTACTTCTGCTTGAAAACCAAGGGTTTCTTTTTCGGCGACAGCCATTTTTAGTCCTCGTGTAAGACGGGTTGAACGGATTGGGCAGAAATGGGGGTGTTCCGGCCGATTTCAAGGCCCGCGAACTCAGCGCCCCAGTTCCCGGGCCAGGAATTCCCACACCCCGGGTTCCTGCGAGGTCGAGACATTCATGCGCATCCGGGTCGAAGGCAGCTGGCTGGGCGAAAACAGGGCCCCGGGCGCGAGCAGCAGGCCGGCGGCCAGGGCGCGTTCGGCGAGAGCAATGGTGTCAAAACCGGTGTCGGCCCAGACGAACATGCCGGCCGGCGGCGTCACCTCGATTCTCAAGCCCACCTTTTCCATCTCGCGCACGGTGCGCGCCCGCACCGCGTCGAGCCGGCCGCGCAGGCGGTCCGCGTGCTTGCGGTACAGGCCTTCGGAGAGCACCTTGTAGACCACGCGCTCGCCGATGTCGCTGGTGGTGAGCGTGGCGAGCATCTTGCGGTCGCACAGGCGCTGGGCCCACTCGGGCGAGGTGGCGATGAAGCCGACCCGCAGGTTGGCCGCCAGCGACTTGGAAAAGCCGCCCAGGTAAATCACGCGTTTCAACTGGTCGAGCGCCGCCAGGCGCGTGGCCGGCTGCACCGCGCTGCCCGGGTGCAGGTCGCAGTAGATATCGTCTTCGACGATGGTAAAGCCGTGTTCCTCGGCGATGCGCAGCACCTGGAACGCCTTGGCCGCCGACAGCGAAGTGGAGGTCGGATTGTGCAGCACCGAATTGATCACGTACAGCTTCGGTCTGTGCAGCGCCGCCATGGCCGCCAGCTGGGCGATGTCGGGACCGTCGGGCAGGCGCGGTATGCCGACGACTTTGAGGCCCATCGCGGCAAACGCGCCGAACATCAGGAACCAGGCCGGGTCGTCCACGAAAATGGTGTCGCCGGGCCGCGTGAACTCACGCGCCACCAAGTCGAGCGCCTGGGTCACGCCGACGGTGGTGACGAACTGCTCGGGCGCGGCGTCGATTTCCAGTTCGGCCAGTTTCAACTGGAGCTGCTGGCGCAGCGGCAGGAAGCCTTGCGGCATGCCGTAATTGACCAGCAGCGCCGCGCTCTGGCGGCTGACCGCGCGCAGGGCGTTGGCGATCATCGGGCCGTCGAGCCATTCGGACGGCAGCACGCCGGAGCCGGGCACGCGCTGCGACGGCGCGGGGCGGAACATGTTCCGGATCAGCCAGACCACGTCGAGCGGCTTGGTTTCCAGCGGCGCCGGCGGCGCGCCCGGCATCGAGCGCTCACCGGCGTTGAGCGGCGAGCGCTCGCGCACAAAAAAGCCGGCGCCGCGGCGCGACTCCACGTAGCCCTTGGCCACCAGCTTGTCGTAGCTGGCCACGACCGTGAAGCACGACACGCCGTGGGTGGCCGCGAACTGGCGGATCGAGGGCATGCGCGCGCCGCTGCGCAGCAGTTTATCGTCGATGCGGCTTGAAACCGAGCGGACGATCTGGTCGATCAGCGTTTCGCCCGAGCCGCGCGTGAGCAGGCCGATGGCGGGATTGCCTGTATTGGTCATGGCGCCGTCACAGTATGCGTAATTAGATGGAAAAGTGTATTGGCACTGTACTGGTTTTGTCGTCTAGGATACACCCATCGACCTCCATTTGAAAGTGCGCCATGTACTTGCCCTCCCTTGCCGAACTTGATGCCGCCGCCGCCCTTGTCTACCGCGCCATGCCGCCCACGCCCCAGTATTCGTGGCCGCTGTTAAGCGAGGCGGTCGGCACCGAGGTCTGGGTCAAGCACGAAAATCACACGCCGCTCGGGGCCTTCAAGGCGCGTGGCGCCGTGGTCTACCTCGACGCGCTGGTCAAGCGCGCGCCTGAAGTGCGCGGCATCATCGCCCCCACCCGCGGCAACCACGGCCAGGCGATCGCCTTCAGCGGCGCGCGCCTGGGACTGCAGGTGACGGTGGTGGTCCCGCACGGGAACAGCGTGGAAAAGAACGCCTGCATGCGCGCGCTCGGTGCCCGGCTCATCGAGCATGGCCACGACTTCCAGGAAAGCCGCGAGCACGCGCTGGCCCTGGTGCGCGACGAAGGGCTGCACCTGGTGCCGTCGTATCACGAGGACCTGGTGGCCGGCGTGGCCAGCGGCTGGCTCGAACTGTTCCGCGCCCAGCCCGACCTGGACCTGGTGCTGGTGCCGATCGGCCAGGGCTCCGGCATCTGCGGCGCGATCGCGGCGCGCCATGCGCTGGGGGTCAAAACCCGCATCATCGGCGTGGTGTCGAGCCATGCGCCGGCGTACCAGCTCTCGTTCCGGGCCGGGCGCAGCATCGAGGCGGCGGTCAGCACCGTGGTGGCCGACGGGCTGGCGTGCCGGGTGGCCGATCCGGCCTCGCTGGCGGCGGTGCTCGAATGCGCCGACGACGTGCTGGCCGTGAGCGACGACGAAGTGGCGCGCGCCATGCGATTGTATTACCGCTGCACCCACAACCTGGCCGAAGGCGCGGGCGCGGCGGCGCTGGCGGCGGCCATGCAGATCAAGGACGGGCCGCTGATCCGGGGCAGGAAGATCGGCCTGCCGCTGACCGGCGGCAATGTCGACGCCGAGTTGTTCCGCCACATCCTGCAAGGACCTTGAGCATGACGACCACCTTGATGCGTGCGGCGCAGCCGGGCATGTCGGACGAGAGCGCCGGGATGCTGCTGGGGCTGGCCGGGGTTGCCGTGTTCAGTCTGACCTTGCCATTCACGCGGATGGCGGTGGCCGGGCTCGAGCCGGTGTTCGTCGCGCTGGGACGGGCCCTGGTCGCGGCGCTGCTGGCCGGCATCTGGCTGCTGTGGAAGCGCGCGCCGCTGCCGCCGAGGTCGGCGCTGTGGCCGCTGGCGATGGTCTCGCTCGGCTGCGTGATCGGCTTTCCGTGGCTGACCTCGATCGCCTTGCGCAGCTTGCCGGCATCGCACGGCGCGGTGCTGGTCGGCATCTTGCCGCTGGCCACGGCGCTCGTCTCCGCCCTGCGCGGCAACGAAAAGCCCTCGCTCGGCTTCTGGCTGACCGCCCTGACCGGCTCGGCCATCGTGATCGGCTTCGCGCTGCGCCAGAGCGGCGGCAGCTTCCACCAGGCCGACCTGCTGATGTTCGCGGCGGTGGCGGCCGCTGCGGTGGGCTACGCCGAGGGAGGAAAGCTGTCCCAGAGCATGGGTGGCCAGCAAGTGATCAGCTGGGCGCTGGTATTGTCGGTGCCGCTGGTGTTGCCGCTGGTTGTATGGCTGGGCTGGCCGCAGCTGGATCGCATGGCCGAGGCTGGGGCACGGGCATGGATCGGTTTCGCTTATGTGTCGGTCTTCTCGATGTTCATCGGCTTTTTCTTCTGGTACCGCGGCATGGCGCGCGGCGGCATTGCCCGGGTGGGGCAAGTGCAACTGCTGCAACCATTCATGACCCTGGCCGGCGCCTGGGTGTTGCTGGGCGAACCGCTGGAGATGGCCAACATCGGCTTCGCGCTGGCCGTGATCGGCGTGGTCGCCATCGGCCGCCGCATGCAGATCAAACGCTAACGCCCCCCAACCGGGGTCTGACCACTGATTCGTAACATTTCAAACCGCAAACCGGGGTCAGAGCTTTAACTTGCAACTTCTTGCTGCAAGACCTCGGTTTTGGGGGATTTGAGGTGCAAAACCCGCCGTGAATGGCCGCATCCCATCATAAGCGCTGCTAACGTCACATTATCGGCGTTGATGGAAAAGAAAAAATTACGAATCAGAGGTCAGACCCCGGTGTTAGGGGGAAAAGTTTCAACTTAAAGCTCTGACCCCGGTTGGAGGCATTTTGCAACTTTTTCGCCCGGCGCGATTCCGGTGGGCAGCCGGTCGTGCCCGACGTACAATACTGCCTTGTTCTTTCTACTTGCATCCGAGGAATCGCCATGACCGTCTACGACAAACTGAAATCGCTTGATATCACCCTCAGCCCACCTGCCGCGCCCGTCGCCGCGTATGTGATGTATGTCCAGACCGGGAACCTGGTGTTTATTTCCGGACACATCGCGAAAAACGCCGATGGCTCCGTCAACGCCGGCCAGCTCGGCAAGGACATCAGCACCGAACAGGGCATCGCCGCCGCGCGCGCGATTGCGATCGATCTGATGGGGACGCTGCAGGAAGCCTGTGGCGGCGATCTCGGCAAAGTCAAGCGCATCGTCAAACTGATGAGCCTGGTCAACTCGACCCCGGGCTTCACCGACCAGCACCTGGTCACCAACGGCGCCTCGGAACTGCTGGGCGAGGTGTTCGGCGACGCGGGCAAGCATGCGCGCTCGGCCTTCGGCGTAGCGCAGAACCCGCGCGGCGCCTGCGTCGAAATCGAAATGATCGCCGAAATCGCTTAAACGAACATCAACATCCGGACGCTGCTTATCCGGCGGCGTCTTTCCAGCCGCTTACCCAGCGTGCTCTATAACCGGCCAGGTGCGAACCCGGCCGCCTTGACTGTGAGACCAGTATGAAAATCGACAATCCAAACCCGATCGAGTGGCGTTTTTCCGAGCGCGCCAGCCAGCTTCAGAGTTCGTTCATCCGCGAAATTCTGAAGATCACCCAGCGTCCGGAGATCATCTCCTTCGCCGGCGGTCTGCCCTCGCCCGCCACCTTCCCGGTCGAGCACATGAAGGCGGCCTTCGACAAGGTCCTGTCCGAAAACGGTAAAGTGGCCCTGCAGTACGGCCCGACCGACGGCTACCCGCTGCTGCGCGAGTGGATCGCCAATTCGCTCTCCACCGCCACCTGCAAGATCCTGCCGGAACAGGTCCTGATGACCTCCGGCTCGCAGCAGGCGCTCGACCTGCTGGGCAAGGTGCTGATCGACGAAGGCAGCCGCGTGCTGGTCGAAACGCCGAGCTACCTGGGTGCGCTGCAGGCGTTTTCGGTCTACCGTCCCGAATTCAAGTCGGTCGCAACCGACGAGCATGGCCTGGTGCCGTCCTCGATCGCCGCCGTGGCCGAAGGCGCGCGATTGCTGTACGCGCTGCCGAACTTCCAGAACCCGACCGGCCGCAGCCTGTCCATCGAGCGCCGCCAGGAACTGGTCGAGACCTGCGCCCGCCTCGGCCTGCCGCTGATCGAAGACGATCCGTACGGCGCGCTGAGCTACAAGGGCGAGCCGTTCCCGAAGATGCTGAACATGAACCCGGACGGCGTCATCTACATGGGCTCCTTCTCGAAGGTGCTCACGCCGGGCATCCGCTTGGGCTACGTGGTCGCGCCGCTGCCGCTGGTGCGCCGCCTGGAGCTGGCCAAGCAGGCCGCCGACCTGCACACCGCGCAGCTGACGCAAATGGTGGTCTACGAAGTGGTCAAGGATGGCTTCCTCGACCAGCACATCCCGACCATCCGCGCGCTGTACGCCAACCAGTGCCAGGTGATGCTCGACGCGGTCGCCGAGTTCTTCCCGGAAGGCGTGACCTGGACCAAGCCCGAAGGCGGCATGTTCATCTGGGTGACCCTGCCCAAGCATATCGACGCCATGAAGCTGCTCGACCAGGCCATCGCGGCCAAGGTGGCGTTCGTCCCGGGCGCGCCGTTCTACGCCAACGAAGCCGAAACCAACACCCTGCGCCTGTCGTTCGTGACGGTGCCGCCGGAGCGCATCCGTGAAGGCGTCGCCATCCTCGGCAAGCTGATCGCCGCGCAGATGTAAGCGTCGCCCCGGCAGTCAAGCGCCGTCCCCCAGGCAACTGGCGGACGGCGTTTTGCATTTGTATGGCACGACCGGCTTACCAGACTGTTTTCGACCCGCCCCGCATAAAGCCACACAATTGCCATGAAAGACACAATTGATTTCATAACAGGAATACAATAAGCCGACAACAGCGTGCTCTGCTAGGTAGGGGACCAGATGCTGCGCTCACCCGTGGATGCGCCATGAACATTCAGCAACGTAACAACGTGAATTTTTACGGAACCGGTTCCTCCACCCTGGTGTTCGGCCACGGCTTCGGCTGCGACCAGAGCATGTGGCGCAAGCTGCTGCCCTCTTTTTCCGGCCGCTACAAGATCATCCTCTACGACCTGGTCGGCAGCGGCCAGTCCGATCTGTCGGCCTACAACGAAGCCGACTACGCCACCTTGCACCGCCATGCCGCGGATTTGCTCGAAATTATCCACGAATTCGCCAATGAACCGGTGCTCTTCATCGGCCATTCGGTCAGCGCCATGATCGGCATGCTGGCCGCGATCCGCGAGCCGGCCATGTTCGCCGGCCAGGTGATGGTCGGCCCGTCGCCCTGCTTCATCAACGATGGCGACTACATCGGCGGCTTTAACCGCGAGGATATCGACGCCCTGCTGCACCTCATGCACGACAACTACCTCAAGTGGGCCGCCAACATGGCGCCGCTGATCATGGGCGCGCCCGACCAGCCCGACCTGCAGCAGGAGCTGACCGCCAGCTTTTGCCGCAACGATCCCGCCATCGCCCGGCACTTCGCGCGCGTCACCTTCCTGTCGGACCACCGCGCCGACGTGCCGTGCTCGCACACGCCCACCCTGGTTTTGCAAAGCACCGACGACATGATCGCCCCGCGCGAAGTGGGCGAATACATGCGCCGGCACCTGCCAGTGAGCTGGCTGGCGTTTGTCGACAATATCGGGCATTGTCCGCACATGAGCGCGGCGAGCGACAGCACGGAACTGATCCAGACCTTCATCTCGCGTTTGCTCAAGTAGGCAGGCTGCCCGATAATGGCGGCACCGGCGGCGCAATCGGCGTTGCCCTTCATCTGCGAGGCCACCGTGAACGACCAATTCAGCCAGGACGACATCGACGCCGTCTACCGCGCCATCGCCGCGCGCCGCGACGTGCGTCATTTTGTGCCGGGCGCCATCGACGAAGCGCTGTTCGCAAGGCTGATCAAGGCGGCCCACCAGGCCCCTAGCGTGGGGATGATGCAGCCGTGGCGCTTCATCCGCATCCGCAGCGACGCGGTGCGGGGCGCCATCGTGAAACTGGTCGACGAGGAACGGCTGGCCACCGCCGAGGCATTGGGCGAGCGCGGTTCGGAGTTCATGCGCCTGAAGGTGGAAGGGATTCGCGAATGCGGCGAACTGCTGGTGGCGGCGCTGATGGACCGGCGCGAGGAGTACGTGTTCGGACGGCGCACCCTGCCCGAAATGGACCTGGCGTCGGTGGCCTGCGCGCTGCAGAACATGTGGCTGGCCTCGCGCGCGGAAGGACTGGGCATGGGCTGGGTGTCGCTGTTCGATCCGGCCAGGCTGGCCGCGCTGCTGTCGATGCCGCAGGGCGCCAAGCCGGTGGCGGTGGTCTGCATCGGCCACGTGGACCAGTTTTATCCGATGCCGATGCTTGAGATGGAAGGGTGGGAAACGCGCAGGAAGCTCGCGGACATGGTGTTCGTCGACCGCTGGGGCGACGCCGCGAACGCGGCTACGGCTTCTCCGGATACCCCGTAATCTGCGCAATCTGCGCATACATCGGCTGCAGCCGCGCGTACATCTTGCGGTACACCTGCTTGTACAAACGGTCGTACATCACCCGGTTCGCCTCGATCGGCTCGAACACCCGTCCGATGCGCGTCATCGCCGCAATCGCCGCCGCAAAATCCGGATACAAACCCAGCCCCACCGCCGCCGCGATCGCCGCCCCCAGGCCCGACGTTTCGTACACATGCGGGCGCGCGGTCGGCAGGCCGAAAATATCGGCCGTCAGCTGCATCGCCGCGTCGCTCTGCGAGCCGCCGCCCGAGACGCGCAACTGCGTAATCGGCACGCCGCTGCGCTTTTCGGTGCGCTCCTTGCCTTCGCGCAGCGCGTACGCCAGCCCTTCCAGGATCGCCCGGTAAACATGCGCGCGCGTGTGCACGTCGCCAAAGCCGATGATCGCACCCTTCGCCTCCGGCCCCGGCACGCGGATGCCCGGGCTCCAGTAAGGCTGCAGCATCAATCCCATGGCGCCGGCCGGCACCGCGTTGACCAGTTCATCGAACAACTGCTCGGGCGCGACGTCTTCTTCCAGCGCCCGCGCGCGTTCGTGGTGGCCGAACTGCTCCTTGAACCAGTTCACCATCCAGTAGCCGCGAAAGATCTGCACCTCGGTGCTGTAGGTGTCTGGAATGGCCGCCGGGTACGGCGGAATGAAGGGCGTCACCTCCACATAGCGGGTGCTGGTGGTGTTGATGGTGGCCGTGGTGCCGTAACTGAGGCACCCGATATGCGGCGCCTGGCAACCCGCGCCGATCACTTCGCACGCCTTGTCGGCGGCCGCCGCCAGCAAGGGCGTGCCGGCCGGGATGCCGGTCAGCGCGGCCACCGCCTCGTCGATGCGGCCGATCACCGTGCCCGGCGCCACCAGTTCGGGCAGCATTTGCGGCGTGATCGCGAGCGCCCGCCACTTCCAGTCGCGCGGCCCGGCCCAGCGCTGGCGCTTGTAGTCGAACGGCAGATACGCCACCTGCGAGCCGGTCGAATCGACGTAGCGCCCGCACAGCCGGTAGTTCAGGTAGCCGGACAACAGCAGCACCTTGTGCGTGCGCGCCCACACGTCGGGCTGGTGCGCCTTGATCCAGTTGATCTCGGCCTCGCCGCGAAAATAATCGATCGTGCCCTTCACCCGCGCCAGCCGGAACGCCAGGTTCCACCACATGCCGACCTGCGGCGCCACGTCGGTGCGGCGCTGGTCCAGCCAGGTGATGGCGGCTCGCAGCGGCACGCCGTCGATGCCGACGTTGATCACGGTGCCGCGCTGGGTGGTCACCGCCACGCCCTGCACTTGCGCCTTGTCGGCGCCGGGCTGCTGCCATAGCGCGTTGCAGGCGCGGCACAGCGACTGCCAGTAGTCTTCCGGATCGTGCTCGGCCCAGCCGGGATGCTCGGAAAAATAGCTCTCGAAGTGCACCTGCGATTTGGCGACGATATTGCCCTGCAGGTCGAACAGGATCGCGCGGATGCTCTGGGTGCCGTTGTCGATGGCGAGGATGGTTTTATCAATCATGGCTGCCTGTCTTGTCGGTCACGCCGGAAGGCCGTAGTGCGCCCGCCATAATGCCAGATACGCCGCTTCGCCCGCATCCCAGCGCGCGTCGTCCCATTCCAGCTCGCGCTGGCAGATCGCACGGATGCGCGCCATGTGCCGCACCCCGCCGCCGCGCAGCTGCAAGCCGAGGCGGGTGCGGCGCAGCAGCAGGTCTTCCAGGTGCTGCACCGCTTCGGCGCGCGCCGCCCAGCGCAATTCGGCCCACAGCGATTCGGTGCCGGGAATGGTTTCCAGCTCGCCCGCCTGCGCCGCGTCGATCAATGCCTGCGCGTGCGCGCCGTAGCGGCCGCGCAAACGCCGTGCCACCGCCGGGCGCAACGGCGCGACCAGCGCCGGCGATTGGGCAAACATGGCGCACGGCGCCAGGTCGTCGCGCCAGCCCGCCAGCAACGGCATGGCGTGGCGCAGCGTGTCGAGCGCGATCACGCGGAAGGTGGTCAGCTTGCCGCCGGTGACTGAGAGGAGGCCGTCTTCGACCCACACCGCATGGTCGCGCGAGGCCTTGGACGGGTCGCCCGCGCCGCTGCCGATCACCGGGCGCACGCCGGCATAGGTCGCAATCACATCCGCTTCGGTCAAGGCCAGTTGCGGGAACTGCGCCTGCAAGGCCGCCATCAGGTAATCGAGTTCGGCCCGCGTAATGGCCGCTTCCGTCGCCAGGCCGGCGCCATGATCGACGTCGGTGGTGCCCACCAGCGTCACGCCCTCCCACGGATAGGCGAACACCGGGCGCCCGTCCGCCGGGTGCATCAGGCTGACCGCCTGCGCCAGCGGCAGGCGCCACGCCGGCAGCAGCAGGTGGCTGCCGCGCAGCGGACGCAGTCGCGGCGCGCCGCCCGCTTGCGCGCGCAGGCCGTCGGCCCAGGCGCCGGTGGCGTTGACGACCACGCGCGCGCGCACTTCGTGGGTGGCGCCATCGCGCCCATCGAGCAGCACGGCGCCGTTGACCGAGCCCCCGCTGCGCAGCAGTTCGCGCGCCGCCATGTAGTTGATCGCCACGCCGCCATGGGTCTGCGCTTCCTGCAGCACGCGCAGCACCAGGCGCGCGTCGTCGGTCTTGGCGTCGGTGTAAAGCATGCCGCCCTGCAGGCCGGCGCGCGCGGCGTTCGGCGTCATCATGGCGAATTCGTTATCGTCGACGTAGTGGCGTTCGCGCCTGCCGGCCATCAAGTCGTAGATCGCCAGCCCGAGCAAAAACGTCTTGCGGCCCGGTTTGCGCCCCACGTAGTCGCCAAAGGCGAAGCTTTGCGGTTCGACCAGGCCGGCGGCTCCCGCCAGCAGGGCGTCGCGCTCGTGCACCGATTCGCGCGTCAGGCCGAACTTGCCTTCCTTGAGGTAGCGCAGGCCGCCGTGCACCAGTTTCGAGGAGCGGCTCGACGTGCCCCAGGCAAAATCGCGCTGTTCGACCAGCAGCGCTTTCAGGCCGCGGCGCGAGGCCTCCAGCAGGATGCCGGCGCCGGTGATGCCGCCGCCGATGATCAAGAGGTCCCATTCGCGCGCCAGCAGCAGGGGCACGGTAGCGTGCCAGCCGCAGGTCCAGTGGCTGCTCACGGCGCCACCAGCTTGCCCGGGTTCATGCGCCCGTCCGGATCGAAATGGCGGAACAGCGCGCGCATCGCGCCCATGCCCAGTAATCCTTTTTCTGATGCGAGAAACGGCGCGTGGTCGGCGCCGACGCCATGCTGGTGGCTGATGGTGCCGCCGTTGACGACGATCGCCTCCGACACCGCGCCCTTCAGACGGCGCCAGCGCTGCAAGTCTTCCTCGTAGCTGCCCGAGAGGCGGTACACGAAGGTGCTGTACACGCTGGCGCCCTGCGCGTACAGGTGCGACAGGTGGGTATAGGCGTGCACCCGCTCCCCGCAGGCGGCCATGGCCTGCGCGGCCGCTTCTTCCAGCGCGTGCATCATCGGCGTCACGCCCGGCCAGTCGAGCGCCGTTTCGACCGTGTCGATGGCGTAGCCGTGCTGCCAGGCGGCGTTGCGCAGGTAGACGTTGCGAAAGCGGTTCTGCTTCCATTTGTCGCCCATGGTGCGGCCCACGTGCACGCCGCCGCCGGCGCGCGCGATGGCCAGCGCAGCGCGCAGCGCGTGTTTGGCGTTGGGGGCGCTGCCGCTGGCGCCGATCATCAGCATGCATTTGCCGTCGGCGCAGCCGCGCCAGCGCAGCCAGGTTTCCAGCGCGCCGATCAGGCGCTTGTGGCCGGCCAGGGTCAGCATGGTCAGCGTTTCGAGGGGATTGGACAGGCGCAGCATCGACAGCGCCAATCTGGCCTGCGCCAGTTCGCGCGTGGCCGCCGCCGCCGCATCCCAGCTCGGGAAGAACACGGCGTGAAAGGCTTCGTACTGCGGCAGGCGGCTGATGCGCACCGTCGCTTCGGTGAGGATGCCGAGCCGTCCCTCGGAGCCGAGCACGATTTCACGCAGGTCGGTGCCGGCGGCCGACGCCGGAAAGGTGGGCAGATCGAAGGTGCCGGCCGGGGTTTCAACGCGCCCGCCGGCGAACAGCTGTTCGATGCGCCCGTAACGCAGCGACTGCTGGCCGGAGGAGCGCGTCACGACCCAGCCGCCCAGGGTCGAATATTCGAACGATTGCGGAAAATGGCCGAGCGTGTAGCCGAAGGCGCGCAGCTGCGCTTCCAGGTCCGGCCCCAGTACGCCGGCGCCGAAGGTGGCCAGTTGCGCTTCCTTGTCCAGGTCGATCAGGGCGCGCATGCGCGTCAGGTTGATGGTCAGGACCGGCTTCGGGCCCGCCTCCACGCCGACGTGGCCGGCCACGCTGGTGCCGCCGCCGTAGGGAATGACGATGGCGCCGCACAGGGCCGCGAAATCGAGCAGGTCGCGCACTTCTTCGCCGCTTTCGGGATAGGCCACGCCGTCCGGGGCGGTGTCGATCTTGCCGTAGCGCAGACGCAGCCAGTCGGGCAGGCTCTGGCCGAGCGCATTGGCCAGGCGCGCGGCGGCCGAGGTGTCGATCAGCGGATGCGGCGGCAGGCGGCTGGCGCCGATGCGCGCGCAGGCATCAGCATGGCTGGTCTCGGCGCCAGCGCTGCCGGGACCCAAGCGTTCGCCCAAAAATGCCAGCGCGTCGCCGTTGAGCGCAAATTCAATGGCATCGTCGCCCCAGCCGTTCCACCGTTTCATCGTTTTTTCCCGTTATACTTGCCTATTTACCCATGGCCGCCAGCTTATGCAAAGGCAGGCTTCACGTATTGCGCATTTATGACAACCGCCTTGTTCAAACATGCCAGCGATGCCGCCAGTGCTGCGTCCTGACGCGCGCCGCGTCACCGGTTCCTACCTGCAGCCGCTGCTCGAAGCGGCGCAGGCGCGCGGCGTGGGGCCAAGCGCCCTGGCCTGCGCCGCCGGCCTGCCCGCGCAAGCGCTCGAGCGCCTGCCCGATTCGTTGGGCGCGGCCGACTACGTGCGCCTGCTGGGCGCCGGTGCCGAACTGGCGGACGACCCGCACTTCGGCCTGCACGTGGGGGAACGGGTCAGGCTGGGTACTTACAGTGTGTATGGCTTGATGTTGCTGTCGTGCCGCGACTTCGGCCAGGCTTTCCAGCAGACCTTGCGCTACGAGCAGCTGGCGCACGACCTGGGGCGCTCGGTGCTGCATCTGGATGGCGACGCGGCGCAGTACGAATGGGTCAGCAACTATCCCGACGGCAGCCGCCACCTGGTCGAAAGCGTCTTTGCCGGCATCCGCACCTTCACCACCTGGCTGGCCGGGACCGCGCTGCCGGCGCCGCAACTGCGATTCACGCACGCGCAGCAGGCCGACGGCGCCGAGTACGCACGCATTTTCGGCGCGCTGCCGCGCTTCGGATCGCCGCTCAACGCGGCCGCATTCGACGCCCGCCTGCTTGGCTGGCCGGTGCCCAATGCCGACGTTGGCCTGTATCCGGTGCTGCAGCAGCACGCCGAACAGCTCCTGCGCGAACGCAGCCGGGATGACGATGGCGTGGTGGCGCGGGTGCACGCGGCCATCATCGGCAACCTGGCGCACGACCGGGTGCGCCTGGCCACGATTGCCGAGGAACTGAAGCTCTCGCCGCGCACGCTGCAGCGCAAACTGAGCGAGGCCGGCGCCAGCTTCCAGCAGGTGCTGGACCAGGCGCGCTACGCCCTGGCCATGGATTACCTGCGCCAGGGCAGCCTGTCGCTGGTCGACATCGCGTTTTTACTGGGCTACCAGGAGCAAAGCGCCTTCTCCCACGCGTTCAAGGAATGGTCGGGCGTAAATCCCGGAGCATGGCGCGACAGCGTCCATTTGCGCCTATAATACGTCGCTGTTCCCGATCTACGCTAACCCTGCGCTTCCCCTGCGCCAAAACCTGGCAACGCCGTGAATCCACATCTCGATAAACTGCACCCCTACCCTTTCGAAAAACTGCGCCAGTTGTTCGCGGGCGTGACCCCGAACCCGGACTACGCCGCCATCAGCCTTGGGATCGGCGAGCCGAAACACCCGACGCCGGCCTTCATCCAGAAGGCGCTGGCGCACGGCGTGCCGGGACTGGCCAACTACCCGACCACGGCCGGCAGCGAGGCTTTGCGCGGCGCCATCGCGGGCTGGCTGGAATGGCGCTACGGCGTGCCGGCCCTGAACCCGGCCACCCAGGTGCTGCCGGTGAACGGCTCGCGCGAGGCGCTGTTCGGGATCGCCCACTGCGTCATCGACGCGGCCAAGCCGGCGCCGCTGGTGGTCTGCCCCAACCCGTTCTACCAGATTTACGAAGGCGCGGCCTACCTGGCCGGGGCCGAGCCGTACTTCGTCAATTCGGAACCGGGCCGCAATTTCGGCTGCGACTACGCCAGCGTGCCGGCCGATATCTGGCCGCGCGTGCAGTTGCTGTACCTGTGCACCCCGGGCAACCCGACCGGCGCCACCCTGGCGCTGGAAGACTGGGAGCAGCTGTTCGCGCTGGCCGACCGCCATGGTTTCGTGATCGCGGCCGACGAATGCTATTCCGAGATTTACCACACCAGCGCGGCGCCCCTGGGCGCGCTGGAAGCGGCGCACCAGCTCGGACGCAGCGGCGGCGAGAAGCCGTACGCGAACCTGATCGTGTTTTCCAGCCTGTCCAAGCGCTCCAACGTGCCGGGCATGCGCTCGGGCTTCGTGGCCGGCGACCCGGCCATCATCAAGAAATTCCTGTTGTACCGCACCTACTGCGGTGGCGCCATGTCGCCGCCGGTGCAGGCCGCGTCGATTGCGGCCTGGGGCGATGAATCCCACGTCCAGGAAAACCGCGTCAAGTACCGCGAAAAATTCGCCCTCGTCACCCCACTTCTCAGGGAGGTGATGGACGTGGAACTGCCCGACGCCGGCTTTTACCTGTGGGCCGACGTGCGCAGGAGCGGCCTGTCGGACACCGAATTCGCGCGCAGCCTGTACGCGCAATATAATGTGACGGTCCTGCCGGGCAGCTATCTGGCGCGCGACGCGCACGGCATCAACCCGGGCAGCAACCGCATCCGCATGGCGCTGGTCGCCGAAGTCGACGAAGGCGTCGAGGCAGCCCAGCGCATCGTCCAGTTTTGCAAGGCCCTGAAGTCGCATTGACCCTGTCCTACCGAATCCGCCACACCACTTACTAAAAAAACGATCATGACCCAACAACTTCAAAGCATCATCGACACCGCCTGGGAACAGCGCGCCGAAATCAATCCATCGAACGGCACGGCCGAACTGCGCGAGGCAGTGGCCCACGTGATCGCCGGCCTGGACGACGGCAGCATGCGCGTGGCGCAAAAAACCGGTGCCGACTGGGTCGTCAACCAGTGGATCAAGAAGGCGGTCCTGCTGTCGTTCCGCCTCGAGAACAACAGCGTCATGCCCTCCGACGGCACCATGCAGTTCTACGACAAGGTACCGACCAAGTTCGCCAACTACACGGCCGACGACTTCGCGCGCGGGGGTTTCCGCGTGGTGCCGCCGGCAGTGGCGCGGCGCGGCAGCTTCATCGCCAAGAACGTGGTCCTGATGCCGTCGTACGTGAACATCGGCGCCTACGTCGATGAAGGCGCCATGGTCGATACCTGGGCCACGGTCGGTTCGTGCGCGCAGATCGGCAAGAACGTGCACCTGTCCGGCGGCGTGGGCATCGGCGGCGTGCTCGAACCGATGCAGGCCAATCCGACCATCATCGAAGACAACTGCTTCATCGGCGCGCGCTCCGAGATCGTCGAAGGCGTCATCGTCGAGGAAAACTCGGTCATTTCGATGGGCGTGTACATCGGCCAGTCGACCAAGATCTACGACCGCGCCACCGGCGAAGTGACCTATGGCCGCGTGCCGGCCGGTTCGGTCGTCGTGTCGGGCAACCTGCCCTCGCCCGATGGCCTCTACAGCCTGTACTGCGCCGTGATCGTGAAACGTGTGGACGCCCAGACACGCTCGAAAACAGGTATCAACGAATTGCTGCGCGGTATCTGATACAGTAAAAGTCCAAACCAGGAGAAAAAAAATGGCAATGGACCGCTTGTTCCATCTGATGAAAGAAAAAAACGCGTCGGACATGTTCTTCGCGGTCAATTCGCCCGTCCACATCAAAATCAACGGCAACCTGATTCCCATCAATCAGCAAAAGCTGGAGCCGGAAAACATTTCCGCCCTGCTCGCGGAAATCTGCACCCAGGAGCAGATGGATGAGCTGATGCGCGAAAACGAGCTGAACATGGGTATTTCGGTCGCCAACCTGGGCCGATTCCGCCTGTCGGCCTTCCGCCAGCGCGGCACTATCTCGGCCGTGTTCCGTTTCGTGCCGGCTGTCATTCCAGCCCTGGCCGACCTCGGCCTGCCGCACGTGCTGGCCGACCTGATCATGGAAAAGCGCGGCTTGCTGCTGCTGGTCGGCGCGACCGGCTCGGGCAAGTCGACCACCATCGCGTCGATGCTGGACCATCGCAATGAATTGCGCGCGGGCCACATCCTGACCCTGGAAGACCCGATCGAGTACCTGTTCAAGAACAAGAAATCGATCGTCAACCAGCGCGAAATCGGCAGCGATGCCATCAGTTTCTACACGGCACTGCGCAATTCGATGCGCCAGGCGCCCGATTGCATCCTGATCGGCGAGATTCGCGACAAGGAAACCATGGCCGCGGCCCTGGCGTATGCCCAGTCCGGTCACCTGGTGCTGGCAACCTTGCACGCGAACAACTCGTACAACGCGCTGAACCGGATCATCAGTTTTTACCCGATCGAAAACCGCCCCGCGCTGTTGCAGGATCTGTCATCGGCGGTCAAGGCGATCGTGTCGCAGCGCCTGGTGCGCTCGGCGGCCGGCGGCACGCGCCAGGCGGCGGTGGAAATCATGGTCAACACGCGCTATATCGCCGACCTGATCGACAACGGCGAGATCGGCCAGATCAAGGAAGCGATGGAAAACAGCCTGTCGCCCGGCTCGCAGACGTTCGAGTCGGCGTTGTACGAGCTGGTCAAGAGCGGCTTGATCACGCAGGAAGAGGGCTTGGCCAATGCCGACTCGGCCACCAATCTGTTGTGGCTTCTTAACAACGGTCCGGACGTGCGCACAGTGAGCACGCAGGAGGTCGCGCCCAAGCCGGTCGAGGAATCGTCCACCTCGTTCACCGAGTTCACGCTCAACAACTGATCCGGGCGGCGCTCGCCGCCCTTCCCTGTGCCGCGCGCGCAGGGGCTACTTCCCGGGCCACCGCGCTATCAAAGGTGCGCCTGTGGTATCCTCCCGGGTTCCCCAAGAATACTCAGGCAACCACGCCCGCACCCCGGGCGCCGGACCGCCGCGCTCCTGATCGACCATGAAAAAAACCCTGTACGGCATTCCCAACTGCGACACCGTCAAAAAAGCCCGCACCTGGCTGGCCGACCACGCGCAGGATTTCGACTTCCACGACTTTAAAAAGCAGGGATTGGAGCGCGCCACCGTGGCCGCCTGGCTCGATCAAATCGACTGGGAAGTGCTGGTCAACCGCAAGGGCACCACCTGGCGCAAGCTGCCCGACGAACGGCGTGCCGCCATTGTCGACAAGGCCAGCGCGCTCGAACTGATGCTCGAACAGCCCTCCGTCATCAAGCGCCCGGTGCTCGCCGGCGCCGGCAAGCTGTCGGTCGGCTTTTCGGACGACCAGTACCGCCAGATCTTCTCTCTTTAAGACCGCATTTTAAGATCACCATGACCTTTTCCCGTACCCTCGCGCTGACCGAAAAACTGATCGCGCTGTCCTCGATCACACCCGACGACAAAGGCTGCCAGCAGCACCTGATCGACCTGCTCTCGCCCCTCGGCTTCGTGTGCGAGACCATCGAATCGAACGGCGTGACCAACCTGTGGGCACGCAAGGGCAGCGCCTCGCCGGTATTCGTCTTCGCCGGCCACACCGACGTGGTGCCCACCGGCCCGGTCGAACAATGGCAGTCGCAGCCCTTCATTCCGACCCAGCGCGACGGCAAGCTGTATGGACGCGGCGCGGCCGACATGAAGACCTCGATCGCGGCCATGGTCGTGGCGTGCGAAGAATTCATCGCCGAGCACCCTGGGCACACCGGTTCAATCGCGTTCCTGATCACCAGCGACGAGGAAGGCCCGGCCACCGACGGCACCGTGGTGGTGTGCCGCCTGCTGGAAGAACGTGGCGAGAAGATCGATTACTGCCTGGTGGGCGAGCCGACATCGGCCAACACCCTGGGCGACATGATCAAGAATGGCCGGCGCGGTTCGCTGTCGGGCAAATTGGTCATCCGCGGCATCCAGGGCCACATCGCCTATCCGCAGCTGGCGCGCAACCCGATCCACCAGAGCGCCCCGGCGCTGGCCGAACTGGCCGCCGAGCAGTGGGACGCGGGTAACGAATACTACCTGCCGACCTCCTGGCAGATGTCGAACATCCACGCCGGCACGGGCGCCAACAATGTGATTCCGGGCGACGTGGTCATCGACTTCAACTTCCGCTTTTCGACCGCCAGCACGTTCGACGGCCTCAAGGCGCGCGTGCATGCGATCCTGGACAAGCACGGCCTCGAATACGACCTGGCCTGGACCTTGTCCGGCCTGCCCTTCCTGACCCCGCGCGGCACCTTGTCGGACGCGCTCTCGAACGCCATCTTCGCCGAGACCGGCGTGACGACCGAATTGTCGACCACTGGCGGGACCTCGGACGGGCGCTTCATCGCCCGCATCTGCCCGCAGGTGATAGAATTCGGCCCTCCGAATGCCAGCATCCACAAGATCGACGAGCACATCGACGTGCGTTTCATCGATCCGCTCAAGAATATCTATCGCCGCACGCTCGACAACCTGCTGGCGCCTGCGCCGCACAACACATGATCCGAGAACAGCCATGACCACTACCCTGTTTACCACGCCGCGCGACCTGCTGCGCTATGCGATCACCCGCTTCAACGGCGCCAAGCTGTTTTTCGGCCACGGCAGCGCCGAAGCGCTGGACGAAGCGGCTTACCTGATCCTGCACACGCTCAAGCTCCCGCTCGACAAACTCGATCCTTTCCTCGACGCCCGCCTGTTGCCGGACGAAGTGCTGCAGGTACTGTCCGTGATCGAACGGCGCGCCAACGAGCGCGTGCCGGCCGCCTACATCACCAACGAAGCGTGGCTGGGCAGCTACGCCTTCTACGTCGACGAGCGCGTGATCGTGCCGCGTTCCTTCATCCATGAACTGATCCCGCACCAGTTCAGCCCCTGGGTGGAAGATCCGTACGCGGTCGAGAACATCCTCGAACTGTGCACCGGGTCGGGCTGCCTGGCGATCATGATGGCCGACGCCTTCCCCGACAGCGTGGTCGATGCGGTCGACATTTCGACCGAGGCACTAGCTGTCGCCGAACGCAATATCCGCGAATACAAGCTCGAAGGCCGGGTCAATCCGATCGCCTCGGACCTGTACCAGAACGTCCCGTTCAAGAAATACGACCTGATCATCTCGAACCCGCCGTACGTCAATTCGGCGTCGATGGCGTCGCTGCCGCCGGAGTACCTGCGCGAGCCGCAGATTGCGCTCGACGGCGGCGCCGACGGCATGGACCTGGTGCGTAAGATCGTCGCCGGCGCCGCCGAACGCTTGACGCCGAACGGCATCCTGATGGTCGAAATCGGCAACGAGCGCGATTACGCGGAAGCGGCCTTCGGCCACCTCGGCCTGACCTGGGTGACCACCAGCGCCGGCGACGACATGGTTTTCCTGCTCACCGCAGAACAGTTGCAAACACAGTAATCCTCACTCATTACAAAAAGTAGAACATGATCCGTTTCCTGAACGTTAGCCTGATGCGCGGCACCAAGCCGCTGCTGGAAGGCGTCGACCTTACCCTCAACCCGGGCGATAAAATCGGCCTGATTGGTGCCAATGGCGCCGGCAAATCGAGCCTGTTCGGCATGCTGCGCGGCGAGCTGCACCCGGACCAGGGCGAGATCGATTTCCCCGCCAAATGGCGCATGGCTTACGTGGCCCAGGAAACGCCGCCGCTCGAACGCGCGGCGCTCGATTACGCGATCGACGGCGACGTCCACCTGCGCAAGCTCGAAGCGGAACTGGCGCGCCTGGAATCCGAGCCGGAAACGACCGAGAACGGCATCGCCATCGGCGAGATCTACAGCGCGCTGGCCGACGCCGACGCCTACACGGTGCAGTCGCGCGGCGAACAGCTGCTGCTCGGCCTTGGTTTTTCGCTCTCGCAGATGCAGCAGCCGATCGCCAGCTTCTCGGGAGGCTGGCGCATGCGCCTGAACCTGGCGCAGGCGCTGATGTGCCCATCCGATTTGCTGCTGCTCGATGAACCGACCAATCACCTGGATCTGGACGCGATCATCTGGCTGGAAGACTGGCTCAAACGCTACGCCGGCACCCTGATCATCATCTCCCACGATCGCGACTTCCTCGACGAAATCGTCAACGTCATCGTGCACATCGACGAGCGCAGGCTGAAACGCTACTCGGGTAACTACTCCGGCTTCGAGCGCCAGCGCGCGGCCCAGATGATCCTGGCCGCCGGGGCGCTGGCCAAGCAGCAGCGCCAGCGCGCCCACCTCGAGTCGTTCGTGAACCGCTTCAAGGCGCAGGCCTCGAAAGCGCGCCAGGCCCAGAGCCGCATGAAAGCCCTGGAAAAAATGGAAGAACTGGCGCCGTTGCGCGCCGCCGCCGAATTCTCGTTCGAGTTCCGCGAGCCGCTGGCCGCGCCGAATCCGCTGCTGGTGATGGAAGACGTGGATGCGGGTTACCACATCCTCGACGAGCATGGCGACCGGGTCGGCGACAAGGTGATCGTCTCGAACATCAAGTTCTCGCTGCAGATCGGCCAGCGCATTGGCCTGTTGGGTGTGAACGGGGCCGGTAAATCGACCCTGATCAAGACCATCGCCGGCGAACTGCTGCCGCTGACCGGCGACGCCACGCTCGGCAAGGGCCTGTCGATCGGTTACTTTGCGCAGCACCAGGTGGAGATGCTGCGCCACGACGAGTCGCCCCTGTGGCACTTGTCAAAAATAGCGCCGACGGTGCGCGAGCAGGAACTGCGCAACTTCCTGGGCGGCTTCAACTTCCCGGGCAATATGGTGACCAGCCCGATCCGCCCGTTTTCCGGCGGCGAGAAGGCGCGCCTGGCTCTGGCGCTGATCGTCTGGCAGCGGCCAAATTTGCTGCTGCTCGATGAACCGACCAATCACCTGGATCTGGAAACGCGTGAAGCGCTGACCATGGCGCTGGCGCAGTTCGAAGGCACGCTGGTGGTGGTATCGCACGATCGCCACCTGCTGCGCGCCACCACCGACCAGTTCATCATCGTCGCCGACGGCAAGCTGCAGCCGTTCGACGGTGACCTGGACGACTACAAGGACTGGCTGTTCCAGACCAAGCTTGGCAAGGGCACCACCGTGCTGCCGGCGGCGGGCAAGGATAACAAGACCGCGTTCCCGGTAGCCGCGGCGGTTGCGGCGCCGGCCGCGCCCGTGGTCGACAAGAAGGACCAGAAGCGCCAGGACGCGGAGCAGCGCCAGCGCACGGCGGCGCTGCGCAAACCGATCGAGGGCAAGATCAAGCGCCTGGAAGAGCAGATTGCCAAGCGCAATGAGCAAAAAGCCGACGTGGATGGGAAGCTCGGCGAAGCGAGCATTTATGAAGCGGCCAACAAGGCCAAGCTGAAAACGCTGCTGGCGGACCAATCGTTCTACAAGAAGGATCTGGCGCAGCTGGAAGCGGAATGGATGGAGTTGCAGGAGCAGTTGGAAGGGTTGGCGGCGTAATACCGTTAGCCTACCACCCGTCGCCCCCGCGAAGGCGGGGGCCCAAGTCCGTAGCTCAGTCGTTTGCTACGGAGCTAACTTGGGCCCCCGCCTGCGCGGGGGCGACGGTTTTGCGTGTAGCGGTTACCAGTATTACGCAGCCTTCTGCGCCCCCACCGCCGTCTCGCGCCGGATCGACATCAACTTGTCGATATCGACCAGAATCAGGCGCCGCCCATCGGTCTGGCCAAGCCCCATCAGATAATCGCAACCGCTCTCGCGGGTCATGCCGGGTATCGGCGTGATCTGGTCGGCATACATGCGCACCACATCGGTCACCCCGTCCACCACCATCCCCATCACGCAGCTCGACAGCTGCAGGATGATCACGTCGGTCATCGGGCCAGGTGAGGCGGCGCGCTCGTTGAAGGCCACGCGCATGTCCACCAGCGGCATGATCACGCCGCGCGACACCGCCACGCCCTTGACGATCGTTCCGTCGGAGGCGAAACGTTCCAGCGACTGGAACGTGCGCAGTTCCTTTACCTTGCGACAATCGACTCCGTACTCCATCCCCCCCAGCTGAAAACTCAGGAACTCCATCCTGACGATGGGGGCAGACTGCGTTGAAATCGTGTGCATGGTGGTCCTTTCGTCTCTACGGGAGCTGCGGGAAGGTCGCGAAACCCCATCGTAATGCGCGTGTGCAAGGGTATCGTTGAGCGCGATCAAGGTTTGGGACAGTCTGGCGGCGCTTGCAATGCATCCGGAAGTCTTTACAATGGGGCGGCAATATTCCAGGGGGATAATTGCGAACTTGAAGGATGGACAATGTATCAATGGGTGAAGCGACTTTTTTCTGACCCCGAGCCGGCGCCAAAGGCGCCCGGCGCGACGCAAGCGAGCCAGCCGGCAGCCGCCCCAACCGCCGCAGCCACCCGCGGCGCACCGCCCGGATCGGCGGCCCAGCTATCGTTCGAGCAGCGCGACGGCGTCAATGGCACTTATTTCAGCTGGCTGTTCGAGAATGCCGACGTCACCGGCCTGGACACCACGCCGCACGAAAACCAGGTGCTCGATGCGCTCACGGCCATCCTGGCCTCGCAGCAGTCAGGCGCGGCGCTGGTGCGGCGCCTTCCCGGCCTGCTGCCGCAACTGCTGCAAAGCCTGCGCAGCGATAACTTCTCGGGCGCGCAGCTCTCGCGCACCATCTCCAACGACGTGGTGCTGGTGGCAGCCGTGATCCGCATGGCCAATACCTCGTTCAGGGGCAGCGGCACCACGATCAGCAGCGTCGAACACGCGGTCATGCTGATCGGCCAGGAAGGCTTGCGCCACCTGATCACCAGTGTCGCCTTCCGCCCCATCATCGACCTCAATTCGGGCCAGTACACACGTTTGCTGGCGCCGCGCATCTGGGACCAGTCCGAGCGCTGCGCGGTAGCCAACCGCGTGCTGGCCGACAGCATGGGCGTCGATCCCTTCGAAGCCTTTCTCGCGGGGCTGGTGCAGAACGTCGGGCTGATCGTCACCCTGCGCATCATGGACCAGATGAGCAAGGGAGAAAAAGAACTGGGCTCGGAGATGTTCTGCGCGCGCCTGGTACGCGACGCCCGCATCCTCACCTGCAGCATCGGGCGCGAATGGAATTTTCCGGAGAGCGTGGTCACGGCCATCGGCGAGCAGGCCGGCATGCGCAAGGGCGTGCCGGTGTCGCCGCTGGGACGCTTGCTGACGCAGTCGGATTACCTGAGCAAGGTGCGCATCCTGGTCGATAACGAACGCCTGGGCCAGGACGATCCGGTGCTGTTCAAGGGTTTGTCGCCGCAGGCCATGGCTTGCTACCGCACGCTCGACGCGATCGAAGACGATATCCTGGCAACGCCCGTGGCCACGCCCGCGGCAGCGGCGCCGGCGCCGTGAACGCATTGATCGATCCGGGCGAGGTGGAGTTTTCCGCGATCCGTGCGCAGGGGCCGGGCGGGCAGAATGTGAACAAGGTGTCGTGCGCGGTCCACTTGCGCTTCGACGTGGGGGCCTCGTCGCTGCCCGAGGCGATCAAGGAGCGGCTGCTGGCATTGTCTGACCAGCGCATCACCCAGGCCGGCGTGGTGGTGCTCAAGGCGCAGCAGTCGCGCAGCCTGGAGCAGAACAAGGAAGATGCGCTGCGCAGGCTGCAGGAACTGGTCGACAGCGTGGCGGTGCTGCCCACCATCCGGCGCGCGACCAAGCCGACCAGGAGCTCGCAGCGCAGGCGGCTCGATTCGAAGACCAAAAGCGGTCAGACCAAGGCGATGCGGGGCAAGGTCAGCGAGTAGGCCCTGGTCGCCGCTCCCGCGCAGGAGGAAGCGACGGTGGGGGCGCGGGAACGAGATCCGTTACGCTCCGCTTTTCCACTCCACAGTCCCCTCCTCCCCCGCAAAAATCACCTCGCCCTCGGCGCGCTTGGTGCGCAGTTTGAGCTTGATGTCCTTGGCCGGCATATCGTAGATGCTGCTCCCGTCCGGGTTGTAGCTCATCGAGCACACCACCGTCTCGCCTTCCACCTGCTTGACGGTCACCGAACTGACCCCGGCGCTGTCGATGCGCTGCTGCGCCAGTTCCGCCACCAGCGCGGCGCCGGCCTGCTGCTCGGTTTCGGCCGCCTTCACCTCCAGCGACACCTTGGCGATCGCCTTCAACGCCGGCCCCACCGCCAGTGCCATCTTCTGGAACATCGGCACCTGCTCCTCGGTCAGGATCAACTCCTTCTTGCGCACCTTGGAGGCGAGCATGACGTACTTGCGTACCTCCGGCTCATTGGTCATCGCTTCCATCTCGGCCTTGCGCTGCAGCGCCAGCGCGGCGAACTGCGCCACCCGCGCCGTCATCGCCGCGATCACTTCGTCCAGGCGCGCGCTGTCGGGCTGCAGCGCGAAAATGCTCATCTCGCTCTGCCTGCGCGGCCCGGCGCTGTTGACGGTGACGCTGCGCGCCGCGATGGCGCAGCCCTCGGCCTGGCCGATCACCACTTCCTCGGCCATGATCTCGCAGTTCACCGCATGCAGGATCGTCACGCGCGTGCCCGAAATGACGCAGCTCTCGGCGCGATTGAGCGCCACCTCGCCGGCACTGGCCTGGATCACCGAGCCGGAAGCGACGCCCTTGACGTGGATGTCGCCACGCGCGTTATGCGCCGTGCCGCCCACCAGGTTACGGTTCAACAGCACCGTGCCGCCGCGCGAAATGATGTTCCCGAAGACGTCGGCGTGAATCGTGATGCCCTCGCCTTCGACAACGCGCTTTTCCTGCACCTCGCCGAACTCCTCGAAGTCGCCGGTCAGCTTCAGGTTGCCGGTGGTGCGCGCGCTCACGCCATCGCGGCTGATGATCTTGTCGTCCACCGAAATCTGGCCGCTCTTGCTGTCCACGTTCAAAAAACCGGCATGCTGCGCGATCAGGAATTCGCCCTCGCCCGAGACCTCGACCACCGTGCCCGGTCCGGCCATGGGCGCTACTTCCGTATCCTCGGGCACGGGCGGCTCGATGCGCAAACCGGACAGCTCGAACCCCGGTTTGCCGGGCACGCGCGGGATTTTTTTAAGCAGCCGCACACCCTTTTCGACCTGCGGAAAGCGGTTCTGGAACGCCATCAGATCGAGCTTGCCGTTGGCCAGCTGCAGCGGCGCGTCGCTGCGATGCAGGTCGCTCGTCACTTCGATGACATGCGCATCGCGCCCCGGCCTCGGTTCGAGCAGCCTTGCCACCACCACGCGCTCGGAGGCGCCGGCGTCGATCGCCTGGCGCACCGCCTCGACATCGATCCCGAAACGGATCCCCTTGCCCCACATGTCGGCGATGAATTCGTCCACGTCGAGGCGCGCGACGATCTCCGGCCCGTCGGGGTCGTCCGGGTTGGTCACGTACACCGGTTCGAAAAAATACTCGGCCTGGCCGCGGTTGATCTTGACCGACTTGTAGAGCGGGCGGCGCGCCGGATTGAAAGGCAAGATGGCCGAGGCCAGGCGGATGGTCACGTGGCCGTCGGGCGATCGCGGCAAGGGCTCGCCGGCGCCGTAAATGGCCTTGATCAGCAGTGGATAGTCGAGCTCGACGAGGTAACTGGTGGCGAAGATGCTGTCGATGGCGGCGCCGAAGGTCGTGCCGAGCACGCTCGGGTCGCCATAGACCCCATCGGGACGCTCGATGATGCAATGGTCCAGTTCAAGCATGGCAGCCCCCCGGCCTGCAGGCGAACGGGGCGAACTTGCGCCAGGGAAATTCAATCGACAAGACGGCACTCCATTGCTGATGCAAGCTTATACACCCGGCAAGTATATTTCGCTCTTGGTAAGTTTTTCCTAGCGTAACAGGTTGTCTCATCCAAATAAACAGTTGGATGCGTGAAACTCAACAAATGTAACGATTCAGGGGAAATGGGCGGTGCGGGAGGAACTGAAGCGGAAGGAACTGAAAGCAGAAGTTGCAGCGATACCGCGGGCGCCATGGCGCGCCCGGGCGGGGGTCAGCGGCGTGGCGCGTTGCGGTAGATATCGACGCCGGCTTCGTTGATCTGGCGCCGCAGGTCGCGCCGCTCGTCGGGCGTCATGCGGCTGCCGCGGCGGGCCGCGTCGGCATTCTGGGCGTTTTGATCCTGCTGGGCCTGCAACTGGCGACGCTGGTCATCGGCGCGCGCTTCGAACTGGCGCTGCGTGTCCTGGCGCTGCTGCAGCTGGGCGCGCTGGGCGTCGGCGATGCGCTGGGCATCGCGCTCCTTGTCGCCCGGATTGGCCTGGGCCACGGACAAACTGGCGCAAGCGAACAGGCAGCACACAGCCACGCGACGGACGAACGCATCCCTGCAACGATCTGCGAGGGCGGCTGTCTTGGTGTTGGTGTGTGCGTTATTCATGATGATCCTCTTCCGCAGTGCCTGATAAACATATAAGCTTGACCTGCTACTGGAACTCAGTGTATGACCATTTGCATCTGGGCATAAGCCGAATTGGGTAAAGTTTGTAACAGTATGTAATGACCTTCGCGCTTCGTGTTCTATCGGCCGATAAGACGTTACCATAGCGACATGAATCTGACAAATCTGACAGCCAAATGAACACACCAGCCACTCCCATCTCAGCCAACAATACAACGCAGGCGAACGCCAATGGTCACGCCGCCAAGATTATGGTAGTCGACGACGACGTGCGCCTGCGCGATTTGCTGCGCCGCTATCTTACCGAACAAGGCTTCTCGGTGGTCACCGCCGAGAGCGCGCCGGCCATGAACAAGCTGTGGCTGCGCGAGCGCTACGACCTGCTGGTGCTCGACCTGATGCTCCCCGGCGAAGACGGCCTGTCGATCTGCCGCCGCCTGCGCGGTGCGGGCGACCAGACGCCGATCATCATGCTCACCGCCAAAGGCGAGGACGTGGACCGCATCGTCGGGCTCGAAATGGGCGCCGACGACTACCTGCCCAAGCCCTTCAATCCACGCGAACTGGTGGCCCGCATCGGCGCCGTCCTGCGCCGCAAGGGCCCGGACGAGATTCCGGGTGCGCCATCCGAAACGCCGCAGTCGTTCGAGTTCGGCCAGTTCGTGCTCGACCTGGGCACGCGCACGCTGAAGAAAAACGGCGAGACGGTGCCGCTGACGACCGGCGAATTCTCGGTGCTGAAGGTATTCGCACGCCACGCGCGCCAGCCGCTCTCGCGCGAAAAACTCATGGAACTGGCGCGCGGACGCGAATACGAAGTGTTCGACCGCAGCCTGGACGTGCAGATTTCGCGCCTGCGCAAACTGATCGAACCGGATCCTTCCTCGCCCCTGTATATCCAGACCGTGTGGGGCCTGGGCTATGTGTTCATTCCTGAAGGCCAGCCAAGGTAGTGTTTGCACGCGATTCGACCACGCCTCACGGCACGCGAATGAGCTGGCTCAGGAGCGGCTTGTTCTGGCGCACCTTCCTCTTGCTCAGCATCCTGACCACGGTGTCCATGGCCTCGTGGATCGGGATGATCAGCGCCGTGCAGCGCGGCCCGCAAGTCGAGCAGACGGCCGACCTGGTCATTTCGGTCGTGACCATCACCAAAGCCGCCCTGACCCACTCCGCGCCCGAACTGCGGCGCGAGCTGCTGTTCGAATTGGTCAGCAACGAAGGCATCCGCATCTTTACGCTGGAAAGTTCCGACGCGGTCGACCCGCCGCCGGACAGCGCCCTGATGCCGGAAATCGAAGCCATCATCAAATCCAAGCTCGGTGCCGACACGCGCTTTTCGAGCCGCGTGAACGGCACCGCGGGCTTCTGGATCAGTTTCAAGATCGACGACGACAGTTACTGGCTCATGCTCGAACGCGAACGCCTCGAAGGCCTGACCGGCGTGCAGTGGCTCGGCTGGGCCACCGTGGTGGGCGCTTTGTCGGTGGTGGGCGCGGCGCTCATTTCGAGCCTGGTCAACCTGCCGCTGGCGCGCCTGACCGCCGCCGCGCGCGCCATCGCCCAGGGCAAGAAGCCGGACCGCCTGCCCGAAAAAGGCTCGAAAGAGATCATCGAGGCCAATCGCAGCTTCAACCAGATGGTGGAAGACCTGCAGCAGGTCGAATCGGACCGCGCCGTGATTTTGGCGGGCATCTCGCACGACCTGCGCACGCCGCTGGCGCGCATGCAGCTCGAACTGGAAATGGCCAAGCTCAGTAACGAGGCGCGCGAAGGCATGCAGTCCGACATCGGCCAGATGGACGCCATCATTGGCCAGTTCCTCGACTACGCCAAGCCGACCGAGGCGGCCACGTTCGTCCCCATCGACATCGGCGAACTGCTGCAGGACACCGCGCGCGAAGCCGAGCGCATGCTCGACATCCACGTCACCACCCACATCGAAGAAGGCGTGCACGTGATGGGCAACGCGACCGACCTGCGGCGCGTCTTCAACAACCTGGTGGAAAACGCGCGCCGCTACGGCAAGACGCCGGGCAGCGACTTTACCGAACTCGATATCTCGTGCCGCATCAAGCCGCACGGCCTGGGCAAGCGCGTCGTGATCGAAGTGCAGGACCACGGCCAGGGCGTGCCGGACGATCAGATCGAACTGCTGCTCAAGCCCTTCACGCGCATGGACAGCGCGCGTGGACAAGCCAACGGCGCCGGGCTGGGACTGGCGATCGTGGAGCGGGTGGTCGTGCGCCACAACGCCGAACTCCAGGTCAGCAACCGCGAAGGCGGCGGGCTGCGCATCGCGCTCGTGATGCCGCTGGCGGGCTGACGCCTCGTTCAGCGCAGGATGTAGTTCTCGCTGTCGAAGCGGCGCGTCGCCCAGCGATAGGCAAAGGTAAAACCCGGCCAGATGGCGTAATTGCGGCCCTTGCCATCGAGGTACCAGTTCTTGCAGCCGCTGCTCCACACGCCGCCGCGCAGCTTGCGTTGCAGGGCCTCGTTATAAGCGCGCTGCACTTCTTCCTTCACATCGACCGTTTGCAGCTTGCGCGCGCGGATGGTCTTGATGGCGTCGAGCGCGTAGTTCACGCTGGCCTCGATCATGTAGATCATCGAACTGTGGCCAAGGCCCGTATTCGGCCCGACGATCGTGAAGTAGTTCGGAAAGCCCGCCACCGTGCAGCCTTTGTAGGCTTCCAGGCTGTCGGCGAACATGCGCTTGCCGCCGCGCCCGCGCACCTCGACGGCGTTGAGCACGCGCTCGACCTCGAAACCGGTGGCGAAGATGATCACGTCCGCCGGGCGTTCCTTACCGCCGGCAGTGGCGATGGCGCCGGTGCCGATCCGGCTGATGCCGTTGGTGACCAGCTTCACGTTGGGGCGCGTCAGGGCCGGATAAAAGTCGTTCGCCATCAGCACCCGCTTGCATCCCATCTTGTAGTCGGGCGTGAGCTGGCGCCGCAGCAGCGGGTCGGCAATCTGGCGCCGCAGGTGGCGCCGCGCCACCCATTGGGGCAGCGCCAGCAGGCGCGGCGTGTAAAGGAACAGCGGCGCGCGCGATTCGTACAGCAGGTAGTTCAGGGCGCGGTAGGCAAGCCGCAGCGGCGCCACGCGCGCCAGCAAGGAGCGCTCGCGCGGGCCGATCATGCGGTCCGGCCGCGGCATGATCCATTGCGGCGTGCGCTGATAGACGTCGAGCTGCGCGACCAGTGGCGCGATGCGCGGAATGAACTGGATCGCGCTGGCGCCGTTGCCGATGACGGCAACGCGCTTGCCGCGCAGGTCGACCGTGTGGTCCCAGCGGCTGGAGTGGAAGGTCGGGCCGGCAAAGTCGCCCAGTCCCGGCAAGGCCGGAATGGATGCGCGGCTCAGGGCGCCGGGCGCGCTGATCACCGACCTGGTGGTGAACACGCCGGCGCTGGTGCTAACAAGCCAGTAGCCGCCCTCCTCGTCGAATTGCGCGCCGTCGAACGCGGTGGCCAGGCGCAGGTGCGGCGCCAGGCCGAAGTCGCGTACCACGAAGCGGGTGTAGGCCAGCAGTTCTTCCTGCCCGGCGAAACGGCGCGTCCAGCGCGGATTGGGCGCGAACGAGAACGAATACAGATGGCTGGGAATGTCGACCGCGCAGCCGGGATAGGTGTTCACCCACCAGGTGCCGCCGAATTGCTCGTCCTTTTCGAGGATGATGAAGTTGTCGATGCCCGCCTGCCTGAGCCGCACGCCGGCGCACAAGCCGCCGAAGCCGCTGCCGATGACGATGACCTCGAAATCGGGGGCGGCCATCTCAGGCCCGCACGACGTAGTTACCGATATCGAAACGGCGCGTGGCCCAGCGATACGTGAACGTAAAGCCCGGCCAGGCCGCGTAATTGCGCCCGCGCGCATCGAGGTACCAGCTCTTGCAGCCGCTGTTCCAGACCGTGCCGCGCAGCTTGCGCTGCACCCTGGCGACAAAGTCGCGCTGTACGTCCGCCCTGACGTCGACCGAGTGCAGGCCCTGCGCGCGAATTACCTTGATGGCGTCGACCACATAATTGACGCTCGACTCGATCATGTAGATCATCGAATTGTGACCCAGCCCGCTATTGGGTCCGGTGACGGTGAAGTAGTTCGGAAAGCCGGCCACGGTGCACCCCTTGTAGCAGTCCTGGTCATGCTCGAACAGGCGTTTGCCGCCGCGCCCGCGCACCTCGATGGCGCCCGGCGCGTGCCCCACATGAAAGCCCGTCGCGTAGATCAGCACATCGACCGCCCGCTCGCTGCCGTCGGCGTTGACGATGCTGTTGGCGCGCACCTCCGCCACCGCGCTGGTGACCAGGCTGACGTTGGGGCGCGTGAGCGCCGGGTAATAGTCGCTCATGACCAGCACGCGCTTGCAGCCCATGGTGTAGTCGGGCGTGAGCTGGCGCCGCAGGAGCGGATCGGCCACCTGGCGATGCAGGTGGCGCAGGCCGACCGCCTGCGCGAGGCGGAACAGGCGCGGGAAAAACACGTACAGCGGCGCGTTAATTTCGTACAGGGTGTAGTTGAAGGCGCGGTACAGCAGCCGCATGGGCGCGAGCTTTTTCAACAGCGAGCGTTCGCGCGGGCCGATGGCGCGGTCGTGGCGCGGCACGATCCACTGCGCGGTGCGCTGGTACACGTCGAGCTGCGCGACGATGGGCGCAATCCGCGGGATGAACTGGATCGCGCTGGCGCCGTTGCCGATCACCGCCACGCGCTTGCCGCGCAGGTCCACGTCGTGATTCCAGCGGCTCGAATGAAACGCCGTGCCGGTAAAGTTCTCGATCCCGGGCAAGGCGGGAATCGCCGCGCGGTTCATCGCGCCCAGGGCGGAGACGACGCACTTGGCGCTCAAGGGCCCGGCGCTGGTGCGCACACGCCAGTAGCCGCCGTCTTCCTCGAACTGCGCACCTTGGTAGGCGACGCCCAGGCGCAGGTGCGGCGCCAGGCCAAAGTCGCGCACGATGGCGCGCGTGTAGTCGAGCAGTTCGGCCTGGCTGGCCAGGCGGCGCGTCCAGTTCGGGTTGGGCGCGAACGAAAACGAGTAGACATGGCTGGGAATATCGACCGCGCAGCCGGGGTAGGTATTGACCTGCCAGGTGCCGCCGAATTCCCGGTCTTTTTCGAGGATGACGAAATTGTCGATGCCGGCCTGCTTGAGCTTGACGGCGGCGCACAGGCCGCCGAAGCCGCTGCCGATGACGACAACGTCGAACTCGGGAACGGTCATCGGTTGGGCACGCGCGTTTGCAGCAGCTCGGCCCGAAAGCGCGGCTTGCCGTCGCGTTCGAGCACGTAAGCGAGTTTGCGCCCGTCCGGCGACACCGAGAGGGTCCAGACATTGCCGGCGGCTGCGGGAATCAGCCGGGCCGTGTAGGCGTCGGCGCGGAACGACTGGGCGATGGCGCTGCCGTCGCTGCCGGCCGCGCCGCCGTACATGGTTTGCGCATCCGGCGAGCCGTCGGCATGGCGGTGGTCGTGCTGCAAGGTCAGGCCCGTCGGGGTGCGCGTGAGTATCCAGGTGCGCGAGCTGTTTTCGCCGACGACGAAGGGAATCCGGATTTCGCTGGCATTGCACGCGCTGACGGTGGCGACCAGCTTCTTGCCGGCGAAGGCTTCGCCGCCGTCATCGGGCGCCACCGAGGCGCCTTCGTACACGGCGCCACAGAGTTTGCCGAGGTTGGCGAAAAAGGCGTCGCGCGCGTCGGCGGCGGGGGCCGCGTGGCAGGGCAGCGCCAGCACGCCGGCCAGGACGATGGCAGTGGTGCGCAGGAACATGAGGCTCGCTCTTTTGTAATGATGGTGGCGCTGAAGATAGGCGCGGGCAACGCAAAAGTCAACGATTTACAAATGGAAACGCTATGAGCGAATCCGCACATACGTGCCAATATGCAAGGTGTATAAAGTTCAGACACCATTCGATACCAGGAGAAGAAGATGATGAAAAAACTGTTAATTGCCGCCCTGATCGCCGGCTCGCTCGGCAGCATCGCCGCCCCCGCCATCTCGGCGGTGATCATCGTGCGCGAAGCGCCGCCGGAACCGCGTGCCGAACGCACGCCGCCACCGCGTCGTGGTTATGTCTGGGCACCAGGACACTGGGACTGGCGCAACAATCACCACGTATGGGTCCGTGGCGCGTGGATTCGCGACCGCAAGGGTTACCATTACACCGCGCCGGCATGGCAGGAGCGTGATGGACGTTGGGAAATGCAGCGCGGTAACTGGGCACGTGGCCAGCGCGACAACGACGGCGACGGCGTGCCGAATCGCCGCGATGAGCGTCCGAACAATCCGAATCGCCAGTAATTGAGTTTTTCGCGCGGGACGAAAGCCCCGCGCGCGGCGGCAGCTTACGCAGCCTGGTTCAGGCTGGAGAAGCTTGCCCGCCGCATTGCACGACCAGATAGTCGCGCACCGCACGCACATCCGTAAACGGCATTTCCCCGATCACCTGGCGAATGTGGCGCAGCGCATCCCACAAAAATTCGTACTGCCCCTCTTCTTTTACCGGCACCAGGTTGTACACGCCCGTGGTGGTGGTGAACAAATGCCGCTCGTTAGGCACGAGGAAAGCTGGCTTCAGCGGCGCCCCCTCATCATCCCAGAAACGCCACAGCGTCGCCTCGACATCGATCGCGTCGCAGTAGACGGACGCCGTCAGCGCGTCGGGGAAGACGAGCAGCGAACATTCTTCGGTATCGGCGGCAAAGATCATGATGTCCAATCGTGGGCGCTGGGTGATGCATTTTTTGTGCATCGCCCTTCCCTTAACCGTACCACATAACACACGCTTGCGCGACCTGCTGAGCTGCTAACCTGCTGCTGAACAGGATCCCTGTACGTCTGCCGCAATATCGCGCTTTTCCAATGGCGTCGGCGCCACGCGTCCGGCGTCGGCTTTGCCGGCAGCGCTACGCTTCGAGCGCCTTGCGCACCTCGGCCACATCATCGGGCCGCACGACGCGCGCGACTTCCTTGCCATCCTTGATGACAATAACTGTCGGCCACAGCTTCACCTTGAACGAGCGGCCCAGCTTGCGGCCGCTGCCATCCTCGACCTTGATATGGCGCGCGTCGGGCACGGCGGCGAGCGCCTGTTCGATCAGCGGCGCCGCCGCGCGGCAATGGCCGCACCAGTCGGTGCCGAAGTCCAGCACCACCACGCCCGGCGTGGCATCGATCTCGCTGCGTTCCGGCTGTGCCGGAGAATAGGATGTGCTCATGCGGCTGCTCCTGATGTCATTCGCATAAGCCTACCGCAAAAACGGCGCGGCGGGCGGCACGACTCACAAGTTTACATTGATAACGTTGCCAAAAACCAATTTAAGGCCTACAATAAAACCCTTTCGGAGGTAGGGTTATCATGGCGATCGAACTGTTTAATAACGGCAAGCACATCTGCCTGATGTTTTCCGACCTGGTCGATGAAGGCGAGGGAGCCTCGGTTCAGTCGAATCAGTTTTTGATCGTCCAGGACGGCACCGGCATCCTGCTCGATCCGGGTGGCGTGCTCACCTACAACGATCTGTACATCGAAATGAGCAAGTACTTTCCACCCAAACAGCTTCGCTATGTCTTCGCCTCCCATGCCGACCCCGACATCATCGCCTCGCTGCCGCGCTGGCTGGCCGGTTCGGAAACCAAGCTGCTGATCTCGTCGATCTGGTCGCGCTTCGTGCCGCACTTTTGCGCGCAGGGCAAAACCGAGGGGCGCATCATCGCCATTCCCGACGAAGGCAGCCTTTTGCCGCTGGGCGACACCGAATTCCAGATCCTGCCAGCCCACTTCCTGCATGCGGAAGGCAATTTCCAGTTTTACGATCCGGTCAGCCGCATCCTGTTCTCCGGGGACATGGGCGCGTCGATGCTGCCGGGAGGATTGGCGATGGATCCGGTGCAGGATTTCGACAAGCACCTGCCCTATATGCGCGGCTTTCACTCTCGCTACATGGTGTCGAATAAAGTCTGCCGCTACTGGGTCGAGATGGTCCGCAAGCTCGATCCGGAATGGATGGTGCCGCAGCATGGCGCCCCGTTCAAGGGTCGCGAGATGATTGCGCGCTTCCTCGACTGGATCGAAGAGCTACCCTGCGGCGTCGACCTGATGACCCAGGAGATGTATCAGGCGCCGCGCAAGATAACCGTCAGCCTTTGATGGCGTTGACTTAATAGAAGCGCCGCCAGACTGTCTCGGCTGCGCAATCGCACTGGCAAGCTCAGCGCGTCAACACCGTCGCGCCGAGCCGGTCCGCCAGGAAATCGACCAGCGCCGCCACCCGCGGCGCCAGCGCGCCCTGCTTGTAGAACACGGCCCACACCGGCTGCGACCACGGCAGGGTCAGCGGGCCGAGCACGGGCACCAGGCGGCCCGCCTCGACATCGGCGCGGGTCAGAAAATCCGCCAGGCACGCAATACCCGCGCCCGCAATCACAAGATGACGCAGCGTTTCCCCGCTGGACGCCAGCACCGCCGGCGTCACCGTCAGCCCTTCGCTACCCGTGTCGCCGCCCTCGCCCGCCAGCGGCCAGGTGTTAAGCGAGGCCGGCGCGGTGAAGCCGAGCAGGCGATGCGCGCCCAGTTCCTGCACCGTGGCGGGCGTGCCGTGGCGCGCCAGGTAGGATGGCGCGGCCAGCAGCCGCAGCCCGCTGCTGCCGAGGCGGCGCGCGTTGAGGCTGGAGTCGGCCAGCTGGCCGATGCGAATGGCCACGTCAGCCCGCTCTTCGATCAGGTCGACCAGCGTTTCGCCGCTGGCCAGTTCAAGCCGGATCAGCGGATACGCATCGAGAAAGGCCGGCACCAGCGGTGCCACCAGATGATCGAGCGCGGGCGTGGCGGCGTTGACGCGCACCAGGCCCGACGGCTGCGAGCGGCGCGCCGCTATCTGGGCTTCGGTATCTTCCAGCTCGGCCAGGATCTTGCGCGCGCGCCCGAGCAGCCAGTCGCCCTCCTCGGTCAGGTCCTGGCGCCGGGTGGTGCGGTGCATCAGGGTCATGCCGAGCTGCGATTCGAGCCGGGCGATGGCGCGGCTGACGCCGGACGGCGTTTGCCCCAGCCGTTCGGCGGCGGCCGAAAATGAACCGGTATCGATGACTGCGGTAAACGCACTAAGCGCGTCGATGTCGATCATGTCTTTCTCCCCAGCCAAAAAATAATTGTACGGGATGGTGCCCGATCGTCATTTTGCGCGGATTAATGACTCCCAGTCAAAAGTAAAGTGTGCCGTGAGGCATTTTTCTTTGCCGTGCTTGCGCGCAGACTGCATGGCATCGCAAACCGCCTCAACTGGAGAATCCATGCCACTCGCACTCTGGGCGCTGACACTCAGCGCTTTCGCCATCGGGACGACCGAATTCGTCATCGTCGGCCTCATCCCCACCATCGCCGCCAGCCTCGGCGTGTCCGTTCCCTCGGCCGGATTGCTGGTGAGCCTGTACGCCCTCGGCGTGGCCATCGGCGCGCCGGTCCTGACCGCCCTCACCGGCCGCGTGCCGCGCAAGCATTTGCTGCTGGGATTGATGGCGCTGTTCACCATCGGCAACCTGGTGGCCTGGATGGCGCCCGGTTACTACGCCCTGATGGCCGCGCGCGTGCTCACTGGCCTCGCGCACGGTGTCTTCTTTTCGATCGGCTCCACCATCGCTACCAGCCTGGTCAGCAAGGAAAAAGCGGCCAGCGCCATTGCCCTGATGTTTACCGGCCTGACCGTCGCGCTGGTCACCGGCGTGCCGCTGGGAACCTGGATCGGCCAGAGTTTCGGCTGGCAATCGACCTTTTTGGCTGTGTCGCTGCTGGGAGTCATTGCATTTGTCGGCAGCTATTTCCTGGTTCCTTCGAACATCGCCATGAGCCCGCCAGCGAGCTTGCTGACGCAACTGGCCGTGCTCAGGAAACCGCGCCTGCTGCTGGTGTACGCCATGACCACCCTGGGCTACGGCGGCACGTTTATTGCGTTTACCTACCTGGCGCCGATCCTGCAGGAAGTGTCCGGCTTTTCGGCGTCGAGCGTGAGCCTGGTGATGCTGGTGTACGGCGTGTCGGTTGCGTTCGGCAATATCTGGGGCGGCAAACTGGCCGACAAAAAAGGCCCGATCAAGGCCTTGCAGATTGTCTTTGCGCTGCTGGCGGCCGTCTTGCTGCTGCTGACGTTCACCGCGTCGAACATGTGGCTGGCGCTGGGCACGGTGCTGCTGTGGGGCGCCGTGGCGTTCGGTAATGTGCCCGGATTGCAGGTCTACGTGGTGCAGCGCGCCGAGCGTGACGCGCCGCAGGCGGTCGATGTGGCATCGGGCCTGAATATCGCCGCTTTCAACGTCGGCATCGCGCTGGGCGCCTGGGGCGGCGGGCTGATCGTGGCGCACGTGGGCCTCATGGCCACGCCATGGATCGGCGCCCTTGTCGTGGTCGGCGCGCTGGGATTGACCACGCTCGCTGGCTGGCTGGACCGTCGCGACGGGCTGGTGCACGTGGCAAGCACAAGCCGCGCGGTCGGGGCGCACTAACTGTGCAAGACCGGATGCCAGTTCCAATAGCGCTAACCTACGCTCCGTCTCTCCCGCGCCAAGGCGGCACTCGGCGGGAGCCCATGGCACGTGAGCTAAACGAAGGTGCTATAGGCTCCCGCCTGTGAACTGACCCAAAAAAGCTAGACACCAGTCCAACCTTTTGGGAAGTTCACTTCGCGGGAGAGACGGTTTTGAGGTTTGTGTGGTCTCAACGCCTTGACTTGGCTTCATTCAGGCCAGTTCTTGGAGAGGCGGGAACCAAAGTACCAGCGGCCGTCGCTGGCAAGGGGCGGCAAGTGGGGATCACAGGCACCCCGTCAGCGGTCCAGTTCCGGGTAATGCCGGAAAATCCCGTCTTCATTAAACGCAATCCTGCGCTTCGACGCCAGGTAGGCGCTAATATTCGGCCGTTGCGCCACTTGCTCGTGCAAGGCCACCAGAGCCGGATAGTCGCCCTCCAGCCGCTTCATGGCCTTGGGAAACGCATAGCGCAAGCCCTCCATCACCTGGAACATCGACAAATCCGCGTACGACAGGCGCGTGCCCACCAAAAAGCCTCCGCGGCGCTTGGGCTGCTGCAGCACACCCTCAAAGTAAGACAAGAACTTGGGTATCCGGTTCCCGATAAAATCCGCCGCGCGCCGTTTCGCCTCCTTTTTCTGGTCTTCGTAGTACAGCGACACGCCCACGGGATGGTGCGTGTCGTGCGCTTCGTTGACGAGGTCGGCAATGGTCAGCTGCAACTGGTGGGTCCACAGGCGCCCCGCTTGCGCCCGGGGCGCCAGGCCATGGCGCGCGCCCAGATACAGCAGGATGTTGGCCGTCTGGCCGATGATCATGGCGCCGGCCTTGAGAAACGGCGGCGCGAATGCCGGGGTCGCCTGCGCGGCAAGCTCGGCCGCGACCTTGTCCGCCCCATTCTTCTGGCGCCCGACGTCGACATACGCCGCGCCCGCTTCCTCCAGCGCCAGGCGAACGAATTCGCCGCGTCCCTGGATCGTCGGCCAGTAGTAAAGTTCGTATGTCATCGCGCCTCCCAATATGGATCAGTGGTGCGCCGATTATCGCCGATCCGCTTGAACGGGCCGTGCACGCCGTGCTAATCTGCCAATGCTGCCAATCCGACAGCGCCTGGCCCGACCAATATATATGAGGGGAAGCCATGATAAGAAGAATCGCGCTGGTGCTCGTGCTCCTGTTCATCGGCATTCTGGGCATGGCGGCAATGCAGCCGGACACGTTTTCCGTCAGCCGCTCGCTGGCGATCAAGGCGCCGCCGGAGAAAATCCTGGGCCTGGTCGGCGATTTCCACCAATGGCAGAGCTGGTCGCCGTGGGAGCGGCTCGACCCGGCCATGCAGCGCGTCCACAGCGGCGCGCCGAGCGGCAAAGGCGCGGTGTACGCCTGGACCGGCAACGACGACGTCGGCGCCGGCAAGATGGAAATTACCGAACTCACGCCCGCGTCCAAGGTCGTGATCAAGCTCGACTTCATCAAGCCGTTCGAGTCCTCGAACATCACCGACTTCACGCTCACGCCCAAGGACGGGCAAACGCAGGTGACCTGGACCATGTCGGGCCCGATGCCCTTCCTCTCGAAAATCATGAGCGTCTTCATGAGCATGGACCGGATCATCGGCAAGGATTTCGAGAAGGGACTGGCGAACTTGAAGGCGGCGGCCGAAAAGTAGCGCGTCCGGATGCGCCCAATTTTTGGCCCCTCCCCGCAAGAATGCCGTGCTTGAGCGATAATCTCGCATCATCATCGAGCCAACACGAGGATCCATTTTGCTTAACTTCGACTTCTACAACCCGACGCAGATCCTGTTCGGCCAGGGCCAGATCGCCGCGATCGGCAAACACATTCCCGCGTCCGCGCGCGTGCTGCTGGTCTACGGCGGCGGCAGCATCAAACAGAATGGCGTCTACGACGAAGTCATGGCCGCACTGGCCGGCTTCACCGTCACCGAATTTGCCGGCATCGAACCGAACCCCAGCTACGAAACGCTGATGCGCGCCATCGCCCAGGTCAAGGCCGAGAAGATCGACTTCCTGCTCGCCGTGGGCGGTGGCTCGGTCATCGACGGCACCAAGTTCATCGCCGCCGGCGCTCTGCTTGAGGCAGACCCGTGGACCATCCTGGAAAAGCGCGGCGCGAACATCGCCGCGGCCATGCCGTTCGGCGCGGTCCTGACTCTGCCCGCCACCGGTTCCGAAATGAACAGCGGCGGCGTCGTCACCCGCAAATCGACGCACGAGAAGTTCTCGTTCATGAGCCGCAAATGCTTCCCCGCGTTCGCCGTGCTCGATCCGAGCAAGACCTATTCGCTGCCCACGCGCCAGGTCGGCAACGGCGTGGTGGACGCCTTTGCGCACGTGATGGAACAGTACATGACCTACCCGGTCGGCGCCAAGGTGCAGGACCGCTTTGCCGAAGGCCTGCTGCTCACGCTCATCGAAGAAGGCCCGCAGGCGCTGGCCAATCCGGACGACTACGACGTGCGCGCGAACATCATGTGGACCGCCACCCTGGCCTTGAATGGCCTGATCGGTGCCGGTGTCCCGCAGGACTGGGCCACCCACATGATCGGCCACGAGCTGACCGCGCTGCATAACCTCGATCACGCGCAAACGCTGGCCGTCATCCTGCCAAGCATGCTCCGGGTACGCAGGCAAGCCAAGCGCGCCAAGCTGCTGCAGTTCGCCGAACGCGTATGGAACCTGTCCGGCGGCGACGAAGACACCCGCATCGAGGCAGCCATCACCCGCACCGAGGAATTCTTCGAGCAGATGGGCGTCAAGACCCGCTTGGGCGACTACGGCCTGGGCGCGGCGCACATCGACGGCGTGCTGGCGGCACTCGAGGCGCACCGCATGGTCAAACTCGGCGAGCAGCGCGACGTGACGCTCGACGTGAGCCGCAAAGTGCTCGAAATGAGCCTGTAAGCTGCACGACACACAGCTGGCGCGGGCCTTCTGCCGCCACGCCGGCTGTGATAAAATCGACATTCGCTAGGGGTCCTGGGATTTGCTTTCCGGGTGAGAGATACCCTCCGTACCTGATCTGGATAATGCCAGCGAAGGAAAGCGCAAAGTAGTCCCCTCCTTTGTTTGCTCCCCCCGTTGGCTCCGGCTTTTTTAAGCAACGCCCCGCACGCCGGCGCGTCATACGAGCACACTATGTCATCGCCAAAATTGAAGCAGTCCGTCATCGCCCTGGCCATCGTCCAGGCGTTCGCCTTTTCCGCACACGCGCAAAGCACCTCGCAGGCCATGCCTGAAGTCGTCGTCACCGGCGCCAGGCAGATCGCCGCCGACCGCGCCAGCGTGGCCGGCTTTTCCGACACGCCGCTGCTGTACACGCCGGCCACGGTGGTCTCCATCGGCCGCGAGCAGATGCAGGACTACAGCATCCGCAACAGCACCGACGCCATGAAGTTCGACGCCAGCGTCAGCGATTCGTACAACGCCGTCGGCTACGCCGAGCAGTTCTCGATCCGCGGCTTCGCGCTCGATAACGGCGCCAGCTACCGCAAGGACGGCATCGCCATCTCGGGCGACACCCAGATCCCGCTCGAAAACAAGGAGCGCATCGAAATCCTCAAGGGCTTGTCGGGCCTGCAGGCCGGTGTGACCGCCCCGGGCGGCATCGTCAACTACGCGCTCAAGCGCCCGACCGCCGCGCCGCTGCGCTCGGTCACAGTGGAAGCGCGCGAGCGCGGCACCGTGTATGGCGCGGTCGACCTGGGCGGGCGCTTCGAGGACAAGCGCTTCGGCTACCGCGTCAACGCCGCCGGCGAGCGCCTGCGTTCCTACGTCAAGGGCGCCGATGGCGAGCGTTCGTTCGTCTCGGGCGCGTTCGACTGGCAGATTTCGCCGCAGGCGCTGCTGCAGCTCGACATGGACTACCAGAAGAAATCGCAGATCACCGCACCGGGTTACCAGCTCATTGCCGGCGTCGCGCTGCCGACCAATATCTCGGCCAAGACGCTGCTCAACAACCAGCCGTGGACCAAGCCGGTCGACACGCGCACCAGCAATATCGGCCTGCGTTTCGAGTACCAGATCAACGACGCCTGGCGCACCACGGTTGCCGCCAACAAACACGAATTCAAGCGCGACGACTTCACCGCCTTCCCTTACGGCTGCGGTAACGAGGGCGAAGGCTTCTACCCGGGTTACTGCTCGAATGGCGACTACGACGTCTACGATTACCAGAGCGTGGGCGAACGCAAGTCGCCGCTCGGCGCGCAGGCCCTATTGCAGGGTAAGTTCGCCACCGGCGCGATCGGCCACGAGCTGACGTTTGGCGCGACCTACCTGGAACGCAGCGACAAGGCGGGCGAGTACGTGTACGACTACGTCGGTTTCAGCAACATCTACAACAACCTGGTGGTGCCGCCGGTCGACGCCAGCCGCGTCACCGGCCCGCTGACCGAGCGCCGCAACGACCATGAGCGCGGCTTCGTGGTGCAGGATATCCTGTCGCTGGGCGCGCAATTCAAGCTGCACACCGGTTTGCGCTACGTCGGCATCAAGCGCAACGCGACTACCGACACCAGTTTCCTGCTGCCGAACGTCGCGCTGGTGTACAACCCGACGCCCGACTGGACGATCTACGGCTCGCTGGCGCACGGCATGGAGCATGGCGGCGTGGCGCCCAAGCGCACCGCCAACGAATTCGCTTCGCTCGCGCCGAGCCGCTCGAAGCAGGTGGAGTTCGGCGTCAAGGCCATGGTGGGCGATGCCTTGAACCTGTCCGCGTCCGTGTTCAGCATCGTCAAGGGGCTGGAGTACACCAACGCGGCCAACACGTTCGTGCGCAGCGGCGAACAACAGCACAATGGACTGGAACTGGCTGCGCAGGGCAAGGCCGGCAAGGACCTGAAGTACAGCGTCTCGCTGATGGCGCTCGACACCCAGCAGGAAGGCACCGGTACCGCCTCGCTGGACGGCAAGCGCGTGACCAATGTACCGAAGTTCAAGACGGCGACGGTGCTGGAATATGCCGTGCCTGCGGTAGCTGGATTGAAGGTGAACGGGATGTGGCAGTACACCGGCAAAAAGGCGTTCGATATCGAGAACAAGACCATGGTGCCGGGTTACAGCGTGTTCAACCTGGGCGGTGCGTACGCGACCCGCATTGCGGGCGTGTCCACGACCTTGCGTGCGACCGTGGACAACGTGGCCGACAAGTTCTACTGGCGCGATGTGACGCAGGAGCTGGGCGGTTATCTGCTGCCGGGCGCTCCGCGCACCGTAAGGGTATCGGCACAGTTTGACTTCTGACATGCCCGCTAAATGATGATCCGTCGTTCCCGCGAAGGCGGGAACCCAAGTCTCTTGATGAACCCGTGGCTACAGCACAAACTTGGGTTCCCGCCTTCGCGGGAACGACGGGTCAGCGGTATTCGATGAGCAACCGGACCGCCTGCGCCATCCGCTCTTCCAGGCTCCCTGTCACAAGCGAATACCTAATCCCCCGTTCATCAAGCATCTGCACCACCTGCTCATGAATCGTCTGGCGCACCGCCTCCGATTCGCGCTGCAATCCATCCGCCTCCCACGGCCCATCCGGCGCCGTCACCAGCGTGACCGCATAGTCGTGGCGCCGCTCCAGCACCGACAGCTGCGCATCGACCCTGTTCCAGTACCAGCGGCTGTAAATAGCCGTCATCAGCGGCGTGGTATCGCAAAACAGAAAGCGCGTAGCCTGCCGCGCAGCCGCATCTTCGCGTTCCATTTGCGTGTGCGCGATCCGATACTGATCCTCCTCGCGCGGCACACGCGCCGTGGTATCGACAAACTCGCGCAGGTACTCGGGCACCCACACCGTGCCGAAATGCGCCGCCAGCGCCGCCGCCAGCGTCGACTTACCCGACGATTCCGCGCCCAAAATGGCGACCCGCAATACCGGCGTCATGACTTGCCGTCCGCTGCCCGTGCCCAAGCGCGCCATCCGAACACCGCCATCACCACGAACGCCGCATACAGCACCGCCGTCGCGTGCAGGTCCTTGTGGATGTACAGGCCCACATACAGCACATCGACCACGATCCACACGATCCAGTTTTCCACCTTCTTGCGCGACAAAAGCAGCTGGCCGAGCAAACTGCCGGCCGTAAGGAAACCGTCGATATGCGGCACGTCGGTATCGGTGAATTTTCGCAGCGCGTAACCGATCACGATGAACAGCAGCAGCCAGCCGGCGATGCCGCCCACCCAGCCGGCGCCGCGCGATCGCGTGACCACCAGCGGCGCATGCTGCTCGCCGCCATACAGCCACTGATACCAGCCCCATACCGACACGGCGATGAACACGCCCTGCAAACCCATGTCGCCATACAGGCGCGCGTGGAGGAAGACGACGCCGTAGACGGCCGACGAGGCGATCGCGAACAGCCACGCCCAATGCGTCTGGCGGATATTGAGTAAAACAGTGATGACCGACAGGACCAGCGCCGTCAGTTCGAACGGTGTGGTGGCCAGGCCAAGCAGGACAAAGGATTCGTTCATACGGAGGGAGTGGCGGAAAGTGGCGCAATTGTAGCGTATGCGCCGCTTTCCAAAAGGGTGGGAACGGCGTTCCCACCTCAGGTGCGACTATTTGCCGGCTTACTTGCGCGGGTACTTGATCGTCATTTCCTTGAGCAGGTTGTCGGCATGGTCGACTTCCTTCATCACCCACAGCATGTAGCGGATGTCCACGTGAATGGCGCGCGTGATGTCGCTGTCGAAGTACCAGTCCTTGGTCACCGATTCATAGGTCGAATCGAAGTTCAGGCCAACCAGTTCGCCGCGCTTGTTCATCACCGCCGAACCAGAATTGCCGCCCGTGGTATCGGCGCTGGACAGGAAGTTGACCGGCACCGTGTTCAGCACCGGATCCTTGAACACACCATAGCGCTTGCCCTTGACCGCGTCGAGCAATGGCTTCGGCGCGTTAAAAGGCTCGGCCGCCGTGTGCTTCTCGACGATGCCTTCGACCGTCGTGAACGGGCCCTTGACGATGCCGTCGCGCGGCGAATAAGGCGCCACCGTGCCGAAGGTCACGCGCAGGGTCGAATTGGCATCGGCGTACACCGGCTTGCCTTGCGATTTTTTCCACGCGATCACGGCCGACATGTACTGCGGGATGATGCGTTCCAGGTTGCCGTCGATTTCCTTGCGGCGGTTCTCCAGCGCCATGGTCGCGTCATGCAGCTTGACGGCCAGCTTGATGAAGGCATCGTCCGACTTCTCGAACGCCGCCGCATCCTTGCCGATCCAGGCCAGGCGCTTGGCGGTCTCGCCCAGTTCCGACTGTTTGTACAGCGCGCCGATGGCGCCAGGTGCCGGCAGCAGCGCGTCCAGGCCTTGCGGATGCATCTTTGCGGCCAGCTTCTGGTAGCGCTGCAGGCCCGCCGTGAAGCGCGCCTCGTCCACACTGCCCACGTAGGATTGCTCAAGGCGGGTCAGGCGCGCCTTGATGAACGACAGGTCGCGTTCCTGGTAGCCGGTCTCGCGCCTGGCGTCGGGCTTGGCCGCTTCCAGCGCCAGGCGGTACACCGTGCGCGCGCTTTTCAGCAGGTCGCTGTTGCCGGCCACCGACCAGGCAAATTCCTGTTCCGACAGCGCCATGTCGGCGGCGATGGTCGCGTCCAGGTCGGCCAGCAAAGTCGGCGACACGTCTTTCTGGTTGCCCGGTTTGTTGAACCAGGCGCGGAACTCGGCGTCCTGCACATCCTTGATCGCGGCGATGTCCTTGCGCGCGAAGCCGTCGAGCAGGCCCTGGGTTTTCTTGAGCACGTTGTTGATGCCCTTGACCACGCTGGCGTAGCGCACGTCGTGGGCCGCGTTGCCCTTGGTGGCGGCGGCGATGACGGCCAGGTCGGCCTGCATGTCGGCCACGCGCACCGGGAAGTTGGCGTCGCGCGCGAAGCGGATCTCGGACGGCAGCTTGTAGCGGCTGGTGCGGCCCGGGTAGCCGGCCAGCAGGATCGGATCGCCGTTCTTCAGGCCTTCGGCCGACACCACCAGGAAGTCCTTCGACTTGTACGGCACGTTGTCGGGTGACGGATCGGCCGGACGGCCATCCTTGCCGACGTAGGCGCGCAGGAAGGAGTAGTCGCCGGTCTGGCGCGGCCACTCGAAGTTATCGACGTCGCCGCCGAAATTGCCGATCATGTCCGCCGGCGCGTACACCAGGCGCACATCGCGGATCATCAGCTGGCGGATGCGGTAGTACTCCAGGCCGCGGTGAAAACTCGGCACCGAGCAGCGGTACGCCTTGTCGGTTTCGCATTCGGCGGTCAAGGCCTTGATGCGGTTCTGGACTTCCTCATTGCGCTCGCGCCCGGACATGGTCGGCGACAGGCCCTTGAGCACGCGGTCGGTGACGTTGTCGACTTTTTCGGTGACGTAGACCAGCGTATTCGGGCCGCCCGGCAGTTCGGCGTCGCGCGTCTTGGCCAGGAAGCCGTTGACGATGTAGTTTTTTTCGGCGGTCGAATTGCGCTGGATGGCGCCGTAGGCGCAGTGGTGGTTGGTGACCACCAGTCCATCGCCGGACACGAACGAGGCCGAGCAGCCGCCCAGCGACACGATCGCGCTCATGGGGTGCTTGGACAGGTCGGCCAGCTTCTCGGCAGGGATGGTGATGCCGATGCGTTTAAGTTCCGACGACAGTTGCGGAAGCTGGTAAGGCTGCCACTGGCCTTCATCGGCATTTGCGGTAGCAAATACGCCGAGCAGGGCGACGGGTAAGGCGATGGATTTCAACAAGATATACCCCAGAAAATTAAAGCAAGCGGGGAGTATATCGCTGAAGCATAGCGCTGCAAATGATTTTGTCGGCGCCGTATTGACGGCCGGCGCGGCGACCGGCCGATCCGTCAGCCGGCCTTGGCGCGCTTGCGCTTTTTGGGCGCCAGCATGGTGCCGGTGCAGGTCGGCGCGCCGCAGCGGCACTCGAACGCTTTTTTGACGGCCGGCGTGTGCCGCTCTTCGTAGATCAGCGCGTAGTTGTACTTGAGTTCTTCGTCGCGCATGATCGGGTGCAGCGCGTAGATGAACACCCTGCCCTCGTCTTCCTGCGCCTCGCAATTCGGTTCGCACGCGTGGTTGATGAAGCGCGAATCGTTGCCGCCACGGCCGCCGTCGATCACCATGCCGTCGGCCAGCGAAAAGAAAAAAGTGTGGTTGACCGGCCCGCCGCCCGCTTCCGCGCGCACCGCCGATTCCTCGGCCGTGATGCGCTCGCCCGTGTATTCGGCGATCTGCTCGCCCGGTTCGATATCGCGCGTGGCAAACACGCCGTTGCCGTGGATGGTGGAGCGCCGTACTTCGTAACAGACGGACTCGGCTTTACTGGATTTGGAGGATGTGGTCTTCATGCGTCTATTTTACTGCGCTTGCCAGCCGCCGCCCAATGCCTGAATCAACGAAATCGCAGTGCTCTGGCGGTCGCCCTGCGCCTGCACCAGCGCGCGCCGCGCCGACAGCGCGCTGGCCTGCGCCTGTACCACTTCGCTGTAGCTCACCTGCCCCGCCTTGTAGCGGTTCAGTAACTGCGCCTCGACCTGGTCGGCCGATTCGGACGCCTGGCGGCGCAGCACCAGCTGCTGCGCCAGCACGCGCGTGGCCGAGAGCTGGTTTTCCACGTCGCCGAAGGCATCGAGCACGGTTTGGCGGTAGCGCGCCACCGCCGCCTGCTGGCTGGCCTCGGCGCCGGCCACGCTGGCGCGCGTGGCGCCGGCGTTGAACAGGCTTTGCGCCGCGCTCAGGCCGAAAGACCAGAGCGCATTCGAAGCGCTGAACAGGTCCGACACGCGGCTGCCGCCGTTGCCCACGGACGCGCTCAAGCCGATGTTCGGATAGTAGGCCGAACGCGCGATGCCGATCTGCTCATTGGCCGCCGCCACGCGCCGTTCGGCGGCGGCGATGTCGGGCCGCCGCTGCAGCAGCGCCGAGGGCACGCCGACCGGAATCTCGGGTACGAACGCCTGCCATGGAGCGCTGGCCAGGGTAAAGTCGGCCGGCGCCCTGCCCAGCAAGATGGCGATGGCGTGTTCGAACTGGGCGCGCTGGCGCGCCAGCGACAAGGCGTCGATCTGGGCGTTGGACAATTGCGTCTGCGCCTGCAGCACGTCGGACTTGGTGGCGATGCCGGCGTCGAAGCGGTTGCGGGTGATCTGCAGCACGCGCTGGTAGCCCTCGATGGTGGCGGCCAAGAGCGCCGCCTGGGCGTCGGTCTGGCGTACCACAAAATAATTGGCCGCCAGCTCGCCCTGGGCCGACAGGCGCGCGGACGCCAGGTCGGCGGCGCTGGCCTGGGCGTTGGCGCTGGCGGCAGTCACGCTGGCGCGCAGCCTGCCCCACAGGTCGGGCTCCCAGCTGGTGCCGATGTTGAGGCGGTAGTTATTCTCCGCGCCGGCATTGCGCGTGCCCGAACGCTCGCCGCTGGTACTGAGCGACACGCTCGGGAACAGCGAGGCGCGCTGTTGCTGCACCAGCGAGCGCGCTTGCGCGTACGAGGCCACGGCGGCGGCCACGTTCTGGTTCGATACCTCGATCTGCGCGGCCAGTTCGTTCAGGATTGGATCGTTGAACAGGGTCCACCACGGGCCACGGTCAAGCGCATCGGCCGGCGCGGCGGGCGACCAGCCCTGCGCTTCCTTGAACGCAGCCGGTTCGGGCGTGACCGGCAAGACGTAAGCCGGGCCAACGGCGCAGCCGCCGAGCAAAAAAGCGGCCAGCGGAAGAAGACGGAGAAGCTCAGTTGCGCGCATAGGATTACTCATTGTGGATTAGGTGAAGCAGCGTTGTCGGCGTGATGACCGAGCTGGCGCTCGGCGGGGCTGCGCCGGCGCAGCTTGTCCATCACGACGTAGACAACGGGGGTGGTGAGCAAGGTCAGGACCTGGCTGGCGATCAGGCCACCGATGATGGCGATGCCGAGCGGGCGGCGCAGCTCCGATCCTTCGCCGAAGCCGATCGCCAGCGGCAAGGCGCCCAATGCGGCGGCCAGGGTGGTCATCAAGATAGGGCGAAAGCGCAGCAGGCAGGCCTCGCGCACGGCCGCCAAAGGCGCCAGGCCGCGCGTGCGCTCCGCTTCCAGCGCAAAGTCGATGATCAGGATGGCATTTTTCTTCACGATCCCGATCAGCAAAAACACCCCGATCAGGGCGATGATCGAGAACTCCATCTTGAACAGCAGCAGGGCCAGCACCGCGCCCACGCCGGCCGACGGCAGGGTCGAAAGCACGGTGATCGGGTGCACCAGGCTTTCGTACAGGATGCCGAGCACGATGTAGATGACGACGATGGCGGCCGCGATCAGCATTGGTTGCTCCTTGTTCGATTCGTCAGCCGCGCGCGCCGTACCCTGGAAGCTGCCGCGCACATTGTTCGGCATGCCGATGTCGGCCTCCGCCTGCTTGACGGCGGCCTGCCCGTCGGCCAGGTTGCTGCCCTGCGCCAGGTTGAACGACACGGTCGTCGCCAGTTCGCCATCCTGATGGTTGACCGAGGTCGGCGTCGAGCTTTCGGCAAAGCTGGCAATTGCCGACAGCGGCACCATGGTGGTCGCTGCGCTGCTCAACGCCTGCCCGCTGGACGGATCGCGCGAGGCGGTGGTGTTGGCCGGCGCGGTGGCGCCACCGGAGCTGGACGTGCCGCGCGAGGGCACGTACACATCGTTCAACGCTTCCGGCGTTTGCTGGTACTGCTTTGCCACGCCCATGATGACGCTGTACTGATTGAGTTCATCGTAGATGGTCGTCACCTGGCGCTGGCCGAAGGCGTTGTAGAGCGCGTTGTCGACGTCGCGCGGATTGATGCCGAGGCGCGCGGCGCTGTCCTTGTCGATCTGGACGAACATCTCCACGCCGTTTTCGGCCTGGTCGGTGTCCACATCGACCAGCGCGCTCTGGCGCTTCATGGAATCGGCCAGCTTCCCGGCCCACAGTTTGAGATCGGCGCGGTTGTCACTCTTTAAGGTGTACTGGTAAGTCGAGTTGGACTGCCGCCCGCCCATGCGCAGGTCCTGCACCGGGTTGAGGAACATCGATACGCCGGTTACCCTGGCCAGTTGCGGGCGCAGGCGCGCAATCACGGCCTGGCCGCCATCGGTGCGCTCGGACACGGGTTTCAGGTTAATGAACATGAAGCCGCCGCCGGCGCGTCCGCCACCGGTAAAGCCGACCACCGTCGCCACCGCCGGATCGCGCCGGATGATGTCGACCAGTTGCTTCAACTTGGCCTGCATGGCCTGGAACGAGATGCTCTGGTCGGCGCGGATGCCGCCGCTGATCTGGCCCGTATCCTGCTGCGGAAAAAAGCCCTTCGGGGCGGCACTGAACAGATAGACATTGAGGCCGATCACGAACACGAAAATGAGCATCACCAGCGCGATGCTGTCCAGCGCCCAGTCGAGCGAATGCTCGTACGCCTTGTGGATGCGGTCGAAGCCGCGCTCGGCCCAGCGCGCGAGGCGCCCGGGCGGACGCTCGTGGCCACCGGGTTTGAGCAGCCACGCGCACATCATCGGCGTGGTGGTGAGCGAAATGACCAGCGAAATCATCACCGCGGCAGACAAGGTGACGGCGAACTCGCGGAACAGGCGGCCCACCTGCCCGCCCATGAACAGCAGCGGAATGAACACCGCCACCAGCGACAGGCTGATGGACAGCACCGTAAAGCCCACTTCGCGCGCGCCGAGCAGCGCCGCCTGCATGCGGTCCATGCCGTTTTCGATGTGGCGGGCGGTATTCTCCAGCACGACGATGGCGTCGTCGACCACGAAACCCGTAGCCACGGTGAGTGCCATCAGCGACAGGTTGTTCAGGCTAAAACCCAGCATGTACATCACGCCGAAGGTGCCCAACAGCGAGACCACGGTGGCCACCGCCGGGATGATGGTGGCGCGCACGCTGCGCAAAAACAGGCTGACCACCAGCACCACCAGCAAGATCGAGATGATCAAGGTCAGTTCGATTTCGGCCAGCGAGGAGCGGATCGAGTTGGTGCTGTCTGACGCGACTTCCAGCTTCACGTCTTGCGGCAGTTGCGCTTGCAGCGATGGAATCAGGGCGCGCACGCCGTCCACCGTTTCGATGACGTTGGCGCCGGGCTGGCGCGTGATCAGTACGATCACCGCCGGCTGGCCATTGAACAGGCCCAGTGTATTGACGTTTTCGACGCCGTCGATCACTTCCGCCACGTCGTCCAGGCGCACGGCGGCACCGTTGCGCCAGGCGACAACCAGGCTGCGATAATCGGCCGCGCTGCGCCCGCCGGTGGCGGTGCTGGCCTGCGAGTAGATCTGCAGGCGCATGCCGTTGCCTTCGATCGCGCCCTTGGGCCGGTTGGCATTGGTCGACTGGATCGCGGCGCGCACATCTTCGGTCGAGACGCCGTAGCGGTTCAGCGCATACGGCAAGAGTTCCACGCGCACTGCGGGCAGCGAGCCGCCGCCGATTTCCACGTCGCCCACGCCCTGCACTTGCGCCAGCTTTTGCTGCACCAGGTTCGATACCGACTCGAAGATCTGGCCCGGCGACTTCGTTTTCGACGTCAACGCCAGGATGATGATCGGCGCGTCGGACGGATTGGCCTTGCGGTAGGTCGGGTTGCTCTTGAGCGTGGACGGCAGGTCGGCGCGCGCGGCGCTAATCGCCGCCTGCACTTCGCGCGCTGCCGAATCGATCTTTCGGTTCAAGTCGAACTGCAGGCTCACGCGCGTTGAGCCGCTGCCGCTCGACGAGGTCATTTCGTTCACGCCCGAGATGACGCCCAGGCGCCGTTCGAGCGGCGTGGCCACGCTGGTGGACATGGTGTCGGGACTGGCCCCCGGCAGCGATGCACTCACCGAAATGGTCGGAAAATCCACCTGCGGCAGGGGCGATACCGGCAGCACGAAGAACGCGCCGATGCCGGCCAGCGCGATGCCGAGCGTGAGCAGGACGGTGGCGATCGGACGCCTTACAAAAGGTGCGGACAAATTCACTTGGCAACCTCGCCCTCGGAAGTGGCAGCAGCGTCTTTACGCGACCAGCGCCGCGCCAGGCTGTCGAAGCCCAGGTAAATCACCGGCGTCGTAAACAGCGTGAGCAGCTGGCTGACGATCAACCCACCGAAAATGGCCAGGCCCAGTGGACGGCGCAATTCGGCGCCCTCGCCCCAGCCCAGCATCAGCGGCACCGCCGCGAACAGCGCGGCCAGGGTCGTCATCAAAATCGGCCGGAAGCGCAGCAGCGCCGCCTGATGGATCGCCTCGCGCGGGGCCATGCCCTTCTCGCGTTCGGCCTCGATGGCGAAGTCGATCATCATGATGGCGTTCTTCTTGACGATGCCGATCAGGAGGATGATGCCGATGATGCCGATCACGCCCAGGTCCTGGCCGCTGATCATCAGCGCCAGCAGCGCGCCCACGCCGGCCGACGGCAGGGTGGACAGGATCGTCAGCGGATGCACATAGCTTTCGTACAGCACGCCGAGCACGATGTAGACGCACACCACCGCCGCCAGGATCAGCCACAGCTGGTTCGACAGCGACGCCTGGTAGGCGCCGGCCGCACCGAGGAAGGTCATGGTGACCGACGCCGGCAGCTTGATCTCCAGCGCGGCGGCGCGGATCGCCTCCACCGACTGCCCGAGCGAGACGCCCGGTGCGGTGTCGAAACCGATGGTGGTGGCCGGGTATTGCGCCACGTGGGTGATCTGCAGCGGCGCCGGCTGCTCGGTAATGTTGGCCACCGCCGACAGCGGCGTGGTCTTGCCGGAGCCGGTCTTGATCGGCAGCTGGCCTAGCGTGGCGATCGACATCTGCGCGTCGCGCTGCGCTTCCAGGATCACGCGGTACTGGTTGGTCTCGGTGAAGATGGTCGAGACGATGCGCTGGCCGTAGGCGCTGTACAGGGCGTCGTCGATCGAGGCGGCGGTGACCGACAGGCGCGAGGCCGTGTCGCGGTCGATGCTGACAAACGCCGAGGTGCCGGTGGCGCCGGCGTCGGTCACCACGTTCGTTACCCGCTTGTTCTGCTGAAGGTGCTTGACCAAGGTGGCCGCCCACTGGCTGACGGTGGCGCTGTCGGCGCCTTCGAGCGAGACGCGGTACAGGGTCGGTCCGCTTTCGGCGTCGATGGTCAGGTCCTGGGTCGGTTGCAGGTACAGGGTGATGCCCGCCACGTCGGCCACGCGGCGGCGCAGGCGCTCCATGATCTCGGCCTGGCTGGACGCCTTGTCGTGCTTCAGGTTGATCAGCATGCGGCCAGTGTGCAGCATGGTGTTGTTGGCCGCGTCCACGCCGACGTTGGAACTGAGCGACTCCACGTCCGGGTCGGCCAGGATCGCCTTGCCGGCCGCCTGCTGCAGTTCGGCCATGCGGTCGTATGAAATCGACTGCCGCATTTCGACCCGCGCCTGGAGCTGGCCGGTATCCTGGGTCGGGAACAGGCCCTTGGGAATGAGGATGTACAGTACTGCGGTCAGGATCAGCGTGGCCAGGGCGACCAGCAAGGTCAATCCCTGGCGCGCCAGCACCCAGGTCAATGCATGGTCGTAGCGCACGATCACACGGTCGAAAAACGCCTGGGTGCGTTTCGCCATGCGACCCGGCTTTTCGTCCTCATGGCTGCGCAGCCAGCGCGCCGACATCATCGGCACCAGGGTCAAGGACACCACGCCCGATATCAGGATGGTAATCGCCAGCGTGATGGCGAATTCGCGGAACAGGCGCCCCACCACATCGCCCATGAACAGCAGCGGAATGAGCACGGCGATCAGCGACACCGTCAGCGAGATGATGGTAAAGCCGATCTGCGCGGCGCCCTTGACCGCCGCCGCCATCGGCGTTTCGCCTTCTTCGATATAGCGCGCGATGTTTTCGATCATGACGATGGCGTCGTCGACCACGAAGCCGGTGGCGATCGTCAGCGCCATGAGCGACAGGTTGTTCAGGCTGTAGCCGAGCAGGTACATCGCGCCGCAGGTGCCGATCAGCGAGATCGGCACGGCCAGGCTGGCAATGACCGTGGCGCGCACGCTGTGCAAAAACGCGAAGATCACCAGCACCACCAGCGCCACGGCCAGCAGCAGTTCGAGTTCGACGTGGGTGACCGAGGCGCGAATGCCCGTGGTGCGGTCCGACAGCACGTCGAGCCGCAGCGCGCCGGGCAGGCTCGCCTGCAGCTCGGGCAGGCGCGCCTTGATGGCGTCCACCGTGGCGATGACGTTCGCGCCCGGCTGGCGCTGCACGTTGAGGATGATAGCCGGCTTCATGTTGGCCCAAGCGCCGAGCTTGACGTTTTCGGCGCTGTCGACCACCTTGGCCACGTCGGACAGGCGCACCGGGGCGCCGTTGCGGTAGGCGACGATCAGTTTTTCGTAATCGGGCACGGTCAGGAGCTGGTCGTTGGCGTTGATCGCGTAAGAGCGCGTGGGACCGTCGAAGTTCCCCTTGGCGCTGTTGGCGTTGGCGCCCGAGATCGCGCTGCGCAAGGTGTCCAGCCCAAGGCCGTAAGTGGCCAGCGCGCCGGTATCGGCCTGGATGCGCACCGCCGGGCGCTGCCCGCCGCTCAGGGTGACCAGGCCCACGCCAGAGACCTGGCTGATTTTCAGCGCCAGGCGCGTGTTGACCAGGTTCTGCACCTCGGTCAGCGGAACCGTGTCGGAGGTAATGGCGAGCGTGAGCACCGGCGCGTCGGCCGGGTTGACCTTGGCGTACACGGGAGGCGCCGGCAGGTCGGCCGGCAGCAGCGAGCCGCCGGCGTTGATCGCCGCCTGCACTTCCTGCTCGGCCACGTCGAGCGTTTGCCCCAGGCCGAACTGCAGGGTGACGATGGACACGCCCGAGGCGCTGGTGGAACTCATGCGCTGCAGGCCGGACATCTGGCCGAAGCGGCGTTCCAGCGGCGCGGTGACGGTGCGCGCCATCACCTCCGGACTGGCGCCCGGGTACAGCGTCTGCACCTGGATGGTCGGGAAGTCGACCTGCGGCAGCGCCGACAGCGGCAGGAACTTGAAGCCGACAAAACCGGCCAGCACGATCGCCAGCATCAGCAGCGACGTGGCGACCGGGCGCGCGATGAACGGGGCTGACGGATTCATCGCGCGCCCCTCGCCTCATGTACCAACATCGGTGCCAACATCGGCGCCACCATCATGTCGGCGCTCCTTCGCGCTGGCGGCGGCGACCGCCCCCGCCGCCGGCCGCCGGTTTGTCGGTCGGCAGGGTCACCTTGGCGCCATCCTTGAGGCGGTCCGCGCCTTCGGTGATCACCTGCTCGCCGGCTTTGAGGCCGGTTTTCACTTCCACCTTGTCGACCGTGGCCTGGCCGCGCGTAACGGGCCGCACGGCGACGGTGCGCTCGGCGGCATTGAGCACGTACACAAAGTCGCCCGTGCTGCCGTGGCGTAGTGCGGTCACGGGCACCACCACCGCATCCTTGATCGTGCGCAGCTCCAGGCGCAGGTTGACGAACTGGCTCGGGAACAGCGCCTGGTCGTCGTTGGAGAAACGCGCCTTGGCGCGCACGGTGCCGGTCTGCACGTCGACCTGGTTGTCGAGCGCCTTGAATTCGCCTTTGGCGAGCGCGCTGGTACGGGTGCGGTCGAAGGCGGTGGCGGCCAGGCTGGCGCTGTCGCGGATGCGTCCCTGCAGGTCGGGCACGCGGTCTTGCGGCACCGCGAATTCGACGTCGATGGGCGAGAGCTGGGTGATGACGGCAATGCCGTTGGCGTCGCCGCTGCCGACCAGGTTACCCATGTCGATCACACGCAGGCCCACCCGCCCCGTGATCGGCGCCTTGACCTGGGTGTAGCTCAGGTTCAGGCGCGCCACGCCTTCGGCGGCGCCGTCGGTCATGGCGGTGCCTTGCAGCTGCTTGACCAGCGCCGCTTGCGTATCGACTTCCTGGCGCGCGATCGAGTCCTGCGTGAGCAGGGTTCGGAAACGCTCCAGCGTGACCTTGGCGCTTTCCAGTTGCGCCTCGTTGCGCTGGCGCGTGCCGGACGCCTGCATCAGCGCCATCTCGAATGGGCGCGGATCGATCGTGGCCATCACCTGGCCGGCCTTAACCAGCTGCCCTTCGCTGAAGTGCACCTTTTGCAGGATGCCCGACACTTGCGGGCGCACCGTGGCCGTGGCGGCCGCGGTGACGGTGCCGAGGGCGTCGAGGATGACCGGGATGTCGGTGCGTTCGGCGGTGGCCACGCCAACCGTGGTGGCCATGCCGCCGCCGCGGCCACCACGGCCACCGGGGGCGCCGCCGGGACCACCGGGGCCGGCGGCGGCGCCGGGCGCTCCGCCAGGGCCACCGGCCGGGCTTTGGTGAGTCAGGTACCACGCCAGTCCGCCGAGTCCGGCCATGGCGAGCACGGCAATCACGCTACCGATGATCTTGGCACGGCGGCTGCGCCGTGGCTGGGGAGGTGATGGGTTCATGCTTTTCCTTGTCTTGAGTGCAACGATTATTGAAGCAACTCTAGCATGGAGAAGGCAATCGGCATGTTTCGCGCAAGGGGCAACGGGCGCCAAAACGGGGCGATTCATGCACTGTAAGGACATGCGTACGCCCCCGCCGGGCCAAGTGGCTCGGCAGCCGGTACGTATTCATAGGGAGAAGGGGTGCTGCGGGCGAGTTTGTAACAGGCTACATGGCGTTACAAACTCGCTACAAATCGATGGCGGGAAGCGTCGCCCGGCGCAGGCGGGGGTGCAAGTGTGTTGGTTTATCCAGGCACTTGGGCTCCCGCCTGCGCGGGAGCGACGAAGCTAACGCGTGTCAGGGCGCGGTGCACATGCAGTGGGTAACCGCTGCGAATGGTTTACGCCCGTTGCTCATCTCCGACAGCCAGCCCAGTTCCTTGCTCACTTGCGCCATCGCGCTCGTTGGCACGCCGGTTGGCATCAGGCCCAGTTTGACCTCGATGTTGACCGCCTGCGCGGCGCTGACGCCGAACATGGTGATAAAGCGCTCGAACGGCGACACGTCGCGCTCGATATAGGCCACGCGGTAGCCCTCGGCCAGCTTGGCGCGCTTGGCGGCCGACTTGAGCGCGTCGGTGTAGCTGCCGATGGTGTCGACCAGGCCGCGTTCCTTGGCCTGCACGCCGGTCCATACGCGGCCCTGCCCCACTTCGTCGATCTTCGGCTGGGTGGTCTTGCGCGCCGCGGCGGCCTTGGTGGTGAACTCGCTGTAAATATGGTTGATGCTGCTCTGGATCACCTGGGTAAAGCGCGGATCGAGCGGGCGCATCGGATTGTAGGCGTCGGCCAGCCAGGTGGTGGTCACGCCGGCGGTATGGATGCCCAGCTTGTCGACCACTTTTTCGGCGGTCGGCAGGATCGCGAACACGCCGATCGAGCCGGTGATGGTGGCGCGGTCGGCCATGACTTCGTCGGACGCCATCGAAATCCAGTAGCCGCCGGAGGCCGCCACGCTGCCCATCGACACCACCACCGGCTTGCCGGCGGCGCGCGTCAGTTCCAGCTCGCGCCGGATCAGTTCCGAACCGAAGGCGCTGCCGCCCGGCGAATCGACGCGCAGCACGATCGCCTTGATCTGCTTGTCCTCGCGCGCCTTGCGGATCAGGTTCGCGGTGGACAGGCCGCCGATCGAACCGGCCGGCGCATTGCCGTCGGTGATTTCGCCGGCGGCGACGATCACGCCGATGCCGTCACCGAACATCTGCGGACGCAGACGCACCAGGTACTCGTCGAAGCCGACCTGGCGGAAGCTCTTGCCGTCGTCGTCCGGGGCGCCGCGCGCGATCATCATGGCGCGCACTTCGTCGCGCGTCTTCAGGCCGTCCACCATCTTGGTGCTCAAGGCCAGCTTGCCGGTGTCGCCGCCGGCTTTTTCCATCAGCGCCGGCAGCGTTTCGATGTTCTGGGCGATCCAGCCGGCCGGCAGCTTGCGGTTTTTCTCGACGTCGGTGGTGTAACCGGTCCACAGGGCGTTGAAGAGGAAGGCGTCCGCTTCGGCGGCGGCCGGCGACGGGCCGTTGCCGATGTACGGCTCGGCGAAGCTCTTGTAGGTACCGACCTTCATCAGGTTGACCGTCACGCCGACCTTGTCGAGCGCATCGCGGTAGTAGTTGCGATAGCGTCCGAAGCCTTCGATGTGGACCGCGCCCATCGGATGCAGATAGACCTGGGTGGCATGCGAAGCGATGCGGTACTGGCGCTGGTCAAAACTGCTGCCCCAGGCGATGACGGGCTTGCCGGACGCCTTGACCCGTTCCACGGCCAGGCCGACTTCATTGAGCATGGCAAGACCAGCGCCGTCCATCTGGTCGAGCAGGAGCAGCACGCTGCTGATTTGCGGGTCCTTGGCGGCGCTATCGAGCACGGTGAGCACGTCGCGCAGCTGGACCGATTTGCGCACGTCGCCGCCGCCGACGTTGGCCATGAGCGCGTCGCGCACGTTGCCGCTGTGCTGCTCGACCAGGTCGCCCTTGATTTCGAGGACCAGCGCGGTCTTGGTCGCCATCGGCTTGACGCCGCCGCCGAACATGGCCATCAGCAGGATGACCACGATGACCAGGAACAGTACATTGAGCACGCCCCGGCGCGTGCTGTCGACAGCGCTCCAGAACATGCCGAAACCTCGGCGAAGGGTAGACAAAGGTTTGAATGACATCGGTACTCCGGCGGAAAATGGGGGTGGGTAAAAGGCTAAGGGTCTACTGTAAGCGAAATTGCCGCATCCCGTTCGGAAATGCGGGTATGGCGCGGCCTGCGTCGGCCGGGCGTGGAAATGGCCCACAATCCGGCAAACACCAATATGCCATTAATCATGAGCAACTCAAGCCCGAGGCGATAACTTCCCAACAGCAATGTTTGATTATATTCAAGGAAAGCGCAGATAAGGGGACCGCCAACGGTCACCAGCGGCACCCAGCGCTCGCGCAGGGTGCGTTTGGTCAGCATGCCGAAGGCGAACAGGCCAAGCAGCGGACCGTAGGTGTAGCTGGCCACTTTGAGGATCACGCCGATCATGCTGGGACTGTCGACCAGCTTGAAGGCCATCACCAGCAAGAGGAACAGCGCCGCGAAGCCGAGGTGCACGCGCTGGCGCCAGCGCACCTTGTCCTGCTCCGACAGGTCCTGGCGGCGCGTCAGGCCAAGCAGGTCGATGCAGACCGTGGAAGTGAGCGCGGTAATGGCGCCGTCGGCGCTGGGGAACAGGGCCGAGATCAGCGCGATCAGGAAGATGATCTGCAGCGCCACCGGCAAGTGGCCCATGACGACGGCGGCGAACAGCTTGTCGCCGGTGGCGGTCACGCCGGCGTTTGGGGCGTACAGGTACAGCAGGCCGCCGAGGAACATGAACAGCGACAGCACCACGACCAGGATCGCGGTCAGGCTGAGGAGGTTTTTCTGGGAGTCGGCCAGGGTCTTGACCGAGATTGTCTTTTGCATCATCTCCTGGTCCATGCCGGTCATGGTGAGGACGATGAAGGCGCCGGCGACGATCTGCTTGAGGTAGAAATTGGGACTGTCGACGGCAGTGGTGAATACGCGCGACAAGCCCTGCTCGTGCATGCGGGCCAGGCTCTGGCCGACCGACAGGTCCATCTGGCTCATCAAGACGGCGATGCAGGCGAGCAGGCCGAATAGCATGCAGCTCGTTTGCAGGGTGTCGGTCCACACGATGGTTTTCACGCCGCCCTGGTAGGTGTACATCAGGATCATGCCGAGAACGACCAGGGTGGTAAGCCAGAACGGCACGCCCAGGCTGTCGAGGATAATGGCCTGCAAAATGTTCACGACCAGGTACAGGCGCGCGGTGGCGCCCAGGAGGCGCGACAGGATGAAGAAGGAAGCGCCACTCTGGTAGGCGCGCCGGCCCAGGCGCTGGTTCAGGTAATCGTAGATCGAGGTCAGTTTCAGTCGGTAGTAGAGCGGCAGCAGGATGAAGGCGACGGCGATGTAGCCGATCACGTAGCCGATCAGGATCTGCATGTAGCCAAAGCCGTCGCGCCCGACCGCACCGGGCACGCTGATGAAGGTCACGCCGGACAAAGTGGTGCCGACCATGCCGAAGGCGACCAGCTTCCAGTTGCTGCTTTTGTTACCGATGTAAAAGCTGTCGTTGGTGGCGTTGCGCGAGGTAGCCCAGGCCACGCCGAGCAGCAGGGCGAAGTAGGCGATGAGGATGCAGAGAAGTAAAGCGGGTGACATGGCATTCCGTTGGATGGGCGAACCGGCAGCAATATACACTGAGCACGGCGGCCCCGTCGGAGGGGCCGTCGTCCCCGCGAAGGCGGGGACCCAATTTAGCTCCGCAGCCAGTAGCTGGACGTTAAACCTGGATGGCCGCTAACGGGGCCGCCGAGGCCGGGGACGACGGTGTTGAGTGTCAGGCTAAAAAAGACTGTCAGGTCAGGCACGTGGAATTAGCTCGACGATGTTGGCCTTCACCTGCCCGCCCTCAACCAGCAGTTCGGCCGCAGTGATCGGCAAGCTGAATCGTCGCGGCCCCGCGCTGCCGGGGTTCAGGTACAGCACCGCTCCCCGCTGCTGCGCCAGCGGCCGGTGCGAGTGCCCGTACACCACCACCTTCACATCGGCAGGCAGCGCCCCCGCATCGAGATCGGCGATATCGTGCAGCACGTACAGGCGCACGCCGCCCACTTCCAGCAGCGCGCTCGCGGGAACATCGGCAGCCCAGGCGCCCTTGTCGTTATTGCCCCGCACGACCGTCAAGGGCGCGATGGCGGCCAGTTGGGCCAGGATGCCGGCGTTGCCGATGTCACCCCCATGCACAATGAAGTCGCTCCCGGCCAGGAAATCGAGCGCCTCGGGGCGCAGCAAGCCGTGCGTGTCGGAGATGACGCCGATGCGCAGCATTCAGATCCCCTGCCCCGCCACGCGCCGGAACGGGCCGATGCAGGCGTCGAACGATTCGGCGGCGCACATCACGAAGAAGGTGCCGGACGGGTGAAAATGAACGAAGTGCGTGACCGAGGCGTCGGGTTTCATGACGGCGCCGGAACAATCCTCCTTGCCGTTGCCCTTGACGTAGCGGTCGACCAGCTTGTAGAAGCCCCTGGCGCTCGGCTTGGCGGGGATATCGAACCGGCTCTCGGACACTTCGGCCGCGCTGGTCACCAGCGTGGTGCCGTCGCCGCGGAAGCGGTAGGTTTCGGAGCAGCTGCCATCGGGCAGGGTCAGCTTCCAGATGCCGAGAATGGGATGGCTGGCCGGCGGCGGCGCTGCCTGCGCACCGGGCGCGAGGACAGCCAGCAACAGCGCAACGGCAGTGAGCATACGCATGGCAGTCTTCCTTTTGGGGGGATCGTTAGCGTGAAGTTTGCACCATTTTGCGATTGCGTGCAGCGGGCCGGCGCGCGCCGGGCCGCCGGCCGCCTGGGGACGATATGCTGGTAAAGGATTGACGGCGCAAATCCTCCGTCGTGCTCGCGCAGGGGCATGGCGCCCCCGCGCTTGACGCACCTTATTTGCTTTTCGCCGGTGCCTTCGGCTTGGCCGGACGGCGGCTGCGTGGAATCGCCTTCTTGGCTGGCTTGGCTGGTGCTTCCTCGTCGCCCTGCTGCGCCGGCACTTCCAGCGCCACCGGTTCCGGCTCGGCCTGCGGTTCCGGCGTCAGCTCGGGTGCCGGGGCGACGTCGGCCTGCTTGGCCGCCTTTTTCGCCGCCGGCTTGCGCGCGGGACGACGCTTTTCCTGCACTGGCGGTTCTGGCGCCACGTCGGCCTCGGGCGGCTCGACCGCCTCGTCGACCTGCGGCACCGGGTCGTACCATGCGGGGGCCGCTGCAACCGGCTCCACCGCTTGCGGCGCGCTCGCCTCGGCAGGCTCGTTGCGGTTGCGTCCTCCACGGCCACGGCGGCGCGACGACTCGGGAACGACCGGCGCCGCTTCCACCGCTTCCGGCTGCGGGTCGTACCAGGCCGGCACGCTCGCTACCGGCTCGGCTTGCGCCAGCTCCTCTGCATCCTCGGTCTCGACGACTTCCGGCGCGCCCGCTTCAACGGTGTCGGTGTCGTTGTCCTTGCGGTTGCGTCCACCGCGGCCACGGCCGCGACGGGGCGACTCCGGCTTGGCCGCTGGTTCTTCGGTCACCTCGGCCACCTCGGCCACTATCGGCTCGTCCTGCAAGGCCGGCGCGTGCAGCTCCAGCGCGTGCGGCTGATGGTTGTTGTTGGCGCCGGCATTGCTGCTGCGGTAAACATACGCGCCGGATTTTTCGTCACGGCCGAATTCGAGCATGCCGCGATTCTGCGCTTCTTCCAGCAGGTTGCCGAAGGTGCGGAAGCCGTAGTAGGTCTCGTTGAAGTCGGGACGGCGGCGCTTGAGCGTATCCTTGAGCAGCGAGGCCCAGATCTTGCCGCTGTCGCCGCGCTCGGACACCAGCGCGTCGAACATCTCGACCACCAGGTCGATCGCCTGGGCCTTGCGCGCTTCGAGTTCTTCCTTGCGGCGATTGCCTTCGTCGGGCGAGCGTTTTGCCTGCGGCTGCACCTTGCGCTCATCGCGCTTGGCGGCCGCGCGCTTGACTTCGCGCACCAGGTCGTCGTAAAAAATGAATTCGTCGCAGTTCGCCACCAGCAGGTCCGAGGTGGACTGCTTGACGCCCACGCCGATCACCTGCTTGGCATTTTCGCGCAGCTTGGACACCAGCGGCGAAAAGTCGGAGTCGCCGCTGATGATCACAAACGTGTTGACGTGCGACTTGGTGTAGCACAAATCGAGCGCATCGACCACGAGGCGGATGTCGGCCGAGTTCTTGCCGGACTGGCGCACGTGGGGAATCTCGATCAGTTCGAAGTTCGCTTCATGCATGGTGGCCTTGAAGCCCTTGTAGCGTTCCCAGTCGCAGTACGCCTTCTTGACCACGATGCTGCCCTTGAGCAGAAGCCGTTCGAGGACCGGCTTGATGTCGAATTTTTCGTAGTTCGCGTCACGCACGCCGAGTGCGACGTTCTCGAAGTCGCAAAACACGGCCATGCTGATGTTGTCTGAGGATGAAGCCATAGGATCTGTTCTCTAATGATGGTTTTGCCAAGCTGATCTTGGATTATACGCAACAACCCGATCCGGGCAATGACTGCCCGGCCTCAAGTGTGGCGATGTTGGTGTAACCGGACACAAAACGGCTGGCCGCGCCGGTGGCGGGGTCGTACACATGGCGTGCGACGCGGCCGATGTCCGCCCCATACACGTGGATGCTGACCGAGACCGCGCCCGCGCTGGCATTCGACACGCGGTGAATGTCGCCCACGCGCGGCGACACCACGTCGATCGCGCCGGCCGGCAGGTGATGCGTGCCGATGGCGGCGAGCGGTCCTTGGCCCGCCGGCGGCGCGAACTCCTCGCACTGTTCGGACCCGCGCAGCACGCCCACCATGCCCCACACGGTGTGGTCGTGCACCGGCGTCGCCTGGCCCGGACCCCAGACGAAACTGACCACCGAAAAGCGCTCCTGCGGGTCGCAGTGGAGCAGGTATTGCTGATAGCGCTGCGGGTGAGGCTGCGCGAATGCGGAGGGCAGCCAGTCGTCCTGTTCGATAAGACTGGCCAGGAGCGGCTTGCCCTGCGCGAGAATGCGTTCTTCGTCCTGCGCCGCCGTATCGACAAGGCTGGTAAAGGCGCGCACGAAGTCGTGCAGGCGGGAGGGGTGGGTCATCGCTTCAGCTCCATGGTGGCCGGTGCAGCGAATATAGCATCCTCCGCGTGCTTGACGCGCTCGCGCCCGGCTGTCACACTGCCAGCTTCTATTGACTTCCACAGGAGACCACGCCATGCATACGAATGATATTGCCCTCCTGTCGGCCGCCTGATCCCGCCATAACCCGCCTGCCTGCCGTATTTTCCGGACTGAGTCTGGACTGAGCTTCGTGTGTTGCTGCGCGCCTGATCGCGCGCCGACTTTCGTTTTCCTTTGCCTGCGTGCTGTTGCGCGCGGCTTGTGCCCGCGCGCGTCGCGGGCGAACGAATCCGGGAACACACCCTCATCATGATCCACATCGATTTTGAATCACTGCGCTCTATCGGGCTGACGCAATCGGTCGCCAACGAACTGGCCACCATCCACGAAGCACCTGAAGGCACGCGCCTGGCGCGCGTGACCGAAGTCCACCGCGACTGGGCCGTCATCCACGACGGCGCGGCCGAATCGCGCGCGCGCTCGCTCAATAAACTGGTCCAGTCGCTGCAGGCAGCCGATGCCGCCCTTGCCGTGGGCGACTGGGTACTGGTCGAAACCCATGCGCACGACGAGCAATGGCTGGCGCAGCGCCTGGCGCCGGTAACGCACATCGCGCGCCGCACCAGCGAGGGGCGCCGCCAGTGCCTGGCCAGCAACGTCGATACCGCGCTGCTGGTCATGGGCCTGGACCACGACTTTAATTTGCGCCGGCTGGAACGCTACCTGGCGCTGGCCGAATCGTCCGGCGTCGAACCGGTGGTGGTGCTGACCAAGGCCGACATCGGGGTTGACGTCGAGGAGCGCATGCGCCAGCTCGCGGAGCGCCTGCCGCGCCGGGTGCAGGCGTTTGCGCTCAACGCCCTGGGCGACGAACCGGCGCGCATCCTCGCTCCCTGGCTGGCGCCGGGGCAGACCTTGATCCTGCTCGGAACATCCGGCGCGGGCAAGTCGACCTTGACCAACGCGCTCTCGTCAAGCCACCAGGAGACCGGCGGCGTGCGCCGTGGCGACAACCGGGGCCGCCACACGACCACGGCGCGCTCGCTGCACCAGTGCCCGAGCGGCGCCTGCATCATCGACACGCCCGGGCTGCGCTCGTGGCAGCCGGATGCCGATGAAGACGCGCTGGCGGCGAGTTTTGACGACATCGGCGAGCTGGCGCAGCATTGCCAGTTCCGCGATTGCGGGCATGAAGAGGAACCCGGCTGCGCGGTGCGCGGCGCGGTCGATCCGGACCGTTTGCTGAACTACCGCAAGCTGCTGCGCGACGCCCGGCGCAGCCAGCAAACGCCGCTGGACCGCATCGCGGCGCGTAACAAGTGGAAGGTGATCATCAAGGCGCACAATGCCAAAACCCGGCAGCGCGACTGATCATAAGGAGGGGCTTAGCGCGGCGCCGTCGTGGCGCCCGCTTGCGGCACCCGCTTGCGGCGCAGAAGAAGGTGCGATCCGCGCCGCCGGTGGCCGGTCCGGGGCCACTGCTGCCGGCACACCGGCGGGCGGCACGCGCGCCGCGAGATCGGCGATCTGCCTGGTCAAGTAGACACCTTGGCCGACGACGCTCAGTATCACGGTCATGGCGAGTGCGAGACACCATCTCATCATGCTCGTCAATGCGGTGTGAACCTCGACACGCAGCTTGGTCATATCGTCAGTCAGCGAGATACGCAGCTTGGTCATATCGTCAGTCAGCGAGGTATGTATCTTGTTCATCTCGTCAGTCACCGAGGTACGCATACTGAAAAGCATCCTTTCAACGCCTAGACGCAACTCCGCCAGATCGGCTTTGGTGGCCAAGGTCGGCAAGATTGTGTCGAAGCGCGTTTCGAGCACTGTGAGGCGACGGTCCATGTCCGCATCATAAGGCGGTCCGCCACCGCCTGCAACGGACGCACGGTTGTTTTCGGGGTCCGGCGGCCCGCTGCCTACCGCGTTCATGCTCATCGATTTCTCCCGTTAGCGCGGCATTGACCGCACCGTCAAGTTTACGCTTGCACGATTGCCGGCACTGCGCTTTTCCCGCATGCCTTGTGGCGAACCAAACCATCGACGGATACGGGGAACAAATTGAACAATCGATGATCGAAGCGGATGAATCTACGGGTTCTGTGGCCCCACCCGCTGTTCGACTTTGGCACGTTCGATGAAGCGCGTCACGTCCTCGTCGAGCAGCAAGCCCTCGTCGCGCAAGGCCCGGGCGGCAATCGCCACCGCCTTGGCGTATTCCAGCCGGCTCTTGTAGCGCTGCGAGAGCGCGCGGCGCGGGTCACCCGCGCGCGGCACCGCCGCAAACGGCACCGACAGTCCATTCAGGCCGCACAGCTGGTCTTCGGCAAAACCGCGCCGGCGCAGGTTCCAGCCGGCGTAGGTCGCCAGCGGCACCTCCACATCGGGCAGGCGGATGCCCGCGATATCGTGGCCGTCCACATCGGCCATCGGCACCAGCACCTGGTAGCGCTTGTCGCGGGCCGGCCTGGGTGGAAGGCTGGTGTAATCGACCACGGTCAGTTCATTCAAGCCTTGCGGGTAATCGACGCCGATCGTGCTCAGGTCGGGAAATCCGACCGCGTCGCGCTGCGGCATCGTCAGCATGGCGTTGCCGATCTGCGGAAAGCGGCTGGCCGGCGGCTCCTTGCCAGCGCGCGCCCACGCCACCAGGCGATCGAGCAGCACGCGCACAGCTGGCCCTTGCTGCGCCGTGTTGTTGGTCCACTTGCAGATGCCGACCGTCGCCCGCTCGGCCGTCATGTGCTGGGTCGAGGACATGAGGTACGCGCGCACGCCGGCCGGTAGCGCAATGTCCTTGCCGGCGCCGTCGGTCACCACCAGGGAGGCGCGGCCCTGCCAGAATTCGGTGCTGCTGTCGACATGCATCAGCTTCGGACACGTATCGTTCGCCTGGCAGCGCGCGAAGATGCCGTCGGTCGCGCCGCCGACCGGGTCTTTGGTGACGGCGTAGCTGAAGGGGAATTGGTCGCCGTAAGTCCAGTGGTTCAGGTGCTGGGTGGAGTAGCGTTCGGGCCGGCCGAAGCGGCGGTTGACAAAACTCTTGCGGCTGCCGGCGATGAGCGGCATGGCGCCGTCGAACACCTTGCCGCCGCGCGGGTCGGCGTTAAAACCCTGCCAGATCAGGTCACGCAAAAAGCGGCCGGCCTGCGACACGCCCAGCGCCAGTGCGACGTCTGGCTTGATGTCGGCCAGCGGATTGGGTTGCCCGGCGCCGTCGGCCATCCCGGATTTGAGATGGCTGGTGACGTCGCGCAGCGCCGCCATGCCCAGGCCCATCACGAGCGGGTCGCGCGCCTCGTACTGGAACTGGTAGATTGCACCGGCATCAAAACCGCGCGGGCGCGCGATCTCGATCCGCGTCGGGCTCTTGTAGCTCCAGGCGCTGGCCGGCAGGACAACCGGCGCTGCGCTGGCGTGGGCGCGCACGCTCAGCACCGTGCCCGCCTGGCTGGTCGACGCGGCGGCATACGCCAGCTCGATGACGCCAACGGGCTTGATGTCGTCGAAGACCTTCTCTTCGACGCTCTGGCCGGTGATCGGCTGGTCCCCAAGCAGCGCCGTCGGAAAGGCCGTGCCGGCCGATTCGCCATTGGCCGCCAGGCCAATATTGCCCTGCCAGCCGATCCACGCCAGCGTGTGCCCGCGCCGCATCAGGAAGCCGTTGCCGGGGTCGCGCGCGCTGCCTTCGTTGACCATCTCGAGCGCCGGTTTGCCGCCGCGGTTGGGAATGTCGAGAACCAGCACGCGCGACGCCCTGGCCTGGTCGCGCGGGCGCAGCAAAATCACGTCGGTATCGTACTTGACCCAGCCGCCGCTGGTGGGCGCCTTGTCGAGGTCCACGATGGCGCGGTTGGCCGGGTGATGCGGGTCGATGCGCAGGTGCGCGATGGCGACGATTTTCTCGTACACGCCGGCATCGTCGAAGACCTTGCCGTCAAAAGCGGGGCCGCGGCTGACGATCTCGAAGCGTTCCACCTGTGCCGCCGGCGAACCCGGGGCGCCCGGCCCCGCGCAGGCGGCCAGCATGGTGAGTGCGAAAAGGCATGGCAGGTGGCGCAGGAAGGTCAATTTCAGCTCCTTGAAGTCTGCCAAACAATAGCATGCGGGGCCGCGCTAGGCCGGGCCGCGCTAGGCAAAGACGACCGAGCGGTGCGCCGCCGTGCCGGCCATCACGCCGTCGGCAGCGGCCCAGGTGGCGTTGTGCGGCATGCGCGCCACGTCGCCGGCGGCGAACACGCCGGGTACCGTGGTTTCCTGGAACTCGTTGGTGCGCACGTAGTGGCCGAGCGGACCTTCGTCGAATTCGCATCCGAGCTGCTGCGCGAGCGGGCTGGTGGACACTTGCGTCGCCAGGAACGCGGCATCGGCCGGCACCCGTGTGCCGTCTTCGAGGACGATACCGTCCAGCGCCGGCGCCACGCCGCCGAGCGCGACCACCTTGCCGTGTTCGATGCGGATGCCGCGCGCTGTCAATACCTGCTCCTGCTCCGCGTCGAGCGCGATGCCGTTGGCGCAGTAGGTGACGAACGGCGACCATTCGGCGATCAGCTGCGCCATGTGGGCCGACATCGGCATCATGCCGATCACCGCCAGCCGGCGGCCCAGGAATTCGTAGCCGTGGCAGTAGGGACAGTGCAGGATCGACGTGCCCCAACGCTCGCGCACACCGGCAATCGGCGGGAACTGGTCGACCACGCCGCTCGCCAGGATCAGGCGCCTGGCGCGCATGCGTTCACCGCCGGCCAGCACGACTTCGAAACCGCCGTCGATGCGCGCCGCGCGCTCGACCGTCGCATCGATCACGCTGGCGCTGGGATAAGCGAGCAGCTGGCGGCGCGCGTCGGCCATGATGGCGTGCGGGGCGCGGCCGTCGTGGCCGACGAAGCCGTGGGCGGCGGCGGCGAAGCGGTTGCGCGGCTGGCCGGCGTCGATCACGCGCACCGGACGGTTGGCGCGCGCCAGTTGCGTCGCTGCGGCCATGCCGGCGAAGCTGCCGCCGACGACGATAAAGTCTGTATCCATGTGCGTCTTCATTGTGGGCTTTCCTCTGTAGATTGGCGAATCGGGGCGCTTGTTGCGCTTTAACGTAACAATCATAGTTACGATTAACGCGACTGTCAAGCAACGTGCGTGATGCTGTGAGGTCCGGGATAGAGCAAGTGGCTACGGTCATCATTGAAAACGCGTTAAAGCAACACTCGCCGGATTGAAATGTTGAGCTGGTTCATTTTCAATCGCGCCCGGTCACTTTTTAGCATTCCTTCGATCAACGCCCAAAGTGACGTGCCTGGATTTGCTTCAACCCGCTTAAATTTGCTTATAATGGATGTACCGAAGCCGCATAGGTGTGTGATTGCCGAACGCTTGCCGAGGTCCGGAACATCGGAAGGTTTAGCTGATAGCGGGGGTCGAAGCAAGCTAAGCGCCGCCACAAACGCGTGTTGTGGTTCCACCTGGAGTGGAATAGCCAAGAGAGTTCCTCGCGTGTCGTCCTGAAAGCTCCCTCCGGGGAGCTTTCTTCATTTCAGGCACTCACTTCGGATAGCGGCCTTCCCAACAATCCCCGATCAACTGAGCAAAAGAAAACGGCTTGCCGTAATGCACTTTGTCGTACTTGGGCAGCGACAGCGAAAGCTCGTAACGAACCGGGCAGAACATATGGTTACGCGGCAGTTCCTTCGATCCATCTGCGACAAGGTGCGTTGGAGGAATAGCCTCTCCTTTCACAGGCAAGCGGGACCAGCAGTGACAAGAGAATTCCACCTCCACGGCGACCTTGATTTCGCTCGCCCGCAGCTTTGCGGCCGTCTTCGCTTTTATCGGATGCAAGTGAGACAGATCGAACGACACACCGTCGAGGACGAAAGGCTGAGGCATCGGCTGGAGGTAGACGGAACGACATGGAACACGGTAGACGTTGACAGCTGGCCTGGCAGCTCACGCCACCGGGTAACGCAAGGCCAACCGGGACAGCCGGTTTTTGCTACAGTAGCGCCATCATGAAACCAGAACACCTCCAGCTGCTGCTGACCCGCGAAATGCCTTACGGTAAATACAAAGGGCGCGTCATCGCCGACCTGCCCGGCCACTATCTGGGCTGGTTCGCGCGCGAGGGCTTTCCGCGCGGAGAGATCGGCGAACTGCTCGCCCTGATGTACGAGCTCGATCACAACGACCTGCGCAGCCTGCTCGATCCCTTGCGCGGGCGCCGTTAAGCGCGACCGTTAAGCGCGACTGTTACGAGCGCGATGGCCTGCTGCTGCGCCTGCGCCCGCTGCCGGCGCTTTGACCGGCTGCCTCGATCACGCGCCGGAAAAATGCGACCAGTTCGGGCACGTGCGCGTCGAACGTGAATTGCGCGCGTTGCGACCATACCTGCTCGCGCAGCGCATCCATGTGCGGCCGGTCGCGCAGCAAGGCGCCCAGGTGCGCGATGGAGTCGTAGAACACCCCGATGCCGAGCTGGCGCGACAGCGACTGCGTGGCGACGATGGCGCCCTCGTTACTGCGCTGGATCATCGGCAAACCGGCTGCGGACAGGGTCGCCATCCGGGCCGGATAGTTCAGGTCATCCCAATTGGCGCGCCGCAGTTCGCCATCGTTGGTACTGGCAAAGGCGTGCAGCCAGCCGGCGTCGTAGCGCGAGAATTCCTCGACCCAGCGCGCCTGCTCGACGTTGGCATGCAAGTGCAGATGGCGCGGCGCCAGGCGACGGGCGTCCTCGATCCATTGACGCCACTGGCCGTGGGTGAAGTCGCCATAAAAGTGCAGGTGGATGCCCTGCGCCGCCAGTTCGCCCACCGTGTGCGGATGCAGCCCGATGGGGCGCCCGGGAACGACCGTGTGAATGTCGCCCTCGACCTCGCCCGCCGACAGCAAGGGCGTGCGTTCAGCGCCGAACCAGCTGGCCTTGGGCAGGTCGCCGTCGAGCACATGGCAGGGTTTGGACGACGACAAGCCCGGCAACACGGTATCGAACCAGTCGCGCATCTCGGGGCTGCTGAAGATGCAGCCGTCGGCATGCTCGAACAGCTCCACCAGTTGCGGCCACGTGCCTTTTTCAAGGCAGATGAACGGCCCCTCCTTGAAATGCCACACGAACGGCACGCCAGGGGTGGCCAGCATCAGTTCATGGCAAAACGGCACCGCCTGCCAGTTCAGCTGGGCGTGGATGACGTCCGGCCGCAGCTCTCCGACCGCCTCGCGCCAGCGCTCTAGCGGCAGCTCGCGCACATGCCCGAACGGCAGCGGCCCGACCGTGTTGTACCAGTACGGATCGCGCATCCACAGTCCGTGCAGCGTGTGGCCCTGCTCTTCCAGCGCCAATACGCGATCGGCGTTGTAAGCCAGTTCGCCGGCCAGCAGGATGGACAGGCCATCGGCCGCCGGCGGCGTGGGCGCGCGTTCGCGCATGGCGCGGTATTGCGCCACTTCGTCGATCGCGTTGCCCATCGTGGTGTGAAAGCGCAGCGGTTCGCGCACCCGGTAGTGCTGGCGGAACGGGTTGATGCCGCCCACCGGTTCCTGCATCAGCTTGTGGCGCTGGGCCGGATGGCTGGTCCAGTCGCAGCTGACCTGGCCGGTGGCGATGAACGCGCCGCGCTCCCGCAGGCGGCCCCAGAACAGGCGTTCCAGGTCGTCCGATTCGAGTTCGTCGCGCGCGGTCCAATGCACCTCGCTGCGGCGGAACATGCACTGGACCAGTTGCAGCGCGATGCCGTCGAGCTGGCCGGGAGTCTCGCGGTTGTAATGGTGGCGCATGCCGGAAAAGGCAAGCACGGCGCCCGGATCGCCTTGCAGCGCCGCGCGCAGCGACGCCAGGTGGTCGCGGTAAAACACATCGTCGCTTGGCAGGAAGGCGACGAGCGGCGCGCGCGCCTGGTCGAGCGCCACGTTCAGGGCGTTGCCAAGCCCGGTGTTATGCGGCAGGCGCTGGTAACGGATGCGCGCATCATTTAAAAACGGCTCTACGGCGCGCGCGGTGTCGTCGCCGGGCGAACCGTCGTCGACGACGATCGCTTCCCAGGCGGTGAGCGATTGCGCCAGCAGGCTGTCCAACGCGCGGGCGATGAAGTGGGACTGGCCGTAGGTCGGCATCAGCACGGATACTTGCGGGGCGGTCGGGAAAGTGGTTGTCACAGCGAGCTCTTCAAAGGGTGGTTGACCTGTGAAGAAAGCATGCGCGGAAAATGCGCGTCTTGTTTGATGTTGAACAGAGGTGCGCGCGATCGATCGATCGATCAATCGACAGTACCGCCGGCGCTAGCGGGTGACGATCAGGCGCTTGCTTTCGCTTTGCATGCGGGCAAACTCGTCACCGCTGACCGCCGGGCTGAACAGATAACCCTGCAGCTGGTCGCAGCCGAGATCGCGCAGGAACGCCATCTGCTCGGGCGTCTCCACGCCTTCGGCCACGATTTCCTGGCGCAATTGCTGGGCCATGGTGACGATGGCGCGCGCGATGGCGCAATCGTTTTCTTCGTACGGCAAGCCGATCACGAAAGAGCGGTCGATCTTGAGTGTACTGATCGGGAATTTCTTCAGGTACGCCAGGCTCGAATAGCCGGTGCCGAAGTCGTCCAGCGCCAGCGCCAGACCCATGGCCACCAGATCGTTCATGATCGCGATGATGCCGTCGGTGCCGCGCACCAGCAGGCTCTCGGTAATTTCCAGCATGATCTGCGCCGGTTCCACGCCGTGCCGGTCCAGCACTTCGCTCACGCGCTCCGGCAGGCTGCGGTCGAACTGGCGCGCCGAGACGTTCACCGCAATCGGCGGCATCGACAGGCCAGCATCGTCCCAGGCGCGGATCTGGCGGCACGCTTCGTTCATCACCCAGTTGCCGATATCGAAAATCAGTCCCGTTTCCTCGGCCAGCGGAATGAACACCCCCGGCGAGATCATGCCGCGCTCCGGATGGCGCCAGCGGATCAGCGCCTCGGCGCCCACGATGCGCCCGCTGCGCAGGCTGACCTTGGGCTGGTAGTGCAGCTCGAACTGGTCCTCGGCCAGGGCCGTGCGCAGTTCGGTCTCCAGGCGCAGGCGTTCGCGCGCGCGCTGGTCCATCTCGTCGCGGTAGAACAAGAAACCGCCGACGCCGAATTCGCCGGCCTTTGCCAACGCCACTTCGGCAAAGCGCAGCAGCGAGGCGGTGTCCATGCTGTCGTCGAGGTAAAGCGCGATGCCGATGTTGGCGCTTACCTGCAGGCCATGGCCGGCCACCAGCAGCGGCGCGGCCAGGGTGGCGAGCAGCTTTTGCGCGACGATGCCGGCGTGCTCGCGCTGGCCGATGGTGGGCAGGGCCACGGCGAACTTGCTGCCGTCGATGCGGGCCAGGATGTCGGGCTCGCGCAGCACGCTGCGAAACTGGCGCCCGACCATGCAAATGACTTCGCTGGCCACGTCGTGGCCGAGCGTGTCGCTGATGGCGCCGACGCGATTGACTTCGATCACCATCAGCGCGCCGTACTCGTTGCCGCGCCGCGCTTCGTTGAGCACCTGCCCGACCAGGTGATTGAACAGCGAGCGGTTGGGCAGGCCGGTCAGGCTGTCGTAGTTGGCCATGCGCTGCATGCGCGCCTCGGCGTCCTTGTGCACGCTGATGTCGGAGAACAGCGAGAAGGTATGCGTGATCCGGCCCTCGCTATTGCGCACCACGCTGATGGTGACCGATTGCGGAAACAGCTCGCCGTTCTTGCGCTTGCCGATGATCTCGCCGCGGAACGGGCCGTTGCCCTGCATGGCGGCGCGCACCTTGGCGCGCAGGTCGGCGTCGTGCACGCCCGAGCGCAGCAGGTCGGGCGTGTGGCCGATCGATTCGGCGGCCGAGTAGCCGGTGATGCGGGTGAACGAGCTGTTGATCGAGACAATCCGCTCGCTGGCGTCGGTAATGAGCACGCCCTGGTCGCTGTCTTCGATGATGCGCGCGTACAGGCGGATCTTGTCCTCTTCGGTCAGGTGTTCGGCCAGCGGCGAGAGGTGCACCAGCATGCCGATCGCTTCGCCGTCGTCGTCGTTGATCAGCGACAGGGCCAGGCGCACCCAGATCACGTCGCCGCTCTTGCGCCGGCGCCGCACTTCGACCAGGCAGCTGCCGTGTTCGAGGAACAGTTCGGCGATGCCCGGATCGTCCACGCCCGCCTCGTCGGCGTACAGGAACAGCACGTGCTGGCCGATCGCTTCCTCGCTGCTGTAGCCGAACACCGCTTCGGCGCCACGGTTCCAGCTGGTGAGGTAGCCCGACAGATCGAGCACGATGACCGGCTCGTCCGACTGCTCGTAGGTGTCGGCGTGGTGGCGCAGCAGGCGCCGTGCCGGGGGCAGTTGCGCCTGTTTCGCCAGCAGCAGTTCGGCTTCGAGCCGCACCAGCATGTCGGCCAGGGCGTTGCCGTCCATCGCGTGCGCGGTGCGCACCAGGTCCAGGCTGCGGTCGAGTGCCGATTCAGCCATGGCCGCCCACCCCGCTGTCGCGCAGCGCGCCCAGCATCCAGCGGTTCGCTTCGATGATGGCGACATTGAAGTCGGCGGGCGCGATCTGCAGCGCCGCGATGGACGGCGCCAGCGCATCCGGTTCGCCCTGTTCGGCCAGTTCGACCAGGTCGAGCAGCGCGCCCAGTTCACCGTCGCGATGCAGCAGCGCGCCCTGCACGGCGTCGCTGATCGACAGCGGCGCCAGCACGGAAGCGAGCGGCAGGCCGAACAGGACGCCGAGCAGCGAGAACATGCCGGTCATGAAGGCTTGCTCCTGGGTGAGCTTGTCCAGGCCGCGGGTGCGCGCCAGCAGTTCGAGGGCACGCGCGCGCACCGCCACGCGCGCGAGCAGCATGGGCGAGCGGATGTCGCCTTTCTGGGCCGCGAACAGCATCAGGTTGAGCCAGCGCCGCAGTTGCTGGCGCCCGAGGATCAGCAGCGCCTGGCCGAAGCTGGTGATGCGCCGCACCACGCCCATGCCGAGCGAGTTGACCAGGCGCAGCAGTTGGTACGACATGGTCGGGTCGAGCCGCAGCAGCGCTTCGATTTCGTGGGTGTCGGCGTCGGCCGCGACCAGCTGCACCAGTTGCAGCGCGAGCGTGCGCGAGGCGGCCTGGCTGGCCAGTACCTTGGCCGGCGCGCCCAGGCACCAGTCGCCGTCGATCCAGCGCGCCTCGGGCGGCAGCGGCGCGCCGGTAAAGCGCTCGCCGGCGCGGAACAAGGTGTGCCCGGCCAGTTCGCTCCAGCCGTGGCCGGCCAGCGCCGCGGCCAGCTGCGGGTCGGTACCGGCGCGGTACAGGCAGGGAAAATCACGGCACAGCTCGCCCAGATCGTCCACGACGGCGCTCGCCACGGGGGCCTCGTCGATGGCCGCGCCGATGTCGATCAGCAAGCCGGCCGGCAAGCCGCGGCGGTCCGCCAATACGCGAAAAACAAGCAAGGGAGCCGGGCTCGAGCAGGACATTGGGTGGGATCGCAGAGGTGGGTGGCGGTGAACTTCATGTTACCCCCGGGGAATTCACCATCACCAACGTTTAGATCAACAACCAGAGTGATTCACGGAAAATAGTTGCACCGGTTCAAGCGGGTGTTGCAGATCCGCCCGGAAGGAAACCCGACAGTTGCGCGAACAGGCCGGCGCGCTGCATGCGCTCGCGCCACCAGCGCAGCGCCGCGCCCTCCTCGCCCACGCGCCAGGCCACGTAAAAGGTTTCGGCGCCGCGCACTTCCTCGACTTGCTTTTCTACCAGCAAGCCGCGTTCGATGGCCGGGCGCGCGCACGATTCCGGCAAGAAGCCAAAGCCCAGACCAGCCACCTGCAAGTCGAACTTGGCTTGCATGGTCGGCACCGTCAGCGCGTCCTGGCCCAGCAGCAGGCCGACGGTGCGGGCGGGCATGTTGCGGGCCGAATCGGCCACCACGATGGCGCGGTGGTTCTGCAACTGGCCGCGCCCGAGCGGTTCGGGCAGGCCGGCCAGCGGGTGTCCGGGCGCGACGGTGAACACGAAGGGCATCGAGCCGATCACGCGCGCCACGTAGCCGCCGCCGGCCGGGCCGTCGCCGGCCACGCCCACCAGCAGGTCGACGCGGCGGTCGAGCAGGGCTTCCCACGGGCCGGACAAGGTTTCCTGCACGATGCGCAGGCGGGTCTGCTCGGCCACCTGGTAGAACGCACGGATGTCCTCGTGCAGCGCCAGCACGGAAAACATGGAATCGATGCCGATGCCCAGTTCGGTCTCCCAGCCGGACGCGACGCGCCGCACGCGGTGTTCCAGGTCGTGCGCGGCCTTGAGCAGGTAGCGCCCTTCGGTGAGCAGTTCGCGCCCCGCCGGGGTCAGCAGGATGCGTGGGCCGTTGCGCTCGAACACCTGCACGCCCAGGTCCTCTTCCAGCTTGGCGACCGTGTAGGAAATGGTCGAGGGCACGCGGTGCAGTTCCTGCCCGGCTTTCGAGAAGGAACCGCGACGGTCGATGGCGTCGACGATCAGCAGTGCTTCCAGGCTCAGTTTTAACATTCGATTTTTTCGATCATAGCGGACAAATCTTTCCGTTTTTTGATTTGCCGGACGCGGCCTATACTAGCTTCATCGGTGCAGCGAACTTCAAATTCACCGACCAGGTGGATTCGAAATTATTGCACATTAACTTAAAAGAAACGGAGCATATCATGTTGGAAATTCGTCAAGGCGCAGAACGTGGCAACGCAAATCATGGCTGGCTGCAATCGAAACATACCTTTTCGTTCGGTCATTATCACGATCCGAAACATGCTGGGTTTGGCCCGTTGCTGGTAATTAATGAAGACAAAGTGGCGCCGTCGCAAGGTTTCGGCACCCACGGCCACCGCGACATGGAGATCATTTCCTACGTGCTGGAAGGGGCGCTGGAACACAAGGACAGCATGGGCACCGGGTCGGTACTGCATTATGGCGATGTGCAGCGGATGAGCGCCGGCAGCGGCGTGCGCCACAGCGAGTTCAACGGCTCGGCGACGGAACCGGTGCATTTCCTGCAAATCTGGATCCAGCCGAACGTGACCGGCATTCCTCCCAGCTACGAGGAAAAGCACTTTGCCCCGGAGAGCAAGATCGGCCAGTTGCGTCTGATCGCCTCGAACGACGGGCGCCAGGGTTCGGTGCTGATCCACCAGGATGCCGCCATTTACGCCGGAATTCTCAACGGCGGCGAGGCGATCGAGCACACGCTGGCCGAGGGACGCACCGGCTATGTGCACCTGATCCGCGGCTCGCTCATGGTCAACGGCGTGCGGCTGCATGGCGGCGACGCCCTGAAACTGACGCAGGAAAGCGCGGTCAGGATCGGGAACGCCGAAGCGGCGGAGGTGCTGGTGTTCGACCTGCCTTATTAAGAAGCCGGGTAAGCCAGGTACGCCGTGTGCGCTGCGATGATTGGGGCGGGACAACGCTCCTGCGGTGATATTGCCGGGGCTAAAGTTCCATTACAATGCAGGGATGACATGGCCTTTTCTTGACACCAACAATCCCACGACGCGGCCGCGCAGCGGTGCTGCCGACCGCATGCCAGAACGGATGGCCGGCTTCGACTGGAGCGCAACCCCGGTCGGGCCCGCCGGCGCCTGGCCGGCCAGCCTGAAGTCGACCGTCCGCCTGCTGCTCGACTGCCGCCTGCCGATGTACCTGGCCTGGGGCCCGCAGTTTACCCAGTTCTACAACGACGCCTACGTCCCCATCCTGGGCGCCAAGGATGAGGGCGCGCTGGGCGGTGACGCCAGGCTCACCTGGGCCGAGATCTGGCCGACCATCGGACCGATGTGGGAACGGGTGCTGGCCGGCGAAGGCATGGGTTCGGAGCGCTTCAAGCTGACCATCGAACGCTACGGCTATCCGGAAGATTGCTATTTCACTTTCTCGTACAGCCCGGTGCCGGACGACCTGGGGCGTGCCGCCGGGGTCCTGGTCACCTTCGCCGAAACGACGCGCGAAGTGCTGGCCGAGCGGCGCCAGGCTTTCCAGTTGAGTCTGGCGGACGCCTTGCGCGGCCTGGGCGACCCTGTGGCGATCACGGAACGGGCGGCCACCATGCTCGGCGAGTATCTCGGCGCCGGCCGCGTCGGCTACGGCGAAGTCGACGCCGGCACGGACACGGTGAGCGTCAAGCGCGACTGGAGCGACGGGCGCATGCAAACGCTGGCCGGGGAAAGCCGGCCTTTGAGCAGTTTCGGGCCGAACATCATCGCCGAGCTCAAGGCGGGACGCACCCTGCGGCTGCACGATATCGGCGCCGACCCGCGCTCGGCGCCGTATGCCGACGGCTACGCCAGTATCGGCGTGCGCAGCCTGCTGGTGGTGCCGCTGCTCAAAAACGGCGCCATGGCGGCCATTCTTTACCTGCACTGCGCGCAAGCGCATCACTGGAGCGAGGCCGATGCCGACATCGCCGCCGACGTGGCCCACCGCACCTGGGATGCGATGGAACGCGCGCAGGCCGAAACGGCACTGGTGCTGGCCGACCGCCGCAAGGACGAATTTTTGGCGATGCTGGCGCACGAACTGCGCAATCCCCTCGCGCCCATCAGCAGCGCGGCCCAGCTGCTCGGGCTGGGCCATAGCGACCCCCAGCGCGTGCGCGACAGCGCCAGGATCATATCGCGCCAGGTCGGCCATATCACCACCTTGCTCGACGACCTGCTCGACGTCTCGCGCGTCACGCGCGGCATCGTCGAACTGGACTTGCGGGAGGTCGACCTGAGCACGGTCGTCGAGACGGCGATCGAACAGTTGCGCCCCTTGATGGAAGCGCGCCGCCACCAGCTGGAGTTCAGCCTGCCGGGCGCGGCCATGCCAGTGCGCGGCGACACCGTGCGCCTGGTCCAGGTGGTCGCCAATGTGCTGAACAATTCGGTGAAATACAGCCCGCCGGGAAGCCGCATCACGGTGACGCTCAATAGCGAAGGCGACAGCGTGCGATTGCAGGTGCGCGACAACGGCAACGGTATCGCACCGGAATTGTTACCGCACGTATTCGACCTGTTCGTGCAGGGCAGGCGTTCCCTCGGCCGTGTGCAGGGCGGGCTCGGCCTGGGCCTGGCGCTCGTCAAGTCGCTGGTCGAACTGCACCATGGCACGGTGCACGCGTCCAGCGCCGGCGAAGGATGCGGCACCCGCATCACGGTCGACTTGCCGCGCAGCGCCAGCGCCGCGGCGCCCTGCCGGCAAGCGCAGGAGCAGGAGGGGCCAGCCGCGCAGCCTGGCCGGCGCTCCGGCCTGCGCATCTTGCTCGTCGACGACAACGTCGACGCGGCGGCCATGGTCGCGATGCTGCTCGAGCAGCGCGGCCATGCCGTCAGCACCGAGCATAGCGCGCACGCCGCGCTGGCGCGCGCCGCCGTGCAGGCCCCGCACGTGGCCTTGCTCGACATCGGCCTGCCCGACATGGATGGGTACGAACTGATCGGGAAATTGCAAGCCCAAACACCCGGCGCCGCCACGCGCTACATCGCGCTCACCGGCTACGGCCGCGAACAGGACCAGCGGCGCGCCCTGGACGCGGGCTTCTGGCGCCACCTGACCAAGCCGACGCCCATCATGACTTTGTATGCCTGCCTCGACGAGGTGGCCGAGTCGCTCGCGCGGGGCTGTACGTGAGGCGGCGCCTGGCGCCTGAGCCGTCGGCGCCTAGGCGGCGAACGAGCGCAGGCGCTTGGCGATGTCGGCCAGCCTGTAGGGCTTGGCGACCAGGTCGAACTGCGCCAGCGCGTCGCCGAATTGCTCGCGCAGCGTGGCGCTCATGTAGCCGGAGGTGAGCAGGATGTTGATCCCGGGCGACATCTGGCGGACGGCCTGCGCCAGCGCCACGCCGTTCATCTCCGGCATCGAGACATCGGTGAACAAGACCTTGATGTCGCGGTGCTGCCCCAGCAGGTCGATCGCCTCGGCGCCGCTGTTGGCGGCGATGGCCTCGTAACCGAGGCTCTCGAAGATGGCGACCGTCATGTCGAGCACGTCGGGCTGGTCGTCGACGATGAGCGCCTTGTCGAGGCCGCACGCTTGCGCCTCGACCCCGTCCTCGTCGGCTTCGGCCGGGAAATACAGCGATACGCAGGTACCCTGGCCCGGGGTCGATGCGATGGCCACGTGGCCGCCGGATTGCTGCATCAAGCCATATACCTGGCTCAGGCCAAGACCGGTGCCCTTGCCGACCGGCTTGGTCGTGAAAAACGGTTCGAGGGCACGCGCCACCACCTCGGGCGGCATGCCGGTGCCATTGTCGCTGACCGAAACGAGCGCATACGGCCCGCCCGGAAGCTGGCCGACTTCATTTTCGCCCAGCTCGACCTGGCGCGTTTCGACGGTAATGGCGCCGTCGTCGGCAAGTGCATCGCGTGCATTGATCACCAGGTTCAGCAGCGCCGATTCGAACTGCGACACATCGGTGCGGACCTTGCCGATGGGCCCCTTGCGAAACACGAAGGTGGCCGCGCTGGGAATTGCGCGCCTGAGCACCGATTCGAAGGAAGCGATCACCTGGGGCAGATCGAGCTGTTCCAGGGTCAGCGGTTGCTGGCGCGCGAACGCGAGCAATTGGCCGGTCAGCGCGCCGCCGCGCTGGGCGGCGCGCTCCATGCCGTCGATGATCTTGCGCTGCTGGGCCGACTCCGCCGGCGTGGCGCGCAGCAGGTCGATCCCGCTGCAGATCACGTTCAACAGGTTATTGAAGTCGTGCGCAATCCCGCCGGTGAGCTTGCCGAGGGCTTCGAGCTTTTGTGATTGGGCCAGCGCTTCGCGGGTGCGCTCGAGCATGATCGCCGCGTCGCGCCGTTCGGTGATATCGCGCGTGATCTTGGCAAAACCGATCAGCTGCCTGGTCGAATCGAATACCGGATCGATCACGACGTGGGCCCAGAAGGTCGTGCCGTCGCCGCGCACGCGCCATCCTTCGGTCTCGTAGCGGCCCTCGTGCTCGGCCGCCCACAGCGCTTTTTCGGGAATCCCGTTGCGCTTGTCGTCTTCGGTGTAAAAGCGCGAAAAATGACTGCCTTCGACTTCGGCGAAGATCAGCCTCTTGATGCGCCTGGCGCCCTCGTTCCAGTTGGTGATGAGCCCGGCGGGCGACAACATGTAAATGGCGTAATCGGTGACGCTTTGCACCAGCAGGCGGAAGCGCTCTTCGCTGGCATGCAGCGCTTCGACGGTGCGGCGCTTTTCCGTGATGTCGCGCGTGATCTTGGTGTATCCCAACAGCTCGTCGTCCGGACCGAAGATCGGATCGATCACCACGCTGGCCCAGAACAGGGACCCGTCCTTGCGCACGCGCCAGCCCTCGTCTTCGAACTTGCCGGTGGTGCGGGCCGCATGCAGCGCCCGTTGCGGCACGCCGCCGGCCCTGTCTTCGGCCGTGTAGAAGGCCGAAAAGTGCGTGCCGATGATCTCTTCCGGCAAGTAACCCTTGAAGCGTTCCGCGCCCGCGTTCCAGCTGACGACCTCGCCCTCGGCCGACAGCATGTAGATTGCGTAATCGGTGACCTTCGAAATGAACAGCTTCAGGCGGTCGGCCTCGAGATAGGATTGAGACATGGCAATATAATAGGCCAAAAATCAATTGTACGCGCTTTTGTCCACCGTCGATTTCCTATTGGAACGACTTCGCTGGCGCAGGCGCGGCCGGTGCCAGACTGGCTGCGGCGCAGTGGGAATCGTGCCGTTTAGAGGGCCCGCCCCAACGGCTGCCAGCGTTTTCCGCTACACTTGCGGCTACAGCAATAGTTTTGAGAACATCGCCATGCATTCCCCCGTCACTGAAGAACTCCTCGATTACGTCACCTCCTGCGCGCTGCCCACGCCCTGGGCGCAGTTCACCCTGCACGCGTTCGTCGAGCATGCAACCGGCAAGGAACACCTGGCGATGACCCTGGGCGAGATCGGCGACGGCGCCCCCGTGCTGGCGCGCGTGCACTCCGAATGCCTGACCGGCGACGTGCTGTTCTCGCAACGCTGCGACTGCGGCGCCCAGCTCGAAGGCGCGTTGAAACGCATCGCCGAGGAAGGGCGCGGCATCCTGCTGTATCTGCGCCAGGAAGGACGCGGCATCGGCCTGGTCAACAAGATGCGCGCCTACCGCCTGCAGGAAGCCGGCGCCGATACGGTCGAGGCCAACCTGGCGCTGGGCTTTCATGCGGACGCCCGCAACTACGAGTTGTGCCAGCCGATGCTCGGCCATTTCGGCATCCGTTCCCTGCGCCTGATGACCAACAATCCGCGCAAGATCGCTGCGATGGAAAAACTCGGCGTCACCGTCAGCGAGCGCGTGCCCCTGCTGGTGAACCGCAATGCGTTCAACAACAGCTACCTCAACACCAAGGAAGCCAAGCTCGGCCACATGATGACCCCGCTGGCCGAGCCGGTCGCGCAAGATGGGGAACTGTAAGCGGCGAGCTCTGAACGGCGAACTGTAAGGGAACCCTGAAAACGCGCAAATAAGCTAAGCTGGTGGCAAGATAGCGGAAACGGTTCTTGCCACCGAAGGATTGCATGAAATTTGTCAATATTGCAGTGCTTGCTTATTGCTTCGCGGCGCACGCCATCGCGGCGGCGCCGCCCGCGCAACCCGCGGCCCGGCCTCGTCCGCCCGCTTCCCTGGCCATTCCGGCCGTCGTAGCGCCCACCGCCCCGGCCGTGATTGCACCCGGTGCCCAGCCCCCGGCCGGCACCCCGCCCGTACCCGAGGTCGACGAGAATGCCGCCCTGCCGCCGCCCTCCTCGGCCGCGCAAAAAGTGTACTCCGCCGCCAAGGGCGACCTGTTGCAAATCCGCATGCTGCTCAAGAACGGGCGCAGCCAGTCCACCGTCGGTTCGGGCTTCATGGTGGGCACCAGCAACCTGGTGTTGACCAATTATCACGTGGTGTCGCAAATGGCGATCGACCCGGATGTGTACGTGGGCGAATACATCGATACCGACGGCAAGAGCGGCCCGGTCGAGCTCTTGGCCGTGGACGTGCTGCACGACCTGGCGGTGGTGCGCATCAACCGCAACGGCAGCGGCTTCTTTAATATCCCCGAAAAACTGGTCAAGCTGACCCAGGGCCAGTACCTGTATTCCTTGGGCAATCCGCTCGATCTCGGCTTCGCCATTTCCGAAGGATCGTACAACGGCATCATCTCGCGCAGCTTCTACGACCAGCTGATGTTTACCGGCCCGATCAACTCCGGCATGAGCGGCGGCCCCAGCGTGACCGTGGGCGGCGACGTGGCCGGCGTGAACGTGTCGAAGCGGCGCGACGGCGAATTGATCAGCTTTCTGGTACCGGTGCGCTACGCCCAGGAACTGCTGAAAAAAGTGCAGGCCCAGAGCGTCAAGCCCAAGGATTTCAATCCCCTGATCGGCGAGCAACTGCTGGCGCACCAGCGCGCCATGATCGACCGCCTGCTCGATTCGCCGCTCTCGCTCAAGACCATGGGCCCGTACCAGGTGCCGGTGCGCGAATCGGAACAGGTGCGCTGCTGGGGGCGCTCGAACGTCAAGGCCGAAGCCACCTTCAACGCCGACACCATGGCCTGCGCGATGGAGTCGGCCATTTTTGTCTCGGACTCGCAGCAAACCGGGCACGTGTCGATGACGCACCAGTACGTGCGCTCGGCCATCCTGGACCCGGTGCGCTTCGCGGTGCTGGCCTCGACCCTGTTCAAGACCGATAACCTGGGCAGCGCCAAGGACGCGCGCCTGACCGGGCCGATGTGCACCGAAAAATTCGTCAAGACCAAGTCGCTGCCGCTGCGCGCGGTGACCTGCGTGCGCGCCTATCGCAAGTTCGCCGGCCTGTACAACTTCACCCTGCTCACGGCCAGCACCGACGACGCCCGCGCCACCTTGCAAAGCCGCCTGGACGTGTCGGGCGTGTCGTACGAGAACGGCATGCGCACCACGCGCGCCTTCCTCGAAGCGCTGGCGCGCGGGAACCACAAATGAACGCGCCCTACTTCATCGAAACGCTGGCGCGCAACGGCGACGTGCTGCACCGGCACCAGGTCGACGCGCTGCCGATCCGCTTCGGGCGCGGCTACGACAACGACTTCATTCTCGACGACGCCTTCGCCGCGCCGCGCCACGCGGTGCTCGAAGCGGGCAAGGATGGCCAGGCCGTGCTGCGCGACCTGGGCACGAAGAACGGCGTGGTCCACCTGGGCCAGCGCAAGAGCAGCCTGGTGATGACCGGCGACACCGTGATCCGCATCGGCCACACCAGCCTGCGCGTGCGCGGGGCCGACTTTCCGGTCGGGGCCGAGATGGTCGACCGCACCATGCACGGCTGGGAGGGCGGCATTCCCGGCCTGGTCGGCATGCTGCTGATCGGCGCCTTTGCGCTGATCACCACCTGGCTCTCCGACACCCAGGCGTTCCAGTTGATCCGCTACCTGCTGCCGCTGGCCTACGGCATCGGCATCGGCCTGGTATGGAGCGGCGCGTGGGCCTTTGCCAACCGCCTGTTCGGGCGCCACGCGCGGCTCGGGCGCCACCTGTTCATTTTCGGCTGCGGCCTGACGGCGGTGCTGGCCTACAAACTGGTGGCCAGCGCCGCCGCCTACGCGTTCTCGCTCGAAGCGCTCACCGCCTACAGCGCGCACGTAGCCATCGCCATCGTGGCCGGCGTGATCTTCTTCCACCTGGTGACGGTCAAGCCGCACCAGAGCCGGCGCTTTGCGCTGGCCTGCCTGCTCATGGCCATGGTCGGATCGGGCCTGACCCTGATCAGCAACCAGCTGCGCACCGGCCGCGTGGCTGACGAACTGTTCATGTCGGTGCTGATGCCGCCATCGGCGCGCGTCAGTCCCGACCACAGCGTCGACGAATTCATGACCGACGTCGCCGCCATGAAAGCGAAGCTCGATGCGGAGCGCGGCAAGAAGATCAAGGGCGACGGCGGCGACGACGATTGAGGCGCTCTCTCAGCTCTTCTTGGCCATCAGCGGATGCAGCATCTCGCCACGGGCCAGCATGTGCGCGAACTTGGCGGCATTGCGCGCCCGCGTTTCGGGCTTTTTGGCGCTCTGGAGGCGAAACAGCACCGCGTAGCGGTTCTGCGCGTTGAGCGTGGCGAAAAATTCGCGCGCGCCGGGGTGCGCGTCGAAAGCCGCCTCCAGCTCGGGCGGTACCTGCGCCGTGCTGGCCGGCGCGTAGGCGGCCTCCCAGCGGCCGTCCCGTTGCGCGCGTTCCACCTCGGCCAGGCCGGCCGGCTGCATCTTGCCCTCGGCGATATAGCGCAGCGCCTTGTCGCGGTTGACCTGCGACCAGATGCTGCGGGCCGAACGCGGCGTCCAGCGCTGCAGCCAGTAGTGCTGGTCGCAGCTTTTCTTCTGGCCGTCGATCCAGCCGAAACACAGCGCCACTTCGAGCGCCTCCTGGTACGACACGGTCGCCTCCGGCGCGCCCTTCTTCGCGTGGCGCAGCCACAGGCCGCGCGAGGACGCGTTGTGTTCGGCCAGCCACTGCGCCCAGGCCGCTTGCGAGGCGAATGCGCACGGGGCGTCGTCTTGCGCCGCCATCGTCTGCGTGGTCTCTCTCATCGTGTTTCTCCGATTCTTTGACATGAACCAGAGAATACGCAATCATCAGCGCTTCGACCAGCCCTCCCAGATTGACTCACTCATGCGACTGCAACGCTCCACCATCGTCATCGGCGTCGCCTGGCTCCTGTTCTGGGCCCTGATGGTATCGGTCGCCGTCGAAGACTACCTGCGCGACGGCGGCACCCGGCTGTGGCAGCCGGTGCTGTGGGAAAGTTCGTCGATGCTGGCGGCGACCGTCCTGCTCGCGGTCCAGCGCCATTTCACGCGCCGCCACGACCATCTGCTGGCCACGCCGTGGCGCTGGTTCGGCGTACAGGCGCTGTTTTTGCCGATGTACTGGGTCGCTTTCGTGCCGATCGCGTTCGGCATCCGCCATGGCGTGTACGCGCTGGCCGGGTCGCGCTACGAGCATGAAGGCTGGGGCCAGACTTTTTTTTACGAGTCGCTCAAGCTGTCGGTGTTCGTCGGTCTGTTCGTGGTGATCGTGTTCGGCATATTGTCGTACCAGCAGCTGCTGGAACAAAAACTGCGCGCCGAACAGGCCAACGCCCTGCTGCGCCAGGCCCACCTGCAACGCCTGCGCCAGCAGATGCAGCCGCACTTCCTGTTCAATGCGCTCAACACCATTTCGTCCCTGATGCACAGCGATGTCGCGCGCGCCGACGCCACGCTGATCGAACTGGCCGACGTGCTGCGCGCCACGCTCGACGTGGGCGAGCTGCACGTGGCGCCGCTGTCGACCGAGCTGCGGCTGGTGCGCGGCTATGCGCGCGTGATGGAAGAACGCTACGCCGAGCGCGTGGTGATCGCATGGCGCATCGACGACGATGCGCTGGACTGCCCGCTGCCGGTGATGAGCATCCAGCCGCTGTTGGAGAATATCTTCAAGCACACCGTGGAGAAGCGGCGCGAGACGGCCCACATCGACATTGCGGCCAGCCGGCGTGGCAGGCTGCTGGTGGTGACGCTCGATGACGACATCGGCGCCCTGGCGCCAGGCGCGCCGGCGGGCATCGGCCTGTCCAACCTGCGCGAGCGCATGGCGGCGCTGTATGGCGACGGCGCCAGCGTGGAGCTGTCGCCGCTCGTACCGGCCGGCGTGCGCGCCACGATGACCGTGCCATGCGCATCCTGATCGTCGACGACGAGCGCCCCGCGCGCGACAAGCTGCGCCACCTGCTGGCCCAGGAAGACGGCATCGGCGCCATTGCCGAGGCCCGCGACGGGGTCGAAGCGATGCAGCAGATCGCGGCGTTCGCCCCCGACGCGCTGTTCCTGGATATCCAGATGCCCGAGGTGAGCGGCCTGGAACTGGCCGCCTCGCTGCCCGCGCCGGCGCCGCTGATCGTGTTCGCGACCGCCTTCGACCAGTATGCGCTCAACGCTTTCGACGCCAACGCCATCGATTACCTGCTCAAGCCCTACGACCAGGCCCGGCTGCGGCGCGCCTTGCAGCGCCTGCGCGAACGCTTGCAGGCGCGCAGTGCCCAAACCCTGCCGCCGTTCGCGGGCGAACACCCACTGCGGCAGTTGCTGGTGACCGAACGGGGCGTGACGCGCGTGATTCGGGTCGACCAGGTCGGATGGATCGAAACGGCCGACAATTACGTGGTGCTGCACACGGCCGGCCAACCGCTGATGCGCCAGACGCTGGCCGGCCTGCTCGACAAGCTGGGGCCGGGATTCATGCGCTGCCACCGGCGCGCGGCGGTGCAGCTGGCATGGATCGAGCGGGTCGAGGCGTGGGGCAAGGGCGACTGCGAACTGGTGCTGCGCGACGGCGCGCGCGTGCCGTGCAGCCGGCAATACCGGGCCGCGCTGATGGAGCGCCTGTAGCGCAGGCGGCACCACGCGCCGCCTCGCCCCGGCGGGCACCCGGCTCGCCACATTGCGCTGGCGCGCCGCCGTGGATTGATTCACGCTGGCGTTTTCCACTGCGAGGCGCACCATGACTCCTTCTCCCGCCCGACTCTGGTTTCTCGACTGGGTCCGCATCATCGCTTTTTTCGTACTGATTCTTTACCACGTCGGCATGTATTACGTGACATGGGACTGGCACGTCAAAAGTCCGTTCGCCAGTCCCGCCATCGAGCCGCTGATGCTGCTCTCCTCGCCGTGGCGCCTCGGCCTGCTGTTCATGGTATCGGGCGTGGCATCGAGCCTGATGCTGGCGAAAGCCGGCGCCGCCCGCTTCCTGGGCCAGCGCAGCGTGCGCCTGCTGGTGCCGCTGGTGTTCGGCATGCTGGTGATCGTGCCGCCGCAGGCTTACCTCGAAGTGGTGGAAAAGGTCGCCTACCTGCGGCCGCTATTGGGCATCGCGCCCCTTAAAACACACGCGCGGGCTGAAGGCACCTCACAAACGGTGACGGCGTAACGACGAGTTGCCGGCGGGGGCAATAAGCCCGCCGCGGCAACGCTCTTCAATTCCGGCCGGCCCTGGGCCGGTCAGGCGCACTCCTGGCGCTTATTCTTGGTGATTTCCTGTTATTCAGGCAGTCTTGCCGGTGCTGCCGGTTTTGCTACCCGTGCTGCCTGCCTGGCCGGCCGAGGCGCTGGTGCCATGCGCCGAGCTGCCGCCTTGCATGCTGCCATGCTGGTCGCTCTGGCTGCTGCCGGCCGAACCGCCCTGCGCGCTGCCGTTCTGGCCGCTTTGCATGCTGGTGCTGCCGCGTACTTCGGTGCTGCCGTTGCCGCGCCAGGCGCCGCCCTGCTGCGTGAACGGATCGCTGAACTTGCGCATGTTCTCCTGTTGGTTTTGCATGCTGCGTTCGGTTTCTTCGGAAGCGACGCGTGCCACTTCATCGGCCAGGGCACGCGCCGTGCGGGTGGTTTCCTGCACATGCTGCTCGGTCACGCGGGCCAGTTCGACCTGCGCATCGGCCGCCACGCGCGAGATGTGCTGTTGATAGGCGCGCAGCTTTTCGGTCGCTGGCTGGGCGCGCGAGGCGGCAGCGCTGATCACGTCGGTCTGGCGGTCGGCCGTCAGCATTTGCTGGCTGGTCATGGCGCTCTCTTCCAGCAAGGTCTGGGTCAGCTGGATATTCAGCGCACACAGTTGCTGGAACGAATTGAACAACGATTTCGACATATCGTTGAGGAAGGAAACCTGCGCGTCCAGGTGGGTACGAACAGCAGGCGTTACCGATTGCGAGTATGGAAACATGTAGTCCTCTTTTAAGTAATTGGTCAAATAGTCCGAGTTGCGGAGCGGGACAAGCGGCCTTGCTTGGCTGACCTTTCATCGCGCCGCCGCAGCGCATGCCTGGTGAAGACTGTTTGTCGTGCATCAAAACGATGCGCAATGTTGTCTTCAGCACGAGTCACTAGGCTAGGGGACCAGCACCTTGAGAGTTTGATATATATCAAATGTGTTCAAGTCGGCAACGTCTTCAACTGCTTTCTGTCTTGAAACGGTGCATATGTGCTGCAACGCACCAAAAGCATGCCGATCCACGCTCCGCGAGTGGCCGCCCACGGGCAAACCAGCGAGCCCGGCCGTGGCGCGAAATTTGCTTTCATGCACATGATTACAACCAGACGAGGGAGCGTTGCCAATGCTGCTGAAAAACGACCTGCTCTATTACCCGGCGCAGGCGCGCACGGTCCGCATCCTGTGGATCGACAGCGCCGCCAGCGTTGCCTATACCTTCGACATCGGCGTGAAAGGCGCGCATCCCGAGATTGCCCCGCTGCAGGGCCTGCATGCCGACCTGGGCGCGCGGCGTGCGCAGTTGCTGATGGTGGACCCGTACGCGGCGCGCGCCGATGCGTCCCTGCTGCCGGCGCGCCACCGCCAGGTGCGCGACCGCGCGTGGGCCGTGGTGCAGGCCCTGGTCGCCGACGAACCGGCCATCTACCAGGCGCGCCACCGCGGCCGCATGGTGATGGCGCAAAGCGCGCTGCACGGCGTTTCGCACCCGTCGATCTATCGCTACCTGCGGCGCTTCTGGGAACGCGGCCAGCATCCCGACACGCTGCTGCCGGACTATAAAAACTCCGGCGCGCCCGGCAAGACGCGCGGCTCCAGTGCCGACGTCAAGCGCGGGCGCCCGCGCAAGGCAGGCAGGCATCCGGGACTGAACGCGGACGACGGCATCCGCCGCACGTTCCACGCCGCCGTGGCCCGCTACAGCGCCACGCACGCGCAGTTCTCGCGGCGCGGCGCCTACCGCCAGATGATCGAGGATTTCTTCGACCCGGGCGAGGCCGACCTGCTGCCGACCTTCGGTCAATTCAATTATTGGATCGAAAAGGATGCACCGGGCGCGGGTGCATCGGCCTAGGTCGCCGCCGCACCGAAGCGGCATGCTGCGGCGCGTCAAAGAAAATTACCTGAAGCACCAACGGCCTCCTTCGCGGGGCCGTTTTTTTGGCCTGTGGAATCCGATCGACCCCGGTTGCATGTTCGTCGTTAACAAAAAAGTGGGGGCGCGCATGCACAGCGAGGCATTACCGTTTTGTGGCGAATCAAGCGTGTGCGGCGCCGTGTTCCAACAATGTCTTGCCGATAAGCGCCCCGTTTTTACTGAGCGAACCAGCGTTGTTTTCAATCCCGGCCGGATCAATTTATAGCGTGTCAACTGCTTAAAAACAATTTAACTGAGGAATTAAACCGGCTGCCTGACCGGCATCGATGTGGCTGTTTCAGAAAAGCGATAGCTTGAAAACAGCATGCAAGCCAACGCGCATGCAGCGGCGCGCGTTTCTTTTTCGCGTCGATTTCAACTGTTCACTTCAAGGGAATTCCATGCTGAAGGCTACACTCAAAAAAAGCGTCGTCGCCATTATTGCGCTGCATTCCGGGATCTCCTTCGCACAGACGTCGCCCGGCACACCCGGCGATGGCGCCGGGGCGCCCGGCCCGGGAGCCGGCGTGGTGATCGTCACCGGCACCCGCGCCGCCGGTCTCGAAGCCGGCAACAGCGCCTCCCCAGTGCAGGTCCTGGACGCCGCCGTCCTCGGGCGGACCGGCCAGCCGAATCTGATGCAGGCGCTGGCGCACAACCTGCCCTCGTTTAACGTGCAAGCCTTCGGCCGCGACATGGCCGCAATGACCCTGTCGGCACGCCTGCGCGGCCTCAGTCCGAACAACACCCTGGTACTGATCAACGGCAAACGACGCCACGGCACCGCCAATCTGTCGGTGCTGGCCGGCGCCTACCAGGGCGGCGCCGCGGCCGACCTGAATTACATCCCCATGTCGGCGATCGACCGCATCGAAGTGCTGCAAGACGGCGCCGCAGCCCAATACGGCACCGATGCCATCGCGGGCGTGATCAACATCATCCTCAAGTCGAACTACCGGGGCGTCACCGGCAACGTGAACGCAGGGCGCTACCAGGATGGCGGCGGCCACACCGGCGCGGGCACGGCCAACGCCGGCCTGGCGCCGTTCGAAGGCGCGTTCCTGAGCCTGAGCGCCGAAACCAGGTACCACGGCTTTTCCAACCGCGGCGGCATCGATCCGCGCGTGATCGACAAGGCCACCCTGGCGGCGCAACCGAACCTGCTCAATGCACCGGGCTATCCGAACGTGAACAAGATCCAGGGCGACGCCCAGTACCGCCAGCACGTGGGCGCCGCCAACTTCGGCTTCGCGGTGGCGCCGGATACCTCGTTCTACAGCTTTGCCACGTACGGCAAAAAGGAAGCGCGCGCGTTCGAGAACTTCCGCATGCCCAAGCGCCTGCCGCAGGTCTACCCGAACGGTTTCAGCCCGCTCGAAACCTTCGACGAAGACGACTACGCCGTCACCGCCGGCATGAAGGGCAAGGTCTTCGGCCACTGGAACTGGGATCTCTCCACCACCTACGGCAAGGACGCGACCAGGATTGGCGTCGACACCTCGGCCAATGTGTCGCTGTTCCAGGACAGCGGTTCGTCGCCGCAGCAGTTCGCGGCCGGCCAGTTCAAGGCCAGCCAGTGGACAAACAACCTTGACCTGAGCCGCGAATTCGACCTGGGCTGGGCCCGGCCGCTCACGTTCGCCGTGGGCCTGGAGCAGCGCCGCGACACCTACGAGATCGTGGCCGGCGACCCGGCGTCGCGCTACAAGGAAGGCTCGCAGTCCTACCCCGGTTTCTTGCTGACCGACGCCGGCAAGCATGGCCGCGACAACGCAGCCTTCTACGTCAACGCATCGAGCCAGCCGCTCAAGGACCTGACGCTCGACGTGGCGGCACGCTACGAGCGTTTCAGCGATTTCGGCAACGCCCGGGTAGGCAAGCTGACCATGCGCTACGACTTCACGCCCGTTTTCGCCCTGCGCGGCACCTTCAGCAACGGCGTTCGCGCGCCGACGCTGGCCGAGTCGTACTACTCCGCCACCAATGTCACGCCGCGCAGCGCCTTCGTGCAGCTGGCGCCCAATTCGGCGGGCGCGAAACTGGTCGGCATCGACGGCTTGAAAGCGGAAGCGTCGACCAACCTGTCGGCCGGCTTCGTGTTCAATCCCGCCCCTGGCCTGACCGTGACCGTGGACGGCTACCAGATCGGAATCGGCGACCGTATCGTCGGCAGCGGCGCGGTGTACGGTTCGGGCGGCTCGGTCAATGCGCCGGCGGTGACGGCGGCCATCCTGGCCAACGGCAATGTGCTCGATCCGACCGTGCTGGAAACGGGAATTAACATCTTCTCGAATGCGATCGACACGCGCAGCCGCGGCATGGAGCTGGTGGCGACGACGGCGGGCAACTACGGCGTCTACGGAAAGGTCGACTGGTCCCTGGCGGCCAACTACAACCAGACCAGGGTCACCGGGATCAACCAGGCGCCGTCGCAATTGCAGCCGCAGACCTTGCTGGACAAGACCGCCATCTCGCACATCGAAAGCGCCTCGCCCAGGATGCGCGTGAACCTGGGCGCGTTGTGGAAAATGGGCGGCTGGACGGTCAACCTGCGCGAAGCGTTGTACGGCACGTCGTCGGAGCTGTTTTCGCCGGACGGCAATCGCACCTACTACGAAACCAGGATCAAGCCCAAGGCCATCACGGACCTGGAAGTGAGCTACAAGGTCAGCGGCGCGTGGACGGTGTCGGTGGGGGCCAACAACCTGTTCAACGAATATCCGGACATGGTCAATCCGCAGATCCTGGCGGTGCAGCGCGCCAACCTCGATAACGGCGCGGTGACGATCTATCCATCGTTCTCGCCGATCGGGATCAATGGCGGGTATTACTACACGCGGGCCAGTTTCAGGTTCTGATGCGGGCGGACGACGGAGCGGTTTTTACTCCGTCGTTGTTTTATCGTATTCGTAGGCGGGCAGGGATTCGCCGCAATCCTTGCAGTACTTCGCCTCCGGCTCGTGCCCTTCGCTCAGGCACGATGGACAGGTGCGGGTGGTCGGCTTCGCGTTCATGCGCTGCGACGTCATCTCCGCCGTCACGATCCCGGTTGGCACCGCCAGCACGCCCCACCCCAGCAGCATCATGAAGGCGGCGATCAGGCGGCCCAGGTTGGTCTGCGGCGTCAGGTCGCCGTAACCGACCGTGGTCATGGTCACCGTGGCCCAGTACATCGCCATCGGAATGCTGGTAAAGCCATGCTCGGGCCCCTCGACGACGTACATCACGGTCCCCAGGATGAGCACCGCCATCATCACCACCGACAGGAATACCAGGATCTTGCGCCCGCTCGCGCGCAGGGCGCGCCCGAGCCGGATGTATTCTGTGATGTACAGCGTCAGTTTGAAGATGCGGAAGATGCGCAGCAGGCGCAGGATGCGGATGTCCAGGAAGGCCGACGCTTCCGGCACCAGCAGCGCAAAGTAAGTGGGCAGCACCGAGATCAGGTCGATCACCCCGAAAAAGCTGGTCGCGTAGCGCCACGGATGGCGCACGCAGCACAGGCGCGCGATGTATTCGGCCGTAAACAGCAGCGTGAACGTCCACTCGAGCATATTGAGCGGGCGCTTGATGGCGCTGGTGGCCGACGGCACGCTGTCGAGAATGACCACGCCGATACTGAGCAAAATGACAGCCACCAGCAGCACGTCGAAATGGCGGCCGGCGCTGGTATCGGCTTCGAAAATGATGGTGTAGATGCGCCGCCGCAGCCCGCTGTCGGGCTTGCCGAAGACGGGCGGCGTGTGCGGAGCGATGTCCGCGGCGGCGGGCGTGGTGGTGTCGGTCATGGTGCCGGCAGGGTAACACGGACCAGGGCGCCGGGCGGCGCCCCCGTCCTGTTTAGTCGGCGTGGCGTTCGACCCAGGCCGCAAAGGCGTCGACGAACTTCTGCAAGAAGGCCTTGGTGCTGTCGTTGGTGAGGTTGTCGCCTTCGTACTGGCTGCCGATATTGGCCAGGTAGGCTTCGGGCTGCTGCATGGCGGGCATGTTCAGGAACACCAGCGACTGGCGCAGATGGTGGTTGGCGCCAAAGGCGCCGAGCGCGCCGGGCGTGACGCTGACCACGGCGCACGGCTTGCTGCCCCAGGCGCTCTGGCCGTACGGACGCGAGCCGACATCGATCGCGTTTTTCAGCGCGGCCGGCACGGAGCGGTTGTATTCGGGAGTGCAGAACAGGACCCCGTCGAATTGCCTGAGCTTGTCGCGGAACTCGGTGTAGACCGGCGGCGGCGAGGCGTCGTCGTCCTGGTTGTACAAGGGGAGCTGGCCGATTTCGACGATCTCCATCTCCAGCGTGGGCGGCGCCAGCAGCATCAGGGTCTTGGCGACCTTGCGGTTGAACGAATCCTTGCGCAAGCTGCCAATGATGACGGCGATTTTTCGTGAGGCCATGTCGGTCCTTTCGGGGGTGGTCGGTTTGTCGGCGGTGCGTGATTTGTAAATCTTAACAATTTTTACAGTAGCACGCGCGCGTTCGTCCGAACACCCCCGAAAGTCGACCTAGTAAGCGAGCGTGAAGCGCTGGCGGCGGTGCGCCGGCTGTTCCAGCTCGTCGATCATGGCCACGGCGTAGTCTTCCACCGAAATGGCGCTGTTGCCGGCGCCGTCAAGCAGCAGCTGGTCGCCGCCGAGGCGGAACACGCCGCTGCGCTCACCCGGCGAAATCATCGCCGCCGGGCTGAGCATGGTCCAGTCGAGCGAGGCTTCGTCGCGCAGCAGATCGAGCGCCTGGCGCGCGCCTTCCGCGCTGGCGCGGTACGCGTCCGGGAAGCCCGGCGTGTCGAGCAGCTGCACGCCGGGCGCGACCTCGAGCGAGCCGGCGCCGCCGACGACCAGCAGGCGTGGCACGCGCGCCTCCTTGACGGCAGTGACGATGTTGCGCACGCCGGCAAGGTAGTACGCCTGCACATCGCCCTGGGCGTGGCCGCTGAAGGCCGACAGCACCGCGTCGGCGCCGGCCAGTTGCGCGGTCAGCGCGGCGACATCCATCACGTCGGCCTTGTGCGCCCGCAGGCGTTCGCGCGCGGCCAGCTTGTCGGGACGGGTCGCCAGGGCGGTGACCGCGTGGCCGCGGCCCAGTGCTTCATTCAATAAGGCTGTGCCGATGAATCCGGTGGCGCCGATCAAAACGATGTTCATTGCAATGCTCCTGCTGTTGGGTTGGGATGGAGAGCATCATGCCACCGGGAATTGATGAGATAAACAGCAGTTGGAGCATTTCATTGTTACGCATTTCTTATCAATCAAGCGAACCGGACAATGTGATTGCGGCTTGCGCTGACGCAAAGCGGGCGCTGGTATAACGCCGATTATCGACAGCACGCCTGACCGAGCGCATGAAAACGTGTCGCCGCGCGGTGCAGGGCGCCACCCACAGGAGGCATACAATGGACAAACATAGCAGTATGCAAGGAAGGACCAACAGCGCATACGAGCGGCCCCGCGTGGTCGTGCGCTTTCGCGAAGGCGTGCACCTGGCCGACCGCCCCGACCTGGGCGAACAGATCGAGAACACCGGCATCGGGCCGTGGCGGCGCCTCCTTGCGCAGTTCCCCGACCTGACACTGAGCCCCGTCTTCACCGTGCTCAAGTCCGACGAGCTGCAGGAACTGCAGCGCCGCGCCGCCGCCATGGATACCTCTTACCGGCCGGCCGACTTCAACACCTTCTACTACGTCGACGCGCCGCCCGAGACCGACCTGATCGAACTGGTACGCACGCTGCTGCGCTGGAACAGCGTGCAGACGGCCTACATCGACCAGGGCGGCCCCGACCCGGCCGTCAACGCGGCCAACGATCCACGCGCGGTCAACCAGGGCTACCTCGATCCTTCGCCGGACGGCATCGACGCCGAATACGCCTGGACCTTCACCGGCGGCGACGGCGCCGGCCAGCGCTTCATCGACCTCGAACGCGGCTGGACGCTCAACCACGAGGACCTGGCCGCGCACGGCGCCACCCTGCTGCACGGGACCCTGCTCGACTCCTCGCGCGCGCACGGCACCTCGGTGCTCGGTGAAATCTGCGCGGTCGACAACGCCACTGGCTGCGTCGGCATTGCGCCGAACATCGCCTCGGTCGACGTGGTGTCGTACAACGGCAGCACGCGCTCGAATGCCATCATCGCGGCCATTACCAACCTCGCTTTCGGCGACACCCTGCTGCTCGAAGCCCAGGTCACGCTCAACGGCACCGCCCTGCTCGGGCCCATCGAAGCCTACGACGCCGAATACGAAGCGATCCGCCTGGCCACGGCGCTGGGGATCATCGTGGTCGAAGCGGGCGGCAACGGCACCAACAACGGCGGCACGCCGGCGCTGAACATGGATACCTACACCACGCTCGGCGGCCAGGCCATCTTCCACCGCGACCCGGGCAATCCGCAGTTCCGCGATTCGGGCGCCATCATCGTCACCGCCGCCAGTTCCACCGCGCCGCACACGCGCCTGGCCTACGGCCCGCACGGCAAGCGCATCGACTGCTACGCCTGGGGCCAGGGCATCAACACCTGCTCGTCGAACGACGCCGGCTCCACCACGGCCTACACCTCGGGTTTCAGCGGCACCTCGGGAGCGTCGCCGATCGTGACCGGCGCGGCGCTGGCGGTACAGGGCCGCGCGCAGGCGCAACTGGGCTACCGGCTCAGTCCACGCCAGATGCGCGCGGTGCTCAGCGACCCGGCCACCGGCACCCTGCCTTCCGCGGCGGAGACGACCCAGATCCGCGTCATGCCCAACCTGCGCAAGATCTTCGAGACGTTTTTCAACGCCGGGCCGGATGTGTACCTGCGCGACTACGTCGGCGACAGCGGCCTGCCGCACAGCGGCGCCATCTCGGCCAGCCCCGACATCATCTTGCGGCCCACGCCCGTCGCGTCGCCGCAGGCCAGCTTCGGCGCCGGCAGCGGCACCGAGAACGACGCGGCTCTGGGCTACAAGGCCGAAGCGGGCCAGGACAATTTTATTTATGTGCGGGTGCTGAACCAGGGCGGATCGAACGCGGTCAACGTGCAGGCGACTGTGTACTGGGCGCCGGTGGCCACCCTGGTCACGCCGGACCTGTGGACCCTGGCCGGCGTCACGGTCCTGCCCAACGTGCCCACCGGCGAGCAGTTGACGGTGTCGGACGCGATCGGGTGGCCGGCCTTTGCCGTTCCCGCACCGGGCCACTACTGCTTCGTGGGGCTGGTCGGAACAAAGGGCGACCCGGTGCCGGGGCCGGCCGACTTCCTCGACTTCGATAACTTCCGGCGCTTCATCCGCGAAAACAACAACGTCACCTGGCGTAACTTCAACGTGGAGAACAACGACCCGGACGTGCAAGACCCGACGCTGCCGCGCGGCTTCAAGGCGCTGGCCTTCCTCGCGCCCGGCGCCCCGGACCGGGCGCGCGACATGGCGCTGGAAGTGGTGGCGCGCCTGCCCGAAGGCGCCAGGGCCATCCTGGAAGTGCCGCTGGTGTACTTCGAGATGCTGCGCGAGCGCAAACAGTACGGCCGCGTGAAGATCGACCGCGAGCGCCGCGTGGCCTTTTTGGCGATCAACGCCAGCGGGCGCACGGCCTTCGGCGAGGTGGCGTTTCCGGCCAGGTCGCGCATGGCGATGCGCCTCCTGGTCGAGATTCCCGAACAGTACCGCGAACGCACCTTCCAGGTCTACGCGCGCCAGCTGTTCGAGCGCGAGGAAGTCGGGCGCGTCACCTGGCAGCTGGGGCCCAAGCGCGAGGGCAATTGATTGATGGGACAAGCGTCATGGTCGATAATGGATTGTTACCCAGTTTTTATCACAATCGTTATTGATACCCATGGCGCCTCTCGACCAGATTGACCTGAACAGCCTGACCATCTTCGACGCCGTCGCCGAAGCGGGCAGCTTTACGGCGGCGGCCGAGCGGCTGGGCGTGGCCAAGGCCAGGATCAGCGTGCAGATCGCGCGCCTGGAACGCCAGCTGGGCGTGTCGCTGTTCACGCGCACCACGCGCCAGGTGGCCCCCACCGAAGCCGGGCGCGCGCTGCATGCGCAATGCCAGCCCTTGCTGCGCGCCCTGTCCGACGCGCTGGCGCAGGCCGGCAGCGAGCAGGGAGAATTGTCCGGCATGCTGCGCATCTCCACCACCGCGCTGCAGGTGGCGCACTCGATCGGCCCGGCGCTGGTGGCCTTCATGGCGCTTCATCCACGCATCACGGCCGACGTGCGCACCGGCGACAAGGTGGCCGACATGGTCGCCGAAGGCATCGACCTGTCGTTTCGCATGGGCTGGCTGCGCGACTCGACCCAGCGCGCCATCAAGCTGGGCGAATTCACGCAGCATGTGGTGGCCGCGCCGGCGTACTTCGATCGGCGCGGTTATCCGGCCACGCCGCAGGACCTGGCGCAGCACGACTGGGTGGCGCTGTCGCTGATGCGCACGCCGCTGACCTGGACTTTCACCGATGCCGATGGCGCCCAGAGCGTGGTGCAGACCAACTCGCGCATGCAGGTCGATTCGCCCGCGGCGCTGCTGGCGCTGATCGAACAAGGGGCCGGGGTGACGGTGATGGAAGGGCAAACCCTGCGCGCGAGTCTGGAAGCGGGCACCGTGGTCGAAGTGCTGGCGCAATGGTCGCTTGCGCGCGGCGGCATGTACGCCGTGCTGCCGCCGGGTCGCCAGGCGCCGGCGCGGGTGCGCGCGTTCATCGAGTTCTATCGCGATTTTTTGAGCGGGCCGCGGGTCCGCTAAGGCCGGGCGATCAAGGGATGCATTTTAGACAATTGTGCGTATAATAAACTCCCGTCAATACGACCCGGAGTCGCCTGAATGAAGCATCTCGCCCTTGCCTTGCCGTTTGCCGCCTTGTTCGCCGCCCTGCCCGCGCAGGCGCAAACGAACTATTCGTCCACCGCCTCGATCTCGAACATTCGCTACACCTTGACCGACCTCGATCTGAACGACGGTGTGACGCCCTACCTCATGCCAGCTCTGTATCTGGATCACGGATCATCGACTTTCGGAGCCCGATACTGGGACCATGACGATTGGCAGGAACAGGAGGATACCCGCGACGTGTCGTTCTACGACCAGCAAACGATCGCCTTCGATACGGTCAGGCCAGGAGAGCATTCCAAGCATCTGCAAGTGACGGCCAACATCAGCGGCACGTCATTGGACACCATGGCGATTTCGAACACCGCCACGGTCAGCGGCAGCGGCCAGGGAGGCACATTCTCGGACATCATCCTGAGGCGGAACTTCACTCTGTCGCCGAACACCCTCTTAACCATCTCGCTGGACGTGAACACGTCCAGCGACCGGACCGGCGAGGAGATTGCGGGGTATGGCGACGCTTACGCATTCGTGAGGGTGGACGACAAATACACGCACTTCGCACATCATAGCGAAATACCGGCGCAGTGGCCGGGCCAGAACGGGGGCCAGCAAACCTTCAACACGACCATTCAAACCGGAAACTGGGAACATTGGATCAATACCGAACTGTGGGTGCGCGCGACTGCGGGGGTGAGCGAGATTTCTCCGGTTCCCGAACCGCAGACCTACGCCATGCTGCTGGCCGGCCTGGGATTGATCGGATGGCGCCTTGCGCGCTCGCGCCAGGCAGGCTAAATCCTGCCGCGCCTGAACTCGGCCAGGAATTTTTTCGCCTGCGCCGCAGTCAACACGACAACGGGGTCGCCGTGGTACGCATACAAAAACGGCGTGCCCCCCTGGCGGTCGGTCAGCTTGGCCGACAGCAGAAAGCGCGTGCCGGCCGGATGAAGCGCCGGATCCACCAGCGCGCGCGCGCACTGCACGCGCAGGCTGGGGGCAAACGCCTGCCCCGCCATCGGGCGGATGCGCAAGGCGCCCGTGCGCGCGTCTTCATATGATTCGACCGCCACGTCGCGGTAAGCCCAGGTATCGCGTGCCATGCTTATGCCTTCACCGCCAGCGCCGGTGCGCGAACGACGTGCGCCTCGCGGATCGGCAGGTTGATCAGGGCGGCGGCGATGGCCAGCACGATGTCGGCATACCACATCCAGGTGTAGTCGCCGTAGGTCACGAACGACAGGCCGCCGAGCCATGCGCCGAAGAACCCGCCCACCTGGTGCGACAGCAGCGTCAATCCGAACAGCGTGGACAGGTAGCGCATGCCGAACAGCTTGCCGACCAGGCCCGCCGTGGGCGGCACGGTCGCCAGCCAGGTAAAACCGAGCGCGCCGGCGAACACGTAGAACGTCTCGGCGGTCTTGGGCGCAAGCAGGAACGCGACGATGATGACGGCGCGGCTGGCGTACATCAGGGCCAGCAGGGACTTCATGCGGTAGCGGGTCGACAGCGCGCCCGCGGTCAAGCTGCCGGCGATGTTGAATAATCCGATCAGCGCCAGCGCTTTGCCCGATACCGTCGGCGCCAGGTTGCACAGCGCGACTTCCCCCGGCAGGTGCGTAACCAAAAACGCGATGTGAAAGCCGCAGGTGAAAAAACCGGCGTGCAGGCACAGGTAGCTGCGGTCGCGCATGGCGATCCTGATCTGCGCACCGAGGGTGATGCCGGGCGCGTCGACCGGCTTGGCCGGGACCACGGCGGCCGGGTCCATCTTGGCCAGCCCCGCCCCCTTGCGCAGCGGCCAGGCCAGGGGAATGGTGAGCAAGGTGGTCGCCGCCATGGTCAGCATGGCGGCGACCCAGCCGGCGCTGTTGATAATCGCCTGCATCAGCGGGGCGAACACGAACTGGCCGAACGAGCCGCCGGCATTGATGAAGCCCGCCGCGAACGGCCGGCGCGCGGGCGGCAGGCGCTGCGCGGTGGCGCCGATCAGGATCGAGAAGCTGCCCGCGCCCGCCCCCGCCGCCGTCAGTATGCCCATGGTCAGCATCAGGCCCCATTGCGACGACACGAAGGGCGTTAGCGCCATGCCGGCGGCGAGCATGACCGCGCCCAGGATGACGACCTTGGCCGAGCCCCACTTGTCGGCCACGGCGCCGAACACCGGCTGGGCCGCGCCCCACACGAACTGGCCGATCGCCATCGCAAAGCTGATCGAGGCCACGCCAAGGCCGGTCGCGGTGTTGATCGGCGAAAGGAACAAGCCGGTGGTCAGGCGCGCGCCCATGGTGATCATCAGGATCGCGGCGGCGGCGAGGATCAGCAGCCACGCGGCGCGCGGCGTCATCTCATTCTGGGTGGGCATGGTTCAGGTCCTCGATCAGTGGCGTTAATTGGGCAAGCGTGGTGTCCAGTTGCGTGTGCAGCTCGCGCACGGCGTCGCGCCCGACGAGCTGCTCGAAGGCGCGCTGGGCGCCGCACCACGCCAAGTAGGCTTCGGCCAGTTTCTGCCGGCCCGCGTCGGTGATGGTGACGATGCGCTGGCGGCTGTCGGCGCCGGGGCGCAAGGCGACCCAGCCGGCCTCCATCAGCGGCTTGAGGTTGCGCGTGAGCGTGGTGCGCTCAAGGCCCAGTTGCTCGGCCAGTTCGGCCACCGGCAGCGCGCCGCGCGCGACGTTGGCCAGCACGCTGTACTGGGTGGTCTTCAGGCCGACGGCGCCCATGTGCTGGTCGTACACGCGCGACATGGCGCGGGTCAGCTTGCGCAGCTTGAAGCAGGTACAGCCGAGGGGCTTTTCAATCGGATCGGTCATGGCGGCTGGAAATAGGTGCAGGTACACTGAATGTCTGAAGTATATTACAATCCAGGTTCTTCGTGTACACGCCACGGCTTTTTAATCGGCAATAAAAAGGATGATCATGGAACAACAAGACAAACGCCAGCAATGGCTGGATGAGGCCGCCGCCATGCGCGCCAGGCTGGCTGCGCCTGGCGTGGCGGACCGGGCCGAGCTACGCAGCCGCAGCGGGCTCGACTTTCTGGAAGCGATCGGCAGCGGCGCCCTGCCCCCGGCGCCGATCGCGCAGTTGATGGGTATCCTGCCGATTTCGGTGGAGCCCGGGCGCACGGTGTTCCAGGGCACGCCGGAACTGGCGCACTACAACCCGAGCGGGGTGGTGCACGGCGGCTATGCGGCCACCATGCTCGATACCGCGCTGGGCTGCGCGATCCATACGATGCTGCCAGCCGGCAAGGGGTACACCACCCTGGAGCTGAAGGTGAACTATCTGCGCGCGATGACCGACAAGACGGGACCGGTACGGGCCGAGGCGACCGTGGTCAGTGTGGGTGGACAGGTGGGCGTGGCCGAGGCGCGCATCACCGATGCGAATGGCAAGCTGTACGCCTTTGCGACGACAACTTGCCTGGTGTTCGATATCAGCGCTGGTTGATGATGGCAAGATTGCCGGCGCCGTTTTGCAGCACGTCGGCGACAAAGTCATTGCCGGTCTGCGTGATGCTCGCAAAGTTGCCGATGGCGGGCCAGCCGGTCGACCCATTCTGGACCACGTTGGCGCGGTTGTAGTTGCCGGTCTGGGTGATTTTGGAGACGCTGCCGTTCAGCGTCGACGTCGCCGAGGCAAAATTTTCGTTTCCTGTCTGGACAATGGTCGAACCGTTGACCTCACCGCTTTCGTCGGCGCGGGCGACGTTACGCTCGCCCCGCTGCGTGATCGACTGGTCTACCGTGAAGGTCGTGCTTCTCTGCCGCACGAAGGCGTCGTTCAGATTGCCGGCCTGATAGACATTCACGAAGGAATAAGCGGCATCAGCCTGGTCGATGAGCACGTTGTTGGCGCTGCCGATTTGCTCGATCTCCGGTCCGCCGTAGCCCGAGAAGTACTGGTAGGTCACGATGCGGTTATCCGAACCGGTCTGGCGCGCCGTGACTGAGAAGGCGGGCAAGTCTTTCTGGCTGAGCGAGGCATAGTTGTTGCTGCCGCGCTGCTGGAGGTCCAGCTGCGAACTGTTGACGTTGTCCTGCCTGAACGCCGCCACATTGCCCTGGCCTGCCTGGAGCAGGCGGTTGTCGCTGCGGTCGGCGCGGTCCTGCAGGACGGTGGCGTAATTGGCCTTACCTTCCTGCTTGACATCGATACGCCCGACAGTGGCGATCTGGACGATCCCGGACTCACCGAAGACAGGGTCGCCGATGACGTTGTCCGTTCCGCTTTGCGCCACGTTCACAGACGCGTAATCGCTGCTTTCGCGCTGCTCGACGAAACTTTTGTTGCCGCTGCCCTGCTGCGCCGTATTGACGAACACTTGCGCGAACGCGGGCGCGAACGCGGCGCCGCACGCCATGCCGATGGCGACGGCGATTGCCGATAATGCCGCTTTCATGATCTTTCTCCCTGTAGTTGAACCTGACGAATCAAGCTCAAGTGTAGGGGCCGTGTTTTCAGGTCCGCCTGACGGCGATCAAGGTGCGGTCAAGCTGCCGGGTCGCCGCGCCAAGCGGACCTTGCCGGCGGTCCTTAGCCGGCGGCGGACTTGATCAGCAGGCAGATCGCCTCGGCGGCCATGCCTTCTTCGCGCCCCAGGTAGCCGAGCTTTTCGTTGGTCTTGGCCTTGATGTTGACCTGCTGCGGCGATACGCCGATGTCTTCGGCGATGCGCGAGACCATTTGCGCGATATGCGGCGCCATCTTCGGTGCCTGGGCGATGATGGTGGCGTCGATATTGCCGATCGTGTAGCCGGTGGCGACCACGCGGTGCGCCACTTCGCGCAGCAAGGTGCGCGAATCGGCGCCGGCGAACATCGGATCGGTATCCGGGAAATGCTTGCCGATGTCGCCCAGGCCGGCCGCGCCGAGCATCGCATCGATGATCGCGTGCAGCAGGACGTCGGCGTCCGAATGGCCGAGCAGGCCCATGCGGTGCGGGATTGCAACCCCGCCGATAATCAGTTTGCGGCCCTCGACGAGGGCGTGGCAGTCGTAGCCGGTTCCGATGCGGAACGGCGGTGTCAGGTTGTAGGAAGCCAGAGCCATGATGTCATTTATCTCAGGTTAAGGCGCCGCCAGGTACATCTCGGCAATCCGGATGTCCGCCGGCAGCGTCACTTTTAAATTACGGGGATGTCCTTCGACCAGCTTGGGCGACAGGCCCAGGGCCTCGACCGCACTGGCGTCATCGGTAATGACGCTGGCGTCGGTGGCCGCTGCGAGTGCGTCGCACAGCAACTTGTAGCGAAACATTTGCGGCGTCTGCGCCAGCCACAAGCCGTCGCGCGCGACGGTGGTGACGCTGGCGGACGTGGCGCCATTGGCGCCGCTGCGCTTGACGGTGTCGACCACCGGCAGGGCCAACAGGCCCCCGACCGGATCGTCGCCCACCGTGGCGATCAGCTTGTCGATCAGCGCGGCGTTCAGTCCCGGCCGCGCCGCGTCGTGCACCAGCACCCAGTCATGCTCGTGCAGCTCGCCCTCCAACGCCCGCAGGGCGTTGCGGACCGACTCCATGCGGCTCGCGCCGCCGCAGCGCAGCACGGTCGCTGCGCCGGATGGCACGATGGCGTCGATATACTCGTCGCGCGCGCTGACCACGACGTAGGTATGGGCGATCGACCCGCTCGACAAGAACGCATCGAGGGTGTGACGCAGCATCGGCTTGCCGCCGATGGGGAGGTACTGCTTGGGGCTGCCCGATGCCATCCGCGCGCCAATGCCGGCGGCGGGAATCAGGGCAACATAGCGCGGTGCGGGATGCTTCATGGCTGTCGTCGTCAATGTCGTTTAGCCGGTCTTATAAGGGACTGTACCTCACCTTTGCAAACTTTGCTCAGGCGCGCATACTCTTGCGGCGTATCGATGGCGGCCTGCAAAAGCTCCACTTTCGCCATCTCGTTCTTTATGTACGTCATCCAGCCAGTATTGATTTCCTGCTGCAACAGGGCGCGGGCCCGGCCCGCCGGCGCGTAGAGCGGCTTGTTGTCAAACCGTTTGGACAATGCCGCGCGCACCGTCACTTCCACTTTCGGCAAATGGTCGAGATAGGTCTTGAGGTGGCGCATCTCATGCGCAAGAATCTCCTGATAAGCACAAGAACCAGGAGAAAACTCGCGTCCGACGTAGACCACGATGGGGCTGTAGAACAGCGAGACCGTGATTTTCGGCGCCACGCACTCGTAGCCGCTGACCGGATCGACCAGCATCGGGCCGTTCAGGCCGATGGACATGCGCGACTCGGTTTTGGTCAATCCCAGCACGAACGAGCCGGGGCGCCCGCCGGGTTTCATGGCGGTCAGGCCGTGGAAAGACACGGTGTTATTGATGGTGTAGCCGTTCTGGGCCGACGTCAATACCGAGACCGCCTTGTCGATCGAATCCTCGCAGCGCGCCTGGAAGGCGGTGCGCGCGCCCCAGCAGCTGGGCGAGGACAACAGGCCCAGAGCCAACGCGCACGCCGACGCGAACGCCAGGATGTTCATCGTCGGTCAGGCCGGCTTCCAGCTACCAAAGGCCAGTTTGTCGAGCCAGAAGGCGCCGATGATCGTTTTCACGTCGGTGACCTGGCCGGTGCGCACCATCTCCAGCAGTTCGGGCACGGTGGCGCTGAAGGTCTCCAGGAATTCGCCCTCGTCCAGTTGTGCCGGCCCGGCCGTGAGACCGCGCGCGACGAACAGTTCGAGGTGCTCGTCCGAATAGGCGATGGCGTTGTGGATGGTGCTGATAAATTGCCAGTCGCTCGCCGTGTAGCCAGTTTCTTCCTGCAGCTCGCGTTTAGCGCAGGCCAAGGGTTCTTCGCCGGCATCGATTTTCCCGGCCGGAAATTCGATGAAGACGCGCCCGAGCGGATAGCGGAACTGGCGTTCGAGCAGCACGCGGCCATCGTCCAGGATCGGCAGGATGACCACGGCGCCCGGATGGCGGATGTATTCGCGGGTGGCGACGGCGCCGTTAGGCAGGCTTACGCGGTCGTGCGAGACCTTCAAGAAGCTGCCGTCGTAGGCGACGCCCCCATCGATGCGGGTTTCCTTCAGGTTCGAGTCCATGCGTGGCTCCTTGCGGTTAATGTTGGCGCTTGCGCAGGTAGCGCATCACGAAGCCCGGGAACGCCAGCACCACGAACAGCGGCACGGTGATCATGTAGAACTCCTTGACCTGCACGAAGACGTTACCGATGCGCGATTCGAGCAGGTACGCAATGCCGCCCACCACAAAGTACAGCACCAGCAGTTCAGCCACGCGCAGCCAGCCCGATTTGTTGGGCGGCGCGCCCGGCGCAGTTTTCAGTGGGATGAAGCCGAACAGCCGCTCGTTGATGAACGGCAGGTTGGCCGCCGCCAGTGCAATGGCGATGGCCAACCAGCTCGATGACGACACGTCCATCAGGAACCGATAGTCTTCGTCATCGCGTTCAGGCAGGCAGCCAGCAGCGGACCGGCGAACACGCCGAGCAGCACGGCAGCGATACCGTTGAGGGACAGGACCGCGCGCATGTCGAACGGCGCGACGATCGGGGTGGTGTCAAGCGGCTCGTCGAAGTACATGACCTTGACCACGCGCAGGTAGTAGAACGCGCCGATCAGCGAGAACATTACCGCCACCACCGTCAGCCACACGGCGCCGGTCGAGAGCACCGCTTCGAGCACCGCGAACTTGGCGGCAAAGCCCATCATTGGCGGCACGCCGGCCAGCGAGAACAGCAGGATCGCCATGACGATCGCGAACCACGGGCTGCGCTTGGCCAGGCCCTTGAAGTCGTTCAGTTCTTCGGCTTCGAAGCCGCTGCGCGACAGCAGCATGATCACGCCAAAGCTGCCGAGCGTGGTGAGCACGTAGGTGATCGCGTAGTACATCGCGGCGCTGTAGGCGGAAGCGGCATTGCTGGCGTCGGCCATGGCTTTCGGATCGACCGGATTGGCGACCACGCCGGCCAGCAGGCCCAGCAGCACAAAACCCATTTGCGCGATGGTCGAATAAGCCAGCATGCGCTTGATGTTGGTCTGGGCGATCGCGGTCAGGTTACCGATGGCCAGCGACAACACGGCCAGGACCATCAGCATCTGCTGCCAGTCGATCGCCATCGGCAGCAAGCCTTCCACCAGCAGGCGGATGCAGATCGCGAACGCCGCCAGTTTCGGCGCGCCACCCAGCAGCAGGGTCACCGCGGTCGGCGCGCCCTGGTAGACGTCGGGCACCCACATATGGAACGGCACCACGCCCAGCTTGAACGCCAGGCCGGCCACCAGGAACACCAGGCCGAACACGAGGATGTGCAGGTTGGCGTTGGCCGACGATGCCGCTTTCGAGATTTCGCCGATGTCGAGCGAGCCGGTGGCGCCGTACAGCATCGAGATACCATACAGCAGGAAGCCGGAAGCGAGCGCGCCGAGGATGAAGTACTTCATCGACGCTTCGGTCGAGACGGCGTGATCGCGGCGCAGCGCAACGAGTGCGTACAGCGACAGCGACATCAGTTCCAGGCCCAGGTAAATGATCAGCATGTTGTTACCGGAGATCATGATCATCTGGCCGAGCAGCGAGAACAGCGCGAGCACGTAGAATTCGCCGCCCAGGTTACCCGACAACATGCCGCGCGCGGTGGCATAGGTGCGCGAGTAGACCAGCGTGATGCCGATGGCCAGGTAGGTAAACATCTTGAGCAGGTTCGACATCGGGTCCGAGACGAACATGTTATGGAAGGTGTAGACCGTGGTGCCGGCGGCGTAGTCGGCGTAGCTCAAGGCGGCGCAGCCGAGCAGCGCACCGAGCGAGAGCAGGTACGTGACGATGCGCTTGTCGTCCTTGAGGAACATGTCGATCAACAAAATCGCCGATGCGGCGACCAGCAGGAAGATTTCGGCGTAAACCGGGATCAGGTTGGGATTCGTAGTCTGGATCATAGTCTTCTTCAGTGCGGCAGTTTCGACACGGAGACATGCGTGAGCAGGTCCGCGACCGAGGTTTGCATCGTGTCGGTGAACGGCGCCGGGTACAGGCCCATGGCGATCACGGCAATCGCCAGGATACCGAGCATGACGAATTCGCGCGTGTTCAGGTCCGTCAGTTCGGCGACGTGCTTGTTGGCGACCTTGCCGAACACCACGCGCTTGACCATCCACAGCGAGTACGCCGCGCCGAAGATCAGGGCGGTGGCGGCCAGCATGCCGATCCAGAAATTGAATTCGACAGCGCCCAGGATGACCATGAACTCACCGACGAAACCGGAGGTGGCCGGCAAGCCGCAGTTGGCCATCGAGAACAGCACGATAAAGGCGGCGAACTTCGGCATGCGGTTGACCACCCCTCCGTAGTCGGCGATCTGGCGCGAGTGCATGCGGTCGTACAGCACGCCGATGCACAGGAACATGGCGCCCGAGATGAAACCGTGCGAGATCATTTGCACGATACCGCCCGAGACCGACATCTGGTTGAACATGAAAAAGCCCAGGGTGACGAAACCCATGTGCGCGATCGACGAATAGGCGACCAGTTTTTTCATGTCCTTCTGGACCAGTGCGACGAGACCGATGTAGATCACGGCGATCAGCGACAGGGTAATGATGAAGCCGCCCATGTAGTGCGAGGCGTCCGGGGTGATCGGCAGCGAAAACCGCAGGAAACCGTAGGCGCCGAGTTTGAGCATGATCGCGGCCAGCACGGCCGAGCCGCCGGTCGGCGCTTCGACGTGCACGTCCGGCAGCCAGGTGTGGACCGGGAACATCGGCACCTTGACGGCAAACGCCATCAGGAAGGCCAGGAAGATGAAGATCTGCTCTTTCATCGTCAGCGGCAGCTTGTGCCAGGCCAGGATGTCGAAGGTGCCCGAGACGTTGTACAGGTAGACGATGGCGACCAGCGTGAGCAGGGAACCCAAGAAGGTGTACAGGAAGAACTTGAACGAGGCGTACACGCGGTTCTCGCCACCGAACACGCCGATGATGATGAACATCGGGATCAGGGTCGCTTCGAAGAAGAAGTAGAACAGCAAGCCGTCCATCGCGCTGAACACGCCGATCATGAGGCCCGACAGGATCAGGAAGGAACCCATGTACTGGGCCACGCGCTTTTCGATCACTTCCCAGGCCGAGATCACGACGATCACGGTGATGAAGGCCGTCAGCGGCACGAACCACAGCGACAGGCCGTCGATGGCCAGCGAGTACATGATGTTGAAGCGGCCGATCCACGGCGTGCTTTCAACGAACTGCATGCCGTGCGCGGCGTTGTCGAAGTGCTGCAGCAGCGGCAAGGTGACCAGGAAGCTGGCGATGGACGCGATCAGCGCCATCCACCGGGTCATGCCCGGCTTGTCGTCGCGGCCAACCGCAAGAATGGCCGCGCCAAGGACGATCGGAAGCCAGATCGCCAGGCTCAGATACGGAGGAAAAGTAGAAATCGTAGACGGCATCATGTTTTATTGTCTTTGCGTGTCTGTTAAGCGTGCCAGAACGGGAGGAAGTACATCAGCGCGCCGAGCACACCGAGGATCATCACAAACGCGTAGTGGTAGATATAACCGGTCTGTCCGAGACGGACGATGGACGAGAACCAGCCAACCAGTTTCGCGCTCCCGTTGACGACCAGGCCATCGATGAGGCCCTTGTCGCCGATATTCCACAGGCCGTTGCCAAGCAGGCGCGCGCCACCGGCGAACACCACGTCGTTGAACTTGTCCATGTAGTACTTGTTGTCCAGCAGCGTGTGGACTGCCTTGAAGTGGCGGTAGAACCAGGCCGGCACGCGCGGATTGATCATGTAGCAGTAGTACGCCATCGCCACGCCGGAAATGGCCAGCCACAGGACCGGAGACGTCAGGCTGTGCGTGACCATGGCCAGCGGACCGTGGAACTCGTGGGCCAGCTCTTCCATCGCCTTGTGGTTGTCGCCGACGAAAATGACGCCTTCGAAGAATTTACCGAACAGCATCGGGCCGATGGTCAGGTAGCCGATGATCACCGAAGGAATCGCCAGCAGGATCAGCGGCAACGTCACCACCAGCGGCGACTCGTGCGGCTTCTGGCCCGGGGCCAGGCCGTGGTGCGCGTGGTCGTCGTGTTCTTCCTCTTCGTGGTGCGCGTCGGAGTCGTGCGCATCGGCGTGCTTGGCGTCGTGCTTGGCATCGTGCTTGGCGTCGTGTGCATGATGGTCATGCGCATGGGCCTTGCCGAAACGCTCTTCGCCGTGGAACACCAGGAAGTACATGCGGAAGGAATAGAACGCCGTGACGAACACACCGGCCATCACCGCGAAATAGGCGAAGCCCGAGCCCCAGATGGTGCTCGCGTGGACCGCTTCGATGATGCTGTCCTTCGAATAGAAACCCGAGAAGAACGGCGTGCCGATCAGCGCCAGGGAGCCGAGCAGCGCGGTGATCCAGGTGATCGGCATGTACTTGCGCAGGCCGCCCATGTTGCGAATGTCCTGGTCGTGATGCATGCCGATGATGACCGAGCCGGCGCCGAGGAACAGCAGCGCCTTGAAGAACGCGTGGGTCATCAGGTGGAACACGGCGACCGAGTAGGCCGAAGAACCGAGCGCCACCGTCATGTAGCCGAGCTGCGACAGGGTCGAGTAAGCGACCACGCGCTTGATGTCGTTCTGGATGATGCCCAAAAAGCCCATGAACAGCGCCGTGATCGAGCCGATCACCAGGACGAAGGACAAGGCGGTGTCGGACAGTTCGAACAGCGGCGACATGCGCGCCACCATGAAGATACCGGCGGTCACCATGGTCGCGGCGTGGATCAGCGCGGAGATCGGGGTCGGGCCTTCCATCGAGTCCGGCAGCCAGACGTGCAGCGGGAACTGGGCCGACTTGCCCATCGCGCCGATGAACAGGCAGATGCAGGCAACCGACAGCAGCATCCAGTCCGAACCCGGCAGGGTCATCAGGGCCAGCGCGTCTTTTTTGGCGAACACTTCCTGGTAATTCATGGAACCTGCGAACGCCAGCAGCAGTCCAATACCCAGGATGAAGCCGAAGTCGCCGACGCGGTTGACCAGGAACGCTTTCATGTTCGCAAAGATCGCGGTCGGGCGGGTGTACCAGAAACCGATCAAGAGATAGGAGACCAGGCCCACCGCTTCCCAGCCGAAGAACAGCTGCAGGAAGTTGTTGGCCATGACCAGCATCAGCATGGCGAACGTAAACAGCGAGATGTACGCGAAGAAGCGGTTGTAGCCTTCGTCTTCGGCCATGTAGCCGATGGTGTAGATGTGCACCATGAGCGAGACGAAGGTGACGACGCACATCATCATCGCCGAGAGCGAATCGATCTGGAAGCCGACTTCCATCTTGACTTTACCGACGGTCATCCAGTGATAGATGGTGCCGTTGAAGCCGGCGCCGTCGAGCACGTCCATCAAGGTCATCACCGACAGGACCAGCGCGATCAGCACGCCCAAAATCGTGACGGTATGCGACGTTTTACGGCCGACCAGGTTACCGAAGAATTTTGTTCCGAACAAGCCCGCAATCACAGCACCGGCCAGCGGCGCCAGCGGTACGGCAAGAAGGACGTTAGGGTTAAGAAGTTGCCCCGCCATGTTGAACCTTAATCGTTATGTATTCGAGTATGAATGTAAGCGCCGAACGGACCGGATTAACCCTTGAGGGTATCGAGGTCTTCCACGTTGATCGTGTCCAGGTTACGGAACATGACCACCAAAATCGCGAGGCCGATTGCCGATTCGGCAGCGGCGACGGTCAGGATGAAGAAGACGAAGATCTGCCCCGCCGCGTCGCCCAGGTAATGGGAAAACGCGATGAAGTTCAAATTCACGGCCAGCAGCATCAATTCAATCGCCATCAGCAGGACGATGACGTTTTTGCGGTTCAGGAAGATCCCGACGATCGAGATCGCAAACAGCAGTGCGCCCAGGATCAGATAGTGTGCGAGCGATAAAGTCATTTTGTCTCCTTGGGGACGGCGACCGGTGGCGTGACTTCCGCCGAACCGGCCTGGGCTTCGGCGGCGGCCAGCGCGGCCGCTTTCGATGCCGCGTCGATGGCGGGCTGGTCGACCGTTGCCATCTTCACGATGCGCAGGCGGTCGTTGCGCTTGACGCGCACGGCGTCGCCCGGGTTGAAGGCCTTGGTGTCCTTGCGGCGGCGCAGGGTCAGCGCGACGGCGGCGACGATGGCCACCAGCAGGATGGCGGCGGCGATCTCGAACCCAAGGATGTACTTGGTGTAGATCAGCATGCCCAATTCCTTGGTGCCGCCGATGTTCGCGCCGACAGCCTCGACCTCCTGCTCGAACTTCATGAAGCCGCGCCACAGCACCGCTGCCATTTCCAGCACGATGACCACGCCGATACCGGTGGCCAGCGGCAGGTAGGACCAGAAGCCCTCCCGCATGCGGTCCATATTAATATCGAGCATCATGACCACGAACAGGAACAGCACCATCACCGCGCCGACGTACACGAGCACCAGCACGATCGCCAGGAACTCGGCCTTGAGCAGCAGCCAGATGCCGGCCGCGTTGAAGAACGCCAGCACCAGGAACAGTGCCGCGTGGACCGGATTGCGGGCAGTGATAACGCGGGTCGCGGCGATGAGCATGATCGCCGAGAACACGTAGAACAACACAGTTTTAAATTCCATAACTAACCCAGAGGACTTGCAGTTAAATGCGCTAAATACATCGTTGCTGACTACACGTTTTAGCGATAAGGGGCATCGGCCGCGCGCGCGGCGGCAATGTCGCCCTCGTAGCGATCGCCAACAGCCAGCAACATCTCTTTCGTATAGTACAGATCGCCGCGTTTTTCGCCGTGGTATTCCAGCACGTGCGTCTCGACAATCGAGTCGACCGGGCAGGATTCTTCGCAGAAGCCGCAGAAAATGCACTTGGTCAGATCGATGTCGTAACGCGTGGTGCGGCGCGAACCGTCGTCGCGCTGTTCCGATTCGATCGTGATCGCCATGGCCGGGCACACCGCTTCGCACAGCTTGCAGGCGATGCAGCGCTCTTCCCCGTTGGGGTAGCGGCGCAGCGCGTGCAGGCCGCGGAAACGCGGCGACATCGGGGTCTTCTCTTCCGGATACTGCACGGTGATCTTGCGCGAGAACGCGTAGCGTCCGGTCAGCGCCAAACCCTTGATCAGTTCGGTCAGCAGCATGCTGCTGAAAAAGTCTTTCACTCGTTCCATTATCTCTTCCTTACTTCCAAATATTCCAGGACGTCTGCATCCAGCCAGCGACCAGGACCAGCCATACCAGGCAAATCGGAATGAAAATCTTCCAGCCGAGGCGCATGATCTGGTCATAGCGATAGCGCGGGAAGGTGCCGCGAACCCAGATGAACAGCGAGACAATCACAAAGGCCTTGGCGAACAGCCAGAAGAAGCCGAGGAAACCGCCCAGTACGCCGCCGACTTCCAGGAAGGCGAACGGTGCGTGCCAGCCGCCCAGGAACATGATCGATGCCAGGGTGCCGATCAGGATCATGTTGGCGTATTCGGCCAGCATGAACATGGCGTAGGACATGCCCGAATACTCGACCATGTGGCCGGCCACGATTTCCGATTCGCCTTCGACGACGTCGAACGGGGAACGGTTGCATTCGGCAAGGCCCGAGGTCAGGTAGACCACGAACAGCGGCAGCAGCGGCCACACGTTCCACGACAGCATGGACACGCCATGCGCCACGCCCCAGCCCATGTTCTGGCCGGCCACGATGTCGGAAAAATTCAGGCTGCCCGACACCATCAAAATCACCACCAGCACGAAGCCGATTGGAATTTCGTACGAAATCATCTGGGCCGAGGCACGCATCGCGCCCATGAACGAGTACTTCGAGTTCGACGCCCAGCCGGCGATGATGATGCCGTACACCTCGATCGAGGTGATCGCCATCAGCAGCAGCAGGCCGGCGTTGACGTCGGCCAGGGCCACGCCAGGGCCGAACGGCACCACCACCCAGGCGGCCAGCGCCGGCATGATGGTCATGATCGGACCGAGAATGAACAGGCCGCTCGATGCCTTGGTCGGCACCACGATTTCCTTGAACAGCAGCTTCATCGCATCGGCGATCGGCTGCAGCAAGCCCATGGGACCGACGCGGTTGGGGCCGATACGGATCTGGATCCAGCCGATCAGCTTGCGTTCCCACAAGGTCGCATAGGCAACCAGGCCCATCAGCGGCAGCAGGACGCACATGATCTTGGCCATGGTCCAGATCAGCGGCCAGACGAAGCCGATGTTGGTCGCACCCCAGGCGTTGACGCCATCAATCATTTCAGGCAGCGCCATCAGACCCCCTCCCCTGCTTTTTCAACTGTGATCGCACCGAACATCGCGCCGAGCGTGGCGGTCAACGGGTGCGCCGAAGCGACACGCACCGTGTTGGCCGGCAGGCGGGCGTCGATCCCGGCCACCAGGATGGCCGAACCCGAACCCTGCGACACCAAGACTCTGGCGCCGGCCTGCACGCCGAGCTTGCCGGCCAGGTCGGACGGCAAGGTCACCAGCGGCGCGTTGGCGTCGGCGGTGCGCAGCAGCGGCTCGGAACGGCGCGCGATGGCGTCGGCAAAATAGATCGGCACGTCGGTCAGGCGTTCCAGCGCGCCGCTGGTGCCATATTGAGCGGCAGTCAGTGCGGCCTTGCCGGTGTTGTTCAGCTTGGCCGACAGGTCGGTCACGCCTTTGCCGAACAGCTCGTCGCGGATCGCTTCGGAGGTGTCGTACTCGAAGCCGGACAGGCCCAGCAGGTTGCCCAGCACGCGCAGCACTTTCCATGCCGGACGGGTGTCGCCGAGCGGCTTGACGGTGCCGTTGAAACTTTGCGCGCGGCCTTCGCAGTTCACGAACGTGCCCGAGGTTTCGCTGAACGGCGACACCGGCAGCAGCACGTCGGCGTACTCGAAGCCATGCTGGAAGGCCGACATGACGACGACCATTTCGGCGGCGTCCAAGGCGGCGCCGGCTTGCTGCGGGTTGGCCGCATCGAGCTCAGGCTCGGCGTTGAGCAGCACGTAGGCTTTTTTCGGTACCGAGAACACTGGCGCCGCATTCTTGGCGAACGCGCCGACCAGGTAACCGCCGACCGTGTTGGCAGCCTCGGTCAGGTAACCGAGCTTGGCGCCGGTCTGTTCGGCGATCCACTGCGCAGCCGCGTGCAGCGCGGACGCTTGCGGGTGGTGCGCGGCGGCGTTGCCCAGCAAGACCACGCCCGGCAGGTTCTCGTCGCCGGTGTTCAGGCTGGCGGCGATTGCCTTGGCGGCGTCGGTCGCTTCGATGTTCTCGAAACCGCTTGGGGCGGCAACGCCCTTGGCGGCGGCGACCGCAGCCACGATGCTTGACAAGGCGGCCAGCCAGTCGGACGGCGCGGCGATGATCTTGTTGGCGGTCGGGATCAGCAGTTCGTCATCCGACGCGTGCACCAGGGACAGCTTGGCGCCGCTCTTGACCGCGGCGCGCAGGCGCGTGGCGACCAGCGGATGATCCTTGCGGATGAACGAGCCGATGACGAGCGCACGCTTGACAAGCGACAGGTCGGCGATCGGCATGCCCAGCCAGGGCGTGACCTGGCCGTCCAGCGCGAAGTCGCTCTGGCGCAGGCGGAAGTCGATGTTCTCGGAGCCGATGCCGCGGATTGCTTTTTGCAGCAGGTGCAGTTCTTCCACCGTGGAATGCGCGGTGGCGACGGCCGCGATGCTGTCGGCGCCATGCTCATGCTTGATGTTGCGCAAGCCGTGCGCCACGTATTCGAGCGCGGTCTGCCAGTCGGTCTCGGCCCACTGGCCGCCCTGCTTGATCATCGGCTTGGTCAGGCGCGACTTGTTGTCCAGCGCTTCGTACGAAAAACGGTCCTTGTCCGAAATCCAGCACTCGTTGATCGCATCGTTTTCCAGCGGCAGAACGCGCATGACCTTGCCGCCCTTGACCTGGACGATCAGGTTGGTGCCGAGCGAATCGTGCGGACTGACCGATTTGCGGCGCGACAGTTCCCAGGTACGGGCGCTGTAGCGGAACGGCTTGGACGTGAGTGCGCCGACCGGGCACAGGTCGATCATGTTGCCCGACACTTCCGAGTCGACGGTCTTGCCGACGAAGGAGGTGATTTCGGCGTGTTCGCCGCGGCCCAGCATGCCCAGTTCCATGACGCCGGCCACTTCCTGGCCGAAACGCACGCAGCGGGTGCAGTGGATGCAACGGGTCATTTCCTGCATCGAGATCAGCGGGCCCGCGTCTTTCGGCGGCACCACGCGTTTTTCTTCCTCGTAGCGCGAGTTCGATTTGCCGTAGCCGACCGCCAAGTCTTGCAACTGGCATTCGCCGCCCTGGTCGCAGATCGGGCAGTCGAGCGGGTGGTTGATCAGCAAGAATTCCATCACGGATTTCTGTGCCTGTACCGCCTTCTCGCTGTTCGAGCGCACGATCATGCCCGCCGAGACCGGCGTGGCGCACGCCGGCAAGGGCTTCGGCGCCTTCTCGACTTCGACCAGGCACATGCGGCAGTTCGCTGCGATCGACAATTTCTTGTGATAGCAGAAGTGCGGAATGTAGGTGCCCAGCTTGTTGGCCGCGTCCATCACCATGCTACCCGGTGGGACTTCTACCTTCTTACCGTCAATTTCAATTTCAACCATGAGATTTCTCTGGCCTTAAATATAAGCGGGCACCAGACAGTGCTTGTGCTCGATGTGATATTCAAATTCTTCGCGGAAGTTCTTCACGAAAGCGCGTACCGGCATCGCCGCCGCATCACCGAGGGCGCAAATGGTGCGGCCCTGGATGTTGTCGGCGATCGAGTTGAGCATGTCGAGGTCGTCGGGACGGCCGTTGCCGTGCTCGATGCGGTGGACCATGCGGTACATCCAGCCGGTGCCTTCGCGGCACGGGGTGCACTGGCCGCAAGACTCTTCATAATAGAAATACGACAGGCGCAGCAGCGACTTGACCATGCAGCGCGTCTCGTCCATGACGATCACGGCGCCCGAACCGAGCATGGAGCCGGCCTTGGCGATCGAATCGTAGTCGAGATCGGTGTTCATCATCACGTCGCCGCGGATCACCGGGGCGGACGAGCCGCCGGGAATGACCGCCTTGATCTTTTTACCGCCGCGCATGCCGCCAGCCAGTTCCAGCAGCTTGGCGAACGGCGTGCCGAGCGGCACTTCGTAGTTGCCCGGCAAGTTGACGTCGCCGGAAATCGAGAAGATCTTGCTGCCGCCATTGTTCGGCTTGCCGATGGCGGCGTACTTCTCGCCACCCATGTTCAGCAGGAACGGCACCGCGGCAAAGGTCTCGGTGTTGTTGATCGTGGTCGGCTTGCCGTACAGGCCGAACGAGGCCGGGAACGGCGGCTTGAAGCGCGGCTGGCCCTTCTTGCCTTCGAGCGACTCCAACAGCGCGGTTTCTTCGCCGCAGATGTAGGCGCCGTAGCCGTGCGCGGCGTGCAGCTGGAAGTTGAACTCGCTGCCCATGATCTTGTCGCCCAGGAAGCCGGCGGCACGCGCCTCGTCCAGTGCGTCTTCAAAGCGCGCGTATTCGGCCCAGATTTCGCCGTGGATGTAGTTGTAGCCGACCGTGATGCCCATCGCGTAGGCGCCGATGGCCATGCCTTCGATCAGCGCGTGCGGATTGTAGCGGATGATGTCGCGGTCCTTGAACGTGCCCGGCTCGCCTTCGTCGGTATTGCAGACGAGGTATTTCTGGCCCGGGAACTGGCGTGGCATGAAGCTCCACTTCAGGCCCGTCGGAAAGCCCGCGCCGCCACGGCCGCGCAGGGAACCGGCTTTCAGTTCGGCGATGATCGCTTCGGGCGTGATCTTTTCTTCCAGGATGCGGCGCAGCGCGGAATAACCGCCGCGGTTCACGTAATCCTGCAGGTGCCAGTTCTGGCCGTCGAGGCCGGCCAGGATGACCGGGTCGATGTGACGTGAATGGAGCGATGTCATTTCTTGAGTTCCTCGACCAGTGCATCGATTTTGCTATCCGACATCAGGCTGCACATGCGCTTGTTATTAACCAGCATCACCGGCGCATCGGCGCAGGCGCCCATGCACTCGCCTTCGACCAGCGTGAACTGGCCGTCGGCCGAGGTGGCGCGGTAGCCGATGCCGAGTTTTTCTTGCAGGTAGTGACCGGCGTGCTCGCCGCCCGACAGGGCGCACGGCAGGTTGGTGCACACGGTGATCTTGTACTTGCCGACCGGCTTGACGTTGTACATATTGTAGAAAGTCGCCACTTCCTGCACGGCGATGGCGGGCATGCCGAGGTAATCGGCGACATCCTGCATCACTTCCGGCGGGAGCCAGCCTTTTTCATCCTGCGCAATGGCGAGCGCGGCCATGACCGCGGACTCTTTATGGTCGGGCGGATACTTGGCGACTTCACGGTCGATTTTCTTGTAAGACTGCTCTGATAACAACATGGTTGTGCCTCAAATGGTCGACGGCTGGGCGTTAAATGCGCTTAGCGGTCGATACTGCCGAATACGATGTCCTGGGTGCCGATGATGGTGACGGCGTCGGCGAGCATGTGGCCGCGCGCCATTTCATCCAGGCTTTGCAAGTGCGCATAGTCCGGGGTGCGGATCTTCAGGCGGTACGGCTTGTTGGCGCCGTCCGACACGATGTAGATGCCGAACTCGCCCTTCGGATGCTCGACCGCGGCATACGCCTCGCCCGGCGGCACGTGGAAGCCTTCGGTAAACAGCTTGAAGTGGTGAATCAGCGATTCCATGTTCGACTTCATCTCGGTGCGGCGTGGCGGCGCAACCTTGTGATTGTCGGTCATGACCGGACCCGGGTTGGCGCGCAGCCAGGCGGACGCCTGCTTGATGATGCGGTTCGACTGGCGCATCTCTTCGACGCGCACCAGGTAGCGGTCGTAGCAATCGCCATTGGTGCCGACGGGCACGTCGAAATCCATCTTGTCATACACGGCGTAAGGCTGCTTCTTGCGCAGATCCCACTCCACGCCCGAGCCGCGCAGCATGGCGCCGGTAAAGCCCATGGCTTTCGCCGCTTCCGGGCTGACCACGCCGATGCCGACGGTGCGCTGTTTCCAGATACGGTTGTCGGTCAGCAGGGTTTCGTACTCGTCCACATAGGTGACGAAACGCTTGCAGAAGTCGTCCAGGAAGTCGAGCAGCGAGCCCTGGCGGTGTTCGTTCAGCTCGTCGATCGCCTTGGCGCTGCGGATGATCGACGCCTTGTGCTTGGGCATCGCGTCCGGCAAGTCGCGGTACACGCCGCCCGGGCGGTAGTAGGCCGCGTGCATGCGCGCGCCGGACACCGCTTCGTAGCAGTCGAACAAGTCTTCGCGGTCGCGGAAAGCGTACAGGAACGGGCCCATGGCGCCGACGTCGAGCGCGTGCGTGCCCAGCCACATCAGGTGGTTCAGCAGGCGCGTGATCTCGTCGAACATGACCCGTATATATTGGGCGCGCACCGGAACTTCAATGCCCAGCAGCCTTTCGATCGCCATCACGTAGCCGTGCTCGTTGCTCATCATCGAGACGTAGTCGAGACGGTCCATGTACGGCACCGTTTGCAGGTAAGTGCGGGTTTCGGCCAGTTTTTCGGTGGCGCGGTGCAAGAGGCCAATGTGCGGATCGGCGCGCTGGATGACTTCGCCATCGAGCTCGAGCACGAGGCGCAGCACGCCGTGCGCGGCCGGGTGCTGCGGGCCGAAGTTCAGGGTGTAGTTCTTAATTTCAGCCAAGGTTTTTGCTCCCAGGATTCATCCCGTAGGTTTCTTCGCGGATCACGCGCGGAATGATTTCACGCGGCTCGATCGTCACGGCTTGGTAGATCACGCGCTTCTGTTCCGGGTCGTAACGCATTTCGACGTAACCGGTCACCGGGAAGTCCTTGCGGAACGGATGGCCGATGAAGCCGTAGTCGGTCAGGATGCGGCGCAGGTCGTTGTGGCCTTCGAACAGGATGCCGTACAGGTCGAACGCTTCGCGCTCGTACCAGTTGGCGGCGCGCCACAGTTCGACTACCGACGGCAGCACCGGCGTATCGTCGTCCTCGGCGAACACGCGCACGCGCACGCGCCAGTTGTGTTCGATCGACAGCAGGTGCGAGACGGCCGCGAAGCGCGCGCCATCCCAGGTGCCTTCGCCATAGGTGGAGTAATCGACGCCGCACAGGTCGAGCAATTGCTCGAAGTGGAGCGCCGGATTGTCGCGCAGGGTCTGCATCGCGGCGTAGTAGCCGGCGGCCTTGACCACTACGGTCACTTCGCCCAGCGCCACGGTAATAGCGGCGCCCTCGCCGAGCGCGGTGCGCAGGGCGAGTTCAAGGGCTTCGAGTTTTGTCGTCATGGTGGAAACCGCTTCTTAACGTGCGATGGTATTGGTGCGCTTGATCTTGTTCTGCAATTGCAGAATTCCGTACAGCAGCGCTTCAGCGGTCGGCGGGCAGCCCGGCACGTAGACATCGACCGGCACGATGCGGTCGCAGCCGCGCACCACCGAGTACGAATAGTGATAGTAGCCGCCGCCGTTGGCGCACGAGCCCATCGAGATGACCCAGCGCGGCTCCGGCATCTGGTCGTAGACCTTGCGCAGGGCCGGGGCCATTTTATTGCACAGCGTGCCGGCGACGATCATCACGTCGGACTGGCGCGGCGAGGGACGGAACACGACGCCGAAGCGGTCCATGTCGTAGCGGGCCGCGCCCGTGTGCATCATTTCGACGGCGCAGCAAGCCAGGCCGAACGTCATCGGGAACATCGACCCGGTACGCGCCCAGTTGATCAGCTTGTCTGCTGTCGTGGTGATGAAACCTTCGTTTAATACGCCTTCAATTGACATGGCTTATTCCCAATCAAGGGCACCTTTCTTCCAGATATACCAAAAACCGACCACAAACTCGGCGATGAACACCATCATCGTCACGAAGCCGGACCAGCCCAGTTCACGCATGGAGACACCCCATGGGAAGAAGAATGCCGTTTCCAGATCAAACAAAATAAACAGGATTGCCACCAGGTAGTAGCGGACGTCGAACTTCATGCGCGCGTCTTCGAACGCTTCGAAGCCGCACTCGTAGGGCGAGAGCTTGGCGGAATCGGGCTTATGGGGAGAGAGCAGATATCCCAGCACCTGCGGGACGACACCGACACCGATGCCAACCAGGATGAACAACAGGACGGGGAAGTAATTATCGAGGTTCACTTGATGGAGCCTATCTTGAACGATCGGTTGATGAAACACTGCATGTCGCAGCGCCCTACCGCACGAACCTGGCTTGAACCTTGCCACCAGGACCGTACGACTGATCCTCGCAAAAAAGCCAGCTTAGGCATAAACATATTCGCTTATGCAACCTTGCTGGCTTTTATATTCTTGGTGCCGACGGCGAGACTCGAACTCGCACAGGCTTTCGCCCACTACCCCCTCAAGATAGCGTGTCTACCAATTTCACCACGTCGGCATTGAGTCCGCTATTCTAACATTGTTACATCACTGTATTCAATGCAAAATTGCGCGAAAACAAGGATAAAACAGAAAAACTTTACTTCTTTTTGATACCGGCCAATACGCGCCTTACTGCCTGCACTAATGCTCTGTGCGCGGGCAGTATTCTAACAGAATTCGATTACTTTGGCAGCTCATTAGCAGGCGTCGCCGGAACGCTCGCCGGCGCGGCTGCGGGAACAGCGCCGCCAGTGGCCACCGGTGCGTTCGGCGCGGCAGGCGCGGCCGCTGGGGCGGCTGGCGTGCTCACGACGGGAGCTGCGGTCGGAATCGCAGCCGAACCGGTCACCGGCGCTGGCGCGGTCACTGCGGCGCGGTCCATCAGGCCGCCGCCGGTGGTGCCGGTGTGGGTCTTGGCAAAATACGCCAGGCCCAGGGTGGCGCCGAAAAACACCGCGGCGGCCACGCCGGTCGACTTCGACATGAAGTTCGACGAGCCGGTGGCGCCGAACAAACTACCGGAAGCGCCGGAACCGAAGGCGGCACCCATATCGGCGCCCTTGCCATGCTGCAGCAAGACCAGGCCGATAATCGCCAGAGCGGAAAGAACCTGTACAACAACTACCAGATTGAACAACGTGTTCATTGCTTATTCCATTCCAAGTTTAACAACAATAATAGTTCAATTGGCCGCGTGAAGAATGGCGAGGAAATCCGCCGCCTTCAATGCCGCCCCGCCGATCAAGCCGCCGTCGATATCTGGCTGGGCCAGCAATTCAAGGGCGTTATCGGGCTTCATGCTGCCGCCGTACAAAATCTGCACTGTCTCGGCCGCTACTGCATTCTTTGCCATCAGCTGCGCGCGCAGCTGGGCGTGGACTTCCTGGGCCATGGCCGGCGTGGCGGTCTTGCCGGTGCCGATCGCCCACACCGGCTCGTAAGCGACGACGATCTGCGCGACACGCTCGCCCACCAGGTCGAGCACGGCGCCGAGCTGGCCAGAGACCACGTCCACGGTCTGGCCGGCGTCGCGTTCGGCCAGCGTTTCGCCGACGCACACGATCGGGATCATGCCCGCGTCGAGTACGGCGACGGCTTTTTTCGCCACCAGCTCGCTGCTTTCGCCATGGTAGGCGCGCCGCTCGGAATGGCCGACGATGACGTAGGTGCAGGCAAAATCGGCCAGCATGGCTGCCGCGACCTCGCCGGTGAAGGCGCCGCCCGGCTGGGCCGAGACATCCTGCGCGCCCCAGGCCACGGGACCGCCCGCGAGGGCAGCCTGGCACTGGGCCAGATAGGGGGCCGGCGCACACACGGCACACATGGCACAAGCGGCGTTGGTGGTGTCAGCGGCCTCGACGCCCGCGACGATGCCGGCCAACAGGCTTGCATTCGCGGCACGGTTGCCGTTCATTTTCCAATTTCCTACGACCAGTTTGCGACGCATAGTAGCCCAGATTTAATTAACCCGCTATTTTAACCCCCGATCCGATGCCGGTCAAACAAAGGCCGGGGGCCGTTGTTTGGCAGGCTGTAAGCGATCACAGCACTTGCAACATGATCTTCCCGATATGGGTAGAACTCTCCATCAGCGCGTGCGCCTGGGCCGCCTGTTCGAGCGGAAAAGTCTGGAAAATCACGGGGCGGATCTTGCCTTCCTCGATCAGCGGCCAGACCTTCTCGCGCAGGCGCCACGCGATCGCGCCCTTGAAGGCGACCGGGCGCGGGCGCAGGGTCGAGCCGGAAATGCTCAGGCGCCGCCGCAGCACCTGGCCGAGGTCGATATTCGCCTTGGCGCCGCCGAGCAGCGCGATCAGGGCGATGCGTCCATCGTCGGCCAGGCAATCGATTTCGCGCGGAAGGTAGTCGCCGCCGACCATGTCGAGGATGACGTCGACGCCCTTGTTGTCGGTGAGCGACTTGACCACGGCCACGAAGTCCTCGGTCTTGTAATCGATGCCGCGCTCGGCGCCGAGCGACTCGGTGGCGCGGCACTTGTCGGCGCTGCCGGCGGTGGCGAACACGCGGTGGCCGAGCGCCGCGGCGAGCTGGATGGCGGTGACGCCGATACCGGAAGTGCCGCCCTGCACCAGCAGCGTCTGCTTGCCTTCGAGGCGGGCGCGATCGAACACATTGCTCCAGACCGTGAAGAAGTTCTCAGGCAGGGACGCCGCTTCGAGCGGGGACAGGCCCGATGGGATCGGCAGGCACTGCTGCAAGGGCGCGGCGCAGTATTCGGCGTAGCCGCCGCCCTGGACCAGGGCGCAGACCATGTCGCCTTTGCTAAAGGTGCTACCGGCCAGGTCGCCGTCGACGATCTCGCCGGCCACTTCCAGGCCGGGCAGGTCGGAGGCGCCGGGCGGGACCGGGTAGTGGCCCAGGCGCTGCAGGACGTCCGGACGGTTGATGCCGGCCGCGTGCACGCGGATGAGCACTTCGCCGGATTTCAGTTCAGGGACGGGACGCTCGCACAGTTGCAAAACATCGGGAGGACCGGGCTGCTTGATTTCGATGGCACGCATGGGATGGGGCTCGCTGGAAGCAAAAGGCGATTGTACGGGATGTGGGGGACGCGTGTTTTTGCACGGCGCCAGCCCCGCCGGTTCCGCCGTCGCCGCCACCGTCGTTCCCGCGCAGCTTCCAGTTTCAAGAAAACTCCTCAAATCTATTGGAACTGTGCAAGACCGGATGCCAGTTCCCAATAGCGCTAACCTACGCTCCGTCTCTCCCGCGCCAAGGCGGCACTCGGCGCGGGAGAGACGGTTTTGAGGTTTGTGGTCTCAACGCTTTGGCTTGGCTTCATTCAGGCCAGTTCTTGGAGAGGCGGGAACCCAAGTTTTTGGTCCGCCGGGACATCGATGCGAATTCGGGGAAACGCATGCGTTCCTTCGTGCGGGGGAACAACCAAACAACCGATACCGACGCAGCGCCTACCCCGCCCCGCCCCCACTGCGCGACTGCGTCGGCAGCGGCGTGCCCGGCTTCCAAGCGCGCGACAAGGCCTGCGCCTCGTCGATCTGCTCCTGCGTCATGCGCTTGGCGATGGCCGCGCGCTGTTCGGTGGCGTTGGCGTTCCCATTGGCCGCCGCCAGGTTCCACAGCATGTACGCCAGCACCTTATCCTGCGGCATTCCCGCCGCGTGATAGCGGTACATCAAGCCCAGCGCATGCTGCGCCTCGGCATGTCCCTGCTCGGCCGCCTTGCGGAACCACCCGATCGCCGCCTTGTGATCGAGCGGCACGGCGTTGCCCGTGTAATACATCGCCCCCACCACATACTGCGCGTCGGCCTTGCCCTGCTCGGCCGCCTTGCGGTGCCACAGCATGGCTTGCTTGTAATCGCGCGCCACGCCGCGTCCCATGTAATACATGAGCCCCAGCAAATGCTGCGCGTCCACATGCCCCGCCCTGGCCAGCGGCGCGACTTCTTTCAGCGCGCGCGCATAGTCGCGCGCGTTGTAAGCATTCGCGCCTTCGGCAAAACCGGCCAGCGCACTGCCGTGCAGGCCGGCCGCGATCAGTAGCGCGAGGAGGATTTTTTTCATGATGCGAGTCGCCGCTCGCGCGTGCATGAGGCTCATTTCCAGCTGACCTTGCCAAGGCCTTCGACGCTCGCGTTGCGGTTGGCCGGTTTGCCGTACACCGTCACCGAACCCATTCCGTTCAGGCGCAATGTGGCGCTCTGGCGCGCCGTCACCGTGGCGTTGCCCAGCCCGTTCAGGTCGACGTTCACGCTGTCGACCTGGAAGTGCTGCGCATCGAGTCCGCCGAGCCCGCCAAGGCTGGCCTTGAGCCACTTGCCGCGCCCGCTCAGTTTCACGTAGCCGGCCCCGCGCAGCTCCAGTTCGACACCCTCGCCGGCCACGCCCTGCAAATCCAGGCTGCCGACCCCGCCCAGGCTGGCGCTGACGATGCGGTAAGTGCAGTTGACCTTCATCGAGCCGGCCCCTTCCAGCGACAGGTCGAGCTCATCGCCCGCAAAGCCGCTGACCTCGGTCGAGCCAAAGCTGTCGGTCGACACTTCGCGCAGGCTCGGGAGCGTCAGCTCGGCCCGCGCACGGCTGCCGCGCGCGGCGCCGCCGATGGTGATGGTGTCGCCGTGCTGCTCGGTGGTGACGCTGCCCAGGGCGCGCCTGGCGCCTTTGACGACCAGGCTGGGCACGGCGCCCTGGCGCAGGTGCAGGTCGATCGCGCCGTCGAGCCGCACGCGCTGCACCTTGGCGTCGATCGCGCGCGTTTCGGTCGCGTTGTCGTCGGCGGCGCCGGCGCTGGCGAGCGGGGCCAGGGCCAAGACCGCTGCCAGCGCGCTGGCTTGGAAAAACTCAATCATCGTGCATCTCTCGCATATTCCTATTGTGGTTCGGCTGGCGCATACACTACCAGCAAGTCGTGCGGCGTTCCAGCTTACGCCTTTCCAGCTTACGCCTTTCCAGCTTATTCTGGCAGCCGGGCTTTTTCGGCGGCGCTCAGGCGGCGGGCGCTGACCACGACCACCGGGACGGCGGACTGTGGATTGGCGCTGGCGGCAAGCGGCGCGCCGCGCTGGGCAGGCGCCGGCGCGCCCGCCGTGGCGAACGTGGTGGCGCCGATCACGGCGACGACGGCAAGAAAAATGGCTTCCATGTGTTTGGCGATGTTCATGATGCGCTCCTCGTGTTGGGTTGGGTGGCGTGGCATATGGTGTGTCTTTATATGGTGTGACTTTAGCCACACGGCGCGCATCCCTCCACCGGATTGCGATGAAGTGCATTTTTCGCCACCTGGCCGCGCAAAAAAGCGCGACGAGGCGTCAGGCACCGTCTTGCCAGTTGACGCGCCCGCCGCAGCGGCCGATACTCGTGCACCATGCCAGAGACCACTTCCTCCGCCTCCCCCTCGTTCGACGCGATTGTCGTCGGCAGCGGGCCGGGCGGCGCCAGCGTGGCGCGCGAACTGGCCGTCCGAGACCTGCGCGTGCTGATCCTGGAACAGGGCAGCGCCGCCCCGTTGAAAGGCACCCTGGCCCAGATGGCGCGCATCGGCGCCGTTCCCGGCAAGGGCGCTTTTCTGCACCGCGACGCGTCGCTGCTGGTGCAGGGCATCAACGCCGGCGGCAGCTCCAGCATCAATTTCGCCACCGCCGCCGATCCTCCCCTGGCGCGCTTTGCCGCCTACGGCATCGACCTGGCGCCGGCCTTGCAAGCGCTGCGCGCCGAACTGCCGATCGGCCCGCTTCCGGATTCCCTGGTCGGCCCGATGGCGGCGCGCATCATGCAAGGCGCGCTGGCGCTGGGCATGGACTGGCGCAAGCTCGACAAGATGATCCGCCCCCAGCTGTGCCGCGCAGGCTGCTGGCGTTGCGTCTACGGCTGCCCGTTCGGGGCCAAGTGGAGCGCGCGCGACTTCATCGAGCAGGCCCGCACCCACGGCGCCACCCTGCTCGACCGGGCCCGCGCCACCCGCGTGCTGGTGCAGAACGGCCAAGCGGCCGGGGTCGAATATGTGCGTGAAGGCAAGCTGGAACAGGCAGCGGCACCTCTGGTGATCCTGGCCGGCGGCGGCGTCGGCAGTCCGCGCCTGCTGCACAGCAGCGGCTTGCGCGCCCAGTCCAGCAGCCTGTTCAGCGATCCGGTGGTGGCGGTGATGGGCACCGTGGATGGAATGGACGGCGGCGCCGAAGTGCCGATGGCGGCCGGCATGCGCCTCGATGACGCCGGTATCTCGCTGGCCGACATGACCTTGCCGCGCCCGATGTACCAGGCGTTCACGGCGCAGGCGGGCCGCTTCGACCGCCTGTTCGCGCACCGGCGCACGCTCTCGATCATGGTCAAGATCGCCGACCAGGCCGGCGGCGCGGTCGGGCCGCGCTGGGTCGACAAGACGCTGCACCAGGCCGACCGCGACAAGCTGGCCCAGGGCGTCGCCATGGCGCGCGCGATCCTGGCCAGCTGCGGCGCCACCCATGTGTTCACAAGCCACCATTTCGCCGCGCATCCGGGCGGCAGCGTGCGCATCGGCGACGGCGTCGACAACACCCTGCAAGCGGCCGCGGCGGGCCTGCACGTCTGCGACGCCTCGGTTATTCCGGGGCCGTGGGGCTTGCCGCCGACCTTGACCTTGCTGTGCCTGGGCAAATGGCTGGGCCAGCGCCTGGCGCGCTGAGGCCTGGCTTCAGCAGGCCAGCGCGCCGTTCAGCGCTTCAAGCACGAGGTCGTCGATTTCGCCCGTGATCAGGGTCATGGTGCTGGCGACGACCGAAAACTCCTTGCCGGCCTGGCCGGCGCGCGCGGCGACGATCTGGGCATTGAAAGCGACCATGCGCGCCTGCTTGGCGATGGTCTTGATGTCGCCCATCATCACCTGCAGCTGGCGTTTTTGCAGCTGCGCGTGGCGCTTCGATTGTTCTTCATACACCAGGGTCAGCCCGTTGAGGACGCTTAACAGGGCGGTGGCGCTGCGCACCAGTTCGTCGAGCAGCGCGGGCGCGCCGCGGCCTTCCCCCACGATGGCGTCGAGCGTCGATCCGGCCAGCGCGATGAAGTCGCGGATCACGCGGTCGCCCTGCAGCACGCCGAAATAGGCGTCGCGCAGCTGGGCGCAAAACACGCCCGGCAAGCCGCCCTTGCCTTCGACCAGGGTCAGGTGCGCTTCGCGAAACTGCGCCAGCGTCTCGCGCGCCGTGGCCGCCGCCCCATCATGGCCCATCGAGGCCAGCACGGCGTACAGCACCACGCGCTGCGAGGTGAAGCGGCGCCGGCCGGACAGGTTGATCAGCGCGCCAAAGACGTCACCGGACAGCTTGACGCCCGCAAATCCATCGTCGCGCTGGGGTGCCAGCGTGCTCGCATCTTCCAACATGTTGCTCTCCTTCTCAGTGCCGGCGGCGACTTCGCCAGCCGGACAGAGGTACTTAATGCAGCTTTCGTGCCAACGGTGACGCAGCGTTTTCGCCGCCGTCCTCACCAAATTGGCGCAATGCAACACAATCCGAGCACCAAAGCAGTCCGGTCCACCCCAACATGATGCGCCGGAGCCGTCTTGACCCGGATCAACTGTATGCCGACTTAGGATTTGCTTAAAAGCATACTTCCTAAATTTCTCGTCTTACTGTAGGACTAAGACTACACACAGAAATAATCTGAACACAAATGGTGCTCTGCAACAGACTTAAAGCGAGCTCTTCACTATGAAGATGGATCTGTCATAGTATTTTCGTATCAACAAAAGGTTCTGTGTAGCAAATTGCAACGAGATGTAAAGAACCGGACTCATCCTTACTAGTGTCACAAGTGAATGTTAGATTGGGTTCTCGCGTACACATACGCGATTCAAGCCAAACCCGGCCTTAACAAAAGGCAACTTTAATAGGTGCAATATGATGAAAAAATCTAAAGTTTTCCTGTCGGCCATCGCGCTGGCATCCGCCGCTCTGGTATCGAGCCAGGCATCCGCTGTCGAAATCATCAATACCTCGACTCTGGAACTGGTAGACAACTTCGCTGAAGCCGATGGCTTCTTCCAAGGTGGCAACAAGGGCAACACCTTCGTCGACAACTACAGCTTCACCCTGGCCCAGGCTGGCGACTTCGCCGCTGGCGTCCTGTCGATCACCGGCAACGCCAAGAACGGCCTGGACATCACCGCTTTCAACCTGATCGACAGCGCTGGCTCGCTGTTCGGCGGCACCCTGCTGTCGACCGGCGCGACCGACCAATGGTCGCTGTCGACCTCCAGCCTGGCCGCTGGCGCGTACACGATCCAGATCAAGGGCAGCATCCTGTCGAACGCATCGGGCCGCTACTCGGCAAACATCGCTCTGGCACCAGTGCCTGAGCCAGAAACCTACGCCATGATGCTCGCCGGCCTCGGCCTGCTGGGCTTCACCGCTCGCCGCCGCAACAAAAAGGCAGCAGCCGCCGCACTGGCAGCGTAAGCTTTACGCGCCCTGCATAAAACCCTCGCGTACAGGCTACGCGAGGGTTTTTTTTCGCATGCATATGTTTGTTTAAAAACCAACGTACGTTAAGATACTCCGCCATGGACCGGCTCCCGCCCTGCGGTCCAGCTCCGTTTCCCAGGTTTTTATCGTGAGGTCTTTCATGCGCATGCGCCAACTCCCCGTTCTCATCGCCGGACTGTCCCTGTCGCTGTCCGCGTTCGCGGCCGCCAGCGACAGCTGGAACATTCCCGTCAACGTCAAGAAGCTCGATAACGGCCTGACCGTGATCGTCTCGCCCGACCACACCTCGCCCACCGTCGGCGTGAGCGTGGTGTACCACGTGGGCATGCGGCTCGAACCGAAAAACCGCACCGGCTTCGCGCATCTGTTCGAGCACCTGATGTTCCAGGGCACGCCGAACGCACCGAAGGGCGTGTTCGACAAGACCATCACCGGCGGCGGCGGGCGCAACAACGGCTCGACCCGGCCCGACTTCACCAACTATATAGAGACGGCGCCGGTGTCGTCGATCGAGTCGATCCTGTGGCTCGAAGCGGATCGCATGAAGACGCTCGACTTCAACGAGAAGACCCTGAAGAACCAGCAGGACGTGGTCAAGGAAGAAATCCGCGTCAACGTGAAGAACCAGCCGTACGGCGGCTTCATGTGGATCGACATTAACCAGCAAGCGTTCCAGAAGTGGGAAAACAACCACGACGGCTACGGCAGTTTCGAAGACCTCGAAGGCGCCAGCCTGGACGACGTGCGCAATTTCCACCGCGATTACTACGGCCCCAACAATGCGGTGCTGGCCATTTCCGGCGACGTGACCCCGGCCCAGGGTTTTGCGCTGGCGCAGAAATACTTCGCCGCCATCCCGAAACGCCCGACCCCGCCCGCCACCGATTTTACCGAGCCGCTCAACACGGCCGAAAAGCGCATCGAACAAAGCGACGCGCTGGCCCAGGTGCCGGCCATTGCCGCCGCCTGGAAGATGCCCTCGCGCGGCAGCCGCGACCTGGCGCCGATGGCGGTACTGGGCGAACTGCTGGCCGGCGGCGACGCCTCGGTGCTGTACCAGGGCCTGGTCAAGGGGCGCGAAGTGGCGCTCAACCTGGAGAATCTGTACGGCTTGACCAGCCCGTGGGAATTCGACGGCCCGACCTTGTTTACCGTGTTCGCGCTGTACAAGCCGACCAGCAACGCCGACACCGTGCTCAAGGGCATCGATGAAGAAATCGCCAAGGTCGCCGCCGGCGGCGTCGACCCGGCCACGCTTGCCCGCGTCAAGACGCGCATGCTGGCCAACTGGTACAACACGCTGGAAAGCTTCATGGACCGCGCCGACACCCTGGCCAAGCTGCAAACCCTGTGGGGCGACGCCAACGTGGCCAACCAGATTCCGGGCTGGATCGATGGCGTGACCTCGGCAGATATACAGCGCGTCGCCAAGACCTACCTGACGCGCGCCAACCGCACCGTGATCGACCGCAAGCCGGTCGCCAAAACTGCTGCTGCCGCCGCGCCCGCCGCTGCCGCCGCCCCCACGCCCGTGAAGAACTAAGGAGAGCCGCCATGAAAAAACTGATGCTGGCAATGAGTATTTCCCTGCTGTTCAGCGCGGCCGCGCAAGCGGCCAACAGCGCCCCGGCCGCCAACAAGCTGCCGCCCTACGGCAAGGACAAGCCGATTCCGGCGCCGAAGATCATCAAGACAACCCTGGCCAACGGCCTGCAGGTGTGGGTCGTGCCGCGCCAGGGCTTGCCGCGCGTGGACTACGTGCTGGCCGTGCGCGGCGCCGGTCTTGCCGCCGACGAGCGCAAGCTCCCCGGTTTCGCCAACCTGCTGGCGGGCCTGCTCAATGAAGGCAGCACCAGGCGCGACTCGCGCGCCATCGCCGAAGCGGCCCAGGGCCTGGGCGGCGAAGTCGGCGCCGGCGCCAGCCACGACGGCGTGATCGTCTCGGCCAACGCCCTGACCTCGAACGCCGGCCCGATGCTGCAACTGCTGGCCGAAGTGGCGCGCATGCCGGCCTTCCCGCCGCAGGAAGTCGAGCTGGGCAAGGGCAATGCCCTGGAGGGCCTGAAAGTGTCCGAGACCAGCCCGGGTTTCCGCGCCGAACGCGCGCTGAACAAGGCGGTCTTTGGCGAGCACCCGTACGGCAACACCAGCCCGAGCGTGGAATCGATCACCGCGGTCACGCCGGAATTGCTGCGCGCCGAGCACGTCAAGCGCTTCCGTCCCGACCGCAGCCTGCTGGTGATCACCGGCCGCATCGGCGAGGCCGAGGCCATCAAACTGGCCACGGCCGCTTTCGGGGACTGGAAGGCCGAGGGCCCGGCCCTGCCCGAGACGCCCGGCGCCACCCTCGCCGCCAAGCCGGTGCGCATCATCCTGCAGCGCGATGGCAGCGTGCAGTCGACCATGCGCCTGGGCAGCCCGGGCATGGCCGCCAGCGCCACCGACTACGTACCGCTGCGCCTGACCAGCACTATCCTCGGCGGCGGTTTCAGCAGCCGCGTGAACCTCAACCTGCGCGAGGAAAAAGGCTACACCTACGGCGCCTCGGCCGGAGCGCGCATCTTCCGCAACGGCGGCAGCATCGTCGGCGGCGCCGATGTGCGCAACGAAGTGACCGGCGACGCGCTCAAGGAATACCTGCACGAGTACACCCGCATCGGCGCCGAACTGGTACCGGAAGCGGAAATGAGCATGAACAAGCGCTATGTGGCCGGCGGCTACCTGATCAGCAACCAGATGCAGGGCGCCGTGGCCAGGACCCTGGCCAACAACTGGCTGGTCGGCCTGCCGCCGGAATTCCTCGGCCAGTACGTGCCGCTGATCCAGAAGGTCACTTCGGCGCAGGTGCGCGAAATGGGCAAGAAATATTTTGCGCCGGAACTGCAATCGGTGGTGGTGGTTGGCGACAATGCCGCCGTGGCCGAGCAGCTGAAGAAATACGGCGAATTCACCGTCCAGCAGAAATAGTTGCTCGCCAGGCGCGACCTGCACGCGTCGGTCTGGCTACTACGCTACACCCGGCCGCCTGCCCCAAAGCAGGCGGTCTTTTTTACGCCGGCTACCATGAGTTAAGCTGGACTTTTGATATTAAAAAGCCAATATCAAGTTGTTTTCTTCTTTTGACCAATAGTTGCAATTGGTTATCATCGTAGAGGATAATGCGCCAAGCTTTATCCCAGTCCGACCGGCCGCTGCTGTTTACGGCCGGGTCCGACTCCGGCGCAATGCGCTCAATGCGTACTCAAGTTTCCCCTCATCATGTCAAACCGAGCCCTTGTTTCCATTCCCCTGCTGCTGGCCATGCTGTCCGGCTGCTCCACCTACGTTCCACCGGCCGGCAAGCCAATGGCTACCCTGACCATGTACATGGAAAACGATACGCCCGGCACGCGCATGCGCAACGGTTCGGCAATCGTCTACAACGGCGCCGAGTGCGAGCGTTCGGCCAGCGGCACCATCATCAGCCGCAATCTCTCGATGGACGACAAGGACGAACTGCCTTCCAAACCGATCGCGGCGGACCAAGAGTTCTCCTTCGCGATGAACGCCACCCATGTGCTGTGGGGCGGCAATTCGGGCTGTTCCGTGACTGCCACGTTTACCCCCAAGGCGAATGACACCTATGATGCCCGCCTGTACATACGCGGCAACTCGGCAAGCTGCGAACTGGTCATCGTCGACCAGGATAACCATGCAGTCCCGTTCACCAAGCCGGCCTATTCCTGCGTGCAGACGCTCGACGGCATTACCCGCAACGGCGCCGGCTGGTACAAGTCGATCGACTGGCTCATCCTTCCCTTGCTCACGAAGTAAGGCGGACCCAGCATGCCCGGAAAAACCAGCATGTGGCTGCTCCGCCTGAGCAGCCTTGCCCTGCTTGCCATCGCCCTGCCGGCGTGCACCAGCGGTTACGAAAGCCGCACGGCCAATTTGTTTCGGGGCGTACAGGGGGGTTACGAAGAAGCACCGGGGCCCGGCAAACTGATCAAGGTAAGCTACACCGGCAGTCTTGGCGTCGGCGTGCACATTGCCGCACACTATGTGCTGTACCGCAGCGCCGAAATCGCCCAGCGCGAGGGCAAGCCGTATTTTGCGCTGTACCAGGATTTGCCGTCGGCCCTGAAGGACCGGCGCAGCCCCAAAGCCACCTTCTCGACCGTTGATGGCATGGCCTTTTCCTACGCCTATATCCTGCCCTTAGACGCCAACGAGGAAGGTTTGCTGTCGGCTACCGCCGTGATGCGACAGCTCGAATTGAAGGTCAAAGGCGCGCCGCCATGATGCTGGCGCGCTATCTGGTGGCCGTTGCGGCGCTTGGCGGCGCCGCTGGCTGCGATATTCTGCCGGCCTACCGTCATCCTGCGGGACTGGCCGCGGCCAAGGTCAACCTTGCCGGTTCGGGCCAGGAGTGGATTTGCACGCACGGCAGGGAACACGCCTTGCAGAACGACGCGGCCGGCTACGCCGACATTCCCGCCGGCGCACGGCTGACGGTTGGCGGACGCTATTATGGGCGCGGCCGAACGTGCATGGCGGCAACGAGCTTCATCCCCACGGCGGGACAACATTATCGCTTCGATCTGCAGCGCACCGCCGAGCACTGCGTTGCCACGGTATATATCGAGGATCCGCATGCCATCACCGGCCTGCGACAAGTAGAAGGCGCGCTCCCCTCGCCCGGTTGCCGTTTCTGATACCTGCGAGCCGGCAATCGGCCGTCCGGCGCGCGCGCGATACGGTATTTTTCGTGCCATCTAGCTCACTTTTGCGCAACAAAATGGGGATTGAGCGGGCCGGCCTCGCATTCCTGTTCGCTCGCGCGCGGCGCGGCGTTGGGAAGATGTCGAACACCGGACTGTATTGAGGCAGGCGACGGTTCACGAACGGCCCCTTTAATGAGTGGTCGATGCGCGGGGAAGATAGAACGATGCAGCTGCGCGTCCTGCTCCATCCATTGCAAGGGCTGTGCCAGCCCGGGCACAGGGCGGGCTCGCGGGCAGTCGCGGCGAAAACGTCTCGGGAAAGCGTTATAGTGACGTCAACACGGCGAAACGCATTTCGTGATCGCGCCGGCGTCTTACTGTGAAGGAAAAGGTATGCGTCCATGGATGCTTGCACTCGGCGCCAGCCTGGCGGCGTTGGCAGCCCACGCGGGCGAGCCGGCGGGCCAGGCGGCGGAGCGCGCTGGTAAAGCAGCCGTGGCGGCGCCGCTGCCGCAAGGGACGCACCCGCAAGGGACGCACCCGCACATTGCCGCCGAGCTGCTGGCGATGATGGAACGCGACCAGGAGGTACGCAAGCGCCATGAAGCGTCGCCCGATTCCACATCGATCATGGCCGAGATGCTCGCGCTCGACGCCAAGCACGAGCCGAGGATCAAGGGCATCCTTGCCGAGATCGGCTGGCCGGGCGTCAAGGCGGTGGGCGCGCAGGGCAATCAAGCCATGTGGCTGCTGGTGCAGCATGCTTCGCCGGAGTTGCTCAAGCAATCGCTGCCGGCGATGAAAAAGGCGGCTGACAAGGGCGAGCTGCCCTGGTCGACCGTGGCGCTGAGCATCGACCGCGATCTGCTCAACGACGGCAAGAAGCAGCTCTACGGCAGCCAGTTGATCATGAACGATGCCGGCAAGCTGGAATTGCGTCCGGTCGAGGATGAAAGCCAGCTCGACCAGCGCCGCGCCAGTGTCGGCCTGGAACCCATCGCCAGCTATCTGCGCCGCTTCGGGACGCCCTGAAGCGGCGCAGGCAAGCCAACCCGGTTTAACTTTCACCAAGGAGAAACAATGCAAGTCCGTAATGATGTCCTGTTTCATTCGTTGCACGCCGATGGCCTGCTGATGCTGGCCAATTGCTGGGATGCAGGCAGTGCGCGCATTGCGGCGGCGGCCGGCGCGAAAGCGCTGGCCACCAGCAGCGCCGCCGTCGCCTGGTCGCACGGCTTTGCCGACGGCAGCACCTTGCCGCGCGAGCTGCTGATGGCCTCGGTGAAAGGCATCCTGCGCGCCAGTTCCCTGCCGCTGACGGTCGATGCGGAAGATGGCTACAGCGACGACCCCGCCCAGGCGGCCGCACTGGTTGGCGAGCTGATCGATGTGGGCGTGGTCGGGATCAATATCGAGGATGGCGGCGGCACGCCGGCGCTGCTGGCGGACAAGATCCGGGCGATCCGGGCGTTGGCCGCCGCGCGCAGCGTGAACCTGTTCATCAATGCGCGCGCCGACGTGTATCTGCGCGGCGTTGACGCCAGTGAACGCGTGCAAGAAACCATCCGCCGCGGCGCCGTGTACGAAGCAGCCGGGGCCAGCGGGCTGTTCGTGCCCGGCATGGTGGCCGAGGAGGACATCGCGGCGGTGGCCGAGGCCACGCGCCTGCCGCTGAACGTGATGGTGCGCGACGGCGTGCCGGCACCGGTGCGGCTGGTGCAGCTGGGCGTGCGCCGCCTGAGCGCTGGCTCGGCCATTTCGGAGGCGATGTTCGGCTGTGTCGATGCGCTGACCCGGCAGTTCCTCGATAGCGGCAAGGTCAACGAGGCGGGGTTGCCGCAGCTCGGCTACGGCGCCTTGAACAGCCTGATGACCCAGTAGGGTGAGCGCAAGGTCACGCTCATCGCACTTCGGTACGAGCGGCGTATGATGTAAATACGAAGCAAACGCATGTCAACAGCACCCTGTACCGATTGGAGAATTTCATGGCAACAGTTCCGTTCGACACATTGAAAATGGCGGAGCGTCTGGAGAGTGCGGGGTTCTCCACAGCTCAAGCGAAGGTACAAGCTGCCTTGCTTGCGGAAATCATCAGCGCGGAAGATTCAAGTATCGTAGAACGGTTTTCGAGCAAACAAGATGTTTCCCGAGAGTTAAGTGGCATTCGCTCATCCATCGACAAATTGGACGCCAAGACAGACCGTACAGCCGCCGAAGCAAAAGCCAGCCTGTCTGAAGCCAAAGCTGAACTGGTGCGCTGGGTCGTTGGCGTGGGGCTGCTCCAAATGGCATTAATCGCCGGACTCGTTCTGAAGCTCGTTCACTGATCGCCGACGCGGCAAAATTTTACGCGGCTACAGTCACACGATTGCTCACACTCCCATCCCGAACGCCGGTTCCTAAAACGCCGACTTGCCGAAGCGCGCCACGCCCTGGTTCACGCCGGGCGGGTCGAGCGTTTCCAGCTTGAGCGGCAGCGGCGCGCCGATCCAGTGCGCCAGGGTGGTGTGATCGGCCACGTCGTCGTCGGTCAGCGGGTGCACCAGCGCGCGCAAGCCGGACGCCTCGAGCAGCGCGATGACCGCCGGCAGCATTGCCTGGCTGTAGTGAATCTCGTACTCCGGCAGCGGATGCGGGCCGACCGCATGATCGCCCAGCTCGCCGACAAAAAACAGTTCGGCAATCGCGCCGCTCTCTTTCGCGTCGAGCAGGCGCTGGCGCAAGGCCAGCGCCTGCTCGCGCGTGGCGGCATCGTAGTAAATATGCGCGTGGTAGGGGGCGTTGAGTTCGTCCATGTGGATCATCCTTTTCAAATGTGGCCAGCCCGAAAAAAACCGCCAGGGCTTGCGCGCTGGCGGTTTTTACAGGCGTGAGCCAATAACGATTACTGAGGAGCCGCTTCCGCGCCTTCGGCAGCTTTCATCGACAGCTTGAGGCGGCCGCGGTCGTCGGTTTCCAGCACCTTGACGCGCACTTGCTGGCCTTCTTTCAGGTAGTCGGCAACGGCGTTCACACGCTCGTTGGCGATCTGCGAGATGTGCAGCAGGCCATCCTTGCCCGGCATGACCTGGACGATCGCGCCGAAGTCGAGCAACTTGAGCACGACGCCGTCGTAGGTCTTGCCCACTTCGACCGAGGCGGTCAGTTCTTCGATGCGGCGCTTGGCTTCCTGCCCGGCAGCGGCATCGACCGACGCGATGGTGACGATACCTTCGTCGCTGATGTCGATCTGGGTGCCGGTTTCTTCGGTCAGCGCGCGGATGACGGCGCCGCCCTTGCCGATGACGTCACGGATTTTCTCAGGATTGATCTTGATGGTGATCAGGCGCGGTGCGAAATCCGACAGCTCGGTTTTCACGTGCGGCATCGCCTTCTGCATTTCGCCCAGGATGTGCTCGCGGCCTTCCTTGGCTTGCGCCAGAGCCACTTGCATGATTTCCTTGGTGATGCCCATGATCTTGATGTCCATCTGCAGCGCGGTAATGCCATTGGCGGTACCGGCTACCTTGAAGTCCATGTCGCCCAGGTGATCTTCGTCGCCCAGGATGTCCGACAGGACGGCGAACTTGCCGCCTTCCTTGATCAGGCCCATGGCGATACCGGCCACGTGCGCTTTCATCGGCACGCCGGCATCCATCAGCGCCAGGCAGCCGCCGCAGACGGAAGCCATCGACGAGGAACCGTTCGATTCGGTGATTTCGGACACGAGACGGACCGAGTAGCTGAAGTCTTCCGGGTTAGGCAAGGCGGCGATCAGCGCGCGCTTGGCCAGGCGGCCGTGGCCGATTTCGCGGCGCTTCGGGGTGCCGACACGGCCGGTTTCGCCGGTGGCGAACGGAGGCATGTTGTAGTGCATCATGAAGTCGTCCGTGTACTCGCCCATCAGCGCATCGATCTTCTGGCTGTCGCGCGCGGTGCCGAGGGTGGCCACGACCAGCGCCTGGGTTTCGCCGCGGGTGAACAGGGCCGAACCGTGGGTACGCGGCAGGATGCTGGTGCGGATCGAGATCGGGCGCACGGTGCGGGTGTCGCGCCCGTCGATGCGTGGCTCGCCGTTCAGGATCTGCGAACGCACGACCTTGGCTTCGATATCGAACAGCACGTTGCCGACGTCGACATTGTCCGGCTGGGCGATGCCGGTGGCGGCAGCGTCGGCGGCCAGGGCGGCGTAGACTTCCTGGAACGAGGCCTTCAGCTTGGCGGTACGGGCAACCTTGTCCTTGATCTGGTAGGTCTCGTTGATGTTCGTTTCAGCCAGTTCCTTGACGCGGGCGATCAGCGCTTCGTTCTTGGCCGGAGCGGTCCACTCGACTTCCGGCTTGCCGCCGTCGCGCACCAGTTCGTGGATCGCATCGATCACCACTTTCATCTGGTCGTGGCCGTAGACCACGGCGCCGAGCATGATTTCTTCGGACAGCTGCTTGGCTTCCGATTCAACCATCAGCACGGCTGTTTCGGTACCGGCGACGACCAGGTCCATCTCGGATGTCTTGAGCTGGGTGGTGGTCGGGTTCAGGATGAACTGGCCGTTGGCGTAGCCGACGCGCGCGGCGCCGATCGGGCCGCTGAACGGGATGCCGGAGACGCACAGGGCGGCGGAAGCGCCGATCATGGCGGCGATGTCCGGATCGATCTCAGGATTGACCGACAGCACGTGGATGATGATCTGAACTTCGTTCAGGTAGCCTTCAGGGAACAGCGGGCGGATCGGACGGTCGATCAGGCGGCTGGTCAGGGTTTCTTTTTCGGAAGGACGGCCTTCGCGCTTGAAGAAACCGCCTGGGATTTTACCGGCTGCGTACGTTTTCTCGACGTAGTCGACCGTCAGCGGGAAGAAATCCTGGCCTGGCTTGGCGTCTTTGCGCGCAACCACGGTAGCCAGGACGACGGTGTCTTCGATCGACACCATGACGGCGCCGGAGGCTTGACGGGCGATTTCGCCGGTTTCCAGGGTGACTTGATGTTGGCCGTACTGGAAGGTTTTCGTAACTTTATTAAACATGGGTAATCCCTTTCTATTTGCCGACAGATTTTCAGGCGCTGTCGTCCACCTCACCACAGGCAACATTGCTTGCTGCCTTTACTACTTTTCGGGACTAATAATGCAAAAATGCCCGCGACAGCAAGCTGTGCAGGCATTTCTTGATCAACTTGAATCGGCAAAAATTACTTGCGCAGACCGAGTTTAGCGATCAGATCGCGATAACGGGTTGCGTCTTTGCTTTTCAGGTAGGACAGCAGGCTTTTACGACGGTTGACCATCATGATCAGGCCGCGGCGCGAGTGATGATCTTTCGCGTGGGCTTTGAAGTGGCCGTTCAGTTCGTTGATGCGTGCGGTCAGCAGAGCGACCTGAACTTCAGGGGAGCCGGTGTCGTTTTGCGCACGGGCGTTGTCCGCGATGATCGCGGCTTTGTTGATATTTTCTACGGTCATGATAGTACCTTTCACATGCGGTGCACGAGTCGCAACCCGACACACCGTGAACTTCGATTGATGAACCGGCCAAAACGGCCAGACCGGCAAGTATATGCGAAAACCGTTCGTGCTGCCAGTGAAGCTTGGCGCAAGCTGGTGCATGATGGGGTTTTGAGCGATCCAAAGGTGGTTTTTATGCGAAAACTAGCAAAAAT
>DASVVC010000101.1:0-11169 GCA_036386755.1 Telluria sp.
TACCGCAAGGATCTTGTTGAGTATGTCGGACATGTGGTCTGCCTGCTGGTTCTGTTTGCTGTGCGCGCCGGTGCTCAGGCGCCGCCGATCCTTCGGGTCGCGCTGACGAACTGCTCCAGCTTGGCCCGCGCCGCGCCCGACGCCATCGCCTCGATCGCTCTTGTCATGCCACCTGCGATGTCGCTGGCCAGGCCATTCGCGTACAACGCGGTGCCGGCGTTGAGCGCGACGATGTCGTAGGCCGCCCCAGGCTCGCCACGCAGCGCTTCCATCATTTTCGCCTTCGATTCGGTGGCGTTGGCCACCTTCAGGTTGCGGCTGGCGATCATCGGCAGGCCGAAGTCTTCCGGGTGAATCTCGTACTCGCGGATTTCGCCGTTCACCAGCTCACCGACCATGGTGGCCGCGCCGAGCGAGACTTCATCCATATTGTCGCGCCCATACACCACCACCGCATGCTGCGCGCCCAGGCGCTGCAGCACGCGCACCTGGATACCCACCAGATCCTGGTGGAACACGCCCATCAGGATATTCGGCGCGCCGGCCGGATTGGTCAGCGGTCCCAGGATATTGAAAATGGTGCGCACGCCCAGCTCGCGCCGCACCGGCGCCGCATGCTTCATGGCGGCGTGGTGGTTCGGTGCGAACATGAAGCCGATGCCGGTCTGCGCGATCGACTGCGCGATCTGCTCGGGCGAGAGGTTGATGTTCGCGCCCAGCGCCTCGATCACGTCGGCGCTGCCGGATGACGACGACACGCTGCGCCCGCCGTGCTTGGCCACGCGCGCGCCGGCGGCGGCGGCCACGAACATCGCCGTGGTCGAAATATTGAAGGTGTGGGCGCCGTCGCCACCGGTGCCGACGATGTCGAGCAGGTGGGTGGTGTCGGCCATCGGCACCTTGGTCGAAAATTCACGCATCACCTGCGCGGCGGCGGCGATTTCGCCGATGGTTTCCTTCTTCACGCGCAGGCCGAGCGTGAGCGCGGCGATCATGGTCGGCGACATTTCGCCCGACATGATCTGGCGGAACAGGTGCAGCATCTCGTCGTGGAAAATTTCGCGGTGTTCGATGCAGCGCAGCAGTGCTTCTTGTGGGGTGATCGGCATGACAGCTCCTTGATCCGGGCAGGCGTTAGCGTTCGAGAAAATTCTTCAGCAGGGCATGGCCATGCTCGGACAGGATCGATTCGGGATGGAACTGCACGCCCTCGATATCGAACTCCCTGTGCCGCACGCCCATGATCTCGCCGTCGTCGGTCCATGCCGTCACCTCCAGGCAGGCCGGGAGCGACGCGCGCTCGATCGCCAGCGAGTGGTAGCGGATGACCGTAAACGGACTCGGAAGATTCTTGAACACGCCCACGCCGGTGTGCGCGATCACTGAGGTTTTGCCATGCATGACCTGCTTGGCGCGAATGACCTTGCCGCCGAACGCGGCGCCGATGGCCTGGTGGCCGAGGCACACGCCGAGGATCGGCAGCTTGCCCTTGAACTGCTCCAGGATGGAGACCGAGATCCCGGCTTCGGCCGGGGTCTTGGGACCGGGCGAGATGCAGATGCGGTCCGGCTGCATCGCGCTGATCTCGTCGATCGTGATTTCGTCGTTGCGGAAGGTAGCAACTTCTTCGCCCAGTTCACCGAAATACTGCACCAGGTTGTAGGTGAAGGAGTCGTAGTTATCGATCATCAGCAGCATCTCAGAGCTCCCCATCCAGGCCGTCTTGTACTTGCTCGGCGGCGCGCAAAACCGCGCGCGCCTTGTTTTCGGTTTCCTGCCATTCCAGCTCGGGGACCGAATCGGCCACGATGCCGGCGGCGGCCTGCACGTACAGCATGCCGTCCTTGATCACGCCGGTGCGGATCGCGATCGCGACGTCCATCTCGCCGCCAAAACTCAGGTAGCCGCAGGCGCCGCCGTAGATGCCGCGCTTGGTCGGTTCGAGTTCGTCGATCACTTCCATGGCGCGCACTTTCGGTGCCCCGGTCAGGGTCCCGGCCGGGAAGGTCGCGCGCAGCACGTCCAGGTTGGACATGCCGTCCTTGAGCGTACCTTCGACGTTCGAGACGATGTGCTGCACATGCGAGTATTTTTCCACGACCATGCGCTCGGTGACCTTGACGCTGCCGATCTCGGAGATGCGGCCCAGGTCATTGCGCGCCAGGTCGATCAGCATGACGTGTTCGGCGATTTCCTTCGGGTCGGCCAGCAGTTCCTTCGACAGTTCGGCGTCGCGTTCGGGCGTGGCGCCACGTGGGCGTGTGCCGGCGATCGGGCGCAGGGTGACTTTTTTGCTGCCATCGGACGCGGTCTCGTTGCGCACCAAAATCTCTGGCGAGGCGCCGACGATCTGCATGTCGCCGAAGTTATAGAAGTACATGTACGGCGACGGATTCAAGGAACGCAGCGCGCGGTACAGGGTCAGCGGATTGTCCACATACGGCTTGCGGATGCGCTGGCCGATCTGCACCTGCATCAGGTCGCCGGCCATGACGTATTCGTGGGCGCGGGCGACGGCCTTGAGGTAATCCTCCTTGCTGAAGTCGCGCACCGCTTCGGTACGCACCGAGCTCGATGTGACCGGTGCGTCGACGCCGCGGCGCAGCATCATGCGCAGGTCTTTCAGGCGCTGGCGCGCCTTGGAGTACGCTTCCGGCTGCGTGGTGTCGGCGTACACGATCAGATACAGCTTGCCCGACAGGTTGTCGATGACCGCCAGTTCCTCGGTCACCATCAGCTGGATGTCGGGCAGGCCCAGGTCGTCCTTCGGCTCGGTGTCGGCCAGTTTGCGCTCGATGTGACGCACGGTGTCGTAGCCGAAGTAGCCGGCCAGGCCGCCGCAAAAGCGCGGCAGGCCGGGACGCAGCGCGACCTTGAAGCGCGCCTGGTACTGTTCGATGAAGTCGAGCGGGTTGCCGTCGTGGGTTTCGATCACGCTGCCGTTCTTGACGATCTCGGTGCGCGTGCCGAATGTGCGCAGCACCGTCGTGGCGGGCAGGCCGATGAAGGAATAGCGCCCGAAACGCTCGCCGCCGACCACCGATTCGAGCAGGAAGGTGTTCTTTCCGGCGTTCTGGGTCTGGGCCAGCTTGAGGTAGAGCGTGAGGGGCGTTTCGAGATCGGCGAAGGCTTCCGAAATCAATGGAATACGGTTGAAGCCTTCGTTGGCCAGCGATTTGAATTCGAGTTCGGTCATGCTTTTCTCCATACCGCCATGGCGTGTTCGCGGGCGGTGGGTTTCAAAAAACCTGTCGGCGCAAAAAGGCAGCCGACAGCAATCACTACAGGGTTACTTAGCCCAGGATTGCCAGCGTCGCCAAAGCCAGGCCTCAATCGAGCCGGTTTGCGTGACATTGTGTTTTTTGATGAAAAACATATGTGGTGGAGGTTTAGTTTGCGTCGTTGTTGTGCGAACGAATCAGCATTGCCGCTTCTATAAGTGAGGTAACTATACCATCGGAATCGGTTTCGTGTATAGCCCGCCCGTGGTTGTAACCATACGGTACCGTTAATACGAAGCAGCCGGCCGCGCGCGCCGCCTCGGCGTCGTTGGACGAGTCGCCGATGGCCACCACCTGCGCCGGCGCCAGGCCGAAGTCGGCGCAGACCTGCAGCAGCGGCATCGGGTCCGGCTTTTTGCGCGGCAGCGAGTCGCCTCCGTAGACTACCTCGAAATACGGCGCCAGGCCCTTTTGCGCCAGCAGCGGCGTGGCGAAGGCGATCGGCTTGTTGGTCACGCAGGCCAGGCGCAGTCCGTCGGCTTTCATCGCGTTCAGGCCGTCGATCACGCCATCGTAGATCACGCTATGGTCGCCGTTAATGGCCAGGTAGTGACGCTGGTATAAGGCCATGGCGTCGTCGAAGCGCTGTTCGACGCCGGCTGCGTCGTGCTCCAGCGCGAGCACGGCGCGGATCAGGTTTTCGGAGCCTTTGCCGATCATCAGCGCGATCTGCTCCTGCGTGATCGGCGCGTAGCCGAATTGCCCGCGCATGGCGTTGATGGCGACGTGGAAGTCGGGCAGGGTATCGAGCATGGTGCCATCGAGATCGATGATCACGGCGCGGATCGGGGCGCGATGGGGCGTGGCGGAGTTGGTAAACATGGGATGGACGCAGTGAGGTTGGGACGATTCTACCGGATCTGGCACAGTCGCTCCTTACACATTGACATCAGGTCTCAACAGGGACAGGGGCCCCATCTCATCTCACGCGATCATTCATCGATTTTCGCTTGCGCAGTGTCAGAGGAAGACTGGCGGGATTGAAACGTCCGGCGCGGCGGGAGTTTTCCGCACTATGCCGTGATGCGTTCAATTTTCGGCCGTTTGACTTTGCCGGCCTGGTGGAGATCATATTGGAGCTGCATTCCTGCCCAAAATTCCGGACTTGTGCCAAAAGCTGTGCCGAGACGATACGCCATATCTGGCGAAATCGCCGCAGTGCCCGTGACCACACGCTGAAGCGTGACACGGCTTACTCCGAGATGGGCAGCGACGTCCGTTACAGTCATGTCGCCCAAATATTCCCGAAGTACTTCCCCGGGATGGGGCGGATTGTGCATGCGAGTCATATGATCCTCCGTCAATTCAGTGATAGTCGAGGTAGTCCACGAGGACGGCATCGGTCCCATCGAATGCGAAAATCATTCGCCAGTTCCCGTTGACTGTGACTGCCCAGTGTCCCCTCAAATCGCCCTTCAGTGGATGAAGCTCCCACGACGGCGCTGATAAATCTTCTGGACGAATTGCCTGGTCAAGCGCTGCTAACTGAAGACGCAGTTTCGCTGCATGCGCAGCTTGGATTCCAGCCTTGCTGCCTGTCTCGAAAAACCGTTGCAGCCCTTGTGTCTGAACGTTTTTATCATCGCATCGATTGTATCGAGTATCGCTATGCGATACAAGTTGGACTGTGTAGCCGGCTCTGCGTCCCGGCTGCGTGTGCCGATCGATGAACGGCTGGCCCAGCCGTGGGTTTCTCTTTGACGGGGCGTATAGGCTTTGAGAAACAATTTCTGATTCAACTGTGCCTCCGGTTTAAGCAAGAGGCATCAATCTCAGGTCGTCGCCCTCGACCCGAATCGTGCCGCCCCAATGAAACGACGGCGCAAACCCGAGGCGAAGGTTGACATACGGCATGGTTCCGGTGTTATTTGCCCACCTTGGCCAGCTCCACGCGCATGGCGTCGATCACCGCCTTGTAGTCCGGCTGGCCGAAAATCGCCGACCCGGCCACGAACGTATCGGCCCCCGCAGCGGCAGCCGCGGCGATATTGTCGATCTTGATGCCGCCATCGACTTCCAGCAAAATATCGCGGCCCGAGTCGTCGATCATGCGGCGCGCCAGCGCGATTTTCTTCAGCGCTTCCGGTATGAAGGACTGGCCGCCGAAGCCCGGATTGACCGACATGATCAGGATCATGTCGATCTTGTCCATCACATGGTCGAGGAAGTGCAGCGGCGTGCCGGGATTAAACACCAGGCCGGCCTTGCAGCCGTTATCGCGGATCAGCTGGAGCGAGCGGTCGATATGCTCGGACGCTTCCGGGTGAAAGGTGATGATGTTCGCGCCCGCCTTGGCGAAATCGGGAATGAGGCGGTCGACCGGCTTGACCATCAGGTGCACGTCGATCGGCACCTGCACGTGCGGGCGGATCGCCTGGCACACCAGCGGGCCGATGGTCAGGTTGGGAACATAATGGTTGTCCATGACGTCGAAGTGGATGATGTCGGCGCCCGAGGCGACGACATTGCGCACTTCCTCGCCCAGGCGGGCGAAATCGGCGGACAAAATGCTGGGAGCGATACGGAAAGTGGTCATGGCGGCGGCTGGCAAATGCTTGCGGTTAATGAAGATGCGCTATTTTACGCTCTCCCACGGCGCGCCCTTGCCGCCGGCCCGTTTTTGCGGCTCAATGTATGATGCTCCGCCGGGCCTCCTCACGCCGGCGCCTGAAAATTCAGTCGAGCAACTTTTACAGTCTTAATCAAGGAATCCAGATGGCCGCTTACGAATTTACTGTCACTGTCAGGACCCAGTACCTGCCGGAGCAGTCCGATCCGAGCCGAAGCAATTACGTGTTCACCTACGCGATCACGATCAAGAACACCGGCACCGTCGGCGCGCAGCTGATCTCGCGGCACTGGGTCATCACCGACGCCAATAACCACATCGACGAAGTGCGCGGCCTGGGCGTGGTCGGGCACCAGCCGCTGTTGCAGCCGGGCGAACAGTTCGAATACACCAGCGGCACCCAGCTGGCGACCCCGCAAGGCTCGATGACCGGCGAGTACTTCTGCGTGGCCGAGGACGGCCATCAGTTCGAGACCAAGATTCCCGAATTCGTGCTGTCGCTGCCGCGCACCCTGCACTGATCTCAGTGGCTGGTGTCGTCGGGGAGTTCCTGTTTTTTCTCCGGCGCGTTCAGCTGCTGGTCGTCGTTGGTCGGCTTCGGTCCCGAATACATCGTCCACCACACGATAAACACCAGCAGGAAGAACGCCACGCCTGCTTCAAGCATTAACACCCACATATCGACTCCCATGTTCTCAACACGCAGCAGTTTACTCGTTTCGGCCGGCGCCGTCGCGCTGGCCCTCGCGGCATGCAGCACGCCCGCACCCAGACCGGCGCCGCCGGTCGTCATGCCGCCGCCGGTGATGCGGGTGGAGCCGCCGGTAGCGCCGCCGATTACCCCACCTGTAACGCCGCCCGTCAAGTCCGAACCGGCGCCGTTGATGACGCCATCGACCTTCGCCGCGCTGCCCGGCTGGGAGCGCGACGACCTGCGCCAGGCCTGGCCGGCCTTCATGACCTCGTGCGCCGTGTTGGCGCGCAAGCCCGAATGGAAAAGCGCGTGCGGCGCGGCGCGCACGGTCGACGCCAAGGACGGCGCGGCGGTGCGCAGCTATTTCGAGACGTACTTCGTGCCGAACCAGGTGCGCGCCGCTGACGGTGCCGACACGGGCCTCATCACCGGCTACTACGAACCCTTGCTGCGAGGCGCCCGCAAACGCGGCGGCGCTTTCCAGACGCCGCTGTACCGGGTGCCGGACGACCTGCTGACGATCGACCTGGCCAGCGTCTACCCGGAACTGAAAGGCAAACGTGTGCGCGGGCGCCTGGTGGGCAAGAAGGTGGTCCCGTACGGCAGCCGCGCCGAGATCGAGCGCGCCGACATCGCCGGCAAGGAGCTGCTGTGGGTGGACGATCCGGTCGAAGCGTTCTTCCTGGAGGTGCAGGGGTCGGGCCGGGTCAAGCTGGCCGACAGCGGCGAGACCGTGCGCGTGGCCTACGCCGACCAGAACGGCCACCCGTACAAGGCGATCGGGCGCTGGCTGATCGAACAGGGCGAGCTGACATCGGAGCAGGCCACCGCGCAGGGCATCAAGGCCTGGATCGCCGCCCATCCCGAGCGGCGCCAGGAACTGTTCAACGTCAACCCGAGCTTCATTTTCTTCCGCGAAGAGCGCCTGCCGGATCCCTCGGTCGGCCCCAAGGGCGCGCTGGGCGTGGCGTTGACGCCGGCGCGTTCGGTCGCGATCGACCCGACGTTTTTGCCGCTCGGCGCGCCGATTTACCTTGCAACCACCGAGGCGGGCAGCGAGGTGCCGATGCAGCGCCTGGTGATGGGGCACGACACCGGCGGCGCCATTCGCGGCGCGGTGCGGGCCGACTTCTTCTTCGGCTTCGGGTACGAGGCGATGGAAAATGCCGGCCGCATGAAGCAGCGCGGCCAGCTCTGGGTATTGCTGCCCAAACCTTGAATCGCCATCGACAGCGGCGCAGATTCGCTACAATCGCACATTACCCCCACGCTTTTTTAAAGAGGATTCCATGAACTATGCAGACCTGCTGATCGAGACCCACGGCAAAGTGGCCGTGATTCGCCTGAACCGTCCCAAAGCGCTCAACGCCCTGAACGACAACATGATGGATGAACTGGGCGACGCGCTCTACAAGTTCGACGCGGACAGCAATATCGGCTGCATCATCCTGACCGGCAGCGAAAAAGCCTTTGCGGCCGGCGCCGACATCGCGGCGATGGTCGACTACGACTATGGCGACACCTACGGCGGCAACTACATCGGCCGTAACTGGGAACACATCCTCAACGTGCGCAAACCGGTCATCGGCGTGGTGCAGGGCTTTTGTCTCGGTGGCGGCTGCGAGCTGGCCATGATGTGCGACTTCCTGATCGCGGCCGACACCGCCAAATTCGGCCAGCCCGAAATCAAGGTCGGCGTCACCCCGGGCGCCGGCGGCACGCAGCGCCTGCCGCGCACGATCGGCAAGGCCAAGGCGATGGACATGCTGCTCACCGCACGCATGATCGACGCGGCCGAAGCCGAGCGCACCGGCCTGGTGTCGCGCGTGGTCGCGGCCGACAAGGTGATGGAAGAAGCGCTGGCCGCAGCGACCACCATCGCGTCGATGTCGGTCTCGGTGGCGATGGCGATCAAGGACAGCGTGAACCGCGCGTTCGAGACCACCCTGACCGAAGGCGTACGCTACGAGCGCCGCTACTTCCACGCGGCGTTCGGCACGCCGGCGCAAAAAGAAGGCATGCAGGCGTTCCTGGCCAAGCGTGCGGCCAATTTCGACGGGCTGTAAGTTTTAAGCTGGCGGCTTGCCGCAGGCGCGCCAGCAGCCGTGAAAGCCGAACGGTATCCGGTGCGGCAGGCATACCGTCGCGACGGCGCCGGCCGCCAGGTCCGTGGCGTCGATCACCAGCAGGTCGCTGCGGCCTTCCCGGGCGCGCCACGCCACCGCCAGCAGCCAGCCATCGCCTTCGGGCGACTGCGCCGAGCGCGCAACGAAGACCGGTTCGGAGATGACGTCGCCGGCCGGCAGTGTATATAGCTCGCGCGTGCCAGAGGCAAAGTCGAAGCAGGCCAGCGAGTCGTAGAGCACGCTCTCCGAACCATTCCTGACGCGCTGCTCGCTGTGGCAGCAGTAAAAACCCACGCGGTGGCGGCGCCCGGCATAGCGCTCGTCGATGCGCGGAAATTCCGCCGCCAGGTCGTCGAGGATGGTGCGCTCGAAACCGTCGCCATCGCTTTCCAGGTCAAACGTCCAGCGGCACAGGCGCGCCGCCATGCTGGCCGGGTCGCCCCGGGTGCCGTCGGCGTTGGGCATGCCCGGTGCGGTGCCCGACTCCATGACGTAGGCGACGATGCGGGTGCCATCGTCCCAGGCGTTCATTACGTGGAACACGTGGCACGCGTCGCTGGATAACCAGCGCAGCTTATCCATGGCTTGACCACGCACGCCGATGCCGACGTGGGTGCGCTTGTCGGCTTCCCATGCGAACAGCGGTAATCCTTTCATCGCGCGTTCCACGCTGATGGTCAGCGGCGTTACCGGAAACAGCACGTGGCGTTCGGTCAGCATGAAGTCGTGCATCATGCTCGTGTAGGGCGCACGGAAGGTATCGAGCGTGGTGACCCGGCACTGCGCATCGAGCACGCCATACTGCATGTTGGGCTCCCCGGGGCTGTCCGGCAAGTAGGAAAAGAAGTGCAGCTCGCCGGTGGCCGGATCGGCCTTGGGATGCGCGGTGAAGCGCTTGTTCACGGCGCCGCCGAAATCCTGGTGCCCTTTTGAGGCCAGCTTGTACGGGTCCATTTCAAACGGCTGGTGTGACTCTTCCAGCGCAAACAGGCGCTCGCCGTGCCAGACCATGCTGGTATTGGCAGTGCCGCTGTTCTTGCCGTGGACCGACGGGTCGCTGGTGGCCGGATTGCCGAAGGTGCCGAACAGAGCGCGGCCGGCGTCGTCTTCGAGCCGCCATTTCGGCGTGCGCGCCCAGCGGTTGGCATAGGCCACCTTGCCGTCTTCGATGAAGAAGGCATGCACCATGCCGTCGCCGGAAAACCAGTGATAGCGCTCGTCACGCGGCGCGAACCGTGGATTCGGTCCGACGCGGTACAGCGCGCCACGCAGTTGCGGCGGCAGCGTGCCGGCTACCTGCAGCGCGCCGATGTCGCATTCGGTATCGAGGGGAGCGTAGTTCCCCGTGAAGAAGTGGCCTGACATGGTGATTTCCTGGTGGGTTTAAAGACGGTGCATGGCGTCGCGCACGTATGCGATCAGCGTCGCATCGATGCCGGAGCCGGTGCGTAGTTCGGGTTCCATCTCGAAGGCGTGGCGCAGCTTGGCCTGGAGCGCGGGATTGCCCGCCGCCTTGGCCAGCGACAGCGCCTGCCACTGGCACGCCAGCGCTTGCACCTCAAGGCTGGCGGCGGGCGTGCCTTCGGTCATGTGATTGCGCAGGGCGCAGATGAGGATCGGCCAGGTGTCGGTTTGCCTGATGTAGTGCTGGCGCAGCAGGGCCATCTCGGCCGCGCTGCAGTAGTTGGCGTAGATGGCCAGTCGCCGGTGCGCCATGGCGTGCGAAATGAACTGCATCGCCGCGCGGTCGACGCCACTGAGGGTATGCAGGGGCGGTTCGTTCCAGTTCATGGCGTAGAGCTTCATCAGCATGCCTTCGTCGCCGCCGACGTTCTCCAACAGGGTGGCGATCCAGCGTTGTGCGAACGCGCCGGCTTCAGGGCTGTCGGGCGCCAGGCCGCGGGTCATCAGGTCGTGCAGGGTGGCGGTCAGTTGTGCGTTGCCGCCGTCGTTGTGCTGGCGCCGCGATTTAAGCGTATGCAGTTCGGCGTCGGTGAAGTAGCGCGTGCTGGCGGCCATGCGTTCGAGGGCGGCCAGCCAGTTGTCCATCGACGGTTCATGGCGTCCGTCGAGCTGCGCCTGCAAGTCGCGCAGCTGACCGTGCAGGGCGGTCGCGTGCGCGATCTGGCGTTCGAGCGAGGCAACCTGTTGGGCCACCACTTGCGGCAGGCTGGCGCCGCCATCGGCCAGCATGGCTTCGATTTGCGTGAGCGGCAGGTCGAGGCGGCGTAGCGCCTGGATGCGATAAAGCCGGGCCACGTCCGCGCCATCGTACAGGCGGTAGCCCTTGTCCGAGCGGGCCGAGGGCGTGAGCAAGGCGATATCGTCGTAATGGCGCAAGGCGCGCACGCTCAAGCCGCTGCGCTTGGCCAGTTGTCCTATTTTCAGTAGCATGCCGGTTTCTCCATTTGTCAGATGGTAAACCGTCACGTAGTGAGAGGGTCAAGCGCTGGCGGGTCGAAAACCTTGCAAAACCGGCGGGCGCGGGGGGGGGGGGGG
>DASVVC010000102.1:0-60722 GCA_036386755.1 Telluria sp.
TAGCGGCAACTATCGAGGCAAGCGCCGCATATGGGGTGGCCGAGCTACGGTCAGGGCGGCTTTGTACATGGCGGCTCTGGTTGCCACGCGACATAACCCAACCATCAAGGAATTCTATCAAAAACTGCTTAACGTCGGCAATGTGAAGAAGGTAGCGTTGGTAGCATGCATGCGCAAACTTCTGACAACCATGAACGCGATGGTGCAAAACAACACCCCTTGGTCGGCAACTGCCTGAAATCGATCAAGACAGTTGCTGACCCCTAGCCTCTTAAGAAGTAGGCGGACGTGCCGGGTCGCCGTTCTGGTTGGACGTTTGCCCTCTGCTCCGTCATTCCCGCGCAGGCGGGAATCCAAGGCACCGTTGAGCCGCAAAGATGATTCCTGCCTGTGCGGTAGCGGTTACACCGGGGTCAGACCCCTAACTGAAAAACCGGGGTCTGACCCCTACCTGGCTGATCAGGCGGGGTCGGCCTTGACTGCGGCCGGGAAGTCGATGCACACGCTCAGGCCGCCCAGCTTGGCCGATTCACCCAGGCTCAGCTTGGCGCCGTGGCGCTCGGCGATGGCCTTGATGATCGCCAGTCCCAGCCCGCTGCCGCTGGCCTCGCTGCCGGCGATGCGGTAGAAGCGGTTGAACACGCGCTCCCTTTCCTCCGCCGGAATGCCCGGCCCGCTGTCTTCCACCACCAGCGCCGCGCCCTTGCCCTCCCCCGTCACGCTGAGGTCGACCGTGCCGCCGGATGGGGTGTATTTCAGGGCGTTGTCGATCAGGTTGCGCAGCATGATCATCAGCGCGTCCGGCTGGCCCGCCACCTGCACCGGGTCCGCTTGCGTGAGGCCCAGGTCGATGCCGCGTGCCTGCGCCGCGCCCGCCAGGTCGGCCAGGGCGCGCCTGGCGAGGTCGGCCAGCTCGACCGGCTGGGTTTTCACTCCGCCCGCCGCGCTCGCTTCCTGGCGCGCCAGCACCAGCAATTGCTCGACCAGCCGGGTGGCACGCTCGATGCCAGCCGTCAGCCGTCCGATCGCCACCCCGCGCGCCTCGGGACTGTCGGCGCGCTCCAGGCTCAGCGCCTGCAGTTTCAAGGCCTGGAGCGGCGTGCGCAGTTCATGCGCGGCGTCGGCCACGAAATGCTGCTGGGCGTCGAAGGCGGTTTTCACGCGTCCGAACAGCAAGTTCAATTCCTGCACCAGCGGCAGCACTTCGTCGGGCAAGTCCGCTTCCGACACCGGCGACAGGTCGTCCGCCTGGCGCGCCGCCACCTGGCTGCGCACGCGCGAGACCGGTTGCAGCGAGCCGCTCACGACCCACCACACGACCAGCATCAGGATCGGCATCATCACCGCGATCGGGCCGACCGTGCGCAGGGCCAGGTTGCCGGCCATGTTGCGCCGCACCGCCATGTCCTGGGCGATCTGCAGGGTCTGGGTGCTGCTTTGCACCGAAAACACGCGGTAGGTGGTGTTGTTGGCCTTGACGTTGGAAAAGCCCAGCACCGCGTGCTGCGGCAGGGTGGCGCGCGAAACGGTGCGAAACACCCGCACCCCGTCCGGGGTCCAGACCTGCACCATCAGCTCGTTGTTTTCGGCGTCCGCTTCCACGTTGGCGGCCGTTTCGGTGTTCGACAGCGGCGCGCTGGAACGCAGCGACAGCGCCATCTGCTGCATGTGGTAATCGAAAATCTGGTCGGCGTCCGACAGCGCCGTGCGATAGGCGATCGAGGCTTGCGCCACGGCGGCGATACTGATGGCCGCGAGCAAAAACCACAACAGACGGCCGCGCAGCGAATGCGCCAGGTTCATAGCTTGGGCACCATGTAGCCGACGCCGCGCACGTTCTGGATCAGCTCGCTGCCGAGTTTCTTGCGCAAGCCGTGGATATACACTTCCACCGCGTTGCTGCTCACTTCATCGCGCCAGCTGTAGAGCTTTTCTTCGAGCTGGGCGCGCGAGAGCACCACCCCGGGACGGGCGATCAGCGCCTCTAACACGGCCCATTCGCGCGCCGACAGGGTGACCGGCACGCCGTCGACCTGCACTTCGCGGGTGGCCGGGTTGATGCTGATGGCGTTGTATTCGAAGATCGGTTCGCCGCGCCCGGCGGCGCGCCGCAGCAAGGCGCGGATGCGCGCCAGCAGCTCGTCGAGGTCGTAGGGTTTGAGCACGTAGTCGTCGGCGCCGGCGTCGAGGCCGGCGATGCGCTGCTCGACCGCGTCGCGCGCGGTCGCCACCAGCACCGGGGTGCGGTCCTTGCGCGTGCGCATGGCGCGCAGCACTTCCAGGCCATCCTTGCGCGGCAAGCCCAGGTCGAGCAGGACCAGGTCGTAGCTTTGCGACTGGCGCAGCGCCGTGTCGGCCATTTCGCCATCCTTGACCCAGTCGACCGCGTAGTGCTCGGCCCTGAGCAGGTCGAGCACCACTTCGCCGATCATCGTATCGTCTTCCACCAACAGCAGCCGCATCACATCCTACTTTCTCGTACCCTGCGGGCGGAAGGGGCAGGATTACCCGATCCGCACCGGAATGAAGATTCTGTCATTACCGCGCTGAATCAGCAAGGCCACCGACTTGCTGGCCTTGCCCACCACATCGCGCACCTGCTCGACCGAATTCACCGGCCGGCCATTGACCGACAGCAAAACATCCCCCGGCTGGACCCCGGCGGTCGACGCCGCCCCGGCCGCATCTTCGATCACCAGGCCCGAGGCAATGCCGGACTGGCGCTTCTCGTTGGGGTCGAGCGGACGCAGGGCCAGGCCCAGTTTGGCGCTCTGGTCGCCACCGGCGGCCGGCTCGCGCTGGTCCTGCGCCACCTTGTCGCTGGCGTTGGCCAGGCGCGCATCGATGCGCACGATCTTGCCGTCGCGCCAGACGTCGAGGCTGACCTTGTCGCCCGGCTGGGCCACGCTGAGCATGGCGGGCAAGTCGCCCGAGGCCACGATCGGCTGGCCGTTCAGCTTGCGGATGACGTCGCCGGATTTCAGGCCCGCCTTGTCGGCCGCGCCGCCTTTTTCCACGTTCGACACCAGCGCGCCTTCGGGCGAATCGAGCTTGAAGGAATCGGCGAAGGCCTGGTTCACTTCCTGGATCGCTATGCCGAGCTTGGCATGCTGCACCTTGCCGGTGGTCACGATCTGATCCTTGATGCGGTAGGCCACGTCGATCGGGATGGCGAACGACAAGCCCATGTAGCCGCCGGTCTGGCTGTAGATCTGCGAATTGATGCCGATCACTTCGCCCTTGGTATTGAACAGCGGGCCGCCCGAGTTGCCGGGATTGACGGCCACGTCGGTCTGGATGAACGGCACCTGGCTGTCGTCCTGCAGCGTGCGCCCCTTGGCGCTGACCACGCCGGCCGTGACCGTGCTTTCCAGGCCGAACGGCGAGCCGATCGCCAGCACCCATTCGCCGACTTTGAGATCGCTTGATTTGCCGATTGGCACCACCGGCAGGTTCTTGGCGTCGATCTTGAGCACCGCCACATCGGTCTTGGGGTCCGAGCCGAGCACCTTGGCGCGGAATTCGCGCCGGTCGTTCAGCTTGACCGTGACTTCGTTGGCGTCGCGCACCACGTGCGCGTTGGTCAGGATGACACCGTCCGGGCTGATAATGAACCCGGAACCGGCGCCAAAAACGGGCGTGTCGCGTTGTTGTCCACGGGGCATCTGCGGCCCCTGGAAGCGACGGAAAAATTCGAAAAACGGGTCGTCCTCGTCCAGCTGCGGAGGCATGCCGCGCCCGCGCTGCGCTCCCATGGCGGTCTTGGTGCTGCCCATGACCCGGATGTTGACCACGGCCGGGCCGTTGCGCGAGACGATCTGGGTGAAGTCGGGCAGCACCACGCCGGCCGCCAGCGGCGCGGGGGCGCCCGGATTGACGGGGGTGGAGGCCGCGCCCGATGGTGCCTGCGCGGCGAGCGCAACAGGAGCGGCGGCGCCGGAGGCGACTGCGTTGTTATGGTTGACCGCGATCGCACCAACCGCTCCGCCGATGGCGCCCGCGGCGGCAAGGGCTAGCGTGAGACGCTTAGCGGTGATGACAGTGATGGCACCTTCGTTATGCATGGACGTACTCCTGGTTTGAAAGGATAGGCTCAGTAATGAACGCTTGTTGTTGTCTGCTTCTTCTTCGTGCTTCTTCGTGCTTCTTTTTTTGCTTCTTTTGTTTTGCCGCTTCGGCGTCACTTGACGCCTGGTCGATGAGCTAATGATGCGGCATCAGACTTAGGGTTGTCTTAATGGCTTCGCTGCGCTGACGACAAGCCGGGCAACACGTGGAACGGGGCGCCCCTTACTGCGGGCGCCCCTGTGTTTTAGCTCACGCTTTTCTCAGCTTGCTAACGTAGCTCGCTCAATATCGCGTGCCGGCTGGCCTGCTCAGGCAGCCTGGCGCTGCTCCAGCGCCTGCACGTTATCGCCACCGTCGATGACGATGCGGCGCGGCTTGAGGGCCTCGGGCACTTCACGCACCAGTTCGATGGTCAGCATGCCGTTATCGAACGTGGCCGTGGTGACCTTGACGTGGTTCGCCAGCTGGAAGCGCTGCTCGAAATCACGTGCCGCGATGCCGCGGTGCAGGAAGGTGCGCTGCGTGTCCTCTTTCTGCTTGCGGCCGGTGATGTGCAGGCTGTCGCGCTCGGTGATGATCTCGACTTCCGAACGGTCGAATCCCGCCAGTGCCATCACGATCCGGTACTTGTCTTCGCTGACCAGTTCGATGTTGTACGGTGGATAGCTGGGCTGCGCGTCGGCGCGCTGCGATTCCAGCAGGTTGGCCAGACGGTCGAAGCCGATAGCGGAACGATAGAGAGGAGCAAGGTCGAATGTACGCATGATAAATATCCTTTTAGAAGTTAAGCGATAAGTTGACGGACCTCCGTGGAGCATCCGTTGAATCCAATCTAATGGCGATACCAAGGGTTTTCAAGGCCTTGAAAAATACGATTTTTTGCCCAATGCGCCGAAAATTATTTTGAAAAATTTTTGTTGGAGCAAAAACAATTCAGAAGCAAGCCGGCAGTGACGTGGGGCAATTGGAGGCAGGCGGCGCAACGCAATTCCTTTCCTGGCAGACGCAGCAAGCAGCGGGGCCGCACCGCTTTTCGGTAGAATCGTGTTCGCCTGCGAATACCCGCAGAAATTGCTGATCTTTACCGTATTGACGATCCCATGCCCCTTCCGCTTCGCCGCCGCCCTCTTCCGTCCGCCTGCTCCTGTGTTTGCTCCCTGGCCCTGCTCGCCACCTTGGCCCTGCCCGCGCGCGCCGACGTGCCCGCGCCGCGCGACCTGCCCTACCCCGGCACCATCGTGCTCAAGGTCGACGCCACCAACGTGGGACAGCAGTTTTTTCGCGTGCGCGCCACCATCCCGGCCGCGCCCGGCCCGCTGACCCTGCTCTATCCGCAGTGGGTGCCCGGCAACCACGGCCCCAGCGGACCGCTGAACCAGCTGGCCGGCCTGCGCCTGTCGGCCGGCGGCAAGGCGCTGGCGTGGACGCGCGACCCGGTCCAGGTGCATGCCTTCCACATCACCGTGCCTGAAGGCGCCACGGCGGTCGAGGCCGAATACCAGTTCCTCTCGCCGGTCGAGCCGGCCCAGGGCCGCACCACGATGACCAGCGAGATTCTCGGCGTGCAATGGCAAGCCATGACCTTGTATCCGGCCGGCTACTTCAGCCGCCGCATTCCGGTGCAGGCGTCGCTCACCCTGCCCGATGGCTGGCAGTACGGCACCGCCCTGGAAACGGCGGCGCGCCAAGGCAACGAGATCAGCTTCAAGCCGCTCGACCTGGAAACGCTGATCGATTCGCCCGTGTTCGCGGGCCGCCACTTCCGCCGCATCGACCTCGATCCCGGCGCCAAGGTGCCGGTGCACCTGAACATCGTGGCCGACAATCCGGAAAGCCTGGAAGCCAAACCCGAGCAGATCGCCCTGCACCGTGCGCTGGTGCAGCAGGCCGGCAAGCTGTTCGCCTCGCATCACTACAAGCATTACGATTTCCTGTTTGCGCTGTCGGACGAATTCGGCGGCATCGGCCGCGAGCACCACCAGTCGAGCGAAAACGGCGTCAAGCCCGGCTACTTCACCGACTGGGCCAAGACCGAACTCGGGCGCGACCTGCTGCCGCACGAATACACGCACTCGTGGAACGGCAAGTTCCGCCGCCCGGCCGACCAGGATGTGCCGAACTTTAATGTGCCGCTGCAAAACAGCCTGCTGTGGGTGTACGAAGGCCAGACCCAGTACTGGGGCAACGTGCTGGCGGCACGCTCGGGACTGGTGTCGGCGGGCGGCATCCGCGACGCCATCGCCGCCTTCGCCGCGCGCTACGACCACGTGCAGGGCCGCTCCTGGCGCGCCTTGCAGGACACGGTCAACGATCCGATCGTGCAGGCACGCCGCGCGCTGGGCTGGAGCAACTGGCAGCGCAGCGAAGATTATTACGTCGAAGGCATGCTGATCTGGCTGGACGTCGATACCCGCATTCGCGAAATGTCGGGCGAGAAGCGCTCGCTCGATGATTTCGCACGCACGTTTTATGGGGTCGACAATGGCAGCATCGGCCCGGCCTACTATCAATTCGACGACGTGGTGCGTACCCTGGCTTCAGTGCAGGCGTTCGACTGGGCGCCTTTCCTGCGCGCCAAGCTCGACGGCAATGCCGCCGGCGCGCCGCTCGACGGCCTGGCCCGCGCCGGCTGGAAGCTGGTCTACACGGATACGCCGACCGACGTCATCAAGGGCCAGGAAGAGCGCAACAAGATGAGCGACTTCAGCTATTCGCTCGGCTTTTCTGTCAAGAACGATGGCGCGATCGAGGCGATCGAATGGGATGGCATCGGTTTCCGGGCCGGGTTGTCGGGCAACAGCACCATCGTGGCCGTCAACAACCGCAGCTACAAGCCCGAGGTACTGAAAGCGGCCGTCAAGGCGGCGCGCGAGGGCAAGGCGCCGATCGAACTGCTGGTGCGCAAAGGCAGCAATTTCCGCACGGTGGCGCTCGATTATCACGGCGGTTTGCGCTATCCGCGCCTGGAACGCATTCCCGGCAGCAAGGACCGGCTCGAAGCGATCCTGCAGCCACGCCGCTGATCACGGACTTCAGTCGCGCCGGGACACTGATCACGGACTTCAGTCGCGCCGGGACGCTGAGCGCGGGCTTCAGTTGCGCCGGGACGGCGCGCGCTGCGGGCACGATGAGTTTGCCGGCAGCGCAGGGCACCGGGCTGATCCGGCATGCCTTCAGTCTTACCGGCATGGCGCGCGCTCGGGGCACGGTGGCGCGCCACCGGTTCGCGCCGATGGTGCTATGCTGCGTTTTATGACTACCGATACCGACATCCAACTGAGCGGCCCGTTCAAGGCCAGCGACAGCAGCAGCCGTTCCCACGACGTCAAGGCGATCCGCATTTTCGACGAGGGTTACGGGATTATTGACGTGTACGTGGACTTCGCCGCACCGATCGAGGGTGGGCTGTACAAGGACAAGGTCCTCGTCGGCAACATCATCGACCGCCTGCGCGCGCTGGGCTACGTCGGGCCGAACTTTTCGCACAGCGACCCGGGTCTGCAAGACCGCAAGCTGATCGTGCTGGAAGCGCCCGAGGAATTCAGCGCCTTCGCCAAGCTCAAGGGCTGGAAGAACCTGGCCGAAGAATTCGACGACGAATAAACCGCCTCCTTCCTTTTTATAAAAACGTTTTACTGCCGCTTTCTACAAGCGGCAGCCTGCCTTGCCGTAGCGCCTCCTCAAACGCTTACCTAGCGCTCCTTACCTAGCGCTCACATAGCGCGCGCTCCACGCCGCAATCATGCCGGCCACCCACACCGCATCTTCTCTGCGCGTAAGCAAATGATCCGCATCATCGAGCGACACAAAACTCTTCGGATGCTTGGCCGCCTGGAAAATATGCAGCGCATTATCGATCCCCACGGTACGGTCGTGCGGCGAGTGCATGACCATCAATGGGCGCTTGAGATTAGCCGTGCTGACATTGAGATTCTGCTCGGCGGCATCGAGCAGGAACTGGCGCTTGATGGTGAACGGCCGCCCGGCCAGTTGCACCAGCGCCTCACCCTCGGTTTCGATCACGCCAAGCTGCGCGCCGAACAGGTTATTGACATGTGATGGATCGCTCGGCGCGCCCACGGTCACGACCGCGCGCACTTCCTCAATGCTCGCGGCAGCGGCCAGCACCGCCGCACCACCCAGGCTGTGCCCGATCAGGATCTCGGGCGCCTTGAGTGACGCGCGCATGAAAGCGGCCGCGGCCACCAGATCTTGCACGTTCGATGAAAAATTGGTGTTCGCAAACTCGCCTTCGCTCGCGCCCAGCCCCGTGAAATCGAAGCGCAGCACGGCGATGCCATGCTCGGTCAGGGCCTGGGCGATGCGGCTGGCGGCGAACACGTCTTTGCCACAGGTGAAACAATGGGCAAACAGCGCATACGCGCGCGCGGGACCATCGGGCGCATCGAGACGGGCCGCCAGCTTGTGGCCGTCGGCGCCGGGAAACTCTTGTTTTTCGCTGTGCATCCATGCTCCTTGTTCATAATGAATCCAAGCATCTTACCCCGGGATGGCGGCCGTTGCCGGAGGTCGCTGCCGGAGATGGCGGCCGTTGCCGGACGCTGCTGTCGGAGATGGCTGCCGGCCATTGACGCCGGACGCCGCTACCGGACGCCATTACGGGGCACCTCAGCCAAACAAGCCGTGCAGGAACCAGCGCGGCGCGCTATCGCCATCGCTGCCGGCGATGCGCTCGCGATAGACCCAGTAATGCGCATGATCCTGCCCTTGTGCGATAAAGTAATCGCGCGTCTGCGACTGGCTCCACCAGCCCGCCTCGATCCGTTCGGGGGTGGACGCCATGCGCAGGGGCGAGCCGTAAAACGGCCGGTGGTCGCGCATCAGCAGCGCCACCGGCTTGGCCAGCAGCCAGGCCGGGCGCGGCAGGCTGAGCACGTCCGGCGGCAACTGCATCTGCGCCTGTTGCGCCTTGCCCCGCGCCTGGTGCACCGGCACCCAGCGGTTGGCCAGCTCGGGCCGGTAATCGGCGCGCGGGGCGGCCTGCAGCACGTTCTCGGGCCCCAGGCGCGCCACCAGCAGTTCGAGCATGCGCCACTGGTCCTGTTCGTTGCCGCCGGGCTCGGGAAACAGCGACTCGCTCGGCATGGCCATGGCCTGCACCTCGGGCGCTTCGAGCACCAGGCCGATCACGTGCGCCTCGAGGGTCAGGCTGCCGAGGCGCTCGCGCAGCAGGCGCACCAGATGCTCGTCGCGCCAGGTGGGTTCGGCCAGGATGATGTCGAGCACGGTGGGCGCGCGCGCCACCCGGCCGCGCTCGTGTTCGAGCAACAGCACGATGCGCCCCACCGCCAGCTGGTGCGCGCATAGCCAGCCGGTCATTTGCAGCAGCAGGCTGTGGGCGCCGGCCAGCAGCGCGTCGGCCTGCTCGACCCGGTCGAACAATTCCAGCCGGGCCTGGAACGTGGTGGGCGCGGCGATCCAGTCGAACAGCTCGGCCGTCATGCCGTAGGCGGCGTCGAGCACGGCCAGCAAGGCGCCGCCGCAACGGCGCTGCAAGCCCGGACGCGGCAGGCGCCGCAGCTGGCCCAGCGACACGCAGCCGATGCCCTCTAACCAGGTGGAAAACGGACGCGCCGGCAGCGGCAAGGCGGCCGGCAAGCGGTCCAGGCGGCGCTTGAGCGACACCATGCCGAGCGCGTGCCCGGCGCCGCCGCGCGCCAGCAGCCAGGCCCCGCGCGCGGTCGGCGCGCAGCTGAGCTGGACGCCGAAACCGAGCGCACGCAGGCTGGCGCGGATGCGCCGGCACAGCGCGCGCACCCCGCCGAACAGGCGCAGGCTGGCGCCGACGTCCATCAGCAGGGTCGCTTCCTCGGCCAGGGTGACTTGCGGCGTGTACTGCAGCAGCGCCATGGCCACCGCCTGCAGGGCGGCCGCCTCGCGCGCCGGCTCGCGCTCGTGCAGGCGCGCGTCGGGCAGCAGCATCAGCACGCTGCCGCGCCGCATGCCGGCGCGCACCCCGCCCACCAGCGCCAGCGGCGAGGCGGCCAGCACGCGCTCGCTCTCCAGTACGACGCTGGCGGCCTCAGCCGACCAGTGCGGGCTGAACACGTCGAGCGGTAGCCGGGGCAAGTAGAGGCCGATCCAGAGTCGCATGGCGTTGTAGTAAAGAAGGAGTCAGGGGAAGGAACAGGGGTGCGTCGCGCTGCGGCCCCCGGCGTTTGACGAAACCGATGTCGAGCCCGCCCAAAGCCGGACGCAGGCTCAGGCGCAGCGGCGCGGGCGAGGCATCCTGGGCCGCCGCGAGCGGGCGCAGCAGGAAAAACAGGGCCTCGCCGCCCTGGGCCGCCAGATGCAGGCGGCGCAGCGCGTCAGGCCGCGCATGGCTGGCCCAGAACAGCAGCGCGCCGCAACTGCCGCTGCGCAATACCTGCTCGGCCGCCCACAGGGCATCGGCATTGCGCGCGCTGCGCACCCAGATCAGCTGGGAGGGAGGCAGCCCGAGCGCGGCCAGCGCCAGCGCCTGGGGCGGATGGGGCGGCTGCAGCAGCACGATGCGGCGTTCGGCCACTTTGGCCAGGGCCGGGCGCAGCAGGCGCAATTCGCCGATGCCGCTCTGTTGCAGCAGCAGCTCGACCAGGCAACCGCTGGGCCAGCCGCCGCCGGGCAGCTGGGGCGAGAGAGTGGGATGGCCGCTGTCGACGCAGCGCGTACCCGCGTGGGCCAGCTGGGAAGCGCGCCACAAGGCGGGATGCAAGGTCTCGGGCGCGGCAAGAAAATGAGGGGAAGTCATGGTGGGATCAACAAAGTACTGTATGTTTATACAGTACTCGCTGACTGCCATTTTGGCAAGGCCTATCGTGCGCGCCCCGCTCTTGCTCCATAGGCAACACGGCGCTCAGACCTCCATTTTTCCCCGTCGCCTCAGCGCCGGACGGCACCCAATTTCGCCGCTCAGTTCTGGCGTGGCCCGGTTGTCAACGCCGGTGCTTTCCGAAAAAATCGACCAGCATCTTGCTCGCATCCGGCCCCGCCGCCGAATTGAACGACAGGCGCGCGTCGCCCCCGCTCCAGGCGTGCTGCAGCTGGGCGATCTGGGCCACCCGCAAGATCAGCTTGCGCCCCCGGTACACGTCATGCAGCTGGTACGGCAAGCCACTGCGTCCACCGGCCTTCTGCGCCACCCGCACCGGCGTGGCCGGCGGCAGGTCGTTGACCAGCATTGCCTGGCGCCGCAGATGCACCTGGTTGACCGGACGCACCACGCGGTCGTCGTCGCCCTGGATCAGGATGGTCGGCATCGATGGAAACCCGGGACGCCGTTCGAGCACCTCGGCAATCGCGCTGTCGACCCGCGCACCGTTACCGTGTTGCATGACGCCAAGCGCCCCGACCGTGCTGTGCCCCGCTCCGTACAGCGGTCCCGAATGCATGCCCAGCCCGGCGAACAGTTCGGGATGATTGAGCGCCACGATATGGGCCATGCCCGCCCCCGCCGACATACCGCAGATAAACACCCGCGAGCGGTCGAGGCCGTACGCGGCCAGCACCTGGCCGATCATGCCGACGATCACCGGCACATCGCCGCCGCCGTGCTGGGTGGCGCGGTCGTACCACTTCCAGCAACGGTGCGGATGCGCGCTGAGCGATTGCTGCGGATACAGCACGGCATAGCCGGCCTTTTGCGCCACCTGGTTCATGCGCGTGCCCTGGGCGAACTGGGTGGCGCTCTGCTCGCAGCCGTGCAGCATGACGATCAGCGGCCAGCCCGAGGGCGGCGCCACGCCATCGGGCTGATACAGCCAGTAACTCATCTGCCGCAGCACTTGTCCGCTCTGGCCGGCGTAGCGCGCGGTGAGCCACTTGCCGGGCGCCGGCGCATCCTTGGCCGACGCTGCCGGCGCGGCGCGCGGCACAGGCTTGGGCTTTGGAGCCGCCGCGGCCGTGGACGTGATTCTGGGTTTCGGGGGCGCGGCCGTCGACGCCGGCTTGGGTTTCGGTTTGGCGCGCGCCTTGGGCGCCGGCTTGGGCGGAGCAAACAGGGCTGTGAGCAGGCGCGCCGCCGAACGTTGCTGCTTTTTCCCCACGCGCATCAGGCTGCGCAGCAAGGGCGCGCTCGACTTCACCATCGCAAGCGGACCATCACGCGCCGGTGCAGGCGGGCCCACAGGAAAGCGGCGAACGAGCGGGTGGGACTGGTGGAAATTGGTTTGCCGAGCGGACCGGCGTGGGTGCAGCGTGCGTTGACGACCATGGCGAAGGGCTCCTTTCAACCAGCATAACGTGTGTGCGCGGCGCCGCTGCGTGCGTTGTGCCGCTTAGCCTGCTTGATGAACAAAAAAGCAACACGCGTGTGGCGAAACGCGCGCACCGACACCATTGAGGCATATCAAAGAACGGCTTGAGCGAAAACCTAGTCTGTTTGCACAAGGACCGCGATCGGCGAGGTCCACACACCCAAAAACACCAGGAGAACCAGATGAACCACACAGAACGCGACAAATACGGCATGTACAAAGACAGCGCCGGCCCCGGCCCGGCCCTGATGGGCGCCGACACCCTGATCGGCGACAACGTTGTCAATTCGCAAGAAGACGACCTGGGCGAGATCAAGGAAATCATGCTCGATATGCGCAGCGGGCAAGTGGCCTACGCGGTGCTGGCTTTCGGGGGCATGCTGGGGCTGGGCGAAAAACTGTTTGCGGTGCCATGGCAGGCGCTGCACCTCGATACCGTCAACAAGCGCTTCGTGCTCAACGTGGAGAAGGAGCGCCTGAAAAACGCACCCGGCTTCGACCCTGACGCCTGGCCCGACATGAGCGACATCGGCTGGGCCAACCAGGTGCACGGGTTTTACGGCACCGACGCCGGCAGCGGCATGGGCGCCGGTTCGCAATCGGGCATGGGTGGCGGCGCGGCGATGGGTGGCATGGGCAGCAGCGGCACGGGTGGTGGCGCTACGGGAACGAGCGGCATGGGCAGCGGCGCGGGCGCGACCGGCATGGGCGCCGGACTATGAAGCGTGCCTGACGAAGCGCGTCGGGTGCGCGGGCGCCGCTGCGGCTGGCTCGCGCATCCGCTCGCTGCATGACGTCCCACCGATAACCAACAAGGCGCCAGCAGGCGGCGCCTCGGGTACCCGCACGCCTTTTGCCGGCATCAGCGCTGCATCGACTCCCACACCTTCTGCAGGCGCTTGGCCGACACCGGCATTGGCGTGCGCAATTCCTGCGCATACAGCGACACGCGCAGTTCTTCGAGCATCCAGCGGAATTCCACCATCTTCGGATCGGTGTTCTTCCCCGCCAGGCGCTCGCGCGCGGCGCGCATGAAGTGACTGGCGGACTGGGTCCACTCGGCCATCAGCTTGGCGTCGCGCGCGGGATCGGCGCGCAGTTTTTCCAGCCGCACATTGATCGCCTTCAGATAGCGCGGAAAATGCGCCAGCTGCGCGTAATCGTTGTCGATCAGGAAGCGCTTGTGCACCAGTCCCTGCAACTGCGACTGCATGTCGGCCGCGGCCTGCGCCTGCACGCCCTGCAGTTTCTTGGGCAAGCCATGGAACTCGGTGAGCACCTGCGACACCAGCCGTGCAATTTCGTTCACCAGCAAGGTCAGGCGCGACTTGCCCTCTTCCTTGCGCTTGTTGAACGAGGCCGCGTCGGTCGGCAGCGGATCTTGCAAGCAGGCGATGTCGATCGCCTTCTGGATGATCTGGTCGCGCAACTCTTCCTGCGAGCCCATCGCCATGAACTGCATCCCCATCTGCTGCAATCCGGGAATGTTCTTCTCGATAAACTTGATCTGCTCCTTGAACTGCAGCGCGAACAAGCGGCGCAGGCCGATCCGGTGGGTGGCCGTGGCCACGGTCGGGTCATCGAACACTTCCAGGTCGCAATGGGTCTGCTTGTCGACCAGCGCCGGAAAGCCGATCAGGGTCAGCTTGCCCTGCACGATCTCCAGCAGCTCCGGCAACTCGCCGAAGGTCCACGACGTCAGGCCGGTATGCTGGCTGACCTTGGGTGCGTTCGGCTGCGTGCCCGGCGCCGCCTTGGACGACGGCGCCGATGATGCTGACGATGCCGAGGTGGTCGCGCTCGCCTGCACCTTGCCCGGCGCCGCTGGAATCGACACTTCCGCCAGCTTCTGGAAGCTCTGGCGCGCCTGCCCGCCGAATTCGGCCTGCAAGGTTGCCAGGTTGCGTCCCATGTCGAGCTGGCGCCCGTGCTCGTCGATCACCTTGAAGTTCATGAAGTGATGGGCCGGCAAGGTTTCGGGCTTGAAGTCGGTGGTCAGGACCATCAGGCTCGTTTGCGAACGGATGTCGGCGATGATCGCGTCGATCAGGTCGCCGCGCCCGAACTTGCCTGTTTCGTGCACACGCTCGCAAAAGCGCGCCGCGAAGTCCGGCAGCGGCACGCAATGGCGGCGCAGCTTCTGCGGCAGCGATTTTAAAAGCAGGTGCACTTTTTCCTTCAGCATGCCCGGCACCAGCCAGTCGGCGCGCTCGCGCGGCAGCTGGTTCAGCGCGAACAGCGGCACCGCCAGCGTCACGCCGTCGCGCAGGCTGCCCGGCTCGAAGTGGTACGTCAGCTGCATTTCGATGCCGGTGACCGACATCGCCTTCGGGAACAACTCGGTGGTCACGCCGGCCGCCTCGTGCCGCATCAATTCGTCGCGGTTCAAGAACAGCAGCTTCGGTTCCTTGAAGGTGGCGTCCTTGTGCCACTTCTCGAAGCCGGCGCCGTTGACCACGTCGGTCGGAATAAGCTTGTCGTAGAAGGCGGCGATCAGGTGGTCGTCCACCAGCACGTCCAGGCGGCGCGATTTGTGCTCGAGGTTTTCGATTTCCTTCACCAGCTTGTGGTTATGCGCGAAGAACGGTGCGCGCGTGTCGTAGTCGCCCGCCACCAGCGCGTCGCGAATGAAGATCTCGCGCGCTTCGGTCGGGTTGAACTGGCCGTAGTTGATGCGGCGCTGGCTGTAGATCACCAGCCCGTGCAAGGTCGCGCGTTCGGACGCGGTCACTTGCGCGGCGCGTTTTTCCCAGCGCGGCTCGCCCCAGGATTTTTTGAGCAGGTGGCTGCCCACCCGCTCGATCCACTCGGGCGCGATATTGGCCACGCAGCGCGCGTACAGGCGCGTGGTCTCCACCAGTTCGGCCGCCATGATCCACTTGCCCGGTTTCTTGAGCAGCGAGGAACCCGGCCACACGTGGTACTTGATGCCGCGCGCGCCCAGGTAGCCGGCGCCCGGTTCGTCCTCCGACTTGAAGCCGATGTTCCCCAACAGGCCGGTAAGGAGCGCCGTATGCAGGTTTTCGTAGGTGGCCGCCAGCTCGTTCATGCGCCAGCCCTGCTCCTTGACGATGGTGAGCAGCTGCGAATGCACGTCGCGCCATTCGCGCAGGCGCACCTGCGAGAGGAAATTGGTGCGGCACGTTTCCATCAGCTGGCGGTTGGTTTTCTTGTGCTCGATGGCCGCTTCGAACCACTTCCAGATCTTGATATAAGTGAGGAATTCGGACTTCTCGTCGGCGAACTTCTTGTGCGCCTCGTCGGCCGCCTGCTGGTGTTCCATCGGCCGGTCGCGCGGGTCCTGCACCGACAATGCAGACGCGATGATCAGCATCTCGGTCAGGCAGGCGTTGTCCAGCGCGGCCAGGATCATGCGGCCGACGCGCGGATCGAGCGGCAGCTTGGCCAGCTTGTGGCCGAGCGGGGTCAGGTCGTTCGACTCGTCGACCGCGCCCACTTCCTGCAGCAGCTGGTAACCGTCGGCGATCGCGCGGCCCTGCGGCGGCTCGATGAACGGGAACGTCTCCACATCGGTCAGGTGCAGGGACTTCATGCGCAGGATGACCGCCGCCAGCGACGAGCGCAGGATTTCCGGCTCGGTGAACTTGGGGCGCTGCAGGTAATCGTTTTCTTCGTACAGGCGGATGCAGACGCCGTCGGCCACGCGCCCGCAACGGCCGGCGCGCTGGTTGGCGGCCGACTGCGCGATCGGCTCGACCTGCAACTGCTCGACCTTGTTGCGGAAGCTGTAGCGCTTCACGCGCGCAAGACCCGCGTCGACCACGTAGCGGATGCCCGGCACCGTCAGCGAGGTTTCGGCCACGTTGGTGGCCAGCACGATGCGGCGCGCATTGGTGATCTTGAAGACCTTCTCCTGCTCCTCGACCGACAGGCGGGCGAACAGCGGCAAAATCTCCACGTGCGGCGGATGGTGCTTGCGCAGGGCTTCGGCGCAATCGCGGATTTCGCGCTCGCCCGGCAGGAACACCAGCACGTCGCCCGAACCGAGGCGGCACAATTCGTCCACGCCGTCGACCACCGCGTCCATCAGGTCGCGCTTGTCGCGCGCGGCCTGCGCCTTCGGCATCGGTTTGCCCGCCGCTGGGGGCGGCGTTGCCCCTGCCACCGGATCGCGGTCGACCGGGCGATAGCGCACTTCCACCTTGTACAGGCGGCCCGAGACCTCGATCACGGGCGCGAGCTTGTCGCCGTTGGCGAAGTGGCGCGCGAAGCGGTCGGCGTCGATGGTGGCCGACGTGATGATCACTTTCAGGTCGGGACGGCGCGGCAGCAGCTGCTTGAGGTAACCGAGCAAAAAGTCGATGTTCAGGCTGCGCTCGTGCGCTTCATCGATGATGATGGTGTCGTAGTTCCTGAGCAGCGGGTCGGTCTGGGTTTCGGCCAGCAGGATCCCGTCCGTCATCAGCTTGACCGAGGCGCCAGGCTGCAAGGTGTCGGTAAAGCGCACCTTGAAGCCCACGTGCACGCCCAGCGGCGTGCCCAGTTCCTGGGCGATGCGCTTGGCGGTGGACGAGGCGGCGATGCGGCGCGGCTGCGTGTGGCCGATCAGGCCTTTCTGGCCGCGTCCCAGTTCCAGGCAAATCTTGGGCAGCTGGGTGGTCTTGCCGGAACCGGTTTCGCCGGAGACGATGATGACCTGGTTTTCCAGCAGCGCCTTGGCGATGTCCTGGCGGCGCCCGGAGACCGGCAAATCCTCGGGAAAGGTAATCGGCGGCAGCGGCGTGCGAAATACTTCGCGCGGGGCGCGTGCGGGGCGTTCGCCGGCTGGCTGGCCTTCGCGCGCGGGACGCGCCGGACGTTCGGCCGATGCAGGCTGACCTTCACGCGGCGCACGTTCGCCGGCTGGCTGGCCTTCCCGTGGAGGACGCGGAGTGCGTGCCGCACGCTCGCCGGCTGGCTGGCCTTCACGCGGCGCACGCTCCCCGGCTGGCTGGCCTTCGCGTGGTGGACGCGGGGTACGGGCCGGACGTTCACCCGCTGGCTGACCTTCGCGCGGTGCACGTTCCCCGGCCGTCTGGCCTTCACGTGGAGGACGCGGGGTACGGGCCGCACGCTCGCCGGCTGGCTGATCTTCGCGCGGCACACGTTCACCGGCCGCCTGCCCTTCACGTGGAGGACGCGGGGCGCGTGCCGGACGTTCACCGGCTGGCTGCCCCTCGCGCGCCGGACGTTCACCGGCCGCCTGCCCTTCCCGTGGCGCACGCGCAGTGCGTGCCGGACGCTCGCCGGCCGGCTGCCCCTCGCGCGGCGCATGTTGACCGCCCGCCTGCCCTTCCCGTGGCGGGCGCGGCGTACGCGGTTGATCCGGACGCGCGGCGGTTTGACCCGCCTCGCTGGCATTGCGGGGCGTGGCGACGGCTGGCGACGGCGGTGTGGAAGGCTTGTTACTCTGTTCTGACATTGTTTTTACATGAATTTAGCGCGCAAGTCGCGCAGCGAATTATAATGCGCCAAATGGAAACCCCTAACCAATTCGTCCAATGGCTGCGCTCAGTCGCGCCGTACATCCACGCGTTCCGTGGCAAGACCTTCGTGGTCGCCTTTCCGGGTGAACTCGTCACCGCCGGCGCGCTGCCGGTGCTGGCCCAGGACCTGTCGCTGCTCGTCGCCCTCGATATCCGGGTGGTCATCGTGCACGGCTCGCGTCCCCAGGTCGCCGAGCAGCTGGCGCTGCGGAACGTGGAAGGCCGTTTTCACAACGGCATCCGCATCACCGACACCGCCGCCCTCGAATGTGCCAAGGAAGCGGCGGGCGAACTGCGGCTCGACATCGAAGCCGCCTTCAGCCAGGGCTTGCCCAACACGCCGATGGCGCACGCCGCGATCCGCATCATCTCAGGTAACTTCGTCACCGCGCGCCCGCTTGGCGTGATCGACGGCGTCGACCTCGAACTGACCGGCATACCGCGCAAGATCGCCGCCGAGACCATCCACGCGATCCTGGCCACCGACAGCCCGGTGCTGCTCTCGCCGCTGGGTTTTTCGCCCACCGGCGAAGCGTTCAACCTGACCATGGAAGACGTGGCCGTGTCGGCCGCGATCGCCCTGCACGCCGACAAACTCGTGTTCATCACCGAAACGCCGATGATGCTCGATGAAGGCGGCGCCGAAATCCGCGAACTGTCCTCGCACCAGGCCGAAGCCGTGCTGCAGGCGGGCTTCCTGCCGGCCGACGCCGCGTTCTACCTCCAGTACGCCATCAAGGCCTGCAACAGCGGCGTGGCGCGCGCCCACATCGTGCCGTTCGAGACCGACGGCTCGGCCCTGCTCGAACTGTTCACCCACGATGGCGTGGGCACCATGATCAGCCACGAAAACCTGGAAAGCCTGCGCCGCGCCACCATCGAAGACGTGGGCGGCATCATCAAGCTGATCGAGCCGCTGGAAGCGGACGGCACCCTGGTCAAGCGCGGGCGCGAACTGATCGAACGCGAGATCGACCAGTTTTCGGTCATCGAGCACGATGGCGTGATCTTCGGCTGCGCCGCCCTGTACCCGTTCCCGGAATCGAAAATGGGCGAAATGGCCTGCCTGACGGTCAACCCGGACGTGCAAACCCAGGGCGACGGCGAGCGCATTCTCAAGCACGTGGAAAACCGCGCCCGCGCGGCCGGCCTCAAGCAGCTGTTCGTACTGACTACGCGCACCTCGCACTGGTTCCAGAAGCGCGGCTTCAAGCCGGCCACCGTGGATGCCCTGCCCAAGGACCGCCAGCATATGTATAACTGGCAGCGCAAATCCCAGGTGTTGATTAAGTCTTTATAATCACGCCTTTACCACTTATCCGCTTGAGGAGTACACATGGCCCGCACCGTCCATTGCGTCAAATTGAACAAGGAAGCCGAAGGACTCGACTTTCCACCTTACCCGGGCGAGCTGGGCAAGAAAATCTGGGAAACGGTCTCGAAGGAAGCCTGGGCCGCCTGGCTCAAGCACCAGACCATGCTGGTCAATGAAAACCGCCTGAACCTGGCCGACCAGCGCGCGCGCAAATACCTGGCCACGCAGATGGAAAAGCATTTCTTTGGCGACGGCGCCGACGCAGCCCAGGGCTACGTCCCACCGGCGGACTGAAACAAATACCGCAGGCCTCAACTCCGTCGTTCCCGCGCAGGCGGGAATCCAAGGCACTATCGCTCAGCAAAGACTACTTGGATTCCCGCCTGCGCGGGAATGACAGAGCTAGGTTTTGTGGCCGACGCTTTTCCACCTCGAACCACCTTCACTACTCCGGCGCTAAGTGACTCAAATCGCCTTACACTGGCGCAATTCGCACTTGGCCTGGTAAATGGTGCGGTTATCGCACACCATGCGGTACACCTCGACCGGGCCCGGCGGCGTCATCAGGCCGGCACCTACGCCGCCCGTGCAACCCTGCCTCTTGGCCATGTTTTCCACCGTGACCGACGAAATGCCGGGACGGAACGGTACATGGGCGATCTCCGTACCCTTGGCGTCGAGCGCCGGTGCTTGCACCGCAGCCACTTTCACCGGCGCTTGCCGCACCGCGACTTTTTGTTTCCTGCCCGACGAACAGCCGCCCAGCACCACCGCCACACACATCACCGCCAAAAGCAATCGCTTCATGTTATCCCCGTCGTTGAACTTCTTCTTTAACTGCATGTCATATCGATTTCTTGCCGAATCGATGCCTTGTGCGCCTTAAAACGTCAGCGTCTTCACGCCTTCGCTGGTTCCCAGCAGGCACACATCGGCCCCGCGCTGGGCAAACAGGCCGACGGCGATGACGCCGACGATCTGGTTGATCTGTTGCTCCAGCCCCACCGGATCGGTGATCGACAGGCCCGCCACGTCGATGATTTCGCCGCCGTTATCGGTAATGAACGCCTGCTCGCTGCCCGGCTTGAGGCGCAGGCGCGGCTGGCCGCCCAGGGCCGCCAGCCGCCGCATTACGGCCGCGCGCGCCATCGGCAGCACTTCGACCGGCAGCGCAAAGGCGCCCATGGTCTGCACCAGCTTGGAGCCGTCGGCGATGCAGACGAACTGGCGCGATACGGAAGCGACGATTTTCTCGCGCGTCAGGGCCGCCCCGCCGCCCTTGATCATGGCGCCGCTGGCGGTGATTTCGTCGGCGCCGTCGATGTAGACGGCAATCTCGGTCACGTCGTTCAGGTCGTACACCGCAATGCCGTGGCCGCGCAGGCGCGCCGCGGTCGCTTCGGACGAGGCCACGGTACCCTTGATGCGGTCCTTGATGGTGGCCAGCTCATCGATGAAGAAATTGGCGGTGGAGCCGGTGCCGACGCCGATGATCTCGCCGTCAACCACGTAGGCAATCGCGGCGCGCGCCACGGCTTGTTTCAATTCGTCTTGAGTCATGTCAAAAAATAGGGGAGAAAATGGAAGAATGCCCTTATTTTAACGGATCACACCCCGCCAATACACCTTTACTGCCCATTTTTGTTGCCATGTCGCATGAACGTAACCCCGTCCGTGGCACAGCTGCCCCGTTTTACCTATGCGGCGTAGGAAACTATGCGAAAATGCCTCGATGCATAGATTCCCTGGGAAGTGACATGAACGAAACAAAAACGGTCCTCGTCATCGATGACAGCCGGGTATCGCGGCTGATGGCGCGCCAATTCATCCTCAGCAAACAGCCCGGCTGGCAGGTGGAAGAAGCCGGCACCGGCGAAGAAGGCATCGAGAAGGTCAAGACGATCTCGCCGGTGCTGATCCTGATCGACGTCAACATGCCCGGCATGGGCGGCCTGGCCGCCGCCGAGCAGCTGCGCGCGGCCTGCCCGGGCGCCCACATTTCCCTCGTCACCGCCAACGTCCAGAACGCCACCCGCAACCGCGCCAACGAGCTGGGCGTCGGTTTCATGGAAAAGCCCATCACCGAAGCGCGCATCCACGCCCTGATCGGCGCCCTGGAGTGAACATGTTCAATCTCAGCGAACTGCAGCACGATGCGCTGGTTGAAATCTTCAACATCGGCGTCGGCCACGCGGCCAAGTCGATGAGCGAGATCGTCAATGAAGAAGTGACGATGTCGGTGCCGTCGATCAGCTTCCTGAACCGTGCGGAAGCCGCTGAGATGCTGGGCAACAAGGAAAGCGCCCGCGTATGCGGCGTCAGCCAGCATTACGAAGGCGCGTTCAAGACCGAAGCGATCCTGATGTTCCCCGAGGACAAAAGCCTCGACATCGTGCGCCTGATGGTGGGCGAGTCGGTGCCGCTGAAGGAATTGACCGAGATGGAGCAGGAAGCGCTGAGCGAAATCGGCAACATCATCCTCAATTCCTGCGTCGGCACCCTGGCCAATATTTTCGCGCAGGAACTGAGCGGTTCCCTGCCCGAGTACCACGTCGGCACCAGCGAAGAGATCCTGAGCGCCACCGGCGGCCAGGGCGACACGGTGGTGCTGATGCTGCATATCGACTTCATCCTCGAAAAACACCAGATCCACGGTTATGTGGCCTTTATCCTGGACCTGACCGCGCTCCAGGACCTGCAGGTCCAGGTCGACCGCTACCTTGCCAAGATCATGGGTCCGGCCTGACATGGGAGTCGCCGCGGCACCCGGCCAGGGCATGCTCGAAAGTGTGCTCGGCGCGATCAATCTCGGTACCATCGTGCTCGATCACGCGCGCCGGGTGGTGGTGTGGAACCGCTGGATGAGCCAGTACTCCGACTTGCCGGCCGACAGCGTCGTGGGGCAGGATTTTTTCGTGCTGTTCCCCGACCTGAACGGCAAGCGCATCGACAGCGCGGTGCGCCAGGCGCTGCGCGACAATTTCCCGTCGGTGCTGTCGCAGACCTTGCACAAGGCGCCGTTCGACCTGTTCGTCAATGCCGCCGCGCGCGCCGCGGGCGAGCGCATGCAGCAGGCCGTGGCCGTCACGCCGCTCGACGTGCCGGGGCTGGCGCGCCATTGCCTGATCCAGATTACCGATGTGAGCGTGGCAGTCCACCGCGAACGCTTGCTGCGCGACCAGGCGCTCGAATTGCGTTCGCAGACGTTTTCGGACGGCTTGACCGGGATTGCCAACCGGCGCCATTTCGATGTGGCGATGGAAAAGGAAATGCGCCGCGCCAAGCGTTCGGGCACGCCGTTGTCCTTGCTGATGATCGATATCGATTCGTTCAAGCCGTACAACGACCATTACGGGCATCAGCAGGGGGACGATACCCTGATCAAGGTGGCGCGCGCGCTGGCGGCCATGCTGCAGCGTCCGGCGGATCTGATTGCGCGTTATGGCGGGGAGGAATTCGCCGTGATCCTGCCCGAGATGACGCCCGAACACAGCCAGGTGCTGGCCGAGAAGATGCGCGAGCGCATTGCCTCGTTGGGAATTCCGCATGCCAAGTCCGAGCTGACCGGGTATGTGACGGTGAGCATCGGCCTGGCGACGCACGCGCTGGCGCATCCGAGCGATATTGCCGTGTTGCTGGGAGAAGCGGACCGGGCGCTGTACATGGCCAAGGGAGCGGGACGGAACCGGGTGGTGCGGTTTAGTGCGGTGTAGGTGTCGTTCGCGCCACCACCACCACGTCGTTCCCGGCAGTGCCGGAGACGACGGGCGTTAAGGCTCCGGCGAATGACTCTTCTTCAACACCCTGAGCACAAACGTCGACCGGCTGTGCCGCAAGCCCGGCAGCTTGTACAACCTGCGCCGCAAAAACTCTTCATACCCCGCCGTGCCCGCCACCGCCACCTTGATCAGGTAATCGTATTCCCCGGTCAATAAATACGCTTCCAGCACTTCCGGCATATCGGCCAGCGCCTGCCCGAAGCGCTCGAAGGTATCGTCGTCATGCCGGTCCAGGGTCACCTCGATCATCACCGTATCGGGCACGCCCAGCGCCTGCTGGTTCAGCAGCACCGTGTATCCCTCGATTACCCCGGCTTCCTCCATCTGCCGCACCCGGTTCCAGCACGGCGAGGCCGACAGGCCGATGCGCTCGGCCAGCTGGGTATTCGAGATGCGCCCGTCGCGGCGCAGCTCGCGCAAGATCTTGCGGTCAATCTCGTCAAGTTCCGCAGCATTCATGGCTTTTCGCACTCCAAAGAAAGAATTTCAACGATAGCACATCTTCATCAGAAGATTCTTCCAGGAACAACGAAACTGGCGGCAACTTCGAAAGCCTATTCCGCGCTCCTCCAGATATTCTTTCAGTCATGAACGATAGCCACCTGCCCCTGCGCTTTTCCGTCCCCAAGACGGCCACCCTGGACACCCTCGAAGCCGTGCTGGCCATCGCCCGCCGCGGCGGCCTGCACCTGGCCGCGCTCGAACTCGACAGCGGCGCCACCACCGACGTCATCTACCTCACGCTGCGCGCCATCGACCCCGACCTGCTCGACCTGTTCATGGCGCGCCTGCACAACGTGATCGATATCATCGATATTGGCCCCATCCAAGAAAAAGTTGCACGTATGCATGTTGCTTAATTAGCATAAATGGCGGACACTACAATATCGCGCAGCCGCGCCTGCCTTGTCGAAGCCCATGCCCCTATTTACCCGGAAACGCGTCATCATCCTGCTCGCCGTGATCGCTGCCGGCGCCGCCGGCGCTGCCTGGCTGCAATCGAAAAAACCGCCCGTGGTCCCGGAGTCGCGCTACCGCTCGGCACTGGTCGACACCGGCACCATCACCCAGACGGTCACGGCCACCGGCACCATCAACCCGGTCGCGCTGATCAATGTCGGCTCGCAAGTATCGGGCACCGTGGTCGAGCTCAAGGCCGACTTCAACGACCACGTGAAAAAGGGCCAGGTGCTGTTGAAACTCGACCCGACCATCTTCAACGCCCAGATCCGCCAGGTCGAAGCCGGGCTCGCCTCGGCCCAGGCCTCGATGCGCCTGGCGCAAGCGAACTTCGAACGCAATGAACGGCTGGTGGCGCAGAATTACGTCTCCAGCCTGACGCTCGACCAGGCGCGCCGCGAGCTCGACGTGGCCAAGGCCAACATCAAGCTGTCCGAGGCGCAACTGGCGCGCGCCCAGGCCGACCTCGACAACAGCGTGATCCGCGCCCCGATCGACGGCGTGGTCATCAAACGCACTATCGACCTGGGCCAGACGGTGGCGGCCTCCTTCACCACGCCAAATCTGTTCCAGATCGCCAAGGACCTGACCAAGATGCAGATCGACACCAGCGTCTCGGAAGCCGACGTCGGCGCCCTGAAAGATGGCCAGCCGGCCCACTTCGTGGTCGACGCCTATCCCGACCGCGAATTTGCGGCCAGCATGCGCCAGTTCCGGCTGGCGGCGAACGTGGTGCAGAACGTGGTCACCTACAACGTCGTACTCGACGTCGAAAACAAGGAAGAATTGCTCAAACCCGGCATGACCGCGCAGGTGCGCCTGGTGGTGGGCAACCGTCCCAACGTGTTGCGCATTCCCACCGCCGCCCTGCGCTTTCGCCTGAGCGACGACGAGCTGGAAAAAGAACAAAAGAAACAATCGAAGGAAAACACCAGCGCCGGCAAGGCCCCACCAGCCGTGCCGCCGCCAAGCGAGGAGGACGACGTCGCCTTTCGCAGCAAGAGCGAAACGGCGCGCATCTTCAAGGTCTACAAGCTCGACGAGAAGAACGAAGCGAAGCCGGTCGACATCAAGATCGGCCTGTCGAACTTCCGCTACACCGAAGTGCTGTCGGGCGAGCTGAAGAAAGGCGATAAAGTCATTACGCGCGCCAACGCCAGCGCCAAGAGCGACTTCTGATGGCGGCGCCGGCTTCAGAGACGCCGCTGATCGATATCCGCCAGGTTACGAAAAGCTATTTCTCAGGCAGCATGGAAACCCAGGTGCTGTTCGGCATCGACCTCCTGGTGCCGCGCGGCGACTTCCTGGCCGTGATGGGGCAATCGGGCTCGGGCAAATCGACCCTGATGAATATTTTCGGCTGCCTGGACCAGGCCACCGGCGGCACTTACCTGCTCAACGGCATCGACACGCTCACCCTGTCGCGCGCCGAACTGGCGACCGTGCGCAACCGGACCATCGGCTTCGTGTTCCAGAGTTTTAACCTGATCAAGCGCATGAGCGTGGCCGAAAACGTGGCCTTGCCGCTGATCTACGCAGGCGTCTCGCGTGCCAAAGCCCATGCCAAGGCCCTGGTCGAGCTGGACCGGGTGGGCCTTGCCGATTACGCCAGACGCACGCCGAATCAATTGTCCGGCGGCCAGCAGCAGCGGGTGGCGATCGCGCGCGCACTGGTGGGCGACCCGCCGCTGATCCTGGCCGACGAACCGACCGGCAACCTCGACACGCACACCAGCGTCGAGATCATGCGCTCCTTCCAGCAGTTGAACAGCGAGCGCGGCATCACGATCCTGCTGGTCACGCACGAACCCGACATCGCCGCCTACAGCAAGCGCCTGATGCGCCTGAAAGACGGACGCGTGCTGTACGACGGCCCGGCCGCCGAAGGCTTGCGCGAACTGGCCCTGAGCCACGAGCAGCAGGCGCTGGCGCACGCAGGCACGCCATGAATTTCTTCCAGGTCGTGATCGAAGCGTTCCGCTCGATGAGCGCGAACCGCCTGCGCACCGCGCTGACCATGCTCGGCATCATCATCGGCATCACCTCGGTGGTGCTGCTGCTGGCCCTGGGCGACAGCATGCAGCGCTTCATCGGCAAGGAACTCGAAGCGCTGGGGACCAACATGCTGTTCATTTCGCCGGGCGGCAACCGCGCCGCGGCCCAGCGCATGCGCGCCGGCGCCGCGCCCGCCCTGACCCTGGCCGATGCCGCCGCCTTGAATTCCCTGTCCAGCCTGGCCGGCGCCGCACCGGCCTTGCAGGGCGGCTTCAAGCTCGCAGTAGGCAACGAAACATCGTCGAGCAGCGTCAGCGGCGTTACTCCCGCGATGTTCAAGATCCGCAACTGGAAGATGGAACTGGGCAGCGTGTTCAGCGAGGCGGACGTGCGCGCCGCCTCGCGCAGCGTGATCATCGGACACAAGGTGGCCGACCAGTTCTTCTACAAGATGGACCCGCTCGGCAAATATATCCGCATCGAAAATGTCGCCTTCCAGGTGGTCGGCGTGCTGCATGGCGAAGGCAAGCAGATCGATGGGCCCGACCTGTCGGAGCTGGTGCTGGTGCCGATCACGGCCGCCCGCGCCCATCTGATCCGCAACCCCTTCCCCGACAATGTGCATTACGTCGTGGCGCAGGGCAAGTCGGACGGCAACTTGCAGGACGCCATCGAAGACATCAACGAAACCCTGCGCGACCGCCATCACATCAAGTTCGAGGAGCCGGACGACTTCCGCATCGACAACCTGGCGTCGTTCGCCGAGACGGCCGGCAAGATCAGCGCCGGCATCGCCGCCCTGCTCGGCCTGATCGGCGCGATTTCGCTGGTGGTGGGCGGCATCGGCATCATGAACATCATGCTGGTGTCGGTGACCGAGCGCACGCGCGAGATCGGCATCCGCATGGCCATCGGCGCCAAGCCGCGCGATGTGCTGCTGCAATTTCTGACCGAGGCGGTGGTGATTTGCCTGGCCGGCGGCGTGGTCGGGATTGCCATTGCCGTGGGGCTGGCGGCCGCGATCACGGCCACCGGCAAGTTCGACGTGGTGATCAGCCTCTCGGCGGTGATCGTGGCTTGCGGCTTTTCCAGCCTGGTGGGCGTGTTCTTCGGTTTTTATCCGGCACGACGCGCCTCGCGCCTGTTGCCGGTCGATTGTTTACGTTACGAATAGACTTTGATGAAATTGACATTACTGTTTGCCATGATGCTGACCGCCGGCAGCGCGACTGCCCAGCAAGCCGGGACCGCGAAGGAAGACGAGGCCGCCAAGGACATCGACACGGTGCAGGTGAACGCCCTGCGCGATCCCGATTTCAAGACTTACCGGGCGTTTGTCGCCGGGCTCGATGCCTTTGACGAGAAGCACAAGCTGGCGCCGGCGGCGGCCCTGCGCTTCCTGCTGCGCCCGGAAACGCCGGGCACGAGCATCGAGGGCGTGACCATCCGGATCGCCGGCAATGAAACCAGCATCGACGTGCCGCTGGCGGCCGATGGCACGTTCGTAATGCCGCGCAACCAGGGGGCGCTGGACGAGGATGCCGACATCATCGTCAACCGCAAGAAAGGTAGTTTGCGCTGGCGACCGGAGGTGCGCACGCCGGACGTGCCGGCCAACGCGCGCCGGCTGGGCGATCTGCGGCTCGAATGCGAGGTGCGCTGGGCGGTGGAGCGCAAGGAGTTGCCATTCACGAAGCGTGTCTTGTTCAGCACCCTCGGCGGACCATGCCGGAGCAAGTTGGTGCATCTGAGACAATTTTCGCCCCGTGCGATTAGCGGGTACCGCATGGTCGCGGGCGAACGCAGCGACACTGCGCCGGCCGAGGCCATTACCGCCGGCGGGACGCTGTACGTCGTGCCGCTGCACGATGCGAGCTGGCCGGATGATGCGCTGGTGCAGTTCGAGTTTGCCGCGCAGAAGTAGTTTTTGATGCCATTGCAATGTCACACTTCGAAATCGGCATACATATACCTGGCACCATCGATCGTCACTTCCTCAAGGATTTCGCGGGCAGTGCCCGAGATGGTCAAGGCGAATCCGGACAAGCGCTCGTCCAGCCCGGCATCCAGCAAGCCTTCCCGCCTTTCATACCTGAGCGGCAAACTGGAAAAAGGGATGGGCAAGGGCACCGTGTCGGCAAGCACGGCGCGGCAGAGCGGAACCAGGCGGGGCCATATGCCATAGGGATCCTTGCGCGGGTCGACATGGGCTTCGATATAGTCGACTAATTCCCGCGCCTCGCGTTTCAGCCGGACGCTGTCAACCTCTGCATAATCGCCGGTCTGCTCATCGACCTTCACCAGTTTTCTCTTACACAACGCCATGGTCATTCTTCCAATCACGGTAGGATCCGTAAACGCGCTGCGATGCGTGATCAGGATTTGTTTTCCCCCGCCCGGTTGCAGGTAACCGTTCTGGGTGGTCGGGGCGATGGTGGATTCGAACACGGTCACCGCCCTGGTCGTTCTCACCTCCACCACATCGAATCGCAGCGTTTGCTGGCTTTCCAGGGGAAGTCCCAGACGATCCGCTATTTGGTCGTAATTCATTTCCATAAGTACAGTTACTTCCTCCCTGCTTGCAAAAAACGCTGAGTGGGGACTTGGCAGATGACCTTCGGGAACGATCTTGAAGAGCGATTCGCCCGCCGCGAGCGTAATTGCTTTCGGCAATGTCGATCCGCTTGCCAGCAGTTCCCGAGACAATGCCAATGCCTTATCGGGCGACAGGCCTTGCGAACGGTAGGCCGAAACAAGCTTGCGGCCTTCCTCGGAACGCAGCGGGCTTTCTCGAAGCCCATGCGTCATGTAGCCATCCCGGCCAGAAAATCCGCTTACCGGGGGGCGAGCCCGTTTTGTCGCAGGCGACAGATCCGCCACCAACTGTCCGTTGCCATCACCAAGGAATTGCTCGAGCGGATTGATCGCGGACAGCGCCGCAATACCGTTTCCAAAGGCATGCAGGCCTGACAGCTTCCTGCTGACACACATGCTGTGAAAGGAGAGGGTTGGCGCCACGATCCAGTTCCTCCGAGCCGATTAAGATTTCCACTTGGAATCTTTTAAACGACAGTAGAGGAAGCAAAACAATCCGGCTTGCGCGAGCGCAAAGATTGCCTTCAGGCACAATCATGGACGAACGAGAAGCGCCGTAGAACAATAAATTTCTTGAAATCATCAACGAAGTTGTGCGCCGATCGCACAGTTGCCGATAACACCGGGCGCCGAATTCCTAGCGCGCTGGCCGACATCGGCGGCTTGATATCGATCAGCGCCTCGTAGAGCTTGCCAGGCTGAAGTGGCAAGGCCGTTGTCTTCGGCAACACCGGTAAGCGCCCCGCGTACGGAATGCACAGCCGAAACGTCACCTGGAAAGGCCGCTCCGGGGGAATCGACATGGTCCACATCATGGACTTCCCTCCCGCCGCCACGTCGGTCACACTGATCGACCGGAATTCCGGTGCCCCGAAGCGCCTCTCGCCTTTCTGGAAGACGGTAAAGCACGGCATGCCCCATTCCCCGCGCGCACTGAGGTGTACTGTCAATAATCCTGCGCGCGCTGCGACAAGCTTGCCCTGCGTCCATGCATAGAAGCCGCTACGCGAAACGTCAAACACGCGGCACAGAACGATGACGGGATATTCGAGTCGCAATTGTTTCATGACCGCGTACTTGGCAGCAACTCCCGCGCAAAGTACGCTGCCGCCTTTTTTACGATATCGCGCTCCATGCGAGCCTCTGCGAGCTCCTTGCGCAGCTTGGTGACCTCGGCCTCAAGCTCCGGAACGGAGCGGCTGCCAGGGGCCACTTTGGGCGACGGGCCATGCCTTGCTGCCGCCACCCAGTTCGCCAGTGTTCCCTTGGGAATCATCAGGCGCAATGAGGCGTCTTCCAACGTAAGGCCCTGCGTCAGGACTCACTTTACTGCCTCTTCCCAAGCTTCGGGGTGTATGTCTTTGAGCGTGTCATAAAATTTCTCCAGTTGGTGAAGTTTACCAAACCAGAGTGTCCGAAAAACTCAGGTTACCTCATCTTGCGTGGGCGTCCGGCCCGAACTCGGCGGGGAAGTAAGGGCTCAACTAGCTTCCACTCCTGGTCGCTGATATCGGATCGGTAACCACTTCGCCCTTTTAGCGTCGACACAGTATGTCGCGAACGCTACTCTGCTGTCCACATGACGTTCTCCTTGTAGGGAAAATCGTTTGGACAGCAAAGTTACCTGAGTTTTTAAACCGTCTCTGAGACAATTTTCGCCCCGCGCGATTACCGGGTACCGCATGGTTGCGGGCGAACGCAGCGACACTGCGCCGGCCGATGCCATCACCGCCGGCGGGAAGCTGTACATCGTCCCACTGCACGATGCGAGCTGGCCGGATGATGCGCTGGTGGAGTTCGAATTTAGCGGGGCAGAAGTGATTTCTGACGCGGCTGGGCGGGACACGGAGCGGTGAACTGCGGCCAGCGCACCATCAATGAAAATCGGTCCTGCGTTCACTCTTCAAAATCGACATACGCATGCCTGACACCGTCGACGAGGATCTCTTCATAAACTTCGCGTGGAGATCCGGAAATGGTCAAGCTGAATTCAGCCAAAATTTTTTCGAATTCCGGCGTTAACAGTCGCTCGCGAACTGCATGTTTTAAAGGCAATTCGGACAAAGAAACCGGTAATTGGACAGCGCCAGCCAGCACTCTTTCGCAAAGCGGTACGACCCATTTCCAAACTTCGTTCTCATCCTTATTCGGATCAATATTCTTTCTAATATAGTCTAACAGTGCCGTTGTCTCACGCCTTAATCGTCGCACATCGATTTCAGCATAACGATATGTATCACCCAATAACTTTACCAATTGTTTTTTAGTTGACTTCACGGTAGTTTTCCAATCACGACAGGCGCGGTAAAATCGCGGCGATTAGTAATGAGCGTTTGAATACCTCCGCCAGGCTGCCGATATCCATTTTGCACGGTGGGAGCGATGATTGATTCAAACACGGTTACAGGCTTAGTTGCGACAACTTCGACGATATCAAATCGGAGAGTTTGTTGGCTCTCTAACGGAATACCGATACGGTCGGATATTTGATCATAGCTCATTTTTTTCAAGTTAGAAATCTCATCTTTCGTAGCAAAAAATGCTGAGTACTGTCCAGGCAGCTTTCCTTCAGGGACAACTTTGTATAAAATATCCCCCGGAACTAAATCGATGGCTTTTGGCAATGTAGATCCACTTTCAATCAACTCTTCCGCCATGCGAGCCGAGGTAGAAAAATCCATCCCTTGAGAAGTATATGCGTTGATTAATCTGCGTCCTTCAGGAGTCATAATCGCCGCCTTGTTAATGCCGAGTGTTTTATATCCATTCGGCCCATCGAATCCGTTGGGTGGAGGACGTGCCCTCTTCGGCGCAACCGAAATATATACACCGCCACGCGCTGCCGGTGCAGCAGTCGAAGCCGGAGTGATTGTAGCTTTGGCAGCCGCAGCACTTGCCGCTGCATCCTTGGCTTTTGCTACATCCAACAACTTTTTCGCCCTCGCAACACGGTAGGCTTTGAACGGGGCACTCAAAAAAGAGAATACCTCGACCCCGCCTCGCGTCATCGATTCGACATATTGCCCCTTCTCCCACGGATCGGTTACCGGCCGGGCCATGGCACCAGCAAGCTTGCCTGCATCTTGCATAACACTCACTGCATTGATATTGCCAAGACTAACTTCTTCGAGAAATATCTGGTTATCAATCATCGCAAGCAGTTGCCCGTCCGGCGTGCCAACCCGGCGCACCAACTTGGGAACACCCTTGATCGCTTCGTAGACGAGTTCGCTTCCGCCGACAGCAAGATCCTTTGCAGCGCCAAGCAAGCCGCGTCGAAACTGCGCATCCCAATCGCCGATCGTTCCAGGAGTCCCTTGAATCTGGGCGATCCAGCGATCCAGCACGGCGTTCAAGCCTTCGAAATTGATTATCTCGTCAAGTGCATCCAGATTCAGGCGCCCGCCAATCACCGCGTCCCGAAGCGCTTTCAATGCGAGCAATCTCTTGCTGGTACGCGCTACAGCACCTGATGGTGCGGTGCCCCCCTTCGCCGCAGGCGCGACGGTTTTGGTCATCGTCACAATTTGCCCACGTGCCCCGCCCATGCCGGTGCTGTCGCAATTGATGCGGCAGGCACTGTCATGCCGCGCTGCAGGTTTCGTATTGACCTTGACGTTCGACTGACCATCCAGCAACAGGACATACCCGCTGCACCGCGACGTGCCGCAGATGATGTGTGCACCCGCGTTCGCTTGCGTATTCATGAAAAGATCGCCGACGCGATACACCAGCGTCCCGCGCGCCTTCACATCCGGCGATGCCGTGTGCTTGTGATCGAGCCATGCGAAGCTGTTAAACGCCACCACGCACTTGCCCACCTTGCACAGGTCAGACTCCGTTGCGACGGCCAGCCATCCCTCGGCATGCGCGATATGTAGGGCCTGCCCCATCATCCACCCCGCTCAATGCTTACATTACCGGTTGAGCTGGCGCGGCCGCGCTCCCGGAGGAGGTAGCCGCGATAGCGATATCAACCACTGGGTCGTTGTCGTAGAAATGCGTGCGCCAGACCATCGACACCTGGCACCGGTCCAGGTCGAATCTCACGGTATCGAGCAGCGGGATGCTGACCTCATCGGCTCCGCTGGCAAGCCGGGCAACGACAATGAGCATCCAGCCAGGCAGCGCCATGTCCGTTTTATCTGTAAGCAAGCCTGTCATGGTCACCGTTTCGTCGCCGCGCAAGTGCGGTGTTATGACCATGTCGGCCGCCGCATTTTGAAAATAGCGCGCATCGAAATTCTCCGGCAGCAGCGGATACCGGTTGGCGCGCCAGTGCGCGTCGAAATCGCCCTGGTAAGCCACGCGCGGCGTACACCAGCGTGCGATCGCACTTAATCCCTGCGGCGGAAGATGTTGAAAAGGATGGGTGACCGGATCGAGCGGCGCCTCGATCTGGGGAGCATCGAGCACCTTTTGTCCGGCCACCCAGCGCGCCACGCATTGGCGGCCGGACCGGCCCAGATGCTTGTAATCACGTGGCGAAGGTAACCAGCCGATACCCGCCGGATTCGCGCTGTGCCTGATTGTGTCGGGCTCGCCATCGGGTGTGAACGCAGCCGCGACGTCAATGCAGCCACCGTATGCAAGCCGGTAGTCCAGGCAGACCGACGCGACAGGTGAAGCCTGCCCGAGGCGCCACCCAAAAGCGTACTTGCGGAACTGGCGTGGACCATGCAGGCGCACCAGCTTCTTGAGCTTGCCGACGCGTACCCCGGCGAGCCACTGGGCACATGCCAGTCCACCCGGGGCCAGCGCATGGCCGTTGACAAGAATGTCGGTGCCGGGTTTGTAGGGCACCAGGTCGCCATCCTCCTGTATCACGGCGCGCAGCGGATCGGTCGCTGCCGGCCCCGCGTACCTATCGCCAGCAACGACAGGATGTTGTTCTTGCGCGAGCGTGATAGTGTCGCCGTGCGCTGCAAAATCGAACGTGGCGCGTATCACAAGCACATCGAGGCGCTCCCCTTCCGGGCCCGTCTGTTGAAACCAGAAATGCGGCACACCCGTGTGGTTGACGATGGTGGCATTGCTCGCTGCGCGCCTCTCGTCCGCAGGAATCAGGGGCGTCATTTGGCTTTCTCCCCATCGCTCCCCGGGGGACTTTCCGCACTTCCGGAGTTAAGAAGCACGTCCGCCGGCCCGTCGACATGCACCTTGCCGCTCGCCTTGATATGGATGTCGTTGCTTTCCAGGTAAATCGCCTCCGGCGTCATGACGAATTTGGATTTACCGCACACCAGTTCGATCTTCTCGCCGGCGGAGACCGACATTACCTTGCCCACCTTGGTCGTCTGGCTGCGTCCCACCACCGTCGCCATGATCATGCCCACGTTCAGGTTGTAGGCCATGCCCACCGTATCGATCCGGCCCATGCCAACGTTCTGCATGGATGCCATGCCGATCGTCTCGGTCTTCATCCGCGCGACATTGATCGACCAGTTTTTGCCGATCTTGTCTTTTTCGTTTTTAGCAACCGTCTTGCTGCGGTTCATGCCAACACTGATCGTTTCGTTCTTCCCCACGGTCTCGGTGCGGTTGCTCCCGATAGAGATCGTTTCGTCGATGCCCACCTCTTCCCTGCGGTTATCTCCAATGCTGATGCGCTCGTCGTGGTCAACGCGTTCCGTACGGTTGTTACGCACCGTGATCGTTTCATCCCGGTCGACCGTTTCGGTGCGGTCGCGCTTGATATGGCTGGTTTCATCACGGTCCACCGTTTTGCGCCGGTCGTTGCCAACCCATTTATCCTCGTCGTGTTCGACTTCGGTCAGTTGATCCTTCTCCGCATGCAGCCACAACTGCTCCTGGCCCTTCTTGTCCTCGAAGCGCAAAGCATTCGCGTTATCGTAGTTGCCGCCGGGAGTCGAGCGTGACAGGATGCCGCTCTGGGTTTTATTCGCTGGAAGCGCCCACGGCGGCAAGGTATTCGCATTCGGCACCATGCCCGTGATGATCGGCCGATCCGGATTGCCGTCCATGAATTGCACCAGCACTTCCGTGCCGATGCGCGGAATCGACACCATGCCGAAATTCGCGCCGGCCCAAGGCGTCGCCACCCGGATCCAGGCTGAACTCTTTTCGTCGTTCGCCCCGGCGCGGTCCCAATGAAACTGCACGCGTACCCGGCCATACATATCGGTATGAATTTCTTCGCCGGCCGGGCCGACCACGGTCGCCGTCTGGATGCCGTGAATTTTCGTCTCACTGCTGTGATGGCTGCGGGGAGCGCGCCATGGGACGATTTTTCGTACGCAGACCAGTTCATTTGCGTAATGGGAGGGCGCTGTCGAACTCACATGGTAGTTATTGCTCGCAGTGTGAATGGCCTCGACGATCAGGAACTCCCTGGCTTGCTCGTCGTTCCCGGTCGCTCTACGGTCAAAGTGACCGGTAAGACGAAACCAGCGACCCGGCATCACATGGCGGTTGTTGCCGGCGCCCTTGAAGGTTTTCCCCGCCGCTTCCAGCGCTTCCATGCGGCTTTGCGCCACCGACCGGGCATCGCCACTATCCTTGAATCCGAATGCGCCCGTGTATTCGTAAGACTCGATATTCAACACTTCGCCTTGTTGATGAACCGTCGGCAAGGAAGTGAGCGCTGGCTGTGGCGACTTGAAGTCGTAGGATGCCAGGGCAATGCTGCCCTGCGTGATACGGCGGCCCGGCGACCATTCGCCAATGCCATCCTCCTCGACTGCGCCGCCATGACGCTGAAATGGAATGTCCGGATCGCCGTCAATCGGGGGGGCCGCACTTGAATCGTCAGATAACACGAGGGTGTGGCCAGTGGCGCTGTGTTCGAACCAATAGAAAATACCTGCGGCAGCCCAACGCCGTTCCAGGAAATTGCTGTCGGTCTCGTCGAACTGGCAGCAATCGGTCATCACGCCGCTGGCCCCCTGCACCCGCCAATCCCAATCGGCCAGGTTCGAGTAATCCCCGAAGATGCTCAGGGCCTGCTCGTAAAGCGTGGTGTAGTGAAACAGGTAATTATCTTTGCGCAGGCTCAGGTAACTGAACCATGGCACCAGTTTGGCTTCGTAAAACGACACGCCACCATCAACCCGTTTCAGAGAAAAACCAAACACGCGCCCCGAAAAATGACGCAGGCTGCCATCCTTACGTACCAGCTCGATGCACATAAGCTTCCCCTGAACTTCTTTCAGTGGAAGGCCTGGATCATCCGACAACAGTTCGACGATGAATTCGAATGGCCGGGACAATCCTTCCGAGGCGTGCAGCTGATTGACGAGCAGCTGCGCAATGGGGCCGTCATTGTGGGGAAATGACAAGCGCAACAGGCGATCATGCTGACGATCACCGACGACGTCTTGCAAGCATTCAAAAAAGGAGATCGTTGCCATGTCCCTGTCCACTTTTGTCGGTTTAAGATATTTCCACTTGGAATCTTTGACCGACAGTAGAGGAACGAATACGACACAGGTTTGAGCAAACGCAGAGATAGCACGAAGCGCCTCGATGAAGCAGGAAAGGTGTTGCATGGAAAGCGAAATTGCTGTGAGTTACGGATTTAACGATGCAGCGACAAGACGTTTTCCAGGAAGCTTCGCGCCGAATACCTAGCCGGCGCAGCCGGTACGTCCCTTGCCATCCGGCGTGGCGCTGTTGAGCGTGCGAAGCTGCACCGCCCCGCCCGCCTTGCCAACCAGGCAAAACCTGGCGCGGTAGGCCCGTGGCGCGCTGGCCGACATTGGCGGCTTGATATCGATCAGCGCCTCGTAGAGCTTGCCAGGCTGAAGCGGCAAGGCTGTCGTCTTTGGCAACACCGGTAAGCGCCCTGCGTACGGAATGCACAGCCGAAACGTCACCTGGAAAGGCCGCTCCGGGGGAATCGACATGGTCCACATCAACGACTTCCCGCCTGCGGTCACGTCAATGACGCTGATCGACCGGAATTCCGGTGCCCCGAAGCGCCTCTCGTCTTTCTGGAAGACGGTAAAGCACGGCATGCCCCCGCTTCCCGCGCGCACATCGAGCTCGCCCACATGCACTGCCGCGCCAGCGTCGGCGCACCACGCAGCGGCCACGAAACAACGCAAGATCACCAGAGTGGGCCGCATAAACCATTCTCCTGGAAAAGATTCCGTAAATAAATACCAAGAGTAATGGGCTGGTTAGGCAGGGTATTGACTAAGCACATAGGCAAACGCCCGTGGGACTTGACGCAGGATCAGGCGGTTTGTCCGACCGATGGCGGCCGGCGCGGCGCATGGCTCAGCGCATGCGGCGTGCGCCCGGCAGATGCGCCAGGCCGGCCGGGTGCCGCCGGAAGTCCGCCAGCACGGTCTCGAACAGCGCCAGACTGTTCGCATAGCGCTTCTGCCGCATCGCCGTGGGCGATTGCAGGAACTTGAGCACGAAATAATCGGCCAGCAGGTCGCCCTGCGCTTCCATGTTGAAGTCGGCCAGCCGCTTGTGCGCGGCCAGCTCGTACGCATAGCTCAGGCCGATGCGCACCGCCCCGCGCCACCACACCGGGTAGCCCAGCTGGTGCTGCCACACATGCACCATCTCGTGCATGAACCAATGGCGTGCGTGCTCGCTGCCGGCCGCAAAATCGGGCAGGCAGCAAGAATGGTGAAAGTAGATGGTGCCGTTGGGCGTCATGGCGCAGTTTTTCGGCTGCAGCCCGAACGGCAGGTAGCCGCGCGCGTGCACCTGTACCCGCGCGTAATCGATGGCGTCGCCGAACACCTTGGACGCCATCGAGATTTCGCCGGGGGTCATGGGACGCCCCGGCTTGCCGCGCCAGCACGGTCGCACGGCCATCGAACCCTAGCGCAGTGCGGAGGCGGCCCTGGCCAGCTCGGTGATGCGGGCCCAGTCGCCGGCCAGGATCGCGTCCTTCGGCGTGAGCCACGAACCGCCCACGCAGGCGACGTTCTTGCACGCCAAAAACTGCGGCGCCGTCTCGATCGAAATGCCGCCGGTCGGACAGAACGTCACGTCCGGCAGCGGTCCGCCGATCGCATTGAGCATGCCGACGCCGCCCGCCGGCACCGCCGGGAACAGCTTCAGTTGGCGAAAGCCCGCTTCGCGCGCGGCCATGACCTCGGACGGCGTCATCACGCCCGGCAGCAGCGGCAGGCCGCTCTTGCGGGCCGCCTCGATCAGCGCCGGGGTCAGGCCGGGCGACACGCCGAACACCGCGCCGGCGTCGCGCGCCGCCGTAAATTCATCGGCCTGCGTGAGCGTGCCGACGCCAACGATGGCGCCTTCCACCTGCGCCATCGCGCGGATCGCGCCCAGGCCGTGCGCGGTGCGCAGGGTTACTTCGAGCACGCGGATGCCGCCCGCGACGAGCGCCTTTGCCAGCGGCACCGCGTGCTCTGGATCGTCGATGGCAATCACGGGAATCACGCTCGCCGAGCGCATGATGTCGAGTAGGGTCATGGTCATTTTGGGTTCTTGATCAAAAAGTCTTCGTCGGAGCCGGGCACGGTATCGCCAATGTCGGCGGTATCGTGCAGCGACACGGTGGTGGGAATCGGCGACGGCAGCGGGAAGGTGGTGGCACCCTTCTCCGCTTCGCTGATCGCGTTGCGGAACATCGTAAACAATTCGCGGCCCATGCCGATATGGCTGGACGACAGGTCGGCCGTGGCCTGCGAGCGCGCGGCCCACACGGCGGGCGGCACCAGCGCTTCGAGCGTGCCGGTGGTGGCGTCGAGGCGGATGATGTCGCCGTCGCGCACCAGGCCGAGCGGGCCGCCCGCCAGGATCTCGGGCGAGACGTGGATCGCGGCCGGCACCTTGCCCGACGCGCCGGACATGCGCCCGTCGGTCACCAGCGCCACGTGGCGCCCGGCGTCCTGCAGGTTGGCCAGCGCGGGCGTCAATGCGTGCAGTTCCGGCATGCCGTTGGCGCGCGGGCCCTGGAAGCGCAGCACGGCCACGAAGTCGCGATCGAGCTTGCCCGCCGTGTAGGCGTGCATGAAGTCTTCCTGCGAATTGAAGGTCAGCGCCGGCGCCTCGACGATGCGGTGTTCTTCCTTGACCGCCGAGATTTTCATCACCGCGCGGCCCAGGTTACCGTCCACCAAAATCATGCCGCCATCGCGCGCGAACGGCGCCGACGCAGGGCGCAGCACACTGTCGTCGCCGCTCAAGACAGGCAGCTCCTTCCAGATCGCCTTCTCGCCGTCGAGGAAGGGTTCGACGCAGTGCGCGCGCAAGCCCTTGCCGAGGATGGTGGTCACGTCGTCGTGCAACAGGCCCGCGTCGAGCAGTTCGCGGATCACGAAACCGGGGCCGCCGGCGGCCTGGAAGTGGTTCACGTCGGCGTCGCCGTTCGGGTAGATTCGGGTCAGCATCGGCACGATCGCCGACAGTTCGTTGAAGTCGTTCCAGTCGATCACGATGCCGGCCGCCTTGGCGATCGCCACCAGGTGCAGGGTGTGGTTGGTCGAGCCGCCGGTGGCCAGCAAGCCCACCACCGCGTTGACGATGCATTTTTCGTCGACGATCTGGCCGACCGGCGTGTAGCTGCCGCCCTGCTGCGAAATGACGACCGCGCGCTGGGCGGCGGCGCGCGTGAGGCCCTCGCGCAGCGCCGTGCCCGGGGTGATGAAGGCGGCGCCCGGCATGTGCAGGCCCATGATCTCCATCAGCATCTGGTTGCTGTTGGCAGTGCCGTAGAAGGTGCAGGTGCCGGCGCCGTGGTACGACTGCGACTCGCATTCGAGCAGCTCGTCGCGCGTGGCCTTGCCCTGCGCGTACAGCTGGCGGATGCGCGCCTTTTCCTTGTTCGACATCCCGGTCGTCATCGGCCCGGCCGGCACGAACACCGCCGGCAGGTGGCCGAAGTGCAGCGCGCCGATCAACAGGCCCGGCACGATCTTGTCGCACACGCCCAGGTACACGGCCGAATCGAACATATTGTGCGACAGGGCGATCGCGGTCGCCATGGCAATCGCATCGCGCGAAAACAGCGACAGTTCCATGCCCGGCTGGCCTTGCGTGACGCCGTCGCACATGGCGGGCACGCCGCCGGCGAACTGCGCCACCGCGCCCACCTCGCGCACCGCATCCTTGATAATGCCCGGGAAGTGCTCGAACGGCTGGTGCGCCGAGAGCATGTCGTTGTAGGCCGAGACGATCGCCACCGAGGGCTTCTTCACCTGCTTGAGCATCAGCTTGTCGTTGGCCGGGAAGGCGGCAAAGCCGTGCGCCAGGTTGGTGCACGACAGCGCGCCGCGCTGCGGACCGTCGACGCGCGCCGCGTCCAGGTGCGCCAGGTACGCGCCGCGCGATGGGCGGCTGCGTTCGATGATGCGTTTGGTAACCGATTCAACTACGGGATGCAACGCCATGGTCGTTCCTTATGAATTTATTTCGTGAAATTTTACTACAAAACGCGGATAAACCGTACATTTGGCTCAGCCGGCCAGCTGGATTTGCCTGCGCATTGCCAATCCACAGCCGATGAAGAGGCCCGGCAACATTGATTATGCAAGCGCTCCATCGGTCGGTGCAGCCAATTTTTTGTAGTGAATTTACGTGAATTTCTGTATTATTCGATAATCTTCTTCGATGCGCTGGCCGCGCGGCCGGCACCCGATTTCAACCACCGAACAGCGAGTACCAATGCGCCAGCCTGCCCTTACCTCCACCGCCAGCTTCCAGGCCCTCGAAACGCACGCGATCGAGGCCGAAGACTGGGAACTGCGCGGCCTGTTCGCCGCCGACCCGCAACGCTTTCCGAAAATGACCGTCGATGCGGCGGGTTTGTTCCTAGACTATTCAAAAAACCGGCTTGACGGGCGCACGCTTGAACTGCTGGTCGACCTGGCGCAGGAGCGCGGCGTCGAAACCCAGCGCGAGGCCATGTTCGCCGGCGAGCGCATCAACCTCACCGAACGGCGCGCCGTGCTGCACACCGCCCTGCGCGCGCCGCGTGGCACGCCGCTCGTGGTCGACGGCCAGGACGTCAACGCCGACGTCCACGCAGTGCTCGAGCGCGTGCGCGTCTTCACCGATGCCGTGCGCTCCGGCACCTGGCTCGGCCACAGCGGCAAACCGATCACCGACATCGTCAACATCGGCATCGGCGGCTCCGACCTGGGACCGAAGATGATCTGCCTGGCGCTGCGTCAATACGCGCATCCGCGCCTGGCCATGCATTTCGTCTCCAACGTCGACGGCCACGACATGGATGCCGCCCTGGCCAAGGTCAATCCCGACACCACGCTGTTCATCGTCGCCTCGAAGACCTTCACCACCACCGAAACGATGATGAACGCGCAGACCGCGCGCGCCTGGTTCCTGCAGCACGCGCCGCAAGAGGCGTTGGCGCGCCACTTCGTCGCCGTCTCCACCAACACCGAAGCGATCAAGGCGTTCGGCATCGACCCAGCCAATATGTTCCCGTTCTGGGACTGGGTCGGCGGGCGCTATTCGGTATGGTCGGCGATCGGCCTGTCGGTCGCGTTGTGCGTCGGTTTCGGCCACTTCAGCGACTTGCTGGCCGGCGCGCATGCGATGGACCAGCACTTCCAGGAAGCGCCCCTGGAGGCCAACATGCCGGTGCTGCTCGCACTGGTGGGCTTCTGGAACCGCCAGTTCCTCGGTTGCGGCTCGGTCTCGATCGCGCCGTATCACCAGGACCTGAACCGCTTCCCGGCCTACCTGCAGCAGCTCGACATGGAGAGCAACGGCAAGCGCGTGACCAAGGGCGGCCAGCCGGTCGACACCCCGACCTGCCCGGTGATCTGGGGCGATTGCGGCACCAACGGCCAGCACGCCTACTTCCAGCTGCTGCACCAGGGTACCGACATCACGCCGATCGATTTCATCGCCGCGCTGCGCCCTGGCCACGAACTGGAGAATCACCACGCCGCGCTGCTGGCGAACTGCTTCGCGCAGTCCGAAGCGTTCATGCGCGGCAAAACCATCGACGAGGTGCGCGTCGATCTGCAGTCGCAGGGGCTGTCGCTGGCCGAAATCGAAACGCTGGCGCCGCACAAGACCTTCCCCGGCAACCGTCCGAGCAACACGATCCTGATGGAGTACCTCAAGCCGTACACCCTCGGCGCCCTGATCGCGCTGTACGAGCACAAGACGTTCGTGCAGGGCGTGATCTGGGACGTGAACAGTTTCGATCAGTGGGGCGTTGAACTGGGCAAGGTGCTGGCCAAGAAGATCGAAGCGGAACTGACCGGCGAACCCCGGCCCGAGCTGCACGACAGCTCCACCAATGGCCTGATCGCCATGGCCAAGGCGGCGGTGTAATGGGTACCGGCGCCCTGGATGACAACGTCGCAGTCGCGTACGACACGCCGATGCAGGTGGGCGAATGCCCGCTCTGGCATGCGGGCGAACAGACCTTGTACTGGGTCGACATCGGCGGCTTTACGGTGCATGCGCTGCACCCGGCCAGCGGCGCGCACCGCGAATGGCGCATGGCGAGCGAACCGGCGGCGCTGGCGATCCATGCCGGCGGCGGCCTGGTGGTGGCCACGCGCGCCGGCTTCGTGCACCTCGATACCGCCAGCGGCGCGGTGGCCGACGCGGTGACCGACATCGCCGCCGCGCCGTACGACACCGCCACCACGCGCTTTAACGATGGCCGGGTCGATCCGGCCGGGCGCTTCTGGGTCGGCACGATTTACGAGCCGCGCGACCGGCAGGCGGCGCAGATGTTCTGCCTGGAGAAAGGCGCTGTCAGCCTCAAATGGTCGGGCGGGATGACCAATTCGAACGGACTCGGTTTCACGCCGGACGGATGCGGCATGTATCACGCCGACACCGCCGCGCACCGGATCGACCGCTATCGTTTCGACGTGGCCGGCGGCGAGGCCAAGGCGCGCGAGACGTTCCAGCTGTTTTCGGCCGATAAAAAGGCTGATGATTACGGCGGGCGGCCCGACGGCGCGGCGGTCGACAGCGAAGGCGCGTACTGGTGCGCGATGTTCGAAGGCGCGCGCCTGCTGCGCTTTGCGGCCTCGGGCGAAGTGCTGCGCGAGGTGAAGCTGCCGGTCAAGTGCCCGACCATGATCGCCTTCGGCGGCGAGGATTTGCGTACCTTGTACGTGACCAGCGCCAGCCACGGACGCCCGGAAGCGGAGCGCGCGAGCTATCCGTTGAACGGCTGCGTGCTGTCGTTGAGGGTCGATGTGGCCGGGCGTGAGGAATACGCGTACCAGCCGTAGTACAAGGGACCTTTAGCCCGTATAACCGTCTTCCCCGCGCCAAGGCGGCCCTCGGCAAGGATCCATAGTACCGCTGAGCATAGGCGGTATGGGTCCCCGCCGAGGGCCGCCTTGGCGCGGGGAAGACGGAGGTTACGCGGCCGACGGAGCTTAGGCGGACGACGGAGCTTACGCGGACGACGGAGCTTGACCGACGACTGAGCTTGGCCGACGACGCAGCTTAAGCGAACAACAGTGACCGCTACAACTTCGGCGTCATCGTATACAAATTCTTAAACTCGTTCTCCGTCCCCGGCCCCTTCTCCTTCCCCTGCATTTCCCGCTTGAGCACCACCAGCCGGTTATTCACCACTCCGAATGTGTACTCTTCCTTCGTGGTCTTCTCATACGACATGAACACCATGAACTTGGCCTTGATCGTGTGCGTCGTCACGGCCCCCAGCGGCACGCCGTCCGGCCCGAGCCAGAAGCGCGCCTCGATGGTGTTGTCCTTGATGCTGACGTTCTGGTTCACCTCTTCTTGCGGCGTCATCACCAGTTCCACCAGCCTGGCCGGCTTGCCCTGGTAGGTATCCGCGCGCTCCGCCTTGAACTGGCTAATGGCCAGCAACTGCAGCAGGCGCGGCGCGTAATTCATCGCCATCGACAGACGCGGCGCGGAACTCGACGCCACCAGTTGCGACAAGGCCTGCTTGCGCTTGGCCCCCTTCGCCACGCTCGACTCGTCCGCCGCGCGCTTGAGCAGCCCGCGGTCCCAGCGAATCTCCAGCCCGGCCGGATCGTCCTCCACCTGCGCCGCCGCCATCACCGTTTCCGGCCCCTTGAGCGGCTTGGCGTCGAACTCCGTGTGGGTTTCGCGCACCTCGTATGCCGCCCGCAGCGTGCCCTGCCCCTGCAACAGAGCCAGCGCCACCTTCATGTCATCGAACCCGCCCGCACACGCCGGCCCGGCGGCCAGCATCGCCGCTATTAACACGTATTTCATAACCATCCTATCGAGTTAGTCACTGTCAAGCCGACCGATGTCGTGGAATTGCCATCGATTCCGCCAAGTAATATACCCGCTAACCACGATGCGCGGCAAAATGTCAGTTGTGCTGAAACGATTCGATGGCCGGTGATAAACTAGTATGCAATTAAGAATGCAAAAAATACACTGAAGGAAGTCAATTGAACAAGCTGGTCAAAACAGGCATCACCGGACTGGATGAAGTCCTGCTCGGAGGCATTCCGCGCGGGAACAACCTGATCGTGGAAGGCGCGCCCGGCACCGGCAAGACCACGCTCGGCCTCGGTTTCATCTATGCCGGCGCGGCCCTGTACGACGAGCCGGGCGCCATCGTTTCCTTCGAGCTCGATACGGCCAAGCTGCTGCGCGACGCCGCCGGCTTCAACTGGGACTTGCAAGGCCTGATCGACGCCGGCAAGATCAAGGTGATCCAGACCAGTCCCGCCGTGCTGCTCAGCGAATTTCGCAATCCCGACGGCGTCTTTGCCGACGCCCTCAAGTCGCTCGGCGCCAAGCGCCTGCTGATCGACGGCCTGACCCCCATGCGCCTGTACGCCGAAGTGCACGACAAGCCGTTCCGCGAAGACGTGCACCTGCTTATCGAAGGCCTGGCGCGCATGGGCGTGACCACCATGGTCACGGCCGAACGCGACGAGAGCCTGGGCGCGGTGCCCTCGCACGAGCGCTTCGTGTTCGACACCATCATCTCGCTCACGCGCGAAGAACACCGCCGCCGCGTGAGCCGGCGCCTGACGGTGCTCAAGTCGCGCGGGCAGGACTTCATCGCCGGCAGCCACACCATGCGCATCGAAGGCGGGCGCGGAGTGCACATCTACCGCCGCGCGCAGTCGCGCCCTCTCAGTTTGCAAGACCAGCCGACCTCGGACCAGCGCATCTCGACCGGCTCGAAGGCCATCGACGAGATGATGGACGGCGGCCTGTACGCCGGTTCGGTCACCATGGTCAGCGGCATCTCGGGCACCGGCAAGACGGTGTTCAGCGTGCAGTTTCTCACCTCCGCCATCAGTACCGGCCACAAGACGCTCTTGGTGAGCCTGGACGAACATCCGCGCCAGTTGATCCGCAACGCCGCCACGCTCGGCGTCGATCTGGGGGTACTGGTCGAGCGCGGCGACCTGTTCATCCACTATGAATCCCCGCTCGAACTCGAACTCGACATCCACTTCGACCGCATCATCAAGCTGGTCGACGAAAAAAGCATCGACTGCGTGGTGTTCGACTCCTGCGCCGTGTATGAAATGACCAGCCCGACCGAGGTGGCCGATTACCTGTACGCGCTGGCCACGTTCTTCAAGAACCGGCTGGCGACCGTCATCTTCAATTACGAGAGCCCCGAGCTGCTGGGCATTTCGCAGATCAGCGAAGAGCTCAAGGGCTCGCACCTGGTCGACAACATCATTTTGCTCAATTACGTCGAAATCTCCACCGTGCTGCGGCGCGCGATCGCCGTGCCCAAGGTGCGCGGCAGCCGCAATCGCCAGATCACGCGCGAATACGTGATCGCCGACGGCGGCTTGCAGTTGCTCGACGAAGAAAGCGGCTATGCCGATTCGGCCGGGGTGGTGCCGCAGTTGCCGTTCTCCTCGTATTACGGCCTGCTTTCGCGCTCGCCGTCGCGCCAAAGTCCTCTCATCGAAGACGCGGTGGCGCGCGGAACGCCCCTGCCCGACTCGGTCGACCTGCCGACCGATAATCCGGCATGATCAACCTTGCCGTCGCCGGCGATGCCGGCATGGACTGGGACGAGTGGGTCACGCCCCTGACCCAGTTTTCGCAGGCCAGCGGCCTGACGGTGTCGCTGTACGATGTGCGCGGCTGGCGCCAGGTGGGCCCGCTGGTGGCCTCCTCCACCGCGCGCGTGCTGGCCACCTCGATCTTGTGGCGCGACGACGGCCCCGGCACGGCGCTCGAAAAACGCATCAGCGCGCGCGTGTTCGCCGGCCAGAGCGCCGAAGAGAGCAGTTTTCACGGCATGCGCGTGTGCAGCCTGGCGCTGACCCAGTTCGGCCAGGTGTACGGGGTGCTGGTGTACGGCTGGCGCTTCAACGACTTCAGTTCGCCCATGGCGTGCGAGGCCATCGGCGCGCAAGTGGGGGTGTCCGGCAACGCGCTGTGGAGCGAAGTGCGGCTCGAGTCGCCCGTGTCCGAGGCGCGCCTGGCCACCTACGGCGCCCTGCTGCAAACGCTGGCCGGCTCGATCGACCGCCAGCGCGAAACCATCGGCGAACTCAATCGCGTCAACCGCGCGCGCGACCTGTTCCTGGCCACGGTGTCGCACGAGATGCGCACGCCGCTGTCGGCGCTGTCGATGCGCATCGAGGTGCTGCTCAAGACCGTGCGCGACCTGCCGCCCAAGGTGGAAAGCGGCTTGATGGCGATGCGCGTGCACATCGGCCAGGAAGCGGCCATGATCGACGACCTGATCGACGCCGCGCGCACCCTGACCGGGCAAATGTCGATCGCGCGCACCCCGGTGATGCTGGGACAGGTGCTGCGCGACGCCTTGTCGACGGTGGAAGGCAGCGCCAGCGAAAAGGGGATCGCGCTGGCGGTCACGCCGGTCGATTTCGGCGACCGCGTGCAGTTGGATGCCGATGGACGGCGCTTGCAGCAGGTGCTGTGGAACCTGCTGTTCAACGCGATCAAGTTCACGCCGCGCGGCGGCAGCATCCGCGTGGCGATCAGCCAGGGGGCCGAGCAGGTGGAGATCGCCGTGGCCGATTCGGGCCAGGGCATCGCGGCGAGCGATCTGCCGCACGTGTTCGGGGCCTTCAACCTGCAGCGCCACGCCAATGCGGCCGGGCTGGGACTGGGCTTGTACATCGCGCGCCATCTGGTCGAACTGCACGGCGGCTCGCTGTCGGTGGCCAGCGCGGGCAAGGACCGGGGAACCACGTTTACGATCCGCTTGCCGGTGCGGTGAGCGCACTACCCGCAGCCCGCCGATACCGTTACTTCTGCTGCGAACAGAACTCTGGCACCTGCCCGAGTTCGCCCAGCCAGGAGCACATGGTACCCCGGGCAAACGGATAGGCCGGATGCGGATCCTGCGGATCGACCTCCCCGTGCACCAGGCTTGCCGCCAGGGGTGGGGAATGCTTCGCCAGGTCCGGATGCGCGTGGGCAAACGTGCCGCAGCGGTTCAACTCATAGATCCAGGCATGCAGCATGTGAAATTGCGGCGTCCACTTGACGTTGGCGGACACTGGCAAGCCTCGCGCGACGGCGCTCGCCGGCAGGCACTCCTTCGGGCTCAGGCCCTGCCGGAACGTCAGCTTGCGCGCATCCAGGGTCGGGTGTTCGTAATTGAGCCCCGTGAAACAAGCGCCGTTGTGATGGTGCCAGACGTCCGTGTCGCCGGCAAATCCTTCACCAAACAGGTGCGCGAACGGCACGAAAGCATCCCCGGGCGGATATTTTTCGCCCTTGAGACCGGTGGGCGATGGCCCGGAATAGTAGAACACAGCCCACAGGCGGCCGTTGGCATCGTAATTGAGCCCTTCCGGCGCGCCGGGATCGAACGCGTAGCCGAGCGAGCCTTTTTCCGGACGCTGGACCCAATGCGTGCCATGGCCCTGGAACGACGGCGTCCACGGAACGAAACCGTCGCCGATGGCGGCGCGGATGTTGCGGTAGGCCTTCGTTGCCTGGTACGCGGCGGCCAGCTGGCGGTCGAGTTCCGTGCTCGGCGAGCCGGCTTCGCCCGTCGCGATCGCGATATCCTTGCGGTCGAGGACATGATCGGCGTTACGGTCGAAAAAGGCGATGTACTGGCCCGTCCTGACCTGCTGCCTGAGCAGGCGCAGGTCCTTGCGCGTCACCTTCCCGTCGCCATCGAAATCGCTGGTGCTCAGGACGGGGGTGGCCTTGGTCGTCGGCGCGCAGAAATCCGCATCGGCGTGCTGGTCCTGGGCCAGTGCGCCGGTGCAGGACGCGGCAAACAGGGCGGCCAGGATGGCCGTGGCTTGTTGGATCGATTGCATGATGAGTCCTCCAGAAAATGAGGGGGCATGTCGGCGATGCGAGTCGGCAACATGTCTGATTGAACGCATATTCAAAGGGCTGTGCTCCGGACACGAGGCGGGCATGCCATGCGGCCCCTTCCTCCAGCGTTGCTTCAGTTCCTCATCACAGCCCGGCGTTCGCTTCCCTCAAAGATTATCAGCGCACTGATCACTCACCTTGCGGCATCCGTACGTTTAAACCAATCCATTGCGTAGTAAAATTTCTTGCGAACCTCATATATATGTAGTAAATTTACACAACCAGCTTGACCACCCATCCGGCAGGCGCTCCCATGCGTGCGCCAGTCGGCGGCAACTAGCGGCATCATCATCCGGCCCCCTACTTTTTGCGATCACATACTATGGCTCTTACCGATTTTGACCTCGTTCTTTTTGGCGGCAGCGGCGATCTGTCGATGCGCAAGCTGCTTCCCGCGATGTACGCGCGCGATGTCGCCAACGACCTGCCCGCGACCGCGCGCATCATCTGCGTCGGCCGCAACGACATCTCGCAAGAAGAATTCCTGCACACGGTCGACAGCACCGCCAAGCCGCACGTGAAAAAGCTGGTCGAGGAAGGCTGGTCCAAGTTCGTCAAGCGCATCGTCTACGTCTCGCTCAACGCCACCGATGCGGCCACGTACCCCGCCCTGGTCGAGGCCCTGCGCAACGACGACAAGATCACCCGCGTGTATTACCTCGCCACGCCGCCGCACCTGTTCGCGCAAATCTGCGACAACCTGGCCGGCGCCGGTCTTGCCACCGCCAACTCGCGCGTGGTGCTCGAAAAGCCGCTCGGGCGCGACCTCGAATCGGCCAAGCAGATCAACTTTGAAGTCGGCAAGGTCTTCGCCGAATCGCAGATTTACCGGATCGACCACTACCTCGGCAAGGAGACCGTGCAGAACCTGCTGGCGCTGCGCTTCGGGAACATCCTGTTCGAGCCGCTGTGGCGCCGCGAATGGATCTCGGACGTGCAGATCACCATCGCCGAAAAAATCGGCGTGGGCAACCGCATGGGTTACTACGACACCTCCGGCGCCCTGCGCGACATGCTGCAAAACCACCTGCTGCAGCTGCTTTGCATCGTCGCCATGGAGCCGCCTACCTCGATCGCGCCCGACGCCGTACGCGACGCCAAGCTGCAGGTGCTGCGCTCGCTCAAGCGCTTTACCCCGACCACGCTGGCGCAGAACATCGTGCGCGGCCAGTACCGCGCCGGCCATGTGGACGGCAAGGCGGTGCCGAGCTACCGCGACGAACCGGATGCGCCGCAACAGTCGCGCACCGAGACCTTTGTCGCCATCAAGGCCGAAATCGACACCTGGCGCTGGGCCGGCGTGCCGTTCTATCTGCGCACCGGCAAGCGCATGGCCGACGGCCTGGCCGAAATCGTGGTGCGCTTCAAGCAGATTCCGCACTCGATCTTCAACCAGCCAACCAGCAGCTTCCAGCCCAACAGCCTGGTCATCCGCCTGCAACCGGACGAAGGTTTGTCGCTGAACCTCATGGCCAAGACGCCGGGCGACAGCATGCGCCTCAAACAGGCCGAACTCGAACTCGATTTCCGCGAGCAGTTCAAGACCCCGCGCATGGAAGCCTACGAGCGCTTGCTGCTGGACGTCTTGCGCGGTCAACTGACGCTGTTCATGCGCGGCGACGAGCTGGAAGCGGCGTGGGAATGGGTCGAGCCGATCCTGGACCACTGGGACCAGGAAGACAGCGTGCCGATTCCGTACAGCGCCGGCACCTGGGGCCCGGCCGCGGCCAGCGCCCTGATCGGACGCGATGGCTTGCAGTGGCGCGAAGAAGCGCTCCCAGAGGATTAAGAAAAGACAAAGAGAAGACTAAGAGAAGATTAACGCCCGTGCTACTTGACTCCATCCGCACCCAGCTCGACTCGCTCTCCAAATCGGAGAAAAAAGTCGCGCTGGCGGTGCTTGAACAGCCGTCCGCCACGGTCAGCCAGAACATCACCGCGCTGGCCAGGAGCGCCCAGGTGTCCGAGCCGACCGTGGTGCGCTTTTGCCGTACCCTGGGCTACGACGGCTGGCACGAGTTCAAGCTCAAACTCGCCCAGGGCCTGGCCCTGGCCCTGCCCGGCGCCAACGAGCAGCCGACCCAGGACGACCTAGCGGCGGACCTGGTCAACAAGATCTGCAGCCGCTCGATCAACACCCTGCTCGACCTGCGCAACAACCTCAATCCCGAAGCCATCCAGCGCGCGCTCGATATCTTGTCGCGCGCGAAAAAGATCGAGTTCTACGGCCAGGGCACGTCGGGCATCGTCGCCACCGACGCCCAGCACAAATTTTTCCGCTCGGGCGTGCCGACCGTGGCCTACGCCGATCCGGCCATCCACAGCATCGCCGCCTCACTTCTGCACGCCGGGGACGCGGTGGTGGCCATCTCCCAGCGCGGCAACAACTCGGCGCTGGTGCGCTCGGCCAAGCTGGCGCGCCGCGGCGGGGCCGATGTGATCGTGCTCGCCCCCTCGGGCACCCCGCTGGCCGACATGGCCACGGTGCTGATCCCGATCGACCTGGTATTCAACATCGACCCGTACACGCCGATTTCGGCGCGCCTGGCCTACCTGGTGGTGATCGACGTGCTGGCGGTGGGGCTGGCCCTGCAGCGCGGGCCGGAGTTCAGGAAGAAGATGCAGAACGCGCAGAAAGCGTTGCAGGAATTTGACATGCAGTTCGATTCCTTTATCGGATAGACAAGCCTGTACATGGTTGTACAATAAGGCTCTGATCTCTCACCCGCTAGCGCAACCATGAACCAACTCGAACAACTCAAGCAATTCACCAAGGTCGTTGCCGACACCGGCGATTTTCAGTCGATCAAACAGTACACGCCGCGCGACGCGACCACCAATCCGTCGCTGATCCTCAAGGCGGTGCAAAAGCCCGAATACAAACCCCTGCTCGACAAAGCCGTGCGCGACTTTCCGAACCTGTCCACCGGCGACGTGATCGACCGCGTGCTGGTCGACTTCGGCATGGAAATCCTCAAGATCATTCCGGGACGTGTGTCGACCGAGATCGATGCGCGCCTGTCGTTCGATACCGAAGCGACTGTCGCCAAGGGCCGCGAGCTGATCGCCCTGTACGAAGAAGCCGGCGCCGGCCGCGAGCGCGTCCTGATCAAGATCGCCTCGACCTGGGAAGGCATCCGCGCGGCCGAGATCTTGCAGAAGGAAGGCATCCGCTGCAACATGACGCTGCTGTTTTCGCTGGCCCAGGCCATCGCCTGCGCCGAAGCGGGCGCGCAGCTCATTTCGCCGTTCGTCGGGCGCATCTACGACTGGTACAAGAAGACCAACGACCTGGAGTACACCGGCGCGGAAGACCCGGGCGTGCAGTCGGTCAAGCGCATCTATAACTACTACCGCAAGTTCGGCTACACGACCGAAGTGATGGGCGCGAGCTTTCGCAACACGTCGCAGATCCTGGAACTGGCCGGCTGCGACCTGCTGACCATCAGCCCCGACCTGCTGCAAAAACTCGCCGACAGCAACGAACCGGTCGAGCGCAAGCTCGTTGCCAACGCATCGGCGGTGTCGATCGAGAAGATGGCGATCGACGAGAAGACCTTCCGCTTCATGATGAATGAAGATGCGATGGCGACCGAGAAGCTGGCCGAGGGAATTCGGGCGTTCTGTGCGGATTCGGGGAAGCTCAAGCAGATTATTACGGGGATGCGCTAGACAGCACCGTCGTTTCTGGCATTGCCAGAAACGACTTCCCGCGCCAAGGCGGCCCTCGGCGGGAACCCATAGCACCGTTGGTTAGCGAAGGTGCTATGGACCCCCGCCGTCGCGGGGGAGACGGTCTTGAGGATAGCGGCTAATACATTATCAGCGCGGAACGACGACCTAATCAAGCGCGGAGAGAATCAAGATGCGTATCGACGATTTCCGCACCGAGCTGCTCCAGGTTGAAGTCCGGCATGATCAGCCAGCCGCGCACCAGCCCCTCGATCAGGATGAACAATCCCAGCGCCGCCGCCTGCGGCTTGACCGTGTCCTTTAACCGGCCATGCGCAATTCCCTCCATCACGATCCTTTCGGCACTGGCCAGGAACTGCTCGCGGTGCTGCATGCGCCGCTCGCGGATGGCCGACAGCTCGCCCACATACTCCAGCTTGAGCGTGGCGATCTCGAACACCCGGCGCGCCGTCGGGTCGTTAATGGTCAGGTCGAACACGCTCAACGCATAACTGCGCAAATGCCCCAGCGGGTCCTCGCCCGCCGCGCCGGCCAGCGTCTGCATCGCCGATTCGAGCGGCATGGTGGCGCGCTCCATCATCGCGTTGAACAGCGCGCTCTTGTCCTCGAAATGCCAGTAAATCGCCCCGCGCGTGACGCCGGCCGCGCTGGCGATATGCTGCAAGCTGGTTCCCGATACGCCCTGCTCGATGAACAACTGCTCGGCCGCGTCCATGATGCTGGCGCGTGTCGCCAGCGCATCTTCCTTTGTCCTGCGGACCATGCAACTACTCCCTTTCAGGGCGGGTCGAACATTAAACATACAGTCATGTTAGTATATTCCAAAATCAAGAAGCCCGCGATGAAGTTTGTAATTACACCCCCCGGCGGGTGTAGGGACAGCTCGTCCCCTACTTAAAGGATGCACACGTAATGCGCCACACCCTCCTCCCTTCTCCGTCCGCGTCCCCGTCGCTGCGCCGGATCGCCGCCTGCACCTTCGCTGCGCTGGCTTTGTTATCGGCCTGCGGCGACAAGAAAGGCGCAGCACCCGGCGCCGGCGCCCAGCGCCCGCCGCCGGAAGTGGGGGTCGTCACCGCCAGGTTCGAACCGGTCGCCCTGCAGACCGAGCTGCCGGGCCGGGTCGAACCGATCCGCGTGGCCCAGGTACGCGCGCGCGTGAACGGCGTGGTCCTCAAGCGCTTGTTTACAGAAGGTAGCGAAGTCAAGGCCGGCCAGGAACTGTTCCAGATCGACCCGGCCTCGTACGCCGCCTCGCTCCTGAGCGCCCAGGCCACGCTCGGCAAGGCCCAGGCCAACCTGACCCAGGCCGCCGCGCAGGCCGCGCGCTACAAGCCGCTGGTGGAAGCGAACGCGGTCAGCAAGCAGGAGTACATCAACGTCGTCGCCACCCAGAAGCAGGCCGAAGCCGACGTGGCGGCAGCCAGGGCGGCGGTGCAGATCGCCCAGATCAACAATGGCTACACCAAGGTCACCGCGCCGATCGCCGGGCGCATCGGCCGCGCCCTGGTCACCGAAGGCGCGCTCGTGAGCGCCACCGAAGCGACCCAGCTGGCCGTGATCCAGCAAACCAATAACGTCTACATCAACTTCACCCAGTCGGCGACGGAGCTGCAGCGCCTGCGCAAGTCGGCCAACCTGAAGGTGCGCAACGCCGGATCGCTGCCCGTGACGATCGTGATGGAAGACGGTTCCGAACTGGAGAACAAGGGCAAGCTGCTGTTTTCCGACGTGAGCGTGGACCCGACCTCGGGCCAGGTCACCCTGCGCGCCGAAGTGCCGAACCCGGATGGCATGCTGCTGCCGGGCCAGTACGTGCGCGTGCGCCTGTCGCAGGCCGAACTGCCGGCCGGGATGCTCATTCCCCAGCAAGCCGTCACGCGCGGCACCCAGGGCGACACCGTCATCATCGTCGGGCCGGACGGCAAACCGGGTCCGCGTCCGATCAAGGTGGCGTCGCAGCAGAACGGCAACTGGATCGTCCTCGAAGGCATCAAGCCGGGCGAACAGGTCGTGGTCGACGGCTTCCAGAAAATGCAGGTGCCCGGCATGACGGTCAAGCCGGTGCCGTGGACACCTACCGCCGTGCCTACCGCCGCGCCGGCCGCCGCTGGCGCCGCACCTGCGGCCGCTCCTGCCGCGGGGGCTGCTCCTGCTGCCGCTCCTGCCGCCGCCGCTGCGCCCGCGGCCAGCGCCGCGCCGGCCGGCGGACGTTAAACATATAACAGGACTACTTCATGGCTCGTTTCTTTATTGACCGCCCTATTTTTGCGTGGGTGATCGCATTATTCATCATGGTTGTCGGCGCGGTGGCGATCACCCAGCTGCCGATCGCCCAGTACCCGACCGTGGCCCCGCCCGCGATCGTGGTCACCACCGCCTACCCCGGCGCGTCGGCCCAGACCCTGGAGGACAGCGTCATCAGCGTGATCGAACGCGAGATGAACGGTTCGCCCGGCCTGATCTACATGGAATCGAACAGCCAGGCCAACGGCACCGGCACCATCACGTTGAGCTTCGAGACCGGCACCAATGCCGACCTGGCCCAGGTCGACGTGCAGAACCGTCTTGGCCGCGCAACCCCGCGCCTGCCGCAGGCAGTGGTGCAGCAGGGCGTGCGCGTCGATAAAGCGCGTTCGAACTTCCTGCTGTTTACCATCCTCTCGTCGGACGACCCGAAATGGGACCCGATCGCGCTCGGCGACTACGCCTCGCGCACCGTGCTGCCCGAAATCCAGCGCATCCGCGGCGTCGGCCAGGCCCAATTGTTCGGCACCGAAAAAGCCATGCGCATCTGGATCGATCCGGCCAAGCTGGTGGGCTTCAACCTGTCGCCGGCAGACGTCAACAACGCCATCCGCACCCAGAATGCGCAAGTGGCCTCGGGCACCATCGGCGACCTGCCGAACATCGGCGGCCAGGCCATTACCGCCACCGTGGTCGTCACCGGCCAGCTGGCCAACGTCGAACAGTTCGGCAATATCGTCCTGCGCGCCAATCCGGACGGCTCCACCGTGCGCCTGAAGGAAGTGGCCCGCATCGAAATCGGCGGCCAGAGCTACTCGACGTCGGCGCGCCTGAACGGCAAGCCGTCGACCGGTATCGGCATCCAGCTCGCCCCGAGCGGCAATGCGCTCGAAACGGCCAAGCTGGTGCGCGCACGCATGAACGAACTGTCCAAGTACTTCCCGCCCGGGATGAAATACGCGGTGCCGTTCGACAGCTCGGCGTTCGTCGAGATCTCCATCAAGCAGGTGCTGGAAACCCTGCTCGAAGCGGTGGTGCTGGTGTTCCTGGTAATGTACCTGTTCCTGCAAAACTTCCGCTACACCCTCATTCCCACCATCGTGGTGCCGGTGGCCCTGCTTGGGTCGCTCGCCTGCCTGCTGGCGATGGGCTTTTCGATCAACGTGCTGACCATGTTCGGCATGGTGCTGGTGATCGGTATCGTCGTCGATGACGCCATCGTGGTGGTCGAAAACGTCGAGCGCATCATGAGCGAAGAAGGCTTGCCGCCGCTCGAAGCGACGCGCAAGGCGATGGGCCAGATTTCGGGCGCCATCATCGGCGTGACCGTGGTGCTGGTGTCGGTGTTCGTGCCGCTGGCCTTCTTTGCCGGCGCGGTCGGCAACATCTACCGCCAGTTCTCGGCGGTGATGGTCACCTCGATCATTTTCTCGGCCTTCATGGCGCTCTCGCTCACGCCGGCCATGTGCGCCCACTTCCTCAAACCCGTCGAAGCCGGCCATCATCACGCCAAGACCGGTTTCTTCGGCTGGTTCAACCGCGGTTTCACGCGCACCGCCAAGCGCTACGAAGGCTGGGTCGCCACCACCTTGCGCCACACCGGCCGCTCGATGATCGTGTTCGTCGCGCTCGTCGCCGTGGTGGGCCTGTTGTTCGTGCGCCTGCCGAACTCCTTCCTGCCGAACGAAGACCAGGGCTACATCATCGCCAACTTCCAGCTGCCGCCTGGCGCGACCCTGGAACGCACCGGCAAGGCGCTGCGCGAAGCCGAAGACTTCATCCTCAAGCAGCCGGAAGTGGCCAGCATGGTCGGCGTGCAGGGCTTCAGCTTCTCGGGTTCGGGCCAGAACATGGCGCTCGGCTTCATCACGCTCAAGAACTGGAAAGAACGCGGCGGCGACGGCCACAGCGCCAGCGACGTGGCCGGCCGCATTTCGGGCCGCATGAGCAAAGTACGCGACGCCTTCATCTTCGCCATCAGCCCGCCGCCGATTCCCGAACTGGGCAGCAGCACCGGCTTCTCGTTCCGCCTGCAGGACCGCGGCGGCCTGGGACGCGAAGCGCTGCTGGCCGCGCGCGGCCAGGTGCTCGGCGCGGCCAGCAAGAGCCCCATTCTTGCCGGCGTGCGCCCGGAAGGCCTGGAAGACGCACCGCAAGTGCAGCTCGACATCGACCGCGACAAGGCCAATGCGCAGGGCGTGACTTTTGACGCCATCAACACTGCCATTTCCACTTCGCTCGGTTCGTCCTACGTGAACGACTTCCCCAACGCCGGACGTTTGCAGCGCGTGGTGGTCCAGGCCGACGCCAAGGACCGCATGCAGCCGGAAGACCTGTTGAAACTGAACGCCGTCAACAACAAGGGCCAGCAAGTGCCGCTGTCCTCGTTCGCCACGACGCGCTGGATCACGGGCCCGATGCAGACGGTGCGCTACAACGGCTACCCGACCATGCGCATCGCCGGCGACGCCGCTCCGGGCCGCAGCACCGGTGACGCGCTGGCCGAAATGGAGCGCATCGCTTCCGAACTGCCGCCGGGCTTCGGCTTCGAATGGACCGGCCAGTCGCGCGAGGAACAACTGTCCGGCTCGACCGTGTTCATCCTGCTCGGCTTCGCCCTGCTGGCGGTGTTCCTGGCCCTGGCCGCGCTGTACGAAAGCTGGTCGATTCCGGTGTCGGTGCTGCTGGTGGTGCCGCTCGGCGTGCTGGGCGCGCTGCTGGCGGCCGGCAGCCGCGGTTTTCCGAACGACGTGTACTTCAAGGTCGGCCTGATCACCATCATCGGCCTGGGCGCGAAGAATGCGGTCCTGATCATCGAATTCGCCAAGGACCTGCAAGCGCAGGGCAAGGGCGTGGTCGAAGCGGCCATCGAGGCGTGCCACCTGCGCTTCCGCCCGATCCTGATGACGTCGTTCGCGTTCATCCTCGGCGTGATGCCGCTGGTGATCGCCAGCGGCGCCGGTTCGGCCAGCCAGCGCGCCATCGGTACGGGCGTAGCCGGCGGCATGATCACCGCGACCGCACTGGGCGTATTCTTCATCCCCGTGTTCTTCGTGGTGGTGCGCAAACTATTCAAGGGCAGCGAGCGCCAGCGCAAGAAGTACGCGCACGAAGACGGCGCCGCGCCGATCGCAGAGGTAAAACATGACGCATAAATTGACAATCCTGATGACAAGACTGACTCCCCTGGCGCTCGCGCTGGCGCTGGCCGGCTGCGCGTCGATGGCGCCGAAGTACGAGCGTCCGGCCGCGCCGGTCGCTGCCGCCTTCCCGGCGCCAGCCTTTGCGCAGCCGCCCATGAACAGCGCCAGCACCGAAGCGGCGTCCAGCATCGCCTGGCAGCGCTTCTTTGCCGATACGCGCCTGAAGCAATTGATCGAACTGGCGCTGGCCAACAATCGCGACCTGCGCGTGGCGATCCTGAATATCGAACAGGCGCGCGCGCAGTACCAGATCCGCCGTGCCGACCGCCTGCCGTCGCTGAACCTGAGCGTGGCCGGCAACCGCTCGCCGGGACCGGACGACAGCATCACCAGCCTTTACACAGCCGGCATTGGCGTCAGTTCGTTCGAACTCGACCTGTTCGGCCGCGTGCGCAGCCTGAGCGACGCCGGCCTGGCGCAGTATCTGGCGACCGAAGAAGCGCGCAAGAGCACGCATATCAGCCTGGTGGCCTCGGTCGCGAATGCCTATCTGAGCTTGCTGGCCGATGAAGAACTGCTGGGCCTGACGCAAAAAACGCTGGCCGCGCGCGAAGAGTCGCTCAAGCTGATCCAGCTCAAGTACGACAATGGCGTGGTGTCCAAGCTCGACCTGCAGCAGGGCTTGTCGCTGGTCGACAGCGCGCGCGTGGTACTGGCGCAGCAACAGCGCCAGCGCGCGCAGGATGTGAATCTGCTCACCTTGCTGGTCGGCCAGAGCCTGCCGGCCGGGCCGGACACCAGTACCACCCTGGCGGCGATGTCGCTGAGCGAACTGCCGGCCGGCCTGCCGTCGGACCTGCTGACGGTGCGCCCGGACATTCTCGCCGCCGAGCAGCAGCTCATTGCCGCCAACGCCAACATCGGCGCTGCGCGCGCGGCCTTTTTCCCGCGCATTACGCTCACCGGCAATGCCGGCAGCGCCAGCAACGAGTTGAGCGGCCTGTTCAAGGGCGGCTCGTACGGCTGGACGTTTGCGCCGCAGATGGTGCTGCCGATCTTCGACTACGGCCGCAACAGCGCCAACCTGGGCAGCGCCAGGGCCGGACGCGACATCGCCGTGGCGCAGTACGAAAAGTCGGTGCAGACGGCCTTTCGCGAAGTGTCCGATGCGCTGGCGGGCCAGGCGACGTTCGGCGAGCAGTTGCGGGCGCAGCGCGCGGTGGCCGAAGCCGAGGCCGAGCGCTTCAAGCTGTCGGACCTGCGCTACCGCAGCGGCGCGGCCAGCTACCTCGATTTGCTCGACGCCCAGCGCTCGCTGTTTTCCGCCGAACAGGCGGCGGTGCAGGCCAATCTGCAGCGCCTGCAAAACCAGGTCACTTTGTACCGCGTGCTGGGCGGTGGCTGGACCGCGCCGCAATAGTTCGCCTGCGCCGGCGGTCCGGCCTGAGGTCCAGGCGCGGTCCCGGTTGTACAATCGCCTTGTTGTCCATTCGCCCGGTGTCAGCCATGACCCCGGGCGAAACGTCGTCTGGAGCGGAACTTTAAGGCCCTCCATCCTGTCCATCGTGTTTATTCACTATCAAGGTCGCAATGCGAATGCGTATGAGGACGCTGTTTAACACCACCCTGATGGCCGCCGCGTTCACGCTCCCGGCCGCAAGCGCGGGCGCCGCGCCACTGCCCGACCTGCCGACCCGCCTGGCCACCCACGTACGCGCCATCGCTTCAAGCGAGCACAATACCGGCACGCCAGCCGCACTCGAAAAAGCCGCCCTGTATCTCGAAGCGACCCTCGCCGCCCAGGGCTACGCGGTGCGCCGCGACGAATACGTCTACGATGGCCACAAGGTGCGCAACCTGGAGGTGTCGATCGCCAATACAGCCACCGGCAAGCAGCCGGAGCGCGTCTATATTGTCGGCGCACACTACGACTCCGCGCCCGGCACGCCCGGCGCCAACGACAACGGCAGCGGCACCGCCGCCGTGCTCGAACTGGCGCGCATGCTCAAGGGCGTCGTTCCCGCCCCCGGCAACGAACTCAGGTTCGTCCTGTTCGTCAACGAAGAACCACCCTATTTCGGTGGCCCCGGCATGGGCAGCCGCCATCACGCGCGCGCGCTCAAGGCGAGCGGACAGAATGTTAAAGCCGCGCTGATCCTGGAGACGATCGGCTACTATTCCGACGCCAAAAACAGCCAGTCCTATCCGCCCGGCATCTCCGCCTTCTATCCGAACCAGGGCAATTTCATCACCTTTGTCGGCACCCTGGGCTCGGCGGGACTGGTGCGCCGGACCGTCTCGGCCTTCCGCGAAGCGTCCACCTTTCCTGCCGAGGCCCTGGCCGCACCGTCGTTCGTCAAGGGCGTGACCTGGTCCGATCACACGTCTTATAACCTGGAAGGCTACGAGGCGCTGATGATCACCGATACGGCCATCATGCGCTACCCGCATTACCACACCAGCGCCGATACCCCGGACAAACTAGACTATGCGAGCATGGCCAAAGTGGTCGAGGGCCTGTCAAAAGTAACAACAGCGATGATTAAAAGCCAATAAACTTGGATAAAAGATAGCAAAACCCGTTAAAAAGCGACCGTTCGCTCTCTTTTTTGTTGCCATAAAACAACATCAATCTGTTCAATTAACCATTTAAAAACGTTAGCTGGAAGTCTTTCTTGCAGAAGAGGATAATTGCCGGTCGGCATTACAAACTTCTCAACTGTCAGGAAAACATCATGTTCCCCAACGTCCGCATCGGTTCCCGTCTGGCGATCGGTTTCGCCATCGTGCTGGTTCTGTCCATCGTCTCCACCGGTTACGCCATCGTGGCCGCGCGCGACAACGCCAGCGCCACGGAACGCATGATGGCGCAGCCGTTGGCCAAGGAACGCATGATGTCGGACTGGTACGTGATGACCTACTCGGCCATCGTGCGCACCTCCCTGATCGCGCGCAGCAGCGACGAAACCCTGTCCACGACGTTCGCGGTGGCCATTGCCGACAGCGTCAAGCGCAACACGGAAATCATGAAGCAGATCGAGCCGCTGCTGACCACCGACGAGGAAAAGGCGACCATGAAGGCGATCCAGGCCAACCGCGCCGTCTACCAGAAGGCCAAGGAAAAGGTCATGGCCGCCAAAAAGGCCGGCGACAGCGCCGCCACCGAACAGGCCTTCAACGGCACGTTCCTGCCGGCGGCCAGCGTTTACCAGAACAGCATCCAGGCCATGCTCGCCATGCAGCGCAAGGAGATCGACACGACCGCCGTACAGATCGAACAAGCCAACAGCCGCACCGTGGGCCTGCTCCTGCTGCTCGGCACCCTGGCCGTGCTGACCGGCGCCGCCTGCGCCGTCCTGATCACGCGTTCGATCACGGTACCCTTGAAAGCTGCCGTGGCGGTGGCCGGCACGGTTGCCAGCGGAGACCTGACCACCGACTTCAAACCAGCCTCGCGCGATGAAATCGGTGATCTGATGCGCGCCCTGCATGCGATGAACGATTCGCTCACGCGCGTGGTGTCGGAAGTGCAGAGCGGGACCAATGCAATCGCCATCGGCTCGACCGAAATCGCCGCCGGCAACCTCGATTTGTCGGCGCGCACCGAACAGCAAGCCAGCTCGTTGGAGGAAACCGCCGCCTCGATGGAAGAATTGACGTCCACCGTGCGCCAGAACGCCGACAACGCGCTCCAGGCCAACCAGCTCGCGCTGGCCGCCTCGCAAGTGGCGCGCAAGGGCGGCGCGATCGTCAGCCAGGTGGTCGACACCATGGACTCGATCGAAGCATCGTCACGCAAGATCGTCGACATCATCGGCGTGATCGACAGCATCGCCTTCCAGACGAATATTTTGGCCTTGAATGCGGCGGTGGAAGCGGCACGTGCCGGCGAGCAGGGACGCGGGTTTGCGGTCGTGGCGTCGGAAGTGCGCACG
>DASVVC010000103.1:0-169278 GCA_036386755.1 Telluria sp.
CACCGTGGACCCGTCCCTGATCGGTGGCGTGCGCGTGCTGGTTGGCGATGAAGTGCTCGATACCTCGGTTCGCGCTAAGCTGCAGCAGATGCATGCTGCGCTGGTCGCGTAAGCGGACGAATTGCAGCAGAATTCTGCACCGAACTTCGCACTCTCGCCGGCATCTCACGTCTTGCCCTACGCATCAAGAAACTATTAGGAGTTAGCACTCATGCAACTTAATTCATCTGAAATCAGCGAACTGATCAAGAGCCGCATCCAGGGCCTCGAAGGTTCGGCTGAAGTTCGCAATCAAGGCACGGTGATCTCCGTCGCCGACGGTATCTGCCGCATCCATGGTCTGTCGGACGTGATGCAGGGCGAGATGCTGGAATTCCCTGGCAACACCTTCGGCCTGGCGATGAACCTCGAGCGCGACTCGGTCGGCGCCGTCATCCTGGGCGCCTACGAGCACATCTCGGAAGGCGACATCGTCAAGACCACCGGCCGCATCCTGGAAGTGCCGATCGGTCCTGAACTGCGCGGCCGCGTCGTCAACGCACTGGGCCAGCCGATCGACGGCAAGGGTCCGATCGCCACCACGATGACCGCCCCGATCGAAAAGATCGCGCCAGGCGTCATCGCCCGCGAATCGGTCTCGCAGCCTATGCAGACCGGCATCAAGTCGATCGACGCGATGGTGCCGATCGGCCGTGGCCAGCGTGAGCTGATCATCGGTGACCGCCAGACCGGCAAGTCGGCCGTGGCTGTCGATGCGATCATCAACCAGAAGGGTCAGAACATGACCTGCGTGTACGTTGCGATCGGCCAGAAAGCATCGACCATCAAGAACATCGTGCGCTCGCTCGAGACGCACGGCGCGATGGAATACACCATCGTCGTCGCGGCATCGGCTTCCGAGTCGGCCGCCATGCAATACATTTCCGCGTACTCCGGTTGCGCCATGGGCGAATATTTCCGTGACCGCGGCGAAGACGCACTGATCGTCTACGACGACCTGTCCAAGCAAGCTGTCGCTTACCGCCAGATCTCGCTGCTGCTGCGCCGTCCACCAGGCCGCGAAGCTTATCCTGGCGACGTGTTCTACCTGCACAGCCGCCTGCTCGAGCGCGCAGCACGCGTGAACGCAAAATACGTCGAAGACTTCACCAACGGCGCCGTCAAAGGCAAGACCGGTTCGCTGACCGCGCTGCCGATCATCGAAACCCAGGCTGGCGACGTGTCCGCTTTCGTTCCGACCAACGTGATTTCGATTACCGACGGCCAGATCTTCCTGGACACCTCGCTGTTCAACTCGGGTATCCGTCCTGCGATTAACGCCGGTATTTCGGTATCGCGCGTCGGTGGCGCCGCCCAGACCAAGGTCATCAAAAACCTGTCCGGCGGTATCCGTACCGACTTGGCGCAGTACCGTGAACTGGCTGCGTTCGCGCAGTTCGCTTCCGACCTGGATGAATCGACCCGCAAGCAGCTCGACCGTGGCGCGCGCGTCACCGAATTGCTCAAGCAGGCCCAGTATTCGCCAATGTCGATCTCGATCATGGCCGTGACCCTGTTCGCAGTGAACAAAGGTTACTTTGATGACGTCGAAGTGAAACGCGTACTGGCATTCGAAGCCGGTCTGCACGGCTACATGAAGACCAAGCAAGCTGCTCTCCTGGCCAAGATCGAAGAAACCAAGCAACTGGACAAGGATGGCGAAGCCGCCATGGCCGCAGCCATTGCTGACTTCAAGAAATCCGGCGCGTATTAACGCTTGTGGGACGGACCTGCGCGTAGCGTAGGTCGGTCCTCAACATATTAGACGGCTGGAAACAAAAGGAGTAAGGACTCATGGCAGTAGGCAAAGAGATACGTAACAAGATCAAAAGCGTAGAGAATACGAAGAAGATCACGAAGGCGATGGAAATGGTCGCCGCGTCCAAAATGCGCAAGGCGCAGGACCGGATGCGGGCCGCCCGCCCTTACAGTGACAAGATTCGTAATATCACTTCGCATCTGGCTACGGCGAATCCGGAATACACGCATCCGTTCATGGCGCAAGGCAAGGACGTGAAAGCGAAGGCGGTTGGTTTCATCGTCATCACGACCGACAAAGGTCTGTGCGGCGGCATGAACACCAACATCCTGCGTCTGTTGACGCAAAAGACCCGCGAGCTGGAAACGGCTGGCAACAAGATTGAAGCGGTTGCCATTGGCAACAAAGGTTTGGGTTTTATGAACCGCGTTGGCGTGAGGGTCGTGTCGCATGCGATCCAGATCGGCGATACGGTCCACCTCGACAAGCTGATCGGGCCGATCAAGGTCATGCTCGACCGCTACGAGGAAGGTGAGCTGGACGCAGTCTATATCTGCTACACCAAGTTCGTGAACACGATGAAGCAAATCCCGATGGTCGAGCAGCTCTTGCCGCTGACCGCCGACAAGCTCGAAGGCGACAAGAGTAGTCACGCATGGGACTACATCTACGAGCCGGAAGCGCAGACCGTGATCGATGAACTGCTGGTGCGCTATGTGGAAGCGCTGGTCTATCAGTCAGTGGCAGAAAACCTCGCGTCCGAGCAATCGGCGCGGATGGTGGCGATGAAAGCGGCAAGCGACAACGCCGGCAGCGTCATCGGCGATCTGAAGCTGATCTATAACAAGACCCGCCAGGCTGCGATTACCAAAGAACTCTCCGAGATCGTCGCCGGTGCGGCCGCGGTCTAAACCCGAATTTAAATACTATTGAAGGAACGAACATGGCTGATGGCAAAATCGTTCAGTGTATCGGCGCTGTGGTGGACGTTGAGTTCCCACGCAATGCAATGCCGAAGGTTTTCGACGCACTGAAAATGGCAGGCTCCGAACTGACCCTGGAAGTACAACAGCAGCTCGGCGACGGCATTGTCCGTACCATTGCACTGGGTACCTCCGACGGTCTGCGTCGCGGCATGGTAATCCAGAACACCGGCAAGCCAATCATGGTACCGGTCGGTAAAGCGACCCTGGGCCGTATTATGGACGTGCTGGGCAACCCGATCGACGAGTGCGGTCCTGTTTCGCACGCACAAACCGCATCGATCCACCGCGTGGCTCCTGCGTACGACGAACTGTCGCCATCGCAAGACCTGCTGGAAACCGGCATCAAGGTGATCGACCTTGTCTGCCCGTTCGCCAAAGGCGGTAAAGTCGGCCTGTTCGGCGGCGCCGGCGTGGGCAAGACCGTGAACATGATGGAACTGATCAACAACATCGCAAAAGCACACTCGGGCGTGTCCGTGTTTGCCGGTGTGGGTGAGCGTACTCGCGAGGGTAACGACTTCTACCACGAGATGGCGGACGCCAAAGTGGTCGATCTGGAAAATCCAGAGAACTCCAAAGTGGCGATGGTCTACGGTCAGATGAATGAACCGCCGGGTAACCGTCTGCGCGTTGCGCTGACCGGCCTGACGATCGCTGAATCGTTCCGTGACGAAGGCAAAGACGTTTTGTTCTTCGTGGATAACATCTACCGCTTCACCCTGGCTGGTACCGAAGTATCGGCACTGCTGGGCCGTATGCCATCGGCCGTGGGTTACCAGCCGACCCTGGCCGAAGAGATGGGCCGCCTGCAAGAGCGCATCACCTCGACCAAGACCGGTTCGATCACCTCGATCCAGGCCGTGTACGTCCCTGCGGATGATTACACCGATCCATCGCCGGCAACCACCTTTGCTCACCTGGATTCGACCGTTGCCCTGTCGCGTGACATCGCCTCGCTGGGTATCTACCCTGCGGTCGATCCGCTCGACTCGACCTCGCGCCAGCTGGACCCGCTCGTCGTCGGCCAGGAACACTACGACACCGCGCGCGCTGTCCAGGGCACCCTGCAGCGCTACAAGGAATTGCGCGACATTATCGCGATTCTGGGCATGGACGAGCTGGCACCGGAAGACAAACTTCTGGTTGCGCGCGCTCGTAAGATGCAGCGTTTCCTGTCGCAGCCATTCCACGTTGCTGAAGTGTTTACCGGTGCTCCGGGCAAATACGTTTCGCTGAAAGACACGATCAAGGGCTTCAAGATGATCGCATCGGGCGAACTGGATCACCTGCCTGAGCAAGCGTTCTACATGGTTGGCACGATCGAAGAAGCAATCGAAAAAGCCAAGAAGCTCAACTAAGACAGGCCAAGGCGCCGCGCTGAAGCAGCGTGGCGCCGGAACCCGATAGGACACACATGGCAAACACATTTCACGTTGACGTGGTATCGGCCGAAGCCAGTATTTTTTCGGGCGAAGCCGAGTTCGTCGCGTTGCCGGGTGAAGCAGGCGAGCTGGGGATTTATCCCAAGCACACCCCGCTGATCACGCGCATCAAGCCGGGTGCGGTACGGATCAAGGTGGCTGGCCAGGCCGAAGAAGAGTTCGTCTTCGTCGCTGGCGGCATCCTGGAAGTGCAGCCGAACGGCGTGACCGTGCTGGCAGACACCGCGATCCGCGGTGGCGACCTGGACGAAGCAAAAGCACTGGCCGCCAAAAAAGCGGCTGAAGAAGCAATGGTCAACAAGGTATCGAAGATCGATTACGCCAAGGCGCAAGCCGAGATGGCGGCTGCGATTGCCCAATTGCAGGCAATCCAGCGCTTCCGCAACAAGCGTTAAGCAGGCGGGTTCGACCCGCTTCAGCAAAAAAGGCAGCCTCGGCTGCCTTTTTTACGTCTGGTGCTCGTCAAGCGGAGCTGGACTGCAAACCGGTTAAACGCGCTTCCTGTTTTTGTTTCTCACGTCGGTAGCGAGTAACAGAAACACGGCGGTACCCAGGAGCAGTGAGAGCGTCAGGAGCCCTTTTGACTCATGGCTGATGACCGCCAGATGCTGGAAAAAGTTGACGGTCGCGAACGTCGACATGAACAGTGTCGCTATTGCGAGCGCCGCAGCTGAAAAGACAATAAACAAGCGCATGGTTTTCCGAATCGAATGAAGAAATATCAGTATCACCGAAACAGATCAATAATGATAGCGGCAAGAAATCACATAGATGACCTTGTACGTCCAATCAAGCGCGACAGGCATGCCGCGTGAGGGGGAGGGCTCACGCGGCAAGCGGCATCAGTCGTACGTCGCGTTGATCGTCACGCCGGTAAAGCTCGGCTTGGCCTTGAGCATGATGTAGTACCACTGGCCGCTGACCGGCGCAGCGATGCTGATGCTCTCGCTGGTGCCCGCCGTGATCGACGCAGCGTCATACCAGCTGGTGGTCGGATAATGCGCGCGCCCCACGTACAGGTCGAAATCCCCGCTGCCCCCGCTGGTGAACAGGCGCAGGTTCTTGGCGCCGGCCGGCAGCAGGATGTGCGCGTAGCCTTCGCTTGACGAGCTAAAACCGCTGATCGAGCAATTTTTGCCCAGATAGCTGCCCTGGTTGCACGCCGGCAGGTTCACCTGCGGCAGCGGCGGTTCGCCCGCGGTGGTGGCCGTCTTCACCCATGCGGCAAACTCGGCGTCGTAACGGGTGCCGATGTAGCCCATGTAGTTCTGGTAGCCATCGTAGTCGCCCACCCGGAACTTGCCCAGCACCGCATCCACGTCGCTGCGGTGCTTTTCCACCATGAAGCGGGTCGCCATGTAGCCCCAGCGATAGGCGCGGTCGGTGTAGTCGCCCATCGAATAGGTATTACCAAAAATCTCGCTCAGCTTGTAGGTGCCGGTGCGCGCCTTGTCGATCGATTGCTGGTTATTGTTGCGCAGCGACAGATACTCGCCGATGCCCTCGATCCACCACACGGTCGGCTTGCCCACGGCCGCGCCGAAGTCGCCAAACATATTGAAGCGCCCGTCCAGGTAGTGCACGTATTCGTGCTCCAGGTTCCACACCGAAAACGCCGGACGCAACCACGACGCTTCATGCGCGATGAAGCGCGCCTGGTTGGTGGCCGACTCCGGATTGCCTTCGAGGTACATGCCGCCGTTATTGGTATCGATATCGTAAATAACCGACGCATACTTGCCGTAATTGGCGTAATCGTCGAACACCACCAGTTCCAGCGACGTGTTCTTGTCGTTGGCGACCGGCACGCGGCGGGTTTGCAGCATGTCGTGGAAGTAGCCTTCTTCCTTTTGCAGGATAGCGCAGGATGACTGCAGTTGGGCGGTCGTCATTTCCTGAGCCCGGATGCGCAGGGTCGGGCTGCACGTGTAGCTGACCTTGAGCACGGTATCGGCCAGCTTCTGCTCATAGCCGCAGGTGCCGTATTGCAGGCAGTTGGCGTTGTCGTAGTATTTCACGGCCGAGGCTGCCGCGAGCCACAGCGCGCTGTCGGCGCCGGTCATGCTGCTGCTTGCCAGGGTCGCTTGCACCATCGGCTTGACCGTGGCTTTTTGCGCCGCGTGCTGCATGAAGCGGAAGGCTTCGTTGGCGGCGTCGTTGAGCATGTAGGCCGTCGGCGTGCCCAGCAGCGCAGTCTTGTTTTGGACCACGAAGTTGTTCAGCGCGATTGGGTAACTTGTGTCGCTTTGCAGCAGCGGCAGCGCGTCCGGCCGCGAATGGGCGTAGAACAGCACGGTCAGCGCGGAGGTCATGCCGCCGGCGGCGTCGCTTTGCTTGAGCGCATCGGCCGCAGTCGGCGTCCCTGGCGAATTGGTAAAGCGCACCACCAGCTTTTTCATCGATGGCAGGAAATACGCCTCGTCATGGGTGTTGGTGATCAGCTTGATGACTTCGGACGCCGTGCTGCCCGCCAGCGGATTGGCCTTGTACAGCACGCTGCCTTCGACCAGGTTCCTGATCGGGGCGCGCAGCGACGCCGTATAGGCGGCCGACGGCGTCTGGATCGTGCCGCCGCTGCCGAGGTAATAACCGGCGCGCAAATACAGCGCCAGGTTGACCAGCGCGCGGTTGCTGGCGTTGTAAGTGCTCGCTTCGCGCGCAAAACGCTGCGCCACCGCCGTCATGTTCGCGCCGGAATACGCCTTGGCCGCTTGCGCGGCGGTCAGCGAAAACAGCGGATAGGTACACTCGACATCGGGCATGGCCACCAGGTAATCGGCCAGCGCGGCGCCGTTGTAGCTGGTCAGCGTATCCATGTTCTTGCACTCGGGCGTGGCAGCCATCAGGCTCATGCGGCCATTCTCGGGCTGCTTGGGCAGCAGGTCGAAGCGCGGCTTGGTGGTGGGCGCCACGTTAAAGCGCTGCTGCTCGACCGTCGGCGGCAGGCTCTGGCGCGCATGCGGCATCGGCGCCTGCTTCAGGCGTTCGTGCGCATGGCCTTCGTCGGCTTGCTTTGCATGGGTAACGCTGCTGAAACAGGCGCTGACCAGCCCGGCCAGTAAAATCATCTTATGTTCTGTAAACATTGTCTCGCTCCTTGGAATTGTAGTTATCGACGTCGGTCGCGCCGGTCAGGATGTGGTCCGGCGCTTCGCTCATGGGACGGAAAAGGGTCGAATCCGCCCTGCAGCGAGCCATCAGGCGTGCAGATACTATCCCGAATGCATATGGGTAAATACGCTGCATTGCCCGCAAACATGCAATTTGTTCAATTTCTTTGCCGGGCCCGGCAATTCCGGCACAGGGGCGACAAAGCGATGACGAAAAAGCCACACATCCGGGGCCCGGAGGTGTGGCTTCATCTGCTGGAATTACTTGGTGACGGTCAGCTTGTACTTGCCCGCGCCGCTATAGGACGAGACGATGATGCGGTAGTAGCCGGCTGCTGCAGCGTAGCTGACCTTTTCCTGCGACGCGTCGCCGGTCGACTCGGCCGCCATGACCCACACATTGTTTTCCCACTTCTCGATGCGCAGGTCGAAGTCGGTGCCGGCCGGGCCGCTCAGGACAGCGCCCAGGGTGCCGCCCTTGTACTCGAACCAGGGCGACGGGTGGATCGCTTCGCCCTTCTCGGCCAGGGTGGCGTTATACACGTCCGCCGCCGGCGTGGTGCTGGCCGCGCCAACGTCGAAGGTGATGGTCTTGGCCGGCGCGCTGATGTTGGCGATCGCCAGGCCCGACGCATAGCCGTTCCACCACAGCGAATTGGTGCCCCTGGCCGTCAGCGCGTTCGGCACGCTGGCGTTAAAGGCGCGCGTGGCCACGCCGTCGTACAGGTCGCCGCCGTCGCCCTGGTTCGCATTGTTTTCCGGGTCGCGCTTGCCGTCCGCGTGCTCCATCTGGATGTACGGATGCCATTCGGTATCGTTGGTGCCGGCCGGGTCGATGTGGAACACGGCCAGTCCCTGGTCCGGCTGGTACAGGTTCTGGTCGCTCTTGTGGATCGCTTCCACATAAAACGCTTCGTCCGCGTTGGCCGGGTTGCTCCAGCGGTACAACGCATGGCCGTCCGCCGCCATCGACAGGCGTCCGCTCGGGGCGCTGCGGTTGATGGCCGGGTTAAGTTCCGTTGCCGTGTCCCATCCCGCCAGATAGCGCAGGAAACCGACCGGCCGGGTCGGGCGGAACTGGCTTTCGTAGCCCACCCCGCCAAAGCCCATCACGCAGAAGTTGGCCACCGAGCCCTGCGAGCTGCCGTCGTAGTCGTACAGGTCGGGCCAGCCCATGATCAGGTGGCCCGATTCATGCACAAAGGTGCCGATCGCCAGTTGCTTGCCCATGTCGCTGATCTGGTAGCTGCCGGTGCAGGCGCCGTTGCTGCAGAACTGCTCGCCAAGCCAGCCCATGTGCGGCCACAGGCCTTTCGACCACGGGCTGTCCGCTTCGCCCGCATAAAAGAAGTTCAGGCCGAGGATGTGGCCGCTGCTGTCGCGGCTGAGCGTGGAAAAGTCGAACCCTTCGCTGCTCTTGACCCAGTTCAGCGCTTCCATGATCAGTTCCTGCGAGCGCGTGCCGCTGTCCAGGCTGGCGTCGGCGTAGTAGGACTTGGGACGCTTGGCGCGGTAGTAGCGCGTGACGCTGTTGCTGTAGTCGAGTTTGTTACCCGAGACCGCCAGGAAGTAGCCCCGCACCGATTGCGCATTGCCGAAGCCCGTGTAGTTGGCATCGTTCAGGAACGATTCGACCTGCGGCTTGGTGATCGTGCCCGGTGCATCGGAGAAATCGATGATCACGGTCAGGCCGCGCATCTGGCCGCTCACGGCGGCGCTGGCGGCGGCGCTCGGCGCCATCATCGCGGCGGTGCTGCGCTGCGCCAGCTCCAGCGTGCGTCCGTGCATTTTCTGGTAGCGCTGCCTGGCCAGGCGCGCCTTGGCGGCCGTGGAGAGGCCCGGCTCGCGCTTGTCCTGCGTGGTACTGAACGTGCGCAGCCTGGCGTTGGTGGCCAGCACGCCGCTCGACACCAGCTGGTCGCCCGTGGCGTTCACGTGTGCGTAGCAAAAACCGCGTTTGGCATTATCATAAATGATCAGCGAACCGTCTTCGGTACGCTGTTCGGCGTAGTAATCGTTGCCGTCGAGGCGAATTTTTAACACTTCGCCGCCCGGCTGGCGAAATTCATAGGTATGGCCCTTGTACGGAATGGCCGCCTGGGATGTTAACGCCGCCAGCGACAGCACCATGCCGGCCGCTGCCGTAAGACTTGCACGCATCAAACTCATCACTTCTCCGATGTTATAAAAAGTGCAAGTATGCATGGGTCAAAAGTGGCCGTCTTGGCACATTTCGACGCATCGTCGTCGAAATCGGCACAAGTTTGCCTTTCCTTTTGCCTATACAAATCCTACGGTCGGTGCTTGAAATCCATGGTATTTCCGTGAAGACAGCTTATATTTTTGCTTTGACCGCCTTTCTTCTTGTGCATTGGGATTATTAAATACACACTATCGACTTGAACCACGATCTGGGCCGTTGTCGCCATGTTGAACCGCCTGTTGAAGAAAGCACCACCCGAGGCTGTCCCTTCGTTTACGAAGCGGCGCTTTTTCGGCACTGAGCAAAAAGCGTTTTACGGCCGCCTGCGCCGCGCGCTGCCAAAGTGCTACATTTTCCCCGACGTCGCGCTGAGCAAACTCATGATCCCGAGCAATCCGGATCCTAAGATCAAACGCAGCCACCAAGACCACCTGAGCGGACGGCGCGTCGATTACGCCGTTTTCGATGCCCGCCTGCACCTGCTGTTCGTGATCGAGCTGACCGTGCCGCCGGCGCCGGGCGCTAATCCGGACACCATTCCCATCGCGGCCCTGATGGCCAGCGCCGGCATCCGCCGCTTCAGCTGGCCCAAGGACAACCTGCCGTCGACCGAACAGACCCTGCGCGCGCTGGCCGATTATTCGGGCGAGAACATGGCCAGGGAAGAGGGCGGCAACGGACCATCCTCCCAGCTGGGCGAGCCCGAGCACATGGATGCGATTCCCGTGGTCGACAGCATCATCCAGCCGCGCGCCCCTACCACCCTGACGCTCGAAGCGCTGGCCGGCATGGCGCCGCAAGGCGCGCTGAAAACGTCCTATCCGCACGTATGGGAACGCATCTGCCTGTTCTGCACCGAACCGCGCCACCTGCACCAGTACCTGCATTCGCTGTCGATGCAGGACCGTGGCATCAAGCGCGCCGGTTTTTCGGAAGAAGCGCTCAACGAAATCGCCCGCATCCAGGTCGCCAACGTCGGCTATCTGCAAACCCAGACGGCGCCCGAACGGGCCAGCTGGAACGACGTCTTCACCGACCGCTGACGCGCGCGGGGCAGCGCGTCGGCGTGCGGCCCGTGCGTCGACTCACTTTGCGTAATAGTCCTGCATGAGCTCATGACTCCAGGCCGGCTGCCTGACCTCACCGATCGGCCCGAATTGCGCCAGGTACGGTTTGATATCGAGCACCGGGCTGCCGTCCACGGCGTCGAGCCCCCGAACACGCAAGGTGCGGCCATCGACGGACAATAGCTGGCAACGCGATACGCCGATCAGGTTCGGGCGTGCCTTGGCGCGTTGCGCCAGTATCCCGACGTTGGGCCAGTCGGCACGCCCGCGCGGATGGCGCGCTCCTCTTTCTATTTCTTGCAGCGGAACGCGATGAAGGTGATACACCACTTCGATGTGACTGAAGGTATGTAATTCCAGCAGCGCGTCGTCCGACAGTTCCGGAGAATCGATGGTGATGGTTGACTCGACCGCACCCCAATGGTCGTCGCATAAATCGGTCCGCGCCGACGAGACCACGCCGATGGGAACGATGTGAATGGGATTGGCAGACACTGGACATCTCCTTGTCATCCCTGCGGATAACTTGAACAAACACCGTTAAATTGCCCATCGGGCGCTGCGGCAACGGTTCACCGCCCCCCGAACGGATGCGTCGTACCGATCAGAACCGCCCCCGGCGCATCGCTCATAACATTGTCACTCATGCCATTGCCTTCTTGCCGCCTATATAAAAATAAAGATGGGGCCGGCTTGAACGGCATCTGCGCACACCGTCGGGTGGCGCTCCCGATTGTCGCCTCTATTAACCGTTTGACATCGTCAATCCGCAGTTCGTCGCAGCGCCGGCCCCGGCAAGGCGCGCCGCACCTATAGTCTGGCCTTCAGTTGCCGATCAACCCCATTACAGGATCCCAGCATGCTCAAACTGTCCGCCCTTTGCTTCGCCACCCTTGTTGCCCTGCATGCGCCGGCCGCCTTTGCGCAGGACGCCGCCAAAGTCGTCCATCCCGCCAGCGAACAAGCCCTTGGCGAGCGGATCGACGCCGCCATCGCCCCCTACTACAAGGCCGATGCGCCGGGCGCGACCGTCATCGTCACGCAAGATGGCAAAACCGTGCTGCGCAAAGCCTACGGCATGGCCGATGTGTCCAAGCGCATTGCCCTCACACCCGACACGGCCATGCGGCTCGGCTCCATCACCAAGCAGTTCACCGCCGTCGGCATCCTGATGCTGCTCGACGAAGGCAAGCTGGCGCTCGATGACGACATCACCAAATTCCTGCCGGACTATCCCACGCGCGGCAAGCGCATCACCATCGAGCATTTGCTGACCCACACCTCGGGCATCGTCAGCTTTACCAGCAAGGCCGCTTTTTCCCTCACCGATGGGCGCGATAAAAGCGTGACGCAGATGATCGACACCTTCAAGGACGATGCGCTCGAGTTCGAACCCGGCACGCGCTGGGCCTATAACAATTCCGGCTATTTCCTGCTGGGCGCGGTGATCGAAAAGGTTTCCGGCCAGACCTACGCCACCTTTCTGGAAGAGCGCATCTTCAAGCCGCTGGACATGCGCCACACCGCCTACGAAGGGCATGAACGCAACCCGGGTCCGCGCGCGGTGGGCTACAGCAAGGGCTGGCTCGGCGTCACCGCGGCCAAGTCGATCAGCATGACGCAGCCGTACGCGGCCGGCGCGCTGGTCTCGACCGTGGACGACCTGGCGCGCTGGGACGCGGCCATTAGCGCCGGCAAGCTGCTCAAGCCGGCCAGCTGGCAAAAGGCGCACGCCAGCGCCGTGCTGGCCGACGGCAAGCCGACCAACTACGGCTACGGCTGGCAGGTCGGCAAGCTGCGCGGCGTGCCGATGGTGGCGCATGACGGCGGCATCAACGGCTTTTCCACCTCCGCGTTGCGCCTGCCGCAGCAAAAAGTGTATGTCGCCGTGCTGAGCAACACCGATGCACCCAAGGTCCAGCCCGACATGGTGGCCAGCAAGGCGGCCGCGATCGCCATCGGCAATCCCTTCCCCGACTTTAAGCCCGTCACCGTCGAGAACGCCCTGCTCGACGCTTATGCCGGCACCTACCGCATCGACGCCAACGCCACCCGCAGCTTCAAGCGCGACGGCGGCAAGCTGGTCATGCAGCGCACCAAGCGCGACCCGGTCGCCCTGATTTCCTTCTCGAACGAGGAGTTCGTCATTCCCAATTCGCTGACCACGTTCAAGTTCGCGCGCAATGCCAAAGGGGAGGTGGACCAAGTGATCGTTTCCAGCCAGGGTTCGGAGATGATCAACCAGCGCATGCCCTCCGGGACGCCCTAACGTACGCGGCGCGGCGCGCCAAATCTGCTACGCTCGCCAGACACATACACACTGGCGAGCATAATGAGATCCATCCCCGATATCCTCAAAGAGAGCAAGACAATCGCCGTGGTCGGCCTGTCGAACCGGCCTGACCGCGCCAGCCACGCCGTGGCCGCGTACCTGCAGCAGCAGGGCTACCGCATCCTCGGCGTCAATCCGGCCTATGCCGGCCAGGACATCCTGGGCGTGCCGGTCTTCGCCAGCCTGGCAGAGGCGGCGGCAACATTGGAAAACGGCGCGCGCATCGACATCGTCGACTGCTTCCGCACGCCGGACGCCATGGTTCCCCTGGCGCGCGACGCCATCGACATCGGCGCGCGCTGCCTGTGGATGCAGCTCGGCGTCATCAATGAGGAAGCAGCCGGCCTGGCCCGCGCCGCCGGACTGGACGTGGTCATGGACCGCTGCATGAAAATCGAGCACGCCCGCGCCGGCAGGCCGGCGTGAAGGCGCGCACGCGCTTTCGGGCCGGGCCCGGCCTCACGCTGCGCGATGAGGACGCCGGCGCCACCCCGCTGCGCGACGACGGCGGCAAGCATCCCAGGTCGAAAGAGCAGATCAAGGAGCACGAGCGCGCTCTGACCGATGCGCTGACCGCAAAGATTGCGCTGCACCAGCAGATGCTGTTCTCGCAGCGCAAGCAAAAGGTGCTGCTGGTGCTGCAGGGCATGGATACCTCGGGCAAGGACGGCACGGTGCGCGCGCTGTTTAGCCGCATCAATCCGATGGGCCTGCGCGCCGCCCAGTTCAGGGCGCCCACGCCGGACGAAGCGGCGCACGACTTTTTGTGGCGCATCCACCCGCACGTGCCCGGTGCCGGCGAGATCGCCATCTTTAATCGCAGCCATTACGAAGACGTGCTGGTCACGCGCGTGCAAAAGCTGATCGACGAGAAGGAATGCAAGCGCCGCTACGGTCACATTGCCGATTTCGAGCGCATGCTGGCCGACACCGGCACGGTGATCGTCAAGGTGTTCCTGCATATTTCGAAGGACGAGCAGCGCAAGCGCTTGCAGGCGCGCCTGGACGACCCGGAAAAGCAATGGAAGTTCGATGAAAACGACCTGGTCCAGCGCAAGCGCTGGGACGACTACCAGGATGCCTACGAACGCGCGATCGCCGCCACCGACGCCGACCACGCGCCGTGGTATGTGATCCCGGCCGATTCCAAGACCCACCGCAACTTGCTCATCGCCAGCCTGCTGCTCGAAGTGCTGGAAGAGCTGCAGCTGAGCTTTCCCGGCACCGATCCGCGCCTGTCGAAGCTGAAGGTGGAGTAGCGCCGGCGGGCGGCAAAGCTCAGGCCGCCCGCGCCTGCACTTGGGGCAGGTTCGGCGGCGGCTCCTGCGCCGCCACCCGCAACGCGGGCGCGTCGGACAGGCCGCCGTCGAGCAAGCCGATCAATTCGGCCAGCATCTCGCGGTCGGTCGGCACGTCGGCCGTGTTCAACGCCAGGTCGCGCGCGATGTCGCGCAGGCGCCAGGTGATTTCGCGCGTGGCCACGGCTTTTTCGAATTGCAGGGTACCGTCGTCGTGGTCGTGCAAGCCATGATTGTTTTTCAGGTATGCATCGAGCCCGGTGCTGATGAAGGCGCGCTCGATATTCCTGATGCGCGCCAGCGAACGTTCGATCAGGGCCCACACGCGCGGCGAGCGCTGGGTATCGCCGCGCAGCATGTCTTGTCCGGCCTGCAGGCTGTCGGCAATGCGCCACCACAGCCGCGTAATGGCGACGTCGTCGCTCTCGTCGGGCCGCGACGGGGCGATCGGGCGGTTGGCCGGCTGCGCGCGCATGGCATTCGAAATCGCCGACAAGAAATGGTGCGGATGCTCGCCCGGAATGATTTTCAGCGCCAGTTCGGCGCGTTCGAGCGGAAAATCCTTGTGCAGCACCCCGGCCAGCATTTCCGCCACCGACACCGCCAGTCCCGGCCCGCTGATCGTGCCGCCGGCCGACTGGCGCGGATAGCCGGTGCCGTCGAGCCGTTCATGGTGTTCCGACACCGCCCGCGCCACCGATGGCGGATACGATTCCAGTTCGCCGATCAGCACTTGGCCGATGCGCGGATGAATCACCAGGTGCGCCCACTCGTGCGGCAGCAGGCGCTTGCCGGGCATCAGGTAGGCCGGGTTGATGTACAGCTCGCCGATATCGTGCAGCAGGCCGGCCAGGCCCGCCGCCATCTGGTCGTCGTTCGACAGCTGCAGTTTTTTCGCCATGCCGATCGCCAGCAGGCTGACGGACACGCTGTGTTCGAGCGCCTTCGGGCCGTCGCGGTCGGTCAGGGTGAGCATCATGCTCATCGCGTGACCGAAGCGCATGTTCGCCAGCAGCGTCTGCGGCGAAATACCGCGTCCGGCGTTGCGGCCCAGGATACGGTTGATCGGCACGCTGGTGTCGAGAATGCGGCGCGCCGTTTCGAGGATCAGGCCGTTGTCGGTGCCGTCCACGGCCAGGAGCGACGATTCCAGCCTGTTCTTGAGCTTGTGCGCGCTCAGGGTATCCTGCTGGGCGCGGGTCACCCTGGTGCCCTTGGCCACCAGCTTCCTGCCCCGGATGTCGACAATGTCTTCGCTGGCCGCGACGTCCATCACCTCGGTCAGGTTCATCAGTTTGTTCAGGTAATGCGGGTTGACGCTCGTGCTCAGGCTGGTATGCGGCATGGATGGCTCCGTAAAGATGCACACATGATACCGACTATTTCCTAGAGGAATCATTCTAGGTATCAAATATATGCTGCTTTTTTTGGCAAGGTGGCCGCTTTGTCCACCGCCGCGCCGCTGCTTCAGGGGAATTGACATAGAATGAAGACCCCATTCCCCACCGCATGGAAACGACTATGTTCAAGATTTCGGCAGTTCTGCTGGCGGGCTTCTCCGCTGTTGTATTGACGAGCACTGCGGCGCAGGCCCAGGCGCCGTCCGCCGCGCCGGCAGCGGCCCCGGCCAGCTGTCCGGCCCTGCTCAAGCACAGCTTCAAGCGCCTGCAGGACGATGCACCGCAGGACCTGTGCCAATACGCCGGCAAGGTTGTGCTGGTGGTCAATACGGCCAGCTATTGCGGCTACACCACCCAGTACGAAGGGCTGGAAAAGCTGTACGCCAAATATGGTCCCAAGGGCCTGGTCGTGCTGGGCTTTCCGTCGAACGACTTCGGCAAGCAGGAACCGGGCAGCGCCAAGGAAATTGCCGACCTTTGCTACAACACCTATGGCGTCAAGTTCCCGATGTTCGCCAAGTCCGTCGTCAGCGGCGCCAATCCGAATCCCCTGCACGCGAGCCTGATCAAAGCCACCGGCAAGGAGCCGAAATGGAACTTCACCAAATACCTGATCGACCGCAACGGCAAGGTCATCGAACATTATCCGAGCAAGGTCACGCCGGAAGACAAGCAGCTTGTCGGCAAGATCGAGCAAGCCCTCGGCAGCTGAGAGCCATCTCCCCGCACCGGGGCGGCCACCGCGGCTGCCCGCGGTTGTGTCTTACTTGCAACTTGTAAGCAGCAATCGGTTTCTCTAAAGACATTAAAAATGCTAAAATAGAACTCTTGTTTTATTGCTGGTCTTTCAGATGCGTCCGACTCTCGATTACGCGTTCCTTGCCGAACGCCTGCACGGCTTGTTTGCCGTCGCCATCCGCAAAGGCGTCACGCTCGCCCCGGCCAGCGTATCCCCGCCGCGCCCGTGAAGATGAGCCCGATACTGCGCCCGATCCAGGCCGCCGACCATGCCTTCCTGCGCAGCGTGTATGCCGCCGGGCGCGCTCAACAAATCGCCCTGACCGGGTGGGACGTGGCCGTCGCCGACGCGTACGTGCGCATGCAGTTCGACGCCCAGCACGGCTTTTACCGCAGCCGCTATCCGGCCGGGCACTTCGACCTCGTGCTCGATGGCGACATCAGCGTCGGGCGCCTGTACGTGGCACGCGAAGCGCAGCGCATCCACGTGATCGACATCGGCATGCTGCCGGCGTACCGCAACCGCGGCGCCGGCAGCATGCTGCTCGATGCCCTGCAGCGCGAAGCGGGCGCGCGCGGCGCGGCCGTCACCACCCACGTCGAACTGAACAGCCGGTCCATGTCGCTCTACCAGCGTTTCGGTTTTCGCGAGATCAGCAGCGTCGGCTTTCACCGGCTCATGGAATGGCGCGCCGATGCGCTGCCTGTCGCCCCAACCTGACATGCCCGGGGCCGGCGCCAGCTCGCTCGCCCTGGCCGGCATGGGCATTCACTGGCGCGCGCCGGGCGATGTGAGAATGCGCCGTCAGGTGGCGGCGTCGTCCTGGACACTGGCGGCGAGGGGAAAACCTTCGTCGAGCCACCCCGTGATCCCGCCAGGCATGATCTTGACCGGACGCCCCAGCCGCGCCAGGCGGATCGCGGCACGCGCCGCGCCGTTGCAATGGGGGCCGGCGCAGTAGGTCACGAAGACCGTCCCGTCGGGATACCTGGCGATGGCCGATCCGATGATCTTGCGCTGCGCCAGGTCGAGCGCGCCGGGTACGTGGCCGCTGGCGTATTTTTCGCTGCCGCGCACGTCGAGCAGGACGAAATCCGGGCTGCCGGCGGCCAGTGCGTCGTGCACATCCCAGCAATCGGTTTCGAACGCGAACTGCGCTTCAAAATGCGCCAGCGCGGCGGGCGAGGGGGCTGGTGCGACGTCGGTTACTGCGGACATGATGGAACTCCCTAGATGTGAAAGAGCCTTGATTATGGGCGTGCGTCGGCTCCCTGTTCAGTGGCGCAAACGCCATTCTGCGTTAAGATTGCGCCATGAAAAACCATCTTGTCGTCGCCCTCGCTTATGACGGCTTGTGCACCTTCGAATTCGGCTGCACGGTCGAAGTGTTCGCACTCGAACGTCCCGAACTGGAAGTCGACTGGTACGACTTCGCCGTCTGTGCGGCCGAACCGGGGCCGATCCGCGCCGCCGGCGGCATCGTCGTCAGCGCGCCCTACGCGCCGGCGCTGCTGGAACGGGCCGGCACCATCATCATCCCCGGCTGGCGCGACGCCGACGAAGCGCCGCCGGCGGCCTTGCTGGCGCTGCTGCGCGCCGCCCATGCGCGCGGTGCGCGTTTGTGCTCGATCTGTTCCGGCGTCTTTGTGCTGGCCGCGGCCGGCCTGCTGGACGGCTTGCGCGCCACCACGCACTGGCGTTACGCCCACCGGCTGGCGCGCCGCTATCCGGCGATCGAGGTGCTGCCGGACGACCTGTATGTCGACGCCGGCCAGATCATCACCTCGGCCGGTTCGGCGGCCGGCATCGACATGCTGCTGCATCTCGTGCGGCGCGATCATGGCGCGCGCATCGGCAACCTGGTGGCGCAGCGGCTGGTGGTGGCGCCGCACCGCGAAGGCGGGCAGGCGCAGTATCTGCCGCGGCCCATGGCGCACGACGAGAAAGGGCGCCTGACGCGCCTGATGGACTGGGTGCGCGTGCACCCGGCCGAGCCGCACACGGTGGCCAGCATGGCGCTGCGCGCGGCCATGAGCGTGCGCACCTTGCAGCGCCACTTCCACGACGCCACCGGTGTCGGCGCGCTGGAGTGGCTGATCCGCGAGCGCGTCGCGATCGTCAAGGACCTGCTTGAAAACCCGGCGTTGCCGCTGGCGCAGGTGGCCGAGCGCGCCGGCTTTGCATCGGAAGCGTCGCTGCGGCATCACTTTCGCCGCCTGGCCGCGACCACGCCGGGCGCGTACCGGCGCCAGTTCGCGCGCGCCTGAAAGACCGCGCCAACGGGCCATCGGGTGGGGAACCAATCGCGCTCGCAGAGTTCAAAGACGATAACATCTGAGCGAGCGAGAATAATCGCCAGTATCTTTACCACCAAGGCCGCGCAGTGCCGGCCACCGACCCGGAGGATGCGATGAGTGCGAGGGATTTTTTTGTCGTCGATGAAGAGCACAAGGCCCGTGTGCAAGCGGAGGATGTTTCCTGGACGGGCGAGCGCAGCGATGCAGCGGGTGCGCTGAGTTTAGCGGTGGGCAAGGAAGCGGCGGGCAAGGAACTTGGCTGCGCGGACCAGCTCGGCAAAGAAGAAACCCTGCTCCTGTTCCTGGTGAAGCATATCTTGCCGTTTCTCGTCATCGGCCTGCTTCTACTGCTTGCGCTGGCCGGCGACGGCGCGAGCGCGAACGATATCCCCTCGCCTTGCCGGGGCTGACGAACAGTCGTCACCAGCGGCTGGGCCAAAACGACGGTTCTTTTTGCCCTGTCCTGACAAGACGCGGCAAGGGTTCGTCTCTCAAGCGCCGGCAACCCTATAACTGGTACGTCTTGCGTACCTCGTCAATCAGCAAATGGCGCGAGCTACGCTCCTTTTCGTGGGGGGCGAACCGGCCGCTGGCGGTGTCGAGCAGGTCGACCGCCAGGGTCAGGCACACCCGGTCGCGCGTGGACAGGGCTTGCTCGGCGGGTTTACCGATGATCTCGCGGATGATCGTCGTGGCCAGCTCTTTTGATGCGATATCCTCCGGCAGCCCGGTTTTGGTGCACACGCCGTAGGTGCCCTCGAGGAAGTGGCGCCACTCCTCGCGCAGGTGCTCGTCCAGCCCCGCGTTGAGCTTGGGGTCGTCGGTGCACAGGCCGGCCGCCCTGAGCTGCGCCAGGCGGGCGCGGTAGCGCTCCGCGAACACGCGCAAGGCATCGCTTTCGTCGCCCAGCGACTGCAACAGCCCGATCCACGAGGCGTAGCCCTTGGCGTAGTAAGCGAGCTGCTTGTGTTCCTGGTGCGGGCCGAAGAAGGAGTCGCAGTGCACGTCCAGGCGCAGCCGGTACGAGGCCTGCGGCATCATCCCGCGCTGCTGCAGCGCCGCCAGCTCGTCCGGGTCGAGGCCGGACACCGCCAGCAGCTGTTCTTCGGTGAAGTAGCAATCGCTCAGGTATCGGATCAGTTCCATGGCGCTCTCTCGTTGGTCGATACGGCCTACTATACAAGCTTGTGCCTCCTGCATGGTTCGGCTACCATCGAACCATGAAAGACGGACCCAATATCATCGGCATCGCCGCCCTGATCGGCGATCACGCGCGCGCGGAAGTGCTGACCGCGCTCATGTCGGGCATGGCCCTCACCGCCACCGAGCTGGCCGGCATCGCCGGCGTCACCAGGCAGACCATCAGCGCGCACTTGGCCAAGCTGGTCGACGCCGGCCTGCTTGCGGTGGAAGCGCAGGGCCGCCACCGCTACTTTCGGCTGGCCGACGACGATGTGGCGCAGCTGCTCGAATCGCTCATGAACGTCGCCTTTCGCACCGGCGCCTTGCGGCTGCGTTCGAGCCCGCGCGAGCCGGCCTTGCGCAAGGCGCGCGTGTGCTACGACCACCTGGCCGGCGAACTCGGTGTGCTGGTCTACGAGCGCCTGCTGGCGCGCGCGGCGTTTTTGCCGGATGCGAACGGCCTGCGCCTGACCGAGGCCGGCCACGCCATGATCAACGCCATCGGCGTCGATGCGGCCGCGGCGGCCGGTACGCGGCGTCCCTTTTGCCGCACCTGCCTTGACTGGAGCGAACGCCGTCATCACCTGGCCGGCACGCTGGGCGACGCGCTGCTGGCGCGCTTCGAGGAATTGGGTTGGGCCAGGCGTTCGCTCGATTCGCGCGTGGTCGCGTTCAGCGACGCCGGCGAGCGGGCCTTGCGCGCCTGGGTGGATTAAGCGATCACCGCCAGCATCGGCCCGCGCAGCGCATTGCAGACCATCAGGCCGGTGGCGCGTTCGAGCATCGCGCGCGTAACGATGGTTTCTTCTGCATCCCACTGCGGGTCGGCCAATACCTGCGCGCGCATGATCCCGGGCAGCAGGCCGCAGGCGAGAAGCGGGGTGCGCCAGCGGCCGTCGACCTGCACGAACACATTGCTGCGGCCTCCCTCGGTCAGCTCGCCGCGCTCGTTGAAGAACAGCATATCGAATGCGCCCTGCGCCTCGGCTGCGCGCCAGGCGGCGTCGTAGCGCGTGCGGATGCTGGTTTTGTGGCGCAGGAAAAGATCGTCGGCGCGTATCGCGTCCGGCGCGAGCAGAACCCGTACCGGCTGCGCCAGCGCCGCCAGGGCGCCGCTTTGCACGCTGAACGCGCCGGACGGGCCGATGGCGAGCCGCATGCGTGATGCGACGCCGGGCGCCAGCGCGGCGCAGGCGGCGTCCAGGGCCGCGTGCGCGGCGGCTTCATCGAACGCAAAGCCGAAGTAGCGCGCCGACTGCGCCATGCGCGCCAGATGGTGCGCGCGGTGGCGGCAGCCGTCCTCGCGCGTGGCGTGCAAGGTTTCGAAGACCTCGAACTGGTTTTGCAGGCCGGTTAGAAAACGCGCCTTGAGCTGGCACTCGGCGTATTCGTCGGCCGCGTCGCTGTCGTACACGATGCCGGCGCCCACGCCCATCTCGCCGCGCCGCGTGCCGCCGTGCTCCGGCTGCAGGGCCAGGGTGCGGATCGGCACCGACAGGCAAAAGTCGCCGGTCGCGCCCGCCGTGGCGGGCGGCTCGAACCAGCCGATGGCGCCGGTGTAGACGCCGCGCGCGGCCGGTTCGAGCTCGCCGATGATTTCCATCGCGCGCCGCTTGGGCGCGCCGGTGATCGAGCCGCACGGATACAGCGCCGCGACGATGTCGGCCAGCGCCGCGTCGGGCCGCAAACGGGCGCGCACGGTGGACGTCATTTGCAGCACGCTGGCAAAGCGCTGCACGTCGAACAGCGCCGGCACTTCGACGCTGCCGGTGACGGCGACTCTTCCGAGGTCGTTGCGCAGCAGGTCGACGATCATCAGGTTTTCGGCGCGGTTCTTGGGGTCGGCCGCGAGGGCGCTGGCGCGGCGCGCGTTCTCAAGGTCGTCGTCGCTGGCGGGGGCGGTGCCTTTCATCGGGCGCGCGAGCAGTTCACCATCCTGATGGCGCACGAACAGTTCGGGCGAGAGCGAGAGCACGGCGCCGCCGTCGGGCAGGGCGATCAGGGCGCCGTAGGGCACCGGCTGGCGCGCGCGCAGGCGTGCGTACAGCGCCTGCGGCGAACCGAAGGCGTCGAAGTGCAGGCGGTATGTGTAGTTGACCTGGTAGGTGTCGCCGGCGGCGATGTAGTCGTGGATGCGCGCCAGCGCCGCGCTGAACGCTTGCTGGTCGACGTTGGCGCGCACATCGGCGATGCCGGCCGGGCCATCGTCGGTCCTCGCGTGCGCGGCCAGCCAGGCCGCCACCTCGTCGGGCGACAAGCGGGTGCAGGTATCGAACAGCAGCAGTTGCGCCAGCGGACCGCTGGACGGGTGCGTGCCGATGCCGAGCAGGTGCCCGCCCAGTTCATAACTTAGCACCGCCACCGCGTGCAGGCCGCGCGCGAGCGCTGCCTGGAGCTGCGCCAGCACGTCTGGCCAGCCATCGGCGCCGTCGCAGCGCAGGGTGCCGGCATGGCCCGTGTACAGGCGCGAGTTGGGGTGACGTGCGGCTTGCTGCCCGGCGCCGCCGGTGGCGTCGTCGAGCAGGGCAAAACAATCCGCGCTATTCATCGGTGTAAGGGCGGTCAGGCCGCCAGCAGCAGGGAAATTTGCAGGGCCGTGCCTTCGGCCGGATTGTGGCGGAAACCGCTCTTGGCGTAGCGGTGCCAGCGCCCGACCACGTAGGCGACCAGCAGGCTGGCGCGTGCGGCGACGTCGGCTTCCTGGCCGTGGCCCTGGGTGACGGCCAGGCGCAGCGACTGCTTGCAGGCCAGTTCGACCTTGTCGTAGAACTGGTTCATGCGCACTTGCAGGCGTTCGTCTTCGTTGACCAGGGCGTCGCCGATCAGCACGCGCGTCATGCCGGGATTGTTGGCCGCGAAGCCGAGCAGCATTTGCAGCACGGCGTGCGCCTGGTCGACGCCGCCCTGTTCCTTGTCGGCGATCTGGTTGATCAGGCCGAAGACGCTCGATTCGATGAAATCGATCAGGCCTTCGAACATCTGCGCCTTGCTGGCGAAATGGCGGTACAGCGCCGCCTCGGATACGTCCAGCCTTGCCGCCAGTGCCGCCGTGGTGATTTTCTCGCCTTTGGGCTGCTCCAGCATGGAGGCCAGGGCCTGGAGGATTTGCAGCTTGCGCTGGCCCGGCTTGGTGCTTGCCATGTGTTCTCGATGAGGTGGGTTTGTCGTTGTCAGCGCAGTCGATTCATGCATCTAGGCAACTGAAGCACGGATTTTACTTTGACATCGACGTAAGCGGGGCGTTTTAACTTTTTTGGCAACGGCGCAACACCGATCGGATCGGCCATCCGCAGATATTGGGTGACCCAGGCGGTGCGCATGCCGACCTGCTTGGCGGTGCGCAGGTTGGCCAGGGTATCTTCGACCAGGATGCAGCGCTGCGCGGCCACGCCGTGCTTGCGCAGCAGGCGGCGCAGCATCAGCTTGGACGGCTTGGGCCGTAGTTTGCCGTGCACGTGCATGTTTTCGATGGCGATGTGGTGGCTGAAGTGGCGCCGCAATCCCAGGTGGCGCATGACGTCGGTCGAGTAGCGCGTCGGCGCGTTGGTCAGCAAAATTTTACGCCCCGGCAGGCGCTTGAGCAGGCGCGCCAGACCGCGTTCGTAGCGGATCATGTCTTCCAGGCGCTCGATGTTGTGCGTCTCGTGCAGGAAGTGGGCGGCGCTGACCTGGTGGTGCGTGATCATCCCGAGCAGGGTGGCGCCGTAGCGTTTCCAGTAGTCGAGGCGAGCCGCGTTGACCACGTCCGCGCTGGCCGGCGTGACGCCGTCGCCCAGCACGCGCGCGATGTACACGTTCATGTTGGCGGTGATGGTGGGGAAGATCGCGTGCGAGGCGTTGTGCAGGGTATTGTCGAGATCGAACAACCAGAGCGGGGCGGAGCGGGTAAGATTGGACACAGGGGACCTGGAAAAAAACGCGGTAGCGAAACAACAAGGAAAAAACGCATGAGACGTCCAATTATAGTGGTGTTCCTCAGCCTGCTGATGCTGGCCTTGCCTTCAGCCTGGGGCGCCGAGCGCGGCGCGCTGTTCAGAATCAGCGGCAGCGGCCACACGATGTACCTGTTCGGCACCATGCACGTGGGCTTGCCCGAGTTCTATCCCCTGGAGCCGCGCATCGTCGCGGCCATCAAGAACGCCTCGGCGCTGGCGCTGGAGGTCGACCTGCTGCAGGACCCGGCCAAGCTCGGTGCGGCGCTGCAGGCGCATGCCGTGCTCGCGCCCGGCAAACCCGGCTTCCAGGACCGCTCCCCGGCGTTTCGCCAGCGCGTCGAGCAAGCCTTGAAAAAGGCCAGGATCGATCCGGCCGCGGTGGCGCGCTTCAAGCCCTGGCTGGTGGCGACCACCCTGACCCTGGCCGGGTACGCGGCCGAAGGTTACCAGGCCGAGCTGGCGGTGGATATCAAGCTGGGGCAGATGGCGCGCGCCAGCAAGGTGCCGGTGGTCGAGCTCGAATCGATCAGCGCCCAGTTCGCCATGTTCGACCGCCTGGGCGTGGAAGAGCAGTGGAAGTTCCTGGAAGAGAGCGTGGACATGATGGAGTCCGGCAAGCAGCGTGCCGAAATGCGCCAGATCGTCGACGCCTGGGGTTCGGCCGACAAGGCCGGGCTCGATGCGGTCGCGGCCAAGGTCGAGGGCGACACCAGCGTATCGGGCAAGTTCATGCAAAAAGTGCTGTTGGAAGAACGCAACGGTCCGCTGGCTGAAAAGCTGGCGGCCTTGCTGGCCAAACAGGACAAGAGCGTGGCGGCGATCGGCGTGCTGCACCTGGTCGGCAAGCATAGCGTGCCGGCATTGCTGGGCGCGAAAGGGCTGACGGTCGAGCGGGTGTACTGACTTGGGGAGTGGTGTGCTTGGGGGGAGGGCGCTGCGGGAAGAATGGTGCCCTTTACGTGGATTGAACACGTGGCCTCTCCCTTACCAAGGGAGTGCTCTACCACTGAGCTAAAAGGGCAATACTGTCGGGGACCTCGCCAAACCTACTGCGCGGCGCAATTTTCGCCCTGCGATGCTCACCGTACTTTCGTACGGCTGCGCTTCTCTGACGAAACTTGCACCGCTCGCTACGGTTTTGCGAGGTCCCCGTGGCGGCTGATGCCGCCACAATTTTTTTAGTGCGACCGGATCATAGTGCCAAAAGCCTGTTCGGTCAAGACTTCGAGCAGCAAAGAGTGCTCAATTCGCCCGTCGATGATGTGAACCGTGTTCACGCCCGACTTGGCGGCGTCCAGCGCCGATGAAATTTTAGGCAGCATGCCACCGGAAATGGTGCCATCGGCGAACATTTCGTCGATCTCGCGTGCCGACAGGTCGGTCACGAGGTTGCCTTTTTTATCTTGCACGCCAGCGATGTTGGTCATCATGATCAGCTTTTCGGCTTTCAGGATTTCCGCGATCTTGCCGGCGACGACGTCGGCGTTGATGTTGTAGGCCTGGCCATCCTGGCCGAAGCCGATCGGCGAGATGATCGGGATGAACGCGTCGTCCTGCAGCGCCTTGACCACGGCCGGGTTGATGGCGTCGATTTCGCCGACAAAACCGATGTCGAGGAACTCGCCCGGGTTTTCCTTGTCGGGCATGGCCATCTTGCGCGCGCGGATCAGGCCGCCATCTTTGCCGGTCAGGCCGACAGCCTGGCCGCCGTAGTGATTAATCAGCATCACGATGTCTTGCTGGACTTCGCCGCCGAGCACCCATTCGACCACTTCCATCGTTTCTTCATCGGTAATGCGCATGCCTTGCACGAAGCTGCCTTGCTTGCCGATTTTTTTCAGGGCATTGTCGATCTGCGGACCGCCGCCGTGCACCACGACCGGGTTCATGCCGACCAGCTTGAGCAGGATGACGTCGCGCGCGAAGCCGTGCTTGAGGCGTTCGTCGGTCATCGCATTGCCGCCGTATTTGATGACAATGGTCTTGCCATGGAAATTACGGATATACGGCAGTGCCTCGGCCAGGATCTGCGCCTTGATCTGCGGAGAAACCGCGGTCAGGTCGTCTTGATGGTCGGTCTTCAGTGCGGGCAAAGGAGCGGTCATGGCGGGTCCGGAAATGAAATTTTGCGAGATTTTACAGGCAACAGGGAGAAGCTTGTGGGCATTATAGGGCTATCTTGTTGTATTTTCATTTTTGATCCGTTAGGCTGGGCTTAAATGTATTTCCACGGCGCTTATCCTCCCTGTTGTGCCAGGGGTGACAGCGCATCAATTGACCAGGAAACACGCCCATGAATGGCATCGCCCGCATCCGCATTTTCCCATTGTGGTCCAGCTCGCCGGAAAGCGGCGCGCCATGAGTACCTGCAGCCGCTGTGGCGCGCAGTTCGGCTGCGCCATGGCCGATGGCACGGCCGGGCCATGCTGGTGCACCGAGTTGCCGCCGGTGGTGGCGGTACCGGCCGAGGACGGTGCGGCGGCGTGCTGGTGCCCGGCGTGCCTGAAGGCGCATATCGCGGCGCGCAAGGCCGGCATGCAGAGCCCGGACGCGGCCAACAAGGGTAGCTGAAGCGCCTGGTCTCCTTCCGGTGCCATCCTTGGGTGGCAAGGGGCTCCTCGAACGCTCGCTTCCAAGCGACCGATCCGGTTATCGATATCCCCTTACTCATGTGTGGCTCATTCAACTGATGAGCCAAGGCTTGTTAAAACTGTACACGGATAGACCATGGCGAATACGTTCAAGTTCCCCGTATCCGCCGACGCACGATTGATGCGCATCGAACGGCCAGTTGATCTATCTGCTTAAACTTGTGACAGAAACAAGGAGTTGATGATGGCTAGTCTGTATGACGAGGATGTGCTTGCCTGGTCGATCGAACAGGCGGCGCTGCTGCGCGAACGCCGCTGGTCCGCGCTCGATATTCAGAATCTTGCCGAGGAGATCGAGGACGTGGGCAATAGCGTGCGGCGCGAACTGGGCAGTCGAATGGCCGTGTTGATTGCCCACCTGCTCAAGTGGCAGTATCAGCCGCAATTGCGCAGCAAAAGCTGGCGCGCGACGATCGACGTGCAGCGGGAGAGCATTGCAATAAAGCTCGCTAAAGTGCCGAGCCTGAAGCACACGTTGGCTGACGACGTGTGGTTCGTAGAGATCTGGAAAGACGCGCTGGTCATTGCCTTCAAGGACACTGGGTTATATCAGTTCCCGCGCATGCCTGTGTGGACAATCGAGGAAGTGCTGGACTCGATGTTTTTCCCGGCATAGCGCAATTGAGTTGGGTCCATGTCGATCGATCTTCTTGAAATCATGGCAGCCAAAAGGAGTTGATGATGGCTAGTCTGTATGACGAGGATGTGCTTGCCTGGTCGCTCGAACAGGCGGCGCTGCTGCGCGAACGCCGCTGGTCCGCTCTCGATATTGAGAACCTTGCCGAGGAGATCGAGGACGTGGGCAATAGCGTGCGGCGCGAACTGGGCAGTCGAATGGCCGTGTTGATTGCCCACCTGCTCAAGTGGCAGTGTCAGCCGCAACTGCGCAGTAAAAGCTGGCTGAGAACGATCAAGGTACAGCGGACCACCATCGCCCGCAAGCTCAGCAAGGTGCCCAGTCTCAAGAGCGCGCTTTCCAACGATGACTGGATGCAAGACGCGTGGGAAGACGCCTTGGTGATTGCCATTAAAGATACTGGGTTAACTGATTTTCCGGACCTGCCCATATGGACCAGTTCGCAAGTACTGGATCAAACTTTTTTGCCCAAGTAATCGCATGGCGCATGCCCGTCCGTTGATCGCGGTTCCCCGGCCAAAAAATGCGTGGCCGGTCTGCGCTCCCCGCACATCGTCGCCTCCCACGCCACTATCTTGTCGTGCAGCAGGCATTTTCAGCCGTGCCGGGCTCGCTTGGGCTTACCATAGGTACACTGGGATAGCTTTGAACAAGGAGCGGTCAATGGCGGATTTGTACGACACCGACGTGGTGGCCTGGGCTTACCAACAGGCCGCCCTATTGCGGGCGCGGCAGTGGTCGTCGCTCGACCTTGAGAACATCGCCGAAGAAATCGAAGGCGTTGCCAAGGCCGAAAAGCGCGAGCTGGGACGGCGCATGTCGGCCTTGTTCGCACAATTGTTGGAATGGAATCTGCAGCCTGACCGGCGTACCGCTGGCTTGCTAAGGAGTATCCGCGACCAGCGCATCAGCATCGCCCGCGTCTTGCGCAAGATGCCCAGCTTGCAGTCGTCCTTGCTGGATGTCGAATGGCTCGACGATGCCTGGAAGGATGCCATGAGCATTGCCGCCGCACACATGGAACTCGAAGGGCTCCCGCGCAGGAGCACCTGGACCCTGGTCCAGGTGCTCGATGAGCATTTCTTGCCCGACTAGGCGCGCTGCCTCAGCCTTAGCGCTTGGTCTGGAAAAAGCGCATCATTTCCCGGCTGGCATCCGGACCCTTGCCATCGGTATAGCTGCCGCGTGCGCTGCCGCCGGACCAGGCATGGCCAGCGCCATGGATCAGCCACTGCTCCGCCTGCGGAGTGCCGTCGACAGCCTGGTGCACGGTGCGCGTGTAGGCGTGTCCGTCCGGCACACGGCCCGGTTCGATGATCTCCTGCATCACGTTCTGCGCGCCGCGCTTGATCAGTTCGTCGCCATTGACCGGATGCACGGTCGTATCCTTGTCGCCATGGAAGACGATGATGGGAATCGACTTGCCGCTGGCGCGCTGCGGCCCGAAATTGCCCTTCATCGCCGCCAGGGCCGACGGCAGATCGTGCGCCGAGGCGAACGGCAGCCCCGAATGCACGCCCACGGCCGCATACAGTTCCGGATACAAGGTGCCCATGATGGTCGCCATCGCCCCGCCGGCGGACAGCCCGGCCACATACACCTGGCTCGCATCGACCGCATGGTTGTGCATGATGGTCTCGGTAATGCCGGCAATGATCGACGGCTCGCCCTGGCCGCGCTGTTGATCGACCGCGTTGAACCAGTTCCAGCAGCGCGAGGAATTGGCCTGCATCGATTGCGCCGGGTACACGACCAGGCACTGCATTTCCTCGGCCAGCACGTTCATCTGCGTGCCCGTGGCGAAGTCGTCCGGGTCCTGCGTACAGCCGTGCAACATGACCACCAGCGGCATCGGCTGGCCAGTGTAGCTGCTCGGCACGTACAGCTTGTAGCTGCGGGTGCCGGCGGCATTCGAGAAGCTGCCGTCGGTAAATTTACCGGGCAGTGCCTCGGCCGGGCTGGACGTGCCGCCGCCCTTCATGCCTTGCATGCCGTTCATGTTGGGCATGTCGAAATTGGGCATCTTGAACGCCGCATGGCCGCTCGCGCCTGCACGGTCGAGCTTGGCGAGCAGGTCGGGCATCAGGTTGTTGAATGCCTCGGTCGCTTCCTGCACCACGTTCTTGACGTATTGTTCGTGGCCCGAGGCGCCCGCCGCGTACGACTGGGAGGCCGGCTGGGACGCTGGCTGGGGTTGCGGGCCGGGAGGCGCCGTGCCCGCACGCGCCTGGCTGAAACCCTGCGCGCCATGGAGCGAAGGCATCGGCGGCGTGATCTCGCGCGCTCCCGATGGCGCCGGCGCCGGATGGGCAGCGCCACCTTTGTGCGGCTTGAGGACCTTGAGCGCATCCTGAATGACGCTGGTTGCGGCTTTTGGCCCCTGGCCCATCAGGGTCTTGGTTGCGGCCCGCATGTTCGCGAACAGTTTGTCATTGAGTTTCATTGGCTTCTTCCTTATGTGAGCGCATCAGAGGATGCGGGCCGCCAGTGCTGTCTTGATCACGCCGCTTGCATGCAGAGCCCCAAGCACAAAAATAGATTCGATGGTCGCCAGCGCCAGCTCTACCGAGACGTCGCTGGCAATGCTTGCCATGCCCAGTACCTGGATCTGCAACCGTTCGCCCGCTGCCAGCGCCGCTTCCAGGTCGGCCCGGGAATAGTGATGCATTCCCAGCACCAGGCTCTTGCGCGCCACCGTTTGCCGGACCACTTCGGCATGGGTGTTGAGCTGGTTGCGGATCGCCGTGCGTATCAGGTCGGTCCGGTTCGAATAAAACCCTTCATTGACCAGGAGGTCGATCTGGCCCAGATCGATCAAGCCCAGGTTGATGGTGATTTTTTCCGATTCGGCAGGTTTGAGTTTCAGGTCCCGGGCGTTCATATGTCTCCAATATCATCTGCGTGGCATCCGTACGCCATCTGTATGGATGGTAGTCTACCCCTGTGAGCGTCTCCGTCAAGCGCGATTCGTCTGAATGCGATAATGACGTTTTTATGTATCAATCCCGTCACAGCGGAGAAACGATGGCAAACATTACAGGAATCGACCACGTGCAGGTCGCCATGCCGGTCGGCGCCGAAGACGCCGCGCGCGCCTTCTACAACGGCGTGCTGGGCTTGCCCGAAGTGCCCAAGCCCGCCCACCTGGCCGTGCGCGGCGGCGCCTGGTTCCAGTGCGGCGCCGCCCAGTTGCATCTGGGGGCCGACAGTGCGTTCCAGCCGGCCAAAAAAGTCCACCCGGCCCTGATCGTCGCCGGTTTCGACGAGTTCGTCCGTGCGTTGAGGGGTGCTAAGGTTGATGTCCGGCTTGACGAGATGGTCGGCGGACGGCAACGCGCCACCGTGAACGATCCTTTCGGAAACAAAGTCGAGCTCATCGAGCAACTATAAAGAAGGCATAATCCGAGCATGAGCCCCGACCTGCAACCCGGCTTCCGCTTCGCGTGGAGCTACACCGTCCCTGCGCGCGCCAGCGTGCCGCAGCTGTACCACGACACCGGTTTCTGCCTCGACATGCCCGACGTGCTGGCCACCGGCTACCTGGTCGGCATGATGGAACTGGCCTGCGTGCACGGCGTCATGCCGTTCATGGACTGGCCGCGCGAGCAAAGCCTGGGCACGATGGTGCATTTTTCGCATTGTGCGCCGACCCCGCCCGGCATGACCCTGGCGATCAAGGGCGAGGTGCTCGAAGTCGAGGGCCGGCGCCTGCTGTTCCGGGTCGAAGCGTGGGACGGCATCGAGCGCATTTGCGAAGGCACCCACGAGCGCCACGTGATCGACCCTGTGCGTTTCAACGCGAAGGTCGCCGCCAAGGCGGCCGCCGCGGCCAACTCCGTGGGAGCGGCATGAATCCCGAACTGCAGACGCCGGTGCCGTCCCCCTGCATCAGCCTGTGCGAGATGGCGCCCGATACCGCGTCCGGCAAGGGCCTGTGCCGCGGCTGCCTGCGCACCCTCGATGAAATCGTCGCCTGGGGCAGTGCCACGGACGAGTACAAACGCGCGGTCTGGGCCGACATCCGCCGCCGCGAATCCGAACTGGACTTCGACTAAATGAATTTTTACACGCCGCAACAAGCGGTTACCGGCCCGGCCTACGGGACCGGCTTCAAGGTCTTCGCCACCGCCGTCACCCTGGTGCTGCTGCTGTACGGCGCCAGCGTGGCCTGGCGCTTTCCGCTGGTGTCGTTCGGCATCGGCGTCAAGGCGCTGCTGCTGGGCGCCGGCGTCATGCTCGGCGTGAGCTACTACTGGTTCCTGCGCGCCACCACGACGGTGGATGCCGCCGGCATCCGCCAGACCTGGCTGTACGACAAGCATGTCGAATGGCGCGACGTGCGCGGCGCCAAGATGATCGGCATTCCCTACCTGTCGTGGCTATTCCCTCCGCGCATGGTTGTGCGCACCGGCAATTCCTTCACCACCTTCAATGGCGGCTCGCAAGCCGTCCTGATCGAGTTCGCCAAGATCTCGCTCGCGTTTCAAATGAAAAAATGAGTTTCCCCATGAGTGCAATGTTAAATCCCGACCCGGCGCGGCTGCCGGCGTCGATGCAGGTGTTCGAACGCGGCTGGCTGTCATCCAACAATGTGCTGTTTACCGGGGCGGGCGAGGCCACCCTGATCGACAGCGGCTACAAGACCCACGTGCCGCAGACCCTGGCGCTGGTCGGCCATGCGCTCGGTGCGCGGCCTTTGGCGCGCGTTATCAATACCCACCTGCACTCGGACCATTGCGGCGGCAACGCGGCCCTGACGGCGCGCTACGGCTGCCGCATCGGCGTTCCCGTGGCCGAGGCTGGCAACGTGGCGGCCTGGGACGAGGATGCGCTCAGCTTCAAGGCCACCGGCCAGCAGTGCGACCGGTTCAAGGCCGATTTTGCCGTCTTGCCCGGGGACGAGCTCGAACTGGGCGGCAAGCGGTGGCAAGCGCTCGGCGCGCCGGGGCACCATCCGCATTCGCTGATCTTCTTTTGCCCGGGCGAAGGGATCGTCATTTCGGCCGACGCCCTGTGGCGCAACGGTTTCGGCGTGATTTTCCCCGAGCTCGACGGCGAATCGGGCTTTGTGGAGGCGCGCGCCACCCTGGCGCTGATCGACAGCCTCGACGCTCGCCTTGTCATTCCCGGGCATGGCGCCATGTTCACCGACGTCCAGCCGGCGTTGAAACGGGCGTTTACGCGCCTCGATTTCCTCGAAGCCGATCCGCTGAGAAACTCCGAGAACGCGGTCAAGGTCATCCTCAAGTTCCTGCTGCTCGAACGCCAGCGCATCAGCCTGGCCGACGTGGCGGGCATGTTCGCCACCATTCCCGTCCTGGAAGGCGCGCGCCGGCGCCATCTGCAGCGTTTCGAGACGTCCGCCCAGATGGCCGACTGGGCCGTGCAATCGCTGGTACGGGCAGGCGCGGCCAAGCGCGATGGCGCCGATCTGATCAACAGCGACCTGTAAACACGCCAACGCCCAGTTTTCAAGCACGATCGTACTTTTTTCGAACTATAATGGGTGAGAATTGCTTCCATCCACTTTTTTCGATTGCGAGACCGACATGGCATTGCCCGCCGCGCTGCAAAACCTCACCCTTCCCGTCATTGGATCGCCGATGTTCATTGCCAGCGGACCCGCGCTGGTGGCGGCGCAGTGCAAGGCGGGGATCGTCGGTTCCTTCCCCGCGCTCAACGCCCGTCCGGCCGAGCTGCTCGACACCTGGCTGACCGACCTCAAGAAAGAGCTGGCCGATTACCAGGCTGCCAATCCGGGCGCCAAGGTGGGGCCGATCGCTGTCAACCAGATCGTGCACCAGTCCAACGACCGCCTGGAACACGACGTCGCGATGTGCGTCAAGCATCAGGTGCCGATCATCATCTCCTCGCTGCGCGCGCCGCCGAAAGAGATGCTCGACGCCATCCACAGCTACGGCGGCATCGTGCTGCACGACGTGGTGTCGATCCGGCACGCCGAAAAGGCGCTGGAAGCGGGCGTGGACGGCTTGATCCTGGTCGCCGCTGGCGCTGGCGGGCATGCCGGGCCCCTGTCGCCGTTCGCGCTGGTGGGCGAAGTGCGTAAATTCTTCCATGGCCCGGTGGCCTTGTCGGGTTCGATCGCCACCGGCGACGCGATCCTGGCGGCGCAGGCGATGGGCGCCGATTTTGCGTACATCGGTTCGCGCTGGCTGGCGACCAAGGAATCGAACGTGACGGACGCGTATCGGGATGCGATCGTGGAATCGGCGGCAGCCGATATTGTATACACGAACCTGTTCACCGGCGTGCATGGCAATTACCTGAAAAAATCGATTATCAATGCCGGTCTCGATCCGGACGCCTTGCCGGAATCGGACAAGTCGAAGATGAGTTTCGGTTCGAGCAGCGCCAAGGCCTGGCGCGACATCTGGGGCGCGGGGCAAGGCGTGGGGATGATGGATGACGTGCCAACGGTGGCCGAGATGGTGGCGCGCCTGAAGCAGGAATACGACGTGGCGCGTGCGCGGCTGGCATTGTAATCGCAAACATTGCAAAACCGGCGGCCGACGAACCGGGGACAGACCCTAATGCCGTTAAATCTAGCTTTTTTGTCCCGAAACTCAGCTCCGTCATTCCCGCGCAGGCGGGAATCCAAGGCACCGTCGAGTCGCAAACATGCCTTGGATTGCCGCGGGGGCGCCTAGCCCTGCGCGGGAACGACGGAGCTTAGGATAACGCCATTAGGAACAGATCTCGGTTTTCCAATTTCATAGCGCGCTGAGCACAGGTGCTATGGCCCCTCAGCGAGGACTGCCTCGGCGCGGGAGCGACGGCCCTACCTCTACTGCAATTTGACCTTCCAGTTATCCTGCACGCACTTCACATAGTTGTCCGCAATCAGCGCGCTATACGGCGTCTGGTAACTGACCAGCTGGCACTGGTTCTGCCCACCCTCATTCCAGTTCTTTTTCCAGTAAATGCTGTACGACGCCGAACTCGACGGCCCAAACCGCTGCATCGTGGCGCACGATAACTGTTCCGCCCCCACATTCCAGCCCAGCTCACCCGCGAACTGCTTGTAGTAGTTGATGCGGTTCTGCGCCGCCGCTTTTTCGGTCCCTTGTCCGCACTCGGCATTGATGATCATGATCGTCGTGGCGAAGTTGTTCCCAGCCCCGGCCGCGCGGTCGGCCGCGTTCGGCACCCACGTCCCGTCGATCACATCCAGCATCGATGGCTTGGGCGGTTGCGGATACACAAAGAAAAACGTCGCCGACGCCAGGTTCAGCCAGGTCGACGCGACCCGGTCCGGATCGCGCAGCAGCACTGATTGATCGCCGCCGAACATGATCTGCGAGAACGGGCCGTAGTTGTAGTTGTACGACAGCTGCTTGGCCCCTCGTCCGAAATACTTCTTGAAGCTGCCGTCCGCATTCTTGCCGCAGGTCCAGACTGAATTGAACACCGGATCGGCGCACTCGGCGTTGTAGCCGCAGTTGGTGCCGTTTTCGTCGCAGCCCAGCTCGCGCAGGTATTTCAAACCCTGGCGCCACTCGGGAATCGTGTTGCTCGCGTTGTGCTCGCCGGTTTCTTGCGCAAAGTGCGCGAACATGGTTGCCAGTGTGTGGCGGCAGATGCCGTCGGCATCGCGCCCGTCGGCGTAGTCGTCGCACAGGGCTGGAAACTTGGCTACTGCCTGCAGGAAACGCTGATAGGTATAGCTCGGCTCGCGCACCGCGAAGAAATGATCCCACTTGGTCGCAGGCAGCAGCCGCTCGACACGCTTGACGTTGATCGGATTGGCGGCCCGCCCCGCTACCACCTGCTCGACACCCGCGTTGTCCAGCGTGCGGATCGATGCCTTGACGGTGCGGAAGAAGGCGTTGTCGGTCAGCTGCGCTTCGCGCGCCTCGGCCTGTGCCTTCGTTGGAACGCCGCCCGGTGTCGGGGTAGGAGTTGGTGTTGGTGTTGGTGTTGGCGTAGGTGTTGGAGTCGGAGTCGGCGTCGGCGTCGGCGTAGGTGTCGGTGTTGGCGTCGGCGTTCCAGTAATCGCCTCCCACGGTCCCCATTGTTCCGCTCCGGGCACATTCCCCTGCGTCCACCACTTCGCCTTATAAAACTTGTTCTCATAACTCGCGCACTGTCCGACGGTATAGACCATGCTCGCGTGCCACGGCGGGCACATTGGACTGACATCGAGCGTGGTCATCGAGCGGGTCGCGCTCTGGGTCCCCACTGAATCGCCGCCGCTGCCATCGCTGCCGCCGCAACCGGCCAGCAATCCCGCCAGCAATGCCGTGGCCAAGGTTGATATGTGTTGTTGTTTCATTTTCGCTCCAGGAAAAAGGATATCGGCGAACAAAAACCCGGAAACAACCGCTGTCGTTTCCGGGCCATGACTGCCCTACAAGAACCTCACGCGATGCTTACGGCAGCGCGACCGGCAGTTCCGGATACTCGTCCGCCAGCGCATAGCGCTTGCCGCCGACCGTGATCACATAGGCCGAGGGCCCCGAGATCGGCAACTGGTAGTTGAGCGTGAGCGACACCGACGCACCCGGCGCCAGCGCTTGCCACGCCGGAATCGTGAACTGCGCGCGGTTGAAGTTCGCCTTGAACCCGCCGATGTTGTTCGGCCCGTTGTACCCGGCCGCAATCACTTTCAGCCCATACCCCGACTGGTCGCTCATGTTGGCCGGCGCCGCCACCGGATACGAGAACTCGACAACACTGCCGCCAGGAATCGTGGTGGCCGAGTTATTGGTCACCGTCATCACCGGATTGATCGGGAAGTTGCTGTCGCCCAGCTTCCAGCCACCGAGCTCGATGCTCACCTTGGCGCTGCTGGCCGGCATGGCGGTTTCGGCGCGTTTGTTGCCGTACGGCCCAGCCGCCTTGAAGGTGTTGAAGGTGTTGGTGGTCAGGGTGTTGCCCATCACGTACTGTCCCTTGCCGCCGTTCTTGCTGGCGTCCCACGCGTAGTCGCCCGCCATCTCCCAGATCATGATGCCGCCGATGCTGTTGTCGACGATGTAGCGCGCCTTGGCATCCATCGATTGCGCCGTCTCGGTCGAGAGGAACACCTTGGTGGTCGGGTTCCACAGCCATGGCGCGGCCATCGTTGCGCTGTAGTTCGGCTGGTAGGTGCCGCGCAGCGTCTTGTCGGTCACCTTGTAGGCGTCGAGGTAGTCCGGCAGGATCGCTTTTTCCAGGTTCAGCGCGTGCCACAGCGGATTGCCGCCGCCGGGAATGGCCTGGCCGTTGACATCGAGGTCGTGCCACAGGTTGTCGATGCCGACCGCGCCTTCGCCGCAGGTCTTCACGCCGGCGCAGGTCACGGTCGAGCTGACCTGCGCGGTGGTGCCCCACAGGCCGTTGGTGCCGCCGGTGACGTTCTTCCAGCCGCGCGTGTAGTACGGCACGCCGAGGTTGATGCGCCCGGCTTGCAGGGCGCCGCGGTAGTAGCGGTACGACCAGTCGACGTTCAGGTAGCCGATGTTGGCGAACTGGTAGGCGTTGCCGGCGCGAAGTTCGGCGTCGTTGCCGTCATCGAACAGGGCCGCGTTGGGACCGACGTACTGGTTCCAGCCGCCGTGCAGATCGTAGCTCATCAGGCTGGCGTAGTCGAGGTACTTCAGGCCCGACAGGTTTTCTTCGCCGCGCAAGATCCAGGCCGAGGCCGAACCGGCGATGGTCAGCATGTAGTATTTCTTGTCGGCTACCGCCGCCGTGTCGAGCTTGGTGCGTACGCGTTCCAGCAACACGTTGTAGCTCTTCATCAGGCCGGCCAGGCGTGGTTTCGACATGCCGAAATCGAGCGGGTTGCCGGCCTCGTTGTTGGTGGTCGGATGCTCGTAGTCGATGTCGATGCCGTCGAAGAAGCGGTACTGGCGCAGGAACGCGACCATCGAGTCGGCCAGGGTATCGATGCCGGCGCTGTTGAGCGAGCCGTCGGCATTGGTGGTGGCCGTGTAGAAGCCGCCGCTGCCCGCCCAGCCGCCGACCGAGAGCATGATCTTCACGTCGGGATGCTTGCGCTTGTATTGCGCCAGCAGGTTGAAGTGGCCTTTGTACGGCAGGCTCGGGTCCATCGCGGCGGCCGGGTTGTCGGGCCAGGTGAGACCAGTGTCCGGATTGGCCGCGCCAGTGCCGAGCAGCAGCTTGGATGTGGCGGGGTCGACTGCGGCGAAGGCGTAGTTGACGTGGGTGATCTTGTCCCAAGGGATGTTGTTGACGAGATAGGAAGGCGTGCCATCCTTGCCCGTGCGCCAGCTGGTGAAGTAGCCGACGATGCGGCGGTTCAGCCCGTGCGCGAGCACTTCGCGGCCATTGGCGTCGTACACGCCGCAATACGGCACGTTCGGGACCTTGGAGGTCAGGCCGTCAGGACGGCAGGCGACCGTGGGCGTCGGAGTAGGCGTCGGCGTCGGTGTTGGCGTCGGGGTAGGCGTCGGAGTCGGCGTCGGAGTCGGCGTTGGTGTAGGAGTCGGTGTCGGAGTCGGTGTCGGAGTCGGAGTCGGTGTCGGTGTCGGAGTCGGAGTCGGTGTCGGAGTCGGAGTCGGTGTCGGCGTCGTCGACAGCGCCCACGGTCCCCATTCGTCGGCGCCGGGCACGTTGTTCTGTGTCCACCATTTCGCCGTGTAGGTTTTGCCCAGGTGGCTGACGCAGGCGCCAACCGTGTACACCTGGGTGGCGGACCATGCGCTGCACACCACCACTTGGGCCAGCTGGCGCTTCGATTCGCCCCCCTGGCCCTGTACGGCGTCAGGACCGCTGGCGCCTCCGCACGCTACCAGGGCGCTGCCGAGAAGGGCGCCCATCAAACGATTGATCGTCATTATTATTGTCTCCGTTATTCATTGTGGCCCCCCTCAGAAATCATGATTGGGGGGGTAGTTGGTGTAGAAGTCATTCGGCCATCGGAAATTGGTCGTCGACAGCGTCACCGAAATATCGAGCCCTTCCACGTAGTGCCACCAGCCGACCGGCAGGAACAGGATCTCGCCCGGTTCCAGCTCGCATTCGAGCACCTGCACCTCGGCCATGGCGGGAAAACGCGCCAGGTCGATATTGCGGGCGTCCACCTCGGTGAAGCAGTGGCGGTGGTTGTAGACCCTTGGCGTGTCCGACGGCGCAATCAGCTTGACCTTCTTGCGCCCGATGATCTGGGCCATGAAGTTATTGGTCAGGTCGTGGTGGAACGGGGTGACCGTGCCAGCCGGGCCGAACCAGAAAAAGCCGCGCCGCGCCGGATCGTCATCGAGGTACTCGGGCAGGGTGCCTACATCGTCGAACAGTTCCTTCAACGCTACACTGTTGAGCGAGTCGTTGTTGGCGGTCATGTAGAAGTCGTTGGTGCGCCCGCTGCTGCGGACCATCTCCACGTACTCGCCGAAAGGCATCTTGCGCTTGTGGGCGATACTATTGAGCTCGTATTGGGGATCGGCTTCGCGTCCGAACTGCACCTCGACCACACGCTCGCCGAAGCGGTCCGCAAAATAGTCGAGATGCCATTTCTGGCGTGCCGGGTAATGCTCCAGCATGCCGGTGATGATCACCGGCCGGTTGGTGCGGTAATACTGCTGCAGGAAGTCCTCGCCGGAGAGCTTCTCCCGTCGTTCAATCCCCCCGTCGTACAGCCGGTTCAATTGCGCCTGGATGTTCAGCACCCAGTCGCGCTTGTTGACCCGATTGGCCAGCCTGCGCGCAGCTTGCAGATACGGGCTGCGCAGCGCCGCGTCGATTTCGGTGCGGGCATGGGCCTGCGACACGTTCGATTTGATCAGGATGGCGGCAATCGCCTCGGGCGAGGTGCCGAGCATCAGGTTTTCGCCGATCCAGCGGCGCCAGTCGTCGTTGACCTGCATTGTTGGCGACACCTTCGGCTGCACGTTCGATTGAATTTTCAAGAGGTTTCTCCAGGAGGTTGCGGGTATGGAGATGCCGGCTGCCTGTGATGCGGGCAGCCGGCACCTCCGCTTAGCCGCTTAGCGGCCCTTCCATACTGCGTTGGTCAGGACACCGTTGGCGTCGCCGTCGAGTTCCCAAGAGAACGCGCCACGCAGGCCCTGATCACGCACATATTGCATCTTCACACCGATGGTGGCCGGATCGTCATAGCTCCACCATTCGCTGTTGGTCGTCAGCAGGTACAACTGCTTGGTCACCGGATGAGTCCAGCGGGTGCCGGCCTTATTGATGAGAACCTTGTAGTCGTCGATGCCGGCTTCGTACTGGCCGGCTGCCGCACCGGTCGCTGCCTGGTACAAACCGTCGCCGCGCGGGCCGGGGCTCACGCCTTTCCAGCCACGGCCGTAGAACGGCACGCCCAGCAGGATTTTGTTTTTCGGCATGCCGGCTGCAACCAGGGTCTTGATCGCGTCGTCGGTGTTGTACTTGACCAGATTGCCGGTGGCCGGGTCGGCCGGATCACGGTACAGCGGCGCGTGGAAGTTGGTGGTGTTTTCCCATCCGCCGTGGAAGTCGTACGTCATCACGTTGACCCAGTCCATGTATTGACTATACAGCGCAGGTTCAGTCTGGGCAATCTTCTCGCCGCCGGCGCCGATGGCGGCCGTCAGCGGATAGCGTTTGCCGTCGAGCTTGCCCTGTGCGTCGAGCTGGGCCCGGAACTCGGCCATCAGCAAGGTGAAGTTGCGCTTGTCGTTGACCGTGTCGACCGTGTTGTACGACTGACCGCCACCGCCCGGGTATTCCCAGTCGATATCGATGCCGTCGAACACGCCCTTGGCTGCGCCCGGACCGCCGCGTCCATCCTGCACCGGCAAGTCGCCGGCGATGAATTGCTTGATGCACGACCTGGCCAGCTGCTTGCGCAGGGCGTCGGTCTTGGCGGCCGCCGAGAAGTAGCGCGACCAGCTCCAGCCGCCCAGCGAAATGAACACTTTCAGGTTCGGATGGGCCGCTTTCAGCAGTTTCAGCTGGGCGAAGTTGCCGGTCAGCTTGGCATCCCATGGGATGACCTTGCCGTCGACGGTGCGCGCAGGCGAGCGCTGGTAATCGGCGTAGGCGTCGCCACCGGTGCCGGCGTCGGCTGGCGGCGGGGTGGTGTTGCCGGTTTCGGCCTTGGTCACCATGTCGCACTCGTAGCCGCCGTTTTTGGCGTAGACGTTGCCGAAGGCATAGTTGATGAAGGTGAGCTGGTCGGCCACGCTGGTCGGCACGCCGTCCACTGGTGTTTTGGTGGTATGGATGTCGGCCACTTCGTAGCCGCGGCCGTACACGCCCCACTGCGCGAAGTAGGAACCGATCTCACGTCCGCCGACCGGGGTTGGCGTTGGCGTCGGTGGCGTCGGGGTCGGCGGCGTTGGTGTTGGCGGGGTAGGCGTCGGGGTCGGCGGGGTTGGCGTCGGTGTCGGCGTCGGGGTATCGGTGGTCAGTTCCCATGGGCCCCATTGTTCGGTACCCGGGACGTTGTTCTGCGTCCACCACTTGGCCTTGTAGACCTTGCCCTGGTAGACCACGCAATTACCGACGGTATAGACCGCGGTCGCATTCCAGTCCGCGCAGGCGACCACGGCGGCAGCCGTTTTGGTCATGCTGCCTTGAATGTCGGATTTTTCGCCGCCGCTGCCGCCACATGCGGCGAGCATGCCGCCGATGAGGGCAATCAGCAGACCGCTCTTCGTGTTGTATTCCATGTTGTCTCCTTGGTCGATAGGGTCCGTTTTACGATCTTTTGCAATCGGAACTGCGCCGATCAATCCGGAAAACGGTGAGCCAGAGTGAGCCTCGGAGAATTGGTAGTCAAGTGGTTTTATATGGTTAACTAAAATGAAATACCAGTTAGATACGCGAAAGAATATCTCGTCCAGGCAAGGTATGCCTTAAACGCGCATGCATATACGGAAATCATCTACCTGAATGTGGGGGTACAGAAAGGCAGGATGTCAGAGAGATATCGAAACGGTGGTGGTGTATACAATACCGATTTAGTACCCGTTTGGATTGGTATTAGCGCGCCGCTGGTGGTAACGGCGCGCTTTTTTGGCGACGAACATTTTGGAAACGTTACCGCTGTTTGAGGTCTTGCTCGCGGATGGCCCACAAGCCGGGCAGGTTGCGCCAGTAGCCGTACACATCCATGCCGAAACCGACCACGAATTTGTTGGGAATGGACAAGCCGACGATATCGGCCTTGACCGGTTTGCTGCGTTTGATGGCCTTGTCTGCGAACACGGCGATGACGACCTCGGCCGCGCCCATGTCGAGCAGGCGCTGCTTGACCTGGGCCAGCGTTTCGCCCTCGTCCAGGATATCGTCGAGCACGATGATGATGCGGCCTGCCACGCTGGGGCGCGGGATGACTTTCCAGACGACATTGCCGCCCTGGTCGTCGTCGCCGTAGCGGCTGACGTGGATGTAGTCGAATTCGAGGGGGAAGCGCAGCTGCGGCAGCAGGTTGCCAGTGAACACCACCGCGCCGCCCATGACGCCGAGGACGAGAGGGAAGGCGGCGTTATCGGGGCGGTCGAAGCGGGCGTTGAGCTTGTCGGCAACCTGGCGCACGGCGGCCTGCACGGCGGCGGCGTCGAAGATTTCCTCCGCATTGTCGAGAAGGGTACGTGCGCGTTCAGCGTGGAATTCTTGCATGGTGGTTAGCTCATAAAAGACACCAGGCAATTATCCTGCAAAGTGCACTGCACAATGGGGACAGTTGGAATTGTGCGACAGGCGAGCGCGGCACCGTATCAGCCTTCGCTCTCATTTCCGCCATTACACCCGTCGTTCCCGCGCCAAGGCGGCACTCGGCGGGAACCCAAGTATGTAGCGCAGCTAATGGCGGTTCGATGAACTTGGGTTCCCGCCTTCGCGGGAACGACGGAGGTGAGGGGCGCGAATGACGTGATTTAACTGTAATCCCGCAAATCCTCAATCACCTTCCCATCCTCAGCCAAGGTTCCCGGCGACTCGAACCTGACCTCCCCGCGCAGCTTGGTCACTTCGCGAATCGACTCCACGATCGCCGCCGCCTGCGCCGCATCGGGCGCGCTGGCCACCTCGCAGTGCAAGGTCATCACATCATTCGCCATCCTCCCGGTCACCACTAAACGCGCCTTCAGGATCCCCGGGTGCCGGCGCACGATATTATTCACCTGCGACGGATGCACGAACATCGCGCGCACCTTGGTGGTCTGGTCGGCCCGCCCCAGCCAGCCGCGAATCCGGCTGTTGGTGCGTCCGCAGCGCGACGGCTCGGCATCGACCAGCAGCGCCGACATATCCCCCGTCGCAAAGCGGATCAGCGGATAGTCCGCATTGAACAAGGTCACCACGATCTCGCCGATATCGCCTGGCGCCACCGGCTCCCCGCTCCCGGGGCGCACGATTTCGAGCACCACATCCTCATCGAGCACCATGCCGGGATTGAGCACGCCGCCGGTGGCCGTTTCGTATGCCATGCTGCCGATATCGGCCGACGCGTAGGTCTGGAATACATGCGGCACGCCGTTCTCGCGAAACCACGTGCGCAACGATTCCGGCAGCGCCTCGGCGCCCATCAGCGCGTGCTGCATGCTGCTGATATCGGCGCCCATCTCGCGCGCCTTCTCGATGATGATGCGCAGGAACGACGGCGTGCCCACATACGTATCCGGGCGCAGATCGACGATCGCCTGCACCTGCATCTCGGTCTGCCCGGCGCCGGCCGGAATCACGGCGCAGCCGATGCGCGCGGCGCCTCCTTCGACCATGAACGCGGCCGGCGTGAAGTGATACGAAAAGCAGTTCTGCAGCAGGCCGCCCGCGCGCACGCCGGCCGCGTACATCGGCCGCGCAAAGCGCCACCAATCCTGGCCGCGTCCTTCCGGATCGAAAATCGGCCCCGGCGACACATACACGCGCGACAGCTCGCCCACGGGCGTCACCGCCAGCCCGCCGAACGGCCGCGATGCCGTCTGCAGCGCTTTCAAGTCGGCCTTGCGCGTGATCGGCAGCGATGCCAGCGCCGCGCGGCTGTTGATGCTGGCGCCGTCGACCCCTTCCAGGATGCGCGCCCAGCCCGGAGCGCTGCGGGCGCGCTCGATCAGTTGCGGCAGGCGCGCCATCAGGTCGCGTTCGCGTTCCTGCGGGTCGCGCCTCTCCAACGCGTCGAGCGTGTCGACGGCGTCGACCTTGTCCACGAGGTTCTCTGCCTTCATGCTTGTTCTCCGATCTGGCGTTGCAGCTTGCGGGTCAATTTCGCGAAAATGAGTTCGTAGGCGCGCCGCAGCAGCGCCGCGCTTTCCGCGTCGCTGAGCGCCTTCGCGTCCTCCACGTAGACCCACTTCGCCCGCGCCAGGTAGGGTGCGGGAATGATGCCGGGACGGTCGGTCAGCTCCAGGAAGCGCTCGTCCTCCACCTTGAAGCAGATGCCGCTGGCCGGCACGGCATGGTCCGACATCGCAAACATCTTCTCGCCCACCGAATACACCGCCCGCGTTTCCCACTTCAGGTCTTCGGTCGCGCCGGGAAAGGTGCGGCACAGCGCTTTTGCGGCCTCAAAATCCATCGTGATTTCCTCAAGCCAGCCAGCGTTTGCGGCGGCGGTAAAACTTCATGTCCCTGAAACTCTTGCGCTCGGCCCCGGCCACGCCGAGGTAAAACTCCTTGACGTCCTCGTTGCTGGCCAGTTCCTTGGCCTCGCCTTCCATCACCACGCGGCCGTTTTCGAGGATGTAGCCAAAGTCGGCGTAGCGCAGCGCCACCGTGGTGTTCTGTTCGGCCAGCAGGAACGACACGCCTTCCTTTTGATTGAGGTCCTTGACGATGTCGAAGATCTCTTCGACGATCTGCGGGGCGATGCCCATCGACGGTTCATCGAGCAAAATCATCGACGGCTTGGCCATCAGCGCGCGCCCGATCGCGCACATCTGCTGCTCGCCGCCGGAGGTGTAGCCGGCCTGGCTGCCGCGCCGCTCTTTCAGGCGCGGAAAATACTGGTACACCGCTTCCAGCGCGGCTTTCAGCTCCGCGCGCGAGATGTTGCGCGTGTAGGCGCCGGTCAGCAGGTTTTCTTCGATGGTCAGGTGGCCGAAGCAGTGACGGCCCTCCATCACCTGCGACAGGCCGCGCTTGACCAGCTCATTGGGCGTCAGGTGATCGACCCGCTCGCCCTTGAACTGCACCTCGCCCTTGGTCACGTCGCCGCGTTCGCCGCGCAGCAGGGTCGAAATGGTTTTCAGGGTGGTCGATTTGCCGGCGCCGTTCGCGCCCAGCAGGGCCACGATCTTGCCTTTCGGGACCTGTAGCGACACGCCCTTGAGCACCAGGATCACGTGGTCGTAAATGACTTCGATGTTATTGACCGACAGGTAGGGCGTGCTGGCAGTGATGGTGGTCATAGGCTCTTCGCGCGGTGTAAAAATCCCCCGCGCCGCTGCTCTGGCGCGAGGGCAAGGGAACGGTTGCTCGACTCGTTTACTTCATGCAGGCAGGCGTGATCTTCTTCTCGGCCGCGTAGGCTGCCGACGAGTCCTCGACCAGCTTGCGCGTAAGGGCCTTGTCGCCCACCACCCAGTTCGGCGTGATGGCGATCCACTTCTTGCCATCCCACTGCTGGACCTTGACCGCGCCCGACCCTTCATGGTCGTCGCAGCTGGTTTTCACGGTCGGGAACATGCCGAAGGCGCCCAGCGTTTTCTGGCGCGCTTCGTCCACGTTCAGGTTTTCCAGGCCCCAGCGCATCTGCTCGCCCGTCATGGTTTTACCTTTCCCGAATTTTTCCTGCGCCACGCGGATCGCCTCGACCCACAGGATGCCCGCGGTCAGGCCGCGCATGTGGTACACCGAACCGATACGCGCCTGGTCGGCCAGGTTGCCCTTGCCCGCCGCGTAGACCTTCTTGCGAATGTCGTCGATCAGCGGGTAGTTACCCGGCGTGTTGAAGGTCATCGACGTGTAGCCCTTGGCCGCGTCGCCCGACGGGATCGTGTCTTCTTCGGAACCGGCCCACCACACGCCCAGCATCTTCTCGCGCGGGAAGCCGTTGCGCTGCGCGGTCTTGATCGCCACCGAATTCATTACGCCCCAGCCCCACAGGATCACGTGGTCCGGCTTGGCCTGGCGGATCTGCAGCCACTGCGACTGCTGCTCGCTGCCCGGCGGGGCGACTGCGATCTTGATCAACTCAAAGCCGTACTGCTTGGCCTGCGCTTCCAGCACCGGCAGCGGTTCTTTGCCGAAGGCCGAATCGTGGTACAGGTGGACGATCTTTTTGCCTTTCAGCTTGGCGTAGCCGCCTTCCTTGTCGGCCAGGTACTTGATCATCGCCGCCGCCTGGTTCCAGTAGCTGGTAATGAGCGGGAACACGTACGGGAAGACCTTGCCGTTGGCCGCGTCCGAGCGCCCGTAGCCGAGGGTCGTCATCGGGATCTTGTCCTGCACCAGGCGATCGAGCACGCCGTAGGCGATTCCCGTGGAGAGCGGCTCGACCATGCTGGCGCCGCCGTTCTTGGTTTTGAGCCGTTCGTAGCATTCGATGCCGCGCGACGGGTTGTATTCGGTCTCGCATTCTTCCCACAGGATCTTGACGCCATTGACGCCGCCGTTGGCGTTGACCAGGTTGAAGTAGTCGATCGCGCCGCCGTAAAAGCCCGAGCCGCCGGCCGCGTACGGGCCCACGCGATAGGATGGCAGCGCGATGAACTGGTCGGCCGCCTGCACCTGGTTGAAGGCGCCGATCAGTGTGGCGCACAACATGATGTTCTTCATCTTATGTTTTACGTGATTCATTGTGGTCTCCGGAAGAATGCGTTAATGCGGGAACGGCCAAAGCCGCAGTTTTTCTTTACCTACTTGCCACAGGCGCGCCAAGCCGTGCGGCTCCACGATCAGGAAGAAGATGATCAGGGCGCCGAACACCATCAACTCCAGGTTCGATGCCACCGACGTTGGCAGCGACAGGCTGTGCGCCAGGATATTCAAAAACACCGGCAGCAGCACGATGAAGGCCGCGCCGAGGAAGGAGCCGAGCACCGAGCCGACCCCGCCGATGATGATCATGAACAGGATGCGGAACGACAGATCGAGGTTGTACGCTTCCGGTTCGACCGTGCCCAGATAGGCGTAGGCGTACAGCGCGCCGGCCACGCCGCAGTAGAACGAGCTGACCGCGAACGCCAGCAGCTTGGTGCGCATCGGCCTGAAACCGATCACTTCGGCCGCCACGTCCATGTCGCGCACCGCCATCCAGGAGCGGCCCACGTTCGAGCGGATCATGTTCTTGGCCAGCAGCGCCATGAGCGCCACGATCGCCAGCACCAGCACGTACTTGCTGGCCGGCGTATCGAACTGGTAGCCGAAGATGACGATCTTTTGCGCCGTGATCACGCCCGAGCTGCTGTAATTGGTCAGGTAGGGAATCTTGGTCAGGCACCAGACCACGAAGAACTGGGTCGCCAGGGTCGACGCGGCCAGGTAAAAGCCGCGGATGCGCAGCGACGGCAGGCCGAAGGCAATGCCCACCATGGCCGCGCACAGGCCGCCCAGCACAAAGGCCAGCAGTATCGGAATGCCGGGCAGGCGCGCGATGAAGTTGAACGAGGCGAACGCGCCGACGGCCATGAAGGCGGCGGTGCCGAGCGAGAGCTGGCCGCAATAGCCGGTGAGGATGTTCAGGCCCAGCGCGGCCAGCGAAAAGATCAGGAAGGGAATCAGGATCGCCGAGAGCATGTAGGGCGAGGCGAACAGCGGCACGATGGCGAGCGCCAGCAGCAGCAGCGCGCCCAGGGCGATGCGGTCCTGGCGGATCGGGAAGATCTGCCCGTCGGACTCGTAGGTGGTCTTGAATTGTCCGGCTTCGCGGTAAAACATATCAGATTCTCCGGATGATTTTTTCGCCGAACAGGCCTTCCGGCCGCACCAGCAGGAACAGCAGGGCCAGCACGTACGGGAACCAGCCTTCGATGCCGCCCCCGACCATCGGGCCGATGTAGACCTCGGCCAGTTTTTCGGACGCGCCGATGATCAGGCCACCAACAATCGCCCCGGGGACCGAGGTAAAGCCGCCCAGAATCAGCACCGGCAGCGCCTTGAGGGCGATGAAGGTCAGCGCGAACTGCACGCCGTTGCGCGCGCCCCAGAGCAAACCGGCCACCAGCGCGACCAGCCCGGCCACGGCCCACACCACGGCCCAGATCTGCTGCAGCGGGATGCCGACGGCGAGTGCCGCCTGGTGGTCGTCGGCCACCGCGCGCAGGGCGCGGCCGACTTTGGTTTTCGAGAACAGCAGCGCGAGCGCGGTCACCAGCAGCGCGCAAATGCCGGCGGCGGTGACATCGAACTGGGAGACGATGATGTTGTAGTTATCGAGCAGGTAGGGAATCGGCACGTCCTCGATCGGCAGGTCCAGCTTGTGCACCTGCGAGCCCCACAGCAGCTGGGCCAGGCCTTCGATGAAGAACGCCAGGCCGATGGTGGCCATGAAGAGGGTGATTTCGGGCTGGTTAACCAGCGGGCGCAGGACGACGCGTTCGATGGCCAGGCCGAGCGCGATCATCACCACGATGGTCATCGGGATGGCGAGCCAGATCGAGACGCCGAATTTGTCGATGATGCCGACGCAGGTGAGGGCGGCGAAGAACACCATCGCCCCCTGGGCAAAGTTGAACACGCCGGAGGCTTTGTAGATCAGGACGAACCCGATGGCCACCAGCGCGTACATGACGCCGGAGAGCAGGCCGCCGATGAGGACTTCAAAGAAAAAATTCATGGTGTGTGCCTTAGGTCCGTCGGTTAACCCCGTCGTTCCCGCGCCAAGGCGGCCCTCGGCGGGAATCCATAGCACCTTTGAGCACAGGTGGTATGGGCCCCGCCTGCGCGGGAACGACGTTGTGGTGGTCGTTGCAAAAGTGCTTCAATGCGCCACCCCCAAATACGCATTAATCACATCCTGATTACTGCGCACCTCATCCGGCGTGCCATCGCCAATCTTCTTGCCGTAATCGAGCACCACCACCCGGTCCGAAATATCCATCACCACGCCCATGTCATGTTCGATCAGCACGATGGTGGTCCCGAACTGGTCGTTCACGTCCAGGATGAAGCGGCACATGTCCTGCTTCTCTTCCACGTTCATGCCGGCCATCGGTTCGTCGAGCAGCAAGATATCGGGTTCGGCGGCCAGCGCCCGGCCCAGCTCCACGCGCTTTTGCAGCCCGTACGGCAGCCGTCCCACCGGCGTCTTGCGGATCGCCTGGATCTCCAGGAAATCGATGATCTCTTCCGCCTTTTCGCGATGCGCCATTTCCTCGCGCCGCGCCGGGCCCCAGTACAAGGCCTGCATCAGAAAATTCGACTTCATCTTCAGGTTGCGGCCGGTCATGATGTTGTCCAGGACCGTCATCCCCTTGAACAGCGCGATGTTCTGGAACGTGCGCGCGATGCCCGCCTTGGCCGCGCTGTAGCAGTCCATGTTCTTGCGGTGTTCCCCGCGCAGCACGATCTCCCCTTGCTGCGGGCGGTACACGCCATTGATCACGTTCAGCATCGAGCTTTTGCCCGCGCCATTCGGTCCGATGATCGCGCGGATTTCGTGCTGTTTGACGTTGAACGAGATATCGGTCAGCGCCTTGACCCCGCCGAACGACAGCGAGATGTTATTGAGGTCAAGGATCACCGGTCCGATCTTGCGCGCCGAGCCCTGCGTCGCTGGTTCATTGGGTTCATTCATCTTCATCGCAACGCGCTCCTCACGCAGCCTTTTCCAGGACAGGGTAGGTGGTGGCCCCGCAGATGCGTAAATCGGCGCTGACCAATCCCACGCGGCCGTCTTCAAACTTGACCTGGGTGCTGATGAACTGACTGGCCTTGTCGGTGTACAGTGCGTCGATCAGCACCGCGTATTTGTCGGCGATGAATTTGCGCCGCACCTTGCGCGTGCGCGTCAGTTCATCGTCGTCCGGGTCGAGCTCCTTGTGCAGGATCAGGAAGCGGTGGATCTGGGTCGCGCCCATCAGTGCTTCGCCGGCCAGGTCGGCGTTGACCTTTTCCACGCAGTCGCGTACCAGGTCGTAGGTGGTGCCGTGCGCGGCCAGGTCGGTGTAGCCGGCATAGGCGATATTGCGCCGCTCGGCCCAGTTGCCGACCGCTTCCATGTCGATATTGATGAACGCGCACACCTGGCTGCGCGCGTCCCCGAACGCGACCACCTCTTTGATAAACGGGAAGAACTTGAGTTTGTTTTCGATGTAGTTGGGCGCGAAGATCGCGCCGCAGGTCATCTTGCCCACGTCGGCCGCGCGGTCGATGATCTTCAGGTGGCCTTCACTGTCGAAAACGCCGGCGTCGCCCGTATGGAAGTAGCCGTCGGCGTCGATCACTTCGGCGGTGGCGTCGGCGCGCTTGAAGTACCCGGCCATGGTGGCAGCCGATTTGACCAGCACCTCGCCGCTGGCGGCGATCTTCACCTCGACGCCGGGCGCCGGCAGGCCGACGCTATCGAACTTGATGTTCCCGTCCGGTTGCAGGCACACGTAGGCGCAGGTTTCGGTGGACCCGTACAACTGCTTGAGATTGACGCCGATCGAGCGGTAGAAACGGAACAGGTCCGGCCCGATCGCCGCGCCAGCGGTGTAGGCCACGCGCACGCGCGACAGGCCCAGCACATTTTTCAACGGACCATACACCAGCAGGCTTCCGAGCGCATAGGCGGCGCGATCGAGGCTCGATACCGGCTTGCCGTCCAGGATATCGGCGCCGCAGCGCTTGGCCACATCCATGAAGTGATGAAACATCTTGCGCTTGATGGCGCCCGCGTCTTCCATCCGGATCATCACGGTGGTGAGCATGTTCTCGAACACGCGCGGCGGCGCAAAATAATAGGTCGGGCCGATCTCGCGCAGGTCGGTCAGCACGGTGTCGCCCGACTCGGGGCAGTTGACCGTGAAACCGGCCACCATGGCCTGCGCCAGCGAAAACAGGCAGTCGCCCACCCATGCCATCGGCAGGTAGGAGAGAATGTCTTCGTGGTCGGTCAGCTTGTCGAAGCCCACTCCGCCCACGCCGGCCGCCATCAGCGCGGCATGCGACTGGCATACGCCCTTCGGTTTGCCGGTGGTGCCGGAGGTGTACAGGATGACGGCGATATCGCTGCCGCTGCCGGCCGCCACCACCGCGTCGAAGGCGCCGGGATGGGCCTGGTCCCACGCGCGGCCCAGGGTTTGCAGCGCCGCGAACGAGGTCAGGCCGGGCTGCTTGTAGTGGCGCATGCCGCGTTCATCGTCGAAGGCGATATGGCGCACCTGCGGGCACAGGGCCTGCAGTTCGAGCAGCTTGTCGACCTGCTCCTGGTCTTCGACGATGGCAAAGCCGATTTCGGCGTCGTTCAAGACGTAGGCCATGTCGGCGGCCGGCGCGTCCTGGTACAGCGGCACCGGCACGCCGCCCAGGCATTGCGCGGCCAGCATGGCCCAGTACAGGCGCGGTCGGTTGTCGCCGATGATGGCCAGGTTCATCCCGCGCGTAAAACCGAGCGAGGCCAGGCCGCAGGCCAGCGCGCGCACCTCGGCGTTCACCTCCTGCCAGCTCCAGGTCTGCCAGATGCCCAGGTGCTTTTCGCGGAAGGCGGGGCGCTGCGGGCGATCCTGTCCGTGCGCCAGCAGGCGCCGTGGAAAAGTCTGCAATTGCGAGCCATCGAATGTCTGCACCAGCGTCCCCTGTTGTTTGTCTGGCCCCCTCCCGCGACGGCAAATGCGGGGGTGGCGCGCTTTTTGTGTGATGATATTAGCTCGCGTTGGACAAGGAGGTTGTCTTTTGGATGACAATTGGGCCTCAAATGCGCGACTTTCGATGTTGCGACGCACAATGACAAACCAGACACAGACATTAATAGATCACCTGCGCTCGACCATCTGGGCCCGCACCCTCACGAGCGCCGAGATGATCCGGGTCGAGGCCGACTGCTTCGAACAGTTCGTACCCAAGGGCGGCTTCGTATGCCGCAAGGGTGAGCCGCTGGAAAACTGGGTCGGGATCATCGACGGTCTGGTCAAGATCAACAATTTTTCGCCGTCCGGGAAAAACGTCACCTTCGCCGGCGTGCCCACCGGCGGCTGGTTCGGCGAAGGCTCGCTGCTCAAGGACCAGACCCGCAAATACGATGTGATGGCCCTGCGCGACACGCGCGTGGCGCGCATGCCGCGCGAAACGTTCGAGTGGCTGCTGGAAGTGAGCCTGCCGTTCACCCGCTTTTTGCTCATGCAGCTCAACGAACGCCTGGGCCAGTTCATCGGCCTGGTCGAAAACGACCGCATGCTCGACATCGACACCCGCGTGGCGCGCTGCCTGGCCGCCATGTTCAACTCGCATTTGTATCCGGGGCTGGAAAAGCTGGTGCAGATCTCGCAGGAAGAAATCGGTTACCTGTCGGGCGCCTCGCGCCAGCGCGCCAACCAGGCCTTGCAACTGCTGGAAAAAGAAGGACTGGTGCGGCTCGACTACGGCGGCATCCGCGTGCTCGACCTGGAAGGGCTGCGCCACTTCCAGGCATGAATGTCACGTATAAAGCATGAGCGCACGATGCACACGCCCGGCGCCACGGCCGGTCGCGATAGAGGTATCATAGGGCACAATGACACCACCCGATTCAACGCTGCCCATGCCCACATCCACCGCGCGCGACGAGCGCCTCGCGCAGTTGCGTGCCGCCATGCGTAGCGCGCAGGTCGACGCCTGCGTCATCCCTTCGTCCGACCCGCACCTGTCCGAATACCTGCCCGGCCGCTGGCAGGGGCGTGAATGGCTGACCGGATTTACCGGCTCGGTCGGCACCTTCATCGCCACCCAGGACTTCGCCGGCTGCTGGACCGATGCCCGCTACTGGACCCAGGCCGGCACCGAACTGGCCGGCAGCAGCGTGCAACTGATGAAAATTCCGTCCGGCGCCAGCCTGCTGCACATCGACTGGCTGGCCGCCAACCTGGCTCCCGGCCAGACGGTGGCGGTCGACGCGCGCGTACTGGGCCTGTCCACGGCGCGCCTGCTGGCGGACGCCCTGGCGGCGCGCGGCATCCTGCTGCGCACCGATATCGACCTGCTCGACCAGGTATGGAACGAGCGCCCGGCGCTGCCGCCCGCGCCGGTGTACGAGCACGCCGCGCCGTTCGCGTCCCTTAGTCGCGCCGACAAGCTGGCCGCTACCCGCGCCGCCATGGCAACGCTGGGCGCCGAGCGCCACTTCATCTCGACCCTTGACGACATCGCCTGGCTGTTCAACCTGCGCGGCGCCGACGTGAGCTACAACCCGGTGTTCCTGGCGCATGCGCTGGTGGCAAGCGACAGCGCGACCCTGTTCATCACCGAAGCGAAGGTCGACGCCGCACTGCGCGCGCGCCTGCTGGAAGACGGAGTCACTCTGGCGCCCTATGAAGACGCCGCTGCCGCCCTGGCCGCGCTGCCAATCGATAGCGAGCTGCTGATCGACCCGCGCCGCATCACCGCCGGCATGCGCGAGGCCATCGCAGCCGGTGTCAAGGTGATCGAAGCGATCAATCCGAGCACCTTTGCCAAGTCCAAAAAATCGGCGCTCGACGCGGCCCACGTGCGCGCCACCATGGAGCACGATGGCGCGGCCCTGTGCGAATTTTTCGCCTGGCTCGAGGCCGAACTGGCCAACCCGGCACGCGCGCCACTGACGGAAGTGGCCATCGACCGCCACATCACGGCCGCGCGTGCGCGCCGGCCGGGTTTTGTGAGCCCCAGTTTCGGCACCATCGCCGGCTTTAACGCCAACGGCGCCATCATTCATTACCGCGCCAGCGAGGCGTTTCATGCCGTCATCGAGGGCGACGGCCTGCTGCTGATCGACTCCGGCGGCCAGTACCTGGGCGGCACCACCGACATCACCCGCGTGGTGCCGGTCGGCGCCACCAGCGAGGCTCAGCGCAGCGACTTCACCCTGGTGCTCAAGGGCGTGATCGCGCTGTCGTCGGCGCGCTTCCCGCGCGGCACCCGTTCGCCGATGCTCGATGCGCTGGCGCGCGCCCCGATCTGGGCCGCCGGCGTCGACTACGGCCACGGCACCGGCCACGGCGTCGGGTTCTTCCTGAACGTGCATGAAGGGCCGCAGTCGATTTCGGCCAGCAGCATGCCCGAGCCGCACACCGCCATGGAAGAGGGCATGATCACGTCGATCGAACCGGGCATCTACCGGCCGGGCCGCTGGGGCATCCGCATCGAGAACCTGGTCCTGAACGTGGCGGCGGAATCGACCGAATTCGGCCACTGGCTACGCTTCGACACCTTGACCCTGTGCCCGATCGATACGCGCTGCCTGCACCTGCCGCTGCTGCGCGCCGACGAAATCGCCTGGATCAACGACTACCACGCCACCGTGCGCGCGCGCCTGGCGCCGCACGTCACCGGCCCGGCCGCCGCCTGGCTTCAACTACGCACACAGGAGATCTGATGTCGACCGCACGTTCAACCCGGGCCAGCGCCGCCGTCGACCGCCTCAAGGTCCGCAGCGGGAACGCCGGCTATTCCATGGCCCGCACCGGCGACGGCCTGTTCTTCCTGTCCGAAGCGCCGGGCGAGCCGCCCCTGTGCGCGCCGCTCGAACTCGACGAGTTCGTCGCCTTTGTCAACAAGCTCGGACCGCAGGTGGCGCGGCGCGTCAGCAAACTCGATGTCGCCTTCGAAAAGCAGCTGGTGAAAAAGAAGCCCTCGCCATAAAGCAGTTCCGTTCAAGGACCCCGCATGCCCAGCATGGAATTACTCTCGGCCTACTGGTCGAAACCCGAAATCGCCACCAATGGGCTGATCCTGCTCAATTTGCTCGGCGCGCTGATGCTCGGGCTATTGGTCGGCTACGAGCGTTCGTACCACGGGCGCGCCGCCGGCATGCGCACCTATGGCCTGGTGTGCATGGCCTCGGCCGCGCTGACCATCCTGGGCGGCTATCCGGGCTTCTGGTTCGGCGGGCATGGCGCCTCGCTGCTGGCGGCGGTCGACCCGACGCGGGTCATCCAGGGCATCGTCACCGGCATCGGCTTTCTTGGCGCCGGCGTGATCATGCGCGAAGGGTTCAACATCAGCGGCCTGACCACGGCCGCCTCGATCTGGACCTCGGCGGTGATCGGCATCCTGGTGGGCGTGGGCTTTTACCTCGCCGCGATGGGGCTGGCCTTCTTTTCGGCGATGATCATGATTTACCTGTCCAAGGTCGAAGCCTGGCTGCCCTCGCGCCACGCGGTGGCGGTGATGATGCGCTTCAAGCACGATTTTGTGCCGCGCGAAGATGCGCTGCGCCGCATCGCGCTGGCGCGCGGCTACGCGATCGCCGGCGGCTCGCTCACCATCGGCAGCGAAAACAACATGCAGGAATGGCGATTCGTGGCGCTGGCGCTTTCTAAAAAGAGCGGCGCGCCGCTGTCCGACCTGGCGGCCGAACTGGCGCAGTTCAATGGCATCGACAGTTTTCAGATCTCCCACGCCCGCAATTAGCCGGGCAACCAAGAAGGAGCTGCCATGAAGGCACAAGACGTACTCGATTTCTGGTTCCTGCCCGAGGGGGCGGAAGGTCATGGCCAGGCGCGCGAGCTCTGGTTCCGCAAGAGCGACGCTTTCGACGCCGAGGTGGCCGCGCGCTTCGGCCCCCTGCTCGAACACGCCGTCGCCGGCGGCCTGCGCGAGTGGGACGACGAAGGAGCGCAAGGCGCGCTGGCGCGCATCGTGCTGCTCGACCAGCTTACGCGCAACGCCTGGCGCGGCCAGCCGGCCGCGTTTTCGGGCGATGCGCTGGCGCTGGCCGGCGCCATGCGCCTGGTCGACAGCGGCGCCGACAAGACGCTCACGCCCTTGCAGCGCTGGTTCGTCTACATGCCCTTCGAGCATGCCGAGGATGCGCGCATGCAGGAGCGCGCGGTCGAGCTGTTTGCCGACCTGGCGCAGTACGGCCAGGCGTTCGAAGGCGCGCTCGATTACGCGCACCGCCACCGTGGCGTGATCGCGCGTTTCGGCCGCTTCCCGCACCGGAATGCGATTTTGGGACGCTCTTCGACGCCCGAAGAAATCGACTTCCTCAAGCAGCCGGGGTCGGGCTTCTAGGTGGCGCGCACGCTCAACATCATCGGCGCCGGCCATGTGGGGCGCGTGCTGGGACGCCTGTTCGCGGCAAGCGGCGCTTTCGTGGTGCAGGATGTGCTGACCCGTTCGCAGGCCGGCGCCCTGGACGCCGTCGGCTTTGTCAAAGCCGGACGCGCGGCGCAGGCGATGGACCGCATGCGCAGCGCCGACGTGTGGATGCTGGCCGTCGGCGACGACCAGATCGGCGCCGTGTGCGCGCAACTGGCGCTCTGCCATCGATTAAACGGCGCCATCGTGTTCCACTGCAGCGGCGCCAGATCGTCGGCCGAGCTGGCGCCGGCCACGCAGGCAGGGGCGCTGGCGGCGAGCGTGCATCCGATCCGCAGCTTTGCCGATCCGGCGCAGGTGGCGCAGCACTTCGGCGGCACCTTTTGCGGGGTCGAGGGCGATTGCGCGGCGCTGGCCGTGCTCACGCCGGCGTTGGTGTCGATCGGCGCGCAGCCGGTGGCGATCGACGCGCAGGCCAAGACGGTGTACCACGCGGCCTCGGTATTCGCCTCGAATTACCTGGTGACGGTGCTCGACGCCGCCTTGCGCGCCTACCAGGCGGCGGGCGTGCCCGAACCGGTGGCGCGCGCGCTGGCGCAGCCGCTGGCGTCGGAAAGCATGGCCAATGTGTTCCGCCTGGGCGCGGCGGCGGCGCTGAGCGGGCCGATCGCGCGCGGCGACATGGACACCGTGGCGCGCCAGCAGGCGGCGCTTGGCGCGTGGGACGGGCCGACCGGGGCGCTGTACGCGGCGCTGGTGGCGCCGACCCAGGACCTGGCGCGGCGCAAGGCGGGCAAGTAAGGTTTGCCACTTTCGCATCGTCTGCCCGCTTATGCAACGCGGCTGATGCATTAATGCGAAAAGATGCAACCATGCATCGACAAACGCAAAAAATCGCAATAAGCTAGACCGTTACGGTGATGTTGCGGGAGACTTGCCAAAACGGCAGGAATCGCCATGCCGCTGCTTACGTCGACCAGGAGACCAGCATGCTATTTTTGAAAAGTACGTCCGTCACAAAGGCGCCCGGCATTTATGAAGTCGACATTGCCGCCAAACCGCCCGGCAAGACGTTCGGCGTATTCCTCGCCACCGACCCCGACAATCCGCCGAATGCGGTCCTGGCCGGCCTGGCAGAGCTGGGTTTCCAGAATACCCACAGCGAAGCCTATACCCACAAGGACCGCGGCAAGGTGCTCGACCTGCATTTCCAGAAAGATGGCACCGACATCTTCAAGGGCTGGAAAACCGAAGAGTGCGAGGAAAACCTGAAAGCCATCGATACCTTGTTCGGCAACATCGGCATCATCGTCACGCCGCGCGTGATGTCGCTGGCCGAAGCGTATTCCTGAAGCGCTTGCCCCGGGCTAGCCGGCCACCTCGATGTGATACAGGGCCCACGGGCAGGCGCCGAAGCGTTCGCCCAGCGGCCTGGCGGCCATGTCCGCAAAGCGGTCCGCATCGTACAGCGCCCATAGCGGTCCCAGTCCCCCCAGCGCCATCGATTTGCCGTCCAGGTGGGTGGCGACGATGAAGCGCTGCGCGCGCGCCTGCGCCACCGGCAGCGCCACCGCATAGCCATCGACCGCGCGTAGCAGCAATTTGCCGTCGTCGCGCGGGTGCGTGCCGGCGAGCGCCAGCACATCGAGCAGCAGCGGCCCGCGCAGCGTGTGCGGCTTGCCGTCGTATTCCAGGGTAGGGCGGATGTTCACCGCCGGCAGCGCCAGAAGCGCGTTGAAGTCGATGCTGAAGGCTTTGTCGAAGCTGAGCTTTTGCTTGTGCATCATCTGGTCGAGTACCGGGTCGAACGGGCCGCGGTTGCTGCGCGCCAGCGCGCCGGTCAGGGTCAGCAGGGCCGGTCCGGGCACGCGGCTGGCGTGCGCACCCGTGGCTGCGGCCGGCAGGGCGGCTGCGCTCAGCGCCGCGCTCAGGAAGTGGCGTTTTTTCATGCGAAAATACCTCCGTCAATCGACTCTTCCTGCCATCATATCGCCATTCCGCCTCCATGGACCTGTTTCAAGAAAGCCAGCTAACGCCATTCCCGCTCGACGACGGCACCCTGGAAGTGCTGCCCCGGCTGCCGCTGCGCCTGCCTTACGCCGAGGTGCTGGCGCGCCTGATCGCCGAGGCCGACTGGCGCGCCGAGTCGATCACCCTGTGGGGCAAGCGGCATCTCCAGCCGCGCCTGACCGCCTGGCATGGTGAGGCGGCCTATACCTATTCCGGCCTGCGCCTCGAACCGCTACCGTTCACGCCGCTGCAGCTCGAACTCAGGGAAGCGGTCGAGGCCGCCTGCGGACATCGCTTCAACAGCGTCTTGCTCAATTATTACCGCAACGAACGCGACAGCATGGGCATGCACAGCGACGATGAAACCGAGCTCGGAGCCGAGCCGGTAATCGCTTCATTGAGTTTTGGCGCATCCAGAACCTTCATCCTGCGCCACAAAGGGACGAAACAGACACTTAAACTAGGCTTAAATGACGGTACTTTATTAGTGATGTCAGGAAACACACAAAAGCACTGGCAGCACGGAATTAACAAATCGGCGCGCGCCATCGGGCCGCGAGTGAACCTAACTTTCCGCTACATCTTTTAATTTACGCTTAACGTGCGCTAAGTGAAAAATACATATAGATGAACGATCAGTCAGTTATTCGCCGCAAGCGCGAATTTTCACGTTACATTTGCTTACAAGTCTTACGGAATGCCCCTTCATGCGTCCTTTCGCTGATGCTATCTTGATTACCTCGCAATTCATTGGGAATTGCGGAACAGACTGTTTCACACAAAGGATTCCGCATGAAAAAGCTCATTTTTGCATTGATCGCCGGCGCCACCGCGATGACCGCCGCACAAGCCCAAAGCCCTGCTCCATACATCGGCCTGGGCGTGGCATCGTCCGACCATAATTTCAAAATCGGCGGCACCGACTTCGACGGCGACGGTTTCAAGCCATCGCTGAAAGTGTTCGGCGGCGTGGACATCACCCCGATGTGGGGCGTCGAAGCCGGTTACACCGACCTGCGCAAGGCTGAATACGACTACAAGATCGGCAACAACAGCTACACCGGCAGCACCGAAGGCAAGCGTGCCTACGTCGCCGGCAAGGGCACGATGCCGGTCAACGAGATGTTTTCGGTCTACGGCAAGCTGGGCGTCGGTTACAGCAAGGTCGACAGCACCTCGTCGAACCTGAACTACAAGGAAAGCGATACAGGCGTGTATGCGGGCGTTGGCGCCCAGTACAACCTGAGCAAGCAGGTCGCCCTGACGCTCGAATATGAGCGCTATGGCAAGAGCAAGGACTTCGGTGCCAAGGCAGATGCCATCACCGTTGGCGCTCGTTACAATTTCTGATGGTTGGCCCGGACCGGCGCGCCACGCGCGCGGTCCGGGCCGCTCCTGACAGAAGGGCAGACCGGAACAGGCACGGCGCCTTCCAGTGTGTGCAGCAAGCGCCCCCTCCGCTTGCTGTATCCACCGGGAGGCGCTTTGTCTGTTTACAAAGCTGAAATACAAGCTGAAATACAAGCTGGACGGCGGGCTGAACTACAAGCCGGACGACGGGATTAGGCGGCCACCATCCCGGCCGCGATGAAGCGGTGCAGCGACGACCATTGCCATTCCTGGGGCGTGGCGCACAGGCCGTGGCGCAGGGGATTGTGGTGGATGTAGTCGACCAGGCCGGCGTAGTCGTCGGCGCCCACCGGATGCTGCTGGTAGTGCGGTTCCCAGATAGTATCCAGGCCCGTTCCCGCGCGCGACTTGCCCACCGACTTGCTCAGCGACTTGGAAAACGCGATCTTGACCGCGCGCCAGCGCGCCGCGCACTCATGGTCGCCCGGCGGCAGGGTCCAGATGGCGTGGGCGTGGTCGGGCAGGGCGACCCAGGCATCGACATGGAATGGTTTGCGGCTGCGCGCCTGGCGGATGGCTTCGCCGAAGGCGGCGATATGGTCGGTCAATAAGGTACTGCCGCGCCCGGACAGGCGCACCGTGAAGAAGTAACTGTGACCGGCGACCCGGTTGGCGCGATAGTCATTCATCTTTCCAGTGTGCCGGGCAGGGTGGGCTTGTCGTTCGATTGGCGCAAATGAAGCGTGGTTCTAAAGCGCACTGTGCTGCAAAAACCGCTTGCGCCACCTGCGCGCCCATGCTGCCGGGCGCGCAGGTGGCGCGTGCTTGCCGCCGCTTACACCGTGAGCGGCTTGTAGCGGATGCGTTTCGGCTTGGCGCCTTCTTCGCCCAGGCGCTTTTTCTTGTCGGCTTCGTATTCCTGGTAGTTACCGTCGAAGAAGGTCACTTGCGAGTTGCCTTCGAAGGCCAGGATGTGGGTCGCGATACGGTCCAGGAACCAGCGATCGTGGGAAATGACCATGACGCTGCCGGCAAATTCGAGCAAGGCATCTTCCAGCGCGCGCAGGGTTTCCACGTCAAGGTCGTTGGACGGTTCATCGAGCAGCAGCACGTTGCCGCCTTGCAGCAGGGTTTTCGCCAGGTGCAGACGGCCGCGTTCGCCGCCGGACAGGTTGCCGACGATCTTTTGCTGGTCCGATCCCTTGAAGTTGAAGCGGCCCAGGTAGGCGCGCGACGGCATGTCGAAGCGGCCCACGGTGAGCGTGTCGGCGCCGCCGGCCACGTCGTCGAAGACGGTCTTGGTATTGGCCAGGTCGTCGCGGTTCTGGTCGACGATGGACACGCGCGCGGTCTGGCCGATCGCCACTTCGCCGCTGTCCGGCTGCTCTTTGCCGGTGATCATCTTGAACAGGGTCGACTTGCCGGCGCCGTTCGGGCCGATGATGCCGACGATGGCGCCCGGCGGCACGATGAACGAGAGGTTCTCGATCAGCATGCGGTCGCCGAACGATTTCGACACGTTCTTGAACTCGATCACGTCATTGCCCAGGCGCTCGGCCACGGGAATGAAGATCTCGGACGTCTCGTTGCGCTTCTGGTATTCGTGCTCGGACAGCTCGTTAAAGCGCGCCAGGCGGGCCTTGCTCTTGGCCTGGCGGCCCTTCGGATTCTGGCGCACCCATTCCAGTTCCTTGGCGATGGTTTTCTGGCGCGACGATTCGGTCGCTTCTTCCTGCTTGAGGCGGTTGCTCTTTTGCTCCAGCCACGAGCTGTAGTTGCCCTTCCATGGAATGCCATGGCCGCGGTCGAGCTCGAGAATCCATTCGGCGGCGTTGTCGAGGAAGTAGCGATCGTGGGTGATGCCGACCACGGTGCCCGGGAAGCGCAGCAGGAATTGTTCGAGCCAGTCGACCGATTCGGCATCCAAGTGGTTGGTCGGTTCGTCGAGCAGCAGCATGTCGGGTTTCGACAGCAGCAGGCGGCACAGCGCCACGCGGCGCTTTTCGCCGCCGGACAGGATGCCGATCTTGGCGTCCCACGGCGGCAGGCGCAGCGCGTCGGCGGCCATTTCCAGCTGCAGGTTCAGGTTGCCGCCGTCGGAGGTGGAGATGATCGCTTCCAGGCGCGCCTGTTCGGTCGCCAGCGCATCGAAGTCGGCGTCTTCGTCGGCATACGCCGCGTACACCGCTTCGAGCTTGCCTTGCGCTTCGAACACTTCGCCCAGGCCCGATTCGACCACCTGGCGCACCGTCTGCTCGGGATCGAGCACCGGTTCCTGCGGCAGGTAACCGATGTTCAGGCCCGGCATCGGCACGGCTTCGCCCTGGATGTCGGTATCGATCCCGGCCATGATTTTCAGCAAGGTCGACTTGCCGGAGCCGTTCAGGCCCAGCACGCCGATCTTGGCGCCGGGGAAGAACGACAGGGAAATATCCTTGAGGATCTGACGCTTGGGCGGGACGATTTTGCCCACGCGATTCATGGTATAGACGTAATTGGCCATTGAGTTTCTTGAAATGGGGACGGAAGGTCAACAGGATACAATAAGTCGCCGCCGCGTTGGTCCTTTCCTGCGCCAGTGCGGCGCGCGGCCCGGTTTGGCGGCGCGCTTTATGCACGCCGCATGCTGGTGCGCCAGGCAAGTGTCGGAATTCTTTACACCTGCAAGCGTGGCAACGGGCAATGTTTCCACAAGTCATTGATTTAGTGCATCTTTAATGTAAAGGTATGGAACTTGCTTTGTTTATTTTTGAGCAACACGCTCTTGCCAAAACAAATTCCAACTCTTTACCTGAAAAGACACCATCGATGACAGTTAACTTGATCCGCAGCGTGATGTCGGCCGCCGCACTGATCCTGGCCACCAGTTCCGCCCATGCACTGGTTGTGAACAACTCCACCAACGCCAATGCCCTGGCCAGCGCCATGAGCGGCACCGGCATTACCATCAGCAACGCCACCCTGGCCAGCGCCACGCCACAAGCGACCGGTATCTTCACGGGCGGCGGCAACATCGGCTTCGACCAGGGCGTCCTGCTGACAACCGGCAAAACCTCGTGCGCAACGGGCAGCAACAACGGCGAAAGCTGCTCCGGCATCGGCACCACCACCTCGCTCAAATTCGATTTCACCAGCACCACCGGCAACGTGTTCTTCAACTATGTCTTCGCGTCCGAGGAATACAACGAATTCGTCGGCTCCAAGTTCAACGACCTGTTCGAGCTCAAGCTCAACGGCGTGAACATCGCCCTGGTGCCGGGTAATAAAGGCGTGGTCTCGATCAACAACGTCAACAATGGCATCAATGCCGGCTTCTACCGCGACAATGGCAAATTCACTGTCGCTACCGGCTACGACGGACTGACCACGGTCATGACCGCCAAGGCGTCCGGCCTGGTTGGCGTGAACACCTTCGAATTCCTGATCCAGGACCGTGGTGACGATTCCCTCGATTCGGGCGTGTTCATCCAGGGTGGCACCTTCGCCGCCGATCCGGTCGGCGTGCCTGAACCGGGCAGCCTGGCCTTGCTGGGCCTGGGCCTGGCCGGACTGGCCGTCGCCAAGCGCAAAAAAGCGGCGTAAGCAATCGGCTCGGTAAAAAAACAGCGGCCCGCGGGCCGCTATTTTTTTTATGCCTGCGGCGCCAGCTTATTTGCGCCTGAGCAGTCCTTCGGCCGCATACAGCGCCAGCGCGCTCCAGATGATGGCAAAGCCGATCATGCGCTCCTGGGTGAACGCTTCGTGGAACAAGAAGATTCCCAGGCTGAGCTGGATGGTGGGACCGATGTATTGCAGCAGCCCCAGCACCGACAGCGGAATCTTGCGCGCGCCGCTGGCGAACAGCAGCAGCGGAATGGCGGTGATCGGCCCCGACGCGATCAGCAGCCAGCGCGTGCCGTTCGACGGCGTGTTGAGAAACGCGTTATCGCCCGTCATGGTCAGCCAGATGACGAAGCCGAGCGCGAACGGGAACAGCAGCATGGTCTCGAACGACAAGCCTTCCAGCGCGCCGAGCGAGGCGGTCTTGCGCAGCAGGCCGTAGCCGCCGAAGGAAGCCGCCAGCAGCAGCGCGATCCAGGGCATGCGCCCGGCCTGCCAGGTCAGCCACAGCACGCCGCAGGTGGCCAGCGCGATCGCCAGCCACTGGACCACGCGCAGCCTTTCCTTGAGCACCAAAAAACCGAGCATCACATTGAACAGCGGATTGATGAAATAGCCCAGGCTCGCTTCGATCACGTGGCCGCTGTTGACGGCCCAGATGTACAGCAGCCAGTTCAGGCTGAGCAGCAGGGCGCTGAGGGCGAAACTGGCCACCACGCGCGGCTGCTGCCTGAGCGCGCCCAGCCATTTCCATTGCTGGCGGATGGTCAGCACGATCACCAGGAACAGCAGCGACCACAGCACCCGGTGGCCCATGATCTGGGCCGGCGGCACTTCTTTGAGGGCATGGAAATACAAGGGAAACAGACCCCAGCACAGGAAGGCCAGGGCGGCGGACAGGATGCCGGTACGCATGAGTGACAATCAAAGATTCATTGGATAAACATTATCCCGCAGATGGGCGAAGCTTGCTGGCGACCGGTCATTTGCCGATGATGTTAATCTGTCATCGCGAACGCGCTCATCCGCACAGTGCGTTTATCATGGCGTCTTCGAAAGCAAGGGACATGCTTGCTGTAACCAGGGGTATTAATGATGCAACGAATTGTGCTTGCTTTTTCCATGACCATCTTCTATTGTGCAATGCACCAAAACAAGAATATGGTGCAACCTTGACAGCGCAACACAAGAAGAGCAGCCTGGCGGCCACGACCCTGGCCGCGGTCGGCATTGTCTATGGCGATATCGGTACCAGTCCCCTCTATACCCTCAAGGCCGTGTTCGACGCCGACCACGGCCTGGCCCTGAACACCCCCAACCTGCTCGGCATCATTTCCCTGATCTTCTGGGGACTGACCCTGATCGTCTCGCTCAAATACGTCACCCTCGTGCTGCGTGCCGACAACCGCGGCGAGGGCGGCATCATGGCCCTGATGGCGCTGGCGCTCAATTCGGTCACCAAGGCATCCAGATGGTATTTCCCGCTGATGGTGCTGGGCGTGTTCGGCGCCACCATGTTCTACGGCGACAGCGTGATCACCCCCGCCATTTCGGTGCTCGGCGCGATCGAAGGGCTGGAAGTGGCCATTCCGGGTTTGCCCAACTGGATCGTACTGGTCATTACCGCCTGCGTGCTGGTGGCCCTGTATTCGGTGCAGCGGCGCGGCACGGCCGGCATCGGGCGCTGGTTCGGGCCGATCATGGTGATCTGGTTCGCCACCCTGGCGGTCATGGGCGTGGTCAACATTATCGAGGCGCCGCAGATCCTGGCCGCCTTGAATCCCCTGCATGCCTTCCGCTTCATGCTGGAAAACAAGTACACGGCCTTCATCGCGCTCGGCGCGGTGGTACTCTCGCTCACCGGGGCCGAGGCGCTGTACGCCGACATGGGCCACTTCGGCAAGAAACCGATCCGCGCGGCCTGGTTCCTGATCGCCTTCCCGGCGCTGGCGCTCAATTACATGGGCCAGGGCGCGCTGCTGATCATGCATCCCGAGCACGTTAGCAACCCGTTCTATAACCAGCTCGGCAGCTGGAGCATCTATCCGCTGCTGCTGCTCTCGACCATGGCCGCCGTGATCGCCTCGCAAGCGACCATTTCCGGCACCTTTTCGATGACCAAGCAAGCCATCGCGCTGGGCCTGATGCCGCGCATGCGCGTGCTGCACACCTCGGAAAGCGAAATCGGCCAGATCTACATCCCGGCCGTCAACTGGCTGCAACTGGTGGTGGTGCTGATCGGCGTGCTCATTTTCCAGTCCTCGGACGACATGGCCGGCGCCTACGGCATCGCCGTCACCGCCACCATGCTGTGCACCACCGTGCTGACCTTTTTCGTCACGCGCTACCGCTGGCACCTGCCGCTGGCGCTGTGCTTCGGCGCGACCGGCTTTTTCGTGATCATGGACATCATGCTGTTCTCGTCGAGCACCCTGAAACTGTTCCACGGCGGCTGGTTCCCGCTGCTGCTGGGCGCGATCCTGTTTACCGGCATGATGACCTGGAAGCGCGGGCGCCACCTGGTGTTCGAGAACCTGCAGTCGCACGCCATTCCGCTCGAGGACTTCCTGCAGTCGCTGTTCGTGGCCCCGCCCACGCGCGTGTACGGCACCGCGATTTTCCTGCGCGGCGAAAGCGACGGCGTGCCGCACGCGCTGCTGCACAACCTGTCGCACAACAAGGTGCTGCACGAACGCGTGGTGTTCCTCACCGTGCACATGATGGAAGAGCCGTGGGTGCCGCTGGCCGAGCAGGCCAAGGTGATCGAGCTGGGCCACAACTGCTTCCAGATCAATGTGTTCTACGGCTTCAAGGATGAACCGGATATTCCCAAGGTGCTGGTCCAGTGCGCCGAAATCGGCCTGCCGTTCGAGATGATGGAAACGTCCTTCTTCATCGCGCGCCAGACCGTCATTTCGGCGCCGGGCGGCGGCATGGCGCCATGGCGCGAGCACCTGTTCGTGACCATGTCGCGCAATGCCCGCGGCGCGGCCGATTACTATCAGATTCCGCCGAACCGGGTGATCGAGCTGGGAACCCAGGTCGAAATCTGATCCGGGCCGATAAATACAGGTCGCTAAATACACGTCGATAAAATACACCTCGATACATAAACGCCACACTTTAGATGCGATTCGAATGGTGCGGCGACGGACAACTACTGCTAAACTTTGGCAACTTTTTCCGTCACCGCCCAAGGAATCCATGAAACTCAAGCTTACTCTCGCCGCCGCCTTTGTCGCCACGCTCGCCCTGACCGCTTGCGGCAGTTCCGATAACAGCCCGGTCCAGGTGGCGCCGCTGCCGGTACCGCCGCCACCGGTGGCCTCGGCCACCGATCCGGCCGCCCTGGGCACCAAGGACACCGTGGTCGGCACCGGCGCCGAAGCGGCGCTCGGCAAAGGCATCAATGTGCACTACACCGGCTGGCTCTACGATTCGGCCAAGCCCGACAACAAGGGCACCCAGTTCGAAAGCACCGTCGGCAAGCAGCCGGTCGCTTTCATGCTGAACAAAGGCACCCTGATCGAGGGTTGGACCGACGGCATCCCAGGCATGAAAGCCGGCGGCAAGCGCACCCTGACGATTCCATCGTCCAAGGGTTACGGCGCCACCGGCAAGGGTCCTGTTCCGGCCAATACCGGCATGGTGTTCGACATCGAACTGATCAGCGTTAATTAATCAGCTTCACTTCATGCCGGCGCCGGCGCGTTGCCGGCTGCTTGACTGACGAGGCCGACGTGGCGCGGGCCGCACCGATGCACGCCGCTCTGGCGCGCGCCTGATGCGCCTCAAATAAATCGCGCAAAGTCGGCCGATCCTTGATCCTTTCAACGCTCGAAAGGATCACATCATGTCTCCCCGTACCCTCCTGCCGGCGCTGCTGCTGGCACCGCTGCTGGTACCGCTCCCCAGCCTTGCCGCCTCGCGCTACACAGTTACGCCCCTGCCCGCCAATACCAATCCCCTCGGCATCAATAATGCCGGCCAGATCGTCGGCGACCGTCCGGGCGCCGAAGGCCAGCGCGGCTTCATCTGGTCCGGCGGCACGCTCGCCTCGATGGGCACCCTGGGCGGCGCCGACAGTTCCGCCGCGGCCATCAACCAGGCCGGCCAGGCGGCCGGCTACGCCAGGGTGGCCAGCGGCGCCGCGCGCGCGGTGCGCTACGCCGGCGCCAGCCTGGCCGAACTGGTCATTCCAGGCAGCATCGACAGCCTGGCCAGCGCCATCAACGATGCCGGGCAGATCGCCGGCCAGTACTTGAGCAGCGCTTCCACCTACCGCGCATTCCTGTACAGCGGCGGCGCCAGCACCGACCTCGGCACCCTGGGCGGCGGCTTCGCCTACGCGGCCGGCATCAACAACGCCGGCCACGTGGTCGGCGTCTCGGCGCTCGACGACAGCTCGCCTTTCCTGGCGCACGCGTTTTTGTACGCCAACGGCAGCATGACCGACCTCGGCACCCTGGGCGGCAGCTACAGCGCCGCGGCCGACGTCAACGATGCCGGCCTGGTGGTCGGCAATGCCTGGGTGCAGGGCAGCGAGCACGCCTTCCTGTACGCCAGGGGCAAGATGACCGACCTCGGCACCCTGGGCGGGCGGCGCAGCTTCGCCAACGCCGTCAACCAGGGCGGCCAGGTGGTGGGGCGTTCCGACACGCCCGGGGACACCGGCTCGGCCGCCTTCCTGTACGAGGGCGCCGCCCTGGTCGACCTGAACACCCTGATCGACCCGACGCTCGGCTACACCGTGCACAACGCCACCGGCATCAACGACAGCGGGCAGATCGCCGCCTATGGCTGCCGCCTTGAGGGCAGCGAGTGCGGCGGCCTGCTGCTGCAACCGAGCCCGGCGCCCGAACCGGGAACCTGGGCCATGTTGCTGGCCGGATTGGGCCTGCTCGGCTGGTGCCGCCTGCGTAGCGTGCGCATGACCTGACACAGGGTGCGCGGCGGCGGAACGCGCACGATGGCAGCTTGCCCATCTTCGAGGATTTCGCCATGTCGACGCCCCTTGCACTGGCGCTGCTGCTGTCCGCCGCAGCCGCCTCCGCCGCACCAAGCTACACCGTGACCGTCCTGCCCGATGCCATGGCGCCGGCCGGCATCAACAATGCCGGCCAGATCGTCGGCACCCGCAACGGCCATGCCTGGCTGTGGTCGGCCGGCGGCGGCATCGACCTGGGCACCCTGGGCGGCGCCAGCAGCACCGGCACCGCACTCAACCGCTTTGGCGAGGTGACCGGCGGGTCGCTCACGGCCAGCGGCGAAGAACACGCCTTCATTTACAGCCGTGGCGTGATGACCGACCTGGGCACCATCGGCGGCGGCGCCTTTACGCGCGGCACGGCCATCAACGACCTGGGCCAGATCGCAGGGGACTTCCATGCGCCCGCTACCGGCTGGGGCGCCTTTGTGCGCCTCGATGGGCAACTGCGCGATATCGGCAACCTGGGCGGCGCCAGTACCTGGGCCACCGGCATCAACAACGCCGGGCGCGTGGTCGGTTCCTCGCTGGCCCAGGGCGACTTCCATCCGCCGCAGAGCGCGTATATCTACGAAAACGGCGTCATGACCGCCCTGAACCATTCGCCCTCGGGCATGAACAGCGCCAACGCCGTCAACCAGGCCGGCCAGATCACCGGCACCGACTGGCACGGGCCGGAGGCGGCCTACCTGTACACCAACGGCATGACGCAGGTGCTGGGAAGCATGTACGGCCTGGCCGCCTGGGGCACCGCGCTCAACAACCGGGGCGAGGTGGTCGGCAACCTGGGCGGGGCGCTGCAAGTGCCGTCCTTTGCGTTTATCTACGCCAACGGCGCCATGAGCGACCTCAACACGCTGATCGATCCCGCGCTCGGCTGGACGGTGTACAGCGCCGCCGGCATCAACGACCTGGGCCAGATCGCCGCCTGGGGCTGCCACGACAGCGACGGCTGCGGCGGCCTGCTGCTGCAACTGGCGCCGGTGCCCGAACCGGGCGCCTGGGCCATGTTGCTGGCCGGCCTGGGTGTCCTGGCAGGCTGGCGGCGCCGCGCGCGGGCGCAAGGCGGCGCATGACGTGGCGCAGGGCACACGGGTCGCGGCGGCGCATGCTGGTCATCCCACTTGCACCGAAAGGATGATGCCATGCGCCCATTTTGCCTGATATGTCGCTTGACCCTGGGGGCTTCGCTGGCGGCGCCGGCCGTGGCCGCCCCTGCGCGGGCCGCTATCGTTCCTAGCGTCATCTACAGCGTCACCGAACTGCCCGGCTTCATGCCGGCGGCCATCAACAATGCCGGCCAGATCGCCGGGGTGCGCGGCGACCACGCCTGGCTCTGGTCGCCCGGCGGCGGGATCGACCTCGGCACCCTGGGCGGCGCCAGCAGTGCCGCCACCGCCCTCAACAGCGCGGGCGAGGTCACCGGCCATTCGCTCACGGCCGGCGGCCAGACCCATGCTTTCAAGTATGCCAAAGGCAGCATGACCGATCTCGGCACCTTCGGCGGGGGCGAGTACAGCAGCGGCACGGGCATCAACGACGCCGGCCAGGTCGCGGGCAATTTCACCACGGCCAGCGGGCGTAACGGTGCCTTCTTGCACAGCGGCGGCGCGATGAACGATCTCGGTACGCTCGGCGGCGACTATGCGGCGGCGGCCGGCATCAACAACGCCGGCCAGGTGGTCGGCACCTCGGTGGTGCAGAAGGACGCGCCGTACCCGGTCTCGGCCTTCATCTACCAGAACGGCGTGATGAGCAAATTGCCCGGCTGGAGCGACGAGTCGAGCGGCGCGGCCGCCATCAACCAGAAGGGCCAGGTCACCGGTTTCGGCTGGGAGGGCGGCGAAAAGGCCTTCCTGTACTCGGGCGGCAGCACGCGCAACCTGGGTTCGGTCAATGGTTTGCTCAGCTGGGGCACGGCGATCAACAACCTGGGCCAGGTGGTCGGCCATCTGGGCGAGCCGCCCAACCCGAGCATGTTCGGCTTCGTCTACGCCGACGGCGTGATGCGCGACCTGAACACCCTGATCGACCCGGCGCTGGGCTGGGTCGTGCAGGATGCGGTCGGCATCAACGACGCCGGCCAGATCGCGGCCTGGGGTTGCCGCGGCGACGAATGCAGCGGCTTGCTGCTGCAGCTGACCAGCCCCGTGCCCGAGCCGCGCGCCAGGGCCATGCTGCTGGCGGGACTGGCGCTGCTGGGCGTGGCGTGGCGCAGGCGCGCCCTGGGACGTTAGCGCAGCATATCGACGTGCATGATGCCGTCTTCGTCGTAGGGCGCGCTGACGGTTGTAAAGCCGAAGCTGGCGTAGAACGCTTCGAGGTGCTGCTGGGCGCCGATGCGGATGCGCTGTCCCGGATGCTGGCGCTCGGCGCGCGCGATGCCCTCGGCCAGCAGGGCGCGTCCGCTGCCGCCGCCGCGCGCGCCACGGGTGGTCAGCACGCGCCCGAGCGACATCTCGTCGAACTTCACGCCCGGCGCGATGCAGCGCAGGTAGGCCGCCAGCACGCGCGCGCCGCCCGCCGTGTGCCAGCCGAGCAGGTGGTGCGCGCCCTGGTCGTAGCCATCCAGGTCCGGATACAGGCAGCGTTGTTCGAGGATGAACACATCCTGGCGGCTGGCCATGACCGCGTACAGGTCGGCGCCGGAGAGTTCGTCGAAGCGGCGCCATTCCCAGTCGAAGGAGGGGGTAAGGGTCATCATTGCGTCTTTCATCGTTCTAGTTAGCGGTTTCAAAACCTTCAAGCACATTGACCACGTTGATGCCGATCTCGCCCACCGCATAGCCGCCTTCGAACACGAACGCGGTCGGCAGGCCCGTATGCGCGATGCGCTCGCCGATGCGCAAAAAATCGCTGCTGTGCAGCGCGAACGAGGACAGCGGATCGCCCGCGAAGGTATCGACCCCGAGCGAGACCACCAGCGCGTCGGGCGCGAAGCTGGCCAGCTTGACGCAGGCCGTCTCCAGCGCCAGGAACCACTGCGCCGGGGCCGATCCCGCCGCCAGCGGCAGGTTCATGTTGTAGCCCGTGCCTTCGCCCTCGCCGGTCTCGCTGGCGTGGCCCAGGTAGAACGGGTACTCGGCGCGCGGATCGGCATGGATCGAGATGAACAGCACGTCCTTGCGGCCGTAGAAAATGCTCTGCGTGCCGTTGCCGTGGTGGTAGTCGATGTCGAGGATGGCGACCTTTTTGGCGCCGTCGTCGAGCAGGTGCTGGGCCGCCAGCGCCGCGTTGTTGAGGAAGCAGTAGCCGCCGAAAAAATCGGCGCCCGCATGGTGGCCGGGAGGGCGGGTCAGGGCGAAGGTGCCGCGTTCGCCCAGGCGCAGCGCATGCGCGGCGTTGACCGCGCAGTCGGCGCCGGTCTTGGCGGCGATCCAGGTGCCGGCCGTGAGCGGGGTGCCGCTGTCCATCGAATACAGGCCCATGCGCGCGGCAAAATTATCGGGCTCGATATCGGTGCGCATGCCGCGGATCGGCCACACCGACGGGAACGCGTCCTTGTCGGCGTTGGCTTCGTCGAGCGCGACCCACTCGCTCCAGGCGCTGCGCAAAAAATGCAGGTAGCGCGGCGTGTGGATGCGTTCGAGCGAGACCAGCGACACGCCGTGCGGCGTGACCACCTTGCCCAGGCCGCGCCGTTCGAATTCGGCCAGCACCATCTCGACCCGCTCCGGCTTTTCGAAGCAGGGCACGAGGGCGCCGCGGAACATCTCGTGGCGCCCCCGGTGCTGGGCATGGTGCTCGTTATAGAAGGTCAGCACGCTCGGTCACCGTTTCAGTCGCCGCTTCAGTGGCCGCATAGTCAGTCGCCACACGCTCAGTCGCCACATACTCAGTCGCCACACAATGTACTGCTGTTGTACGCGGCCACGAAATCGTCGAAGCTGCCGGTCTGGGTCTGCTCGATGATGGCCTGTTCGGCCAGCGAGGCGGCCGCCATCTCGTCGAACAGCGCCGCTTCGGCCGGCATCAGGGGGCTGTCGCGAAACGCCGCCGCATGCAGCTCGCTCTGGCGCAGGCCGAAGGCGGCCGAGGAGCCGAGCGCGCGCACGTCGTCCAGCACCCGCGCCGATGGCGTGAGCGCCGGATTGGCGACCTTGGCGCGCTGCGCGGCCAGCGAGGCCGCATGCACGCCGTCTTCGTTATGGGCGCTGTCGAGCAGCGCCGCCAGCGGGGCGATGCGTTCGATCAGTTGATTGGCCCACTCCTGCAACGCGATCTCTTCGCCGTTGCGCGTCAGTGTCAGTCCGGGACGGCGGCCTTCCTTGACCGTGCGCGAGAAATTGCGCGCGTGGACCAGGCTTTCCATGTGGTTGATCAGCGGGCTCTCGTCGAGCGCGCAGAACAGCAAGAAGGCATCCATGAAGCGGCCCGTTTCGACGCTGATGCCGATCGGCTCGAACGGATCGACATCGAGGCAGCGCACTTCGATGTACTGCACGCCGCGCTTGCACAGCGCCTGCACCGGACGCTCGCCGGTGCGGATCACGCGCTTGGGCCGGATCGTCGAATAGTATTCGTTCTCGATCTGCAGCACATTGGTCGAGAGCTGGATCCACTGGCCATCGCGCTTGGTGCCGAGCGCCTGGTACGGCTGGTACGGCCGGTTCACGGCATTCATCAGCGTGGTGACGTAGCTCTCCAACGAGTTCTCGTGCGGGGTCAGGCCCGACTGCGCATCGTTCTGGTAACCGAGGTCGCTCATGCGCAGGCTGGTCGCATACGGCAGGTACAGGGTGTCGCCGGACAGCGTTTCGAGCTGGTGTTCGCGCCCGCGCAAGAAGCCCGTGGAGAGCGCCGGCGAGGCGCCGAACAGGTACATCAGCAGCCAGCTGTAGCGGCGGAAGTTACGGATCAGGGCGATGTAGCTTTCGGACTGGAAGTCGCGCAGCGCGCTGCGGCGTTCCTCGGCAATGCCTTCGCTGCTGGAAAACAGCTGGAACATCTGCTCCGGCAGCGAGTAGTTGTAGTGGATGCCGGCGATGCACTGCATCGCTTTCCCGTAGCGCAGCGCCAGGCCGCGCCGGTACACGTGTTTGAGCATGCCGATGTTCGATTTGCCGTACCAGGCGATGTCGATGTCTTCTTCGGCCGGCAGCTCGCACGGCATCGATTCGCTCCACAGCATCTCGTCGCCCAGTTTGGTGTAGGCGTAGCGGTGGATGGCGTCGAGCTTGTGCAAGGTGGTGCCGATGTCGTTTTCCGCCGGCGTGATGAATTCGAGCAGGGCCTCGGCGTAGTCGGTGGTGATCTGCGGGTGGGTCAGGGCGGCGCCCAGCGCCTGCGGGTGCGGAGTGCGCGCCAGGCGTCCGGCGCGGTCCACGCGCAGCGTTTCGCGCTCGATGCCGCGCAGGCCCTGCCCCAGCAGGGCGCGGTGTTCATCATCGTCGAGCAGGGCCATGCGGCGGGTCAGTTGGTTCGACACGGTCAATCCTTTCTTGTACTGCCAAATAGGTAAGTGCTGCGAGATTAACCGAAATCCGGCCGGCGCGCCTGAGGCACGCTTTTCCTGTTGGGATGAGGCGTGGCTTTTGAAGCAAGGATTATTTTATATGCAATGGCGTCGTGCTAGGACGCCGGCTTTTTGGCCGCCGCGATCCACGCGTCGACCTGCTGTTCGAGCAGCGCCAGGGTCAGCGGCCCGTTATCGAGCACCACGCTGTGAAAGCGCCGGATGTCGAATTTGTCGCCCAGCGCCGCCTGCGCCTTCTCGCGCAGCGCGCGCATTTTCAGCTGGCCGACCTTGTAGCCGAGCGCCTGCGCCGGCCAGGCGATGTAGCGGTCCACTTCCAGCTCGTTGTCGCTGGGCGCATTGGCGGTGTTGGCGTTCATGTAGTCGATCGCCTGCTGGCGCGTCCAGCCCCGGGTGTGGATGCCGGTATCGACCACCAGCCGCACCGCGCGGAACATCTCGGCGTTCAGGTGGCCGAAGGCTGAAAACGCGTCCTTGTAAAACCCCAGCTCGGGGCCGAGCGTTTCGGCATACAGGGCCCAGCCTTCGCCATACGCGCCGTGCCAGCCGTGGCGGCGAAAGGCCGGCAGGTCGGCGATGTCGGCCGCGCGCGCCACCTGCAGGTGGTGGCCGGGCAGCGCTTCGTGCAGGGCCAGCGTTTCCATCTCCCAGATGGGGCGCGTTTCGATCAGCGAGGTGTTGACCACGAACGCGGCGGGGCGCTCGGCGGTGCCCGCTTCGTACCAGGCCGCGCCCTGTTTCTCGGTGCCGGGGCCGCTGGCCGCCTTGACCAGCACCTCCTGCGTGGGCGCGGCCGCGAACAGTTTGGGCACGCTGGCGCTGGCGCGCGTGATGATGCGCCGGTAGCGCGCCAGCAGCGCGTCGCTGCTCGTGTAGAACAGGCGCGGATCGGTCTTGGCGAACACGATGAACTGGGCGAAGCTGCCGCCAAACCCGGTGCGCGCGATCGCCGCCGTCATCTGGGTGCGCAGTCGCGCCACTTCCTTCAGGCCCAGCGCGTGGATGTCGGCCGGCGCCATGTCGATGGTGGTCTGGCGCGTCACCGCCAGCAGGTAGTAATCGAGCCCGGACGGCAGCGCGCTGGCCGCGATCGACTCGCGCGCGGCGGGGATGTACTCGCTGCGCAGGAACTCTTCGAGCTCCTGCAGCGCCGGCGCCACGCGGTTGCGCAGCGCCACGGGACCGGCCAGCGCAAGGGCGTCGCGCACCGGCTTGTCGATGGTGGCCGGAATCTGGCGGAACGGCTGGCCGAGCGCGCCGTCGACCGCGGCTTCGCGCAGCTGCTTGAGCAGCGGCGGCACGGCGCGCATGGTGGCTCGGGGCGCGACCCAGCCGCTGCGCATGCCTTCGCGCAGCTGCTCGATCAGGCCCGCGACGTGGGCCGGCACCGCGTCCAGGCGCGCCAGGTAGTTGCGGTAGTCGGCCTCGCTGGCGAACGGCATCTGCGCGGCCAATTGCGCCAGGGTGATGTGGATGCCGGCGTAAGCGCTGATCGGCTGCGCCTGGAACGGGTACAGGGCGGCCGCCTTGACCGCCTGCTCCTTCTCCCACACGAACAGGTCGTAGGACAGCTGCTGGCGGGGGCTCAGTTTGTCGCGCTCGATCTGCCTGGCTTGGTCGAGCATCTTGCGCTGGTGCGCATTGGCGGCCCGGCTGGCGGCCAGGGTGGTGTCGCTCAGGGTCGCGTCGTAGCGGTAGTCGCCCACCGAGGTGGCGTATTCGGGCTGGTTTTGCAGGCGCCATTCCCAGTCGCCGTCGAACAGCGCGCGCGCCTGCTGGTCGGGCGTTGGCCGTTCGCTTGCCGGCCGTTCGAGCGCCGCGCGTTCCGCTGCCGGCTTGTCGGGCACGGACCGTTCAGGGACGGACCGTTCGGGCACGGCGGCCTGCCCCGCGCCGGCGGTCAGCGGGGCGAGCATCAGGACACAGGTGGCGGTCAGTTTGCGCATCTGGTCATTTTAGCAAAGGGGATGGTGCGCACGTTGCACCGCAGAATTTATATGGCGGCGCCGGCCGGTCCGCCGCTCACCCGCCCGCCGCTCACCCGTTCAATGCCGGCCAGGTCGCGCCAGCTCTGCACGTCGCCGTAGCCGCCGGCGGCCAGCAGGGCGCGGACCTGGGCCGCCTGGTCGTAGCCGTGCTCCATCAGCAGCCAGCCTCCCGATGCCAGATGGTGTGGCGCGCCAGCCACAATGGTGCGCAGGGCCGACAGGCCGTCGGCGTGGTCGGTCAGCGCGCCGGGCGGCTCGAAGCGCAAATCGCCCTGGGCCAGGTGGACGTCGCCGTCGGCGATGTAGGGGGGATTGGAGACGATCAGGTCGAACGATTCGCCATCGATGGCGGCGAACCAGTCGCTTTGCACGAAGCGCACGGCGGCGCGGTTGGCAGCAGCGTTGGCGCGCGCCACCTCCAGCGCGGCGCCGCTGACGTCGAGCGCGCTCACGCCGGCGTCGGGCCGGGTGTGCGCCACGGCCACCGCGATGGCGCCGCTGCCGGTGCCCATGTCGAGCATGCGCCCGCGCACGGGCAGGCGTTCGAGCGCCAGCTCGACCAGCAGTTCGGTGTCCGGACGGGGAATGAGCACCGCCGGGTTGACGGCGAAATCGAGGCCGTAGAATTCACGCCGCCCGACGATGTAGGCGATCGGTTCGCCCGCCAGGCGCCGCTCGACCAGCGCCGCCAGCGCGGCCGCTTCCGGCGCCGTCAGCACCCGTTCGGACTGGGTGATCAGGCCGATGCGCGTGATGCCCAGCGCATGGCAGGCCAGGATGCGGTTTTCCAGCGGATCGAGCGGCAGCAGCGACTGCAGCGCGCCGACCCGCACGCCAGCGGCAAGCGTCGCCATGATCAGCGGTTGCTGCGCCGTGCCAGCACGACCAGCAGCGAGACGCTGATGATGGCGAACCACAGTGCCGACCATTGCGGGATCGACAGGCCGAGCAGGGTGTCGACCGCATCTTCGCACAGGCCGTCGGCCTCGAAGATCCATGGCAGGTAGATGGCGGTCGGGACTTTGTTGAGGATCGTCGTCAACGGGTCGATGCCGCACGACAGGCCGGGATGGGCCAGCACCCACAGCTGCTTGCCCGCGTAGAACAGGCCCGTCAGGGAACCGGCCAGCCCGAAGAAGCTCCACAACTTGAACTGTTTGGCCGACGCCGCCGCCAGGCATACCAGGGCGCAGAAGAAGTAAGCGTAGCGCTGGATCACGCACAGCGGGCATGGCAGCATGTTCTTGTAGTGCTGCAGGTATAGCGCCGCGCCAATCAGGGCGAAGCAGATGGCGGAAAGGGTCATCAGGATCGTGCGGTTGTTGGGCATCGTTCAAGTCCTAGAAGTGTTTTTATTGGCGGGGCCCTCGACAAACCTGCTGCGCGGCGCAATTTTCGCCCTGCGATGCTCACCGTACCTTCGTACGGCTGCGCTTCTCGGACGAAACTTGCACCGCTCGCGACGGTTTTTCGAGGTCCCCTTATGTCTCTTTACATGCGGCGTGGGTACGCAGCATTGTACAGTCTACAACGTCCGGCTTACCGTGTCCTTAATCGCCGAGGGCCGCCAGCAATTCGGCCTGGTGTTCGGCCGCCAGTGCGTTGGTCAGCTCGGTCAGTTCGCCATCCATGATGAAGTCGAGTTTATACAAGGTCAGGTTGATGCGGTGGTCCGTCATGCGGCCCTGCGGGAAATTATAGGTGCGAATCCGCTCGCTGCGGTCGCCCGAGCCGATCAGGCTTTTACGGGTGGCCGCTTCCTTCGACTGCTGCTCGCGCAGCTGCACGTCCTTGATGCGCGCGGCCAGCACCTTAAGCGCCGACGCCTTGTTCTTGTGCTGGCTGCGGTCGTCCTGGCATTCGACCACGATCCCTGTGGGCAGGTGGGTGATGCGCACCGCAGAATCGGTCTTGTTGATGTGCTGCCCGCCGGCGCCCGAGGCGCGGTAGGTGTCGATGCGCAGGTCGGCCGGGTTGATGTTGACGTCTTCGACTTCGTCCGCTTCCGGCATCACCGCCACGGTGCAGGCCGAGGTGTGGATGCGGCCTTGCGTTTCGGTGGCCGGCACGCGCTGCACGCGGTGTCCGCCCGACTCGAACTTGAGCTTGGAGTAGGCGCCGTTGCCGATCAGGCGCACGATCACTTCGCGGTAGCCGCCCAGGTCCGACACCGATTCCGACACCGTCTCGACCTGCCAGCGATTGCGCTCGGCGAAGCGCACGTACATGCGCAGCAGGTCGCCCGCGAACAGGGCCGACTCGTCGCCGCCGGTGCCGGCGCGAATTTCGAGGAAGATGTTGCGCTCGTCGTTGACGTCCTTGGGCAGCAGCATCTTCTGCAGGTCCATTTCGAGCTGCGCCACGCGCGCCTTGCCGGCCTCGATTTCTTCCTGCGCGAAGTCCTTCATGTCGGGTTCGAGCAGCATTTCCTGCGCTTGGGCGATATCGTCCTGGGCGCTCTGGTACTCCTTGAATAGTGCCACCAGCGGGCCGATTTCGGCGTGCTCGCGCGTCATCTTGCGGTAGGCGTCCATGTTCGAGGTCGCGCCTTCGCTCATGAGCAATTCGTCAAGTTCGACAAGGCGGTTGGCCAGTTGATCCAGCTTGGCCAGCATCGATGGTTTCATAGGGTGCTCTGTAGTTGGTGATAAACGGCGGGGAACAGCGGGTGCGGCGCGCGCGTGGCTGCGGCGCCAGGACGGCAAGCCGGGGCGCTAACGGCGGCCGCGGAACAACTGGGGCAGCAACGTCGCCAGGCGCGCGCGTTCGTCGCCCTGGGCGCGGTGCAGCGCCTGCTGCGGGCCGTGCAGGAACTTGGCGGTCAGGCCCTTGGAGAGGGCGTCGAGCACGGCGTCGACATCGTCGCCGCGCGCCAGCATCTTCTTGGCGCGTTCGAGTTCGAACAGGCGCATCGCTTCGCTGTTTTCCTGCAGGTCCTGGATCACGGGCACCATGGCGCGGTCGTCGATCCAGTGCATGAACGACTGCACGCGCGTTTCGATGATGGCTTCGGCCTGGGCCACGGCGGCCTGGCGGCTTTCCAGCCCGGTCTGGACCACTTGTCCGAGGTCGTCGACGGTGTACAAGAACACGTCGTCGAGGCGCCCGACTTCGGGCTCGATATCGCGCGGCACGGCCAGGTCGACCATGAACATCGGTTTATGGCGGCGCGCCTTGATCGCGCGCTCGACCAGGCCGAGACCAATGAGCGGCAGCGAGGACGCGGTGCAGGAGATGACGATGTCGAACTGCGCCAGCTGCTCGGGCAGCGCGGCCAGGCGGATCGCCTTGCCGTTGAAGCGGTGCGCCAGCGCCTCCCCGCGCTCCATGGTGCGGTTGGCGATGGTGATGTTCTTCGGGTTCTGGGCCGCGAAGTGGGTGGCGCACAGCTCGATCATTTCGCCGGCGCCGATGAACAGCACGTTCTGGTCGGAGATCTTGTCGAAGATACGCTGCGACAGGCGCACGGCGGCGGCCGCCATCGACACGCTGTGGGCGCCGATTTCGGTGGTGCTGCGTACTTCCTTGGCCACCGAAAAACTGCGCTGGAACAGCTGGTGCAGGTAGGTGCCCAGGCCCCCGGCTTCGTCGGCCAGGCGCATCGCATCCTTCATCTGGCCGAGGATCTGCGGTTCGCCCAGGACCATGGAGTCGAGCCCGGAGGCGACCCGGAAGGCATGACGCACGGCGGCGTCGTGCGGCAGCATGTACAGGTGCGGGCGCAGTTCGGCGAAATTGAGCTTGTGGTAATCGGCCAGGAAGTGGGCGCTCGCATCGAGCGGATTGGCGATATCGCTGGCGGCGTACATCTCGGTGCGGTTGCAGGTCGAGAGGATCGCCGCTTCGTCGCCGCCACGGGCATCGATGCGGGCGAACCAGCCGCGCGCCGCCTGCACCGCCTGGCCGAGCTGGTCAGGCGCAAGCGCCAGTTGCTCGCGAAGCGAGACCGGTGCGGTGGTGTGGTTGAGGCCGACGGCGAGCAGTTGCATGGCTTTACATTGTACGGATGTGTACCGCCATTATACCGTGATGTGTCAATGACCTACCGAAAGGAGGGGTTTTTGGTGCAGGAGGGCAACGTTGACGGCTGGGGGACGGCTGCTCGGGCACGATTGTTGCCGGGCTTTCAGTAAAACGCTAACTGAACTATTCGCGGCGATCGTGGTCTAAAAATGACAAACCCGCTTGAAGGCGGATTTGTCGGGAATGGGGGTGGCCCCGAAAAATCGGGGCCAAGTCTGACCTAGTGTCATCACCAGTAAGGGTGGCTGGGAGAGGACATTCCTAGGGCTGCGATCAAATTATAGCACCGTGTGCCCAAAAATCAAGCAGGTGTCAACATGAACTGGATCGACCTTGAACGACACTTTTCCCCTGCCCGGATGCGCCGTTACCGGGCCTCCTGCGCTGGCGATGAAGTCAAGGCGGCGTCAGCTTATGTGAACAATATGCTTATCGCGGGGGCGATGACGCCCACGTTGAGTGTTTTGGAAATTGCACTTAGAAACTGGATTCATCTCCGCATGTCCGCGCGGTATCAACGGCCCGATTGGTGGGAAGCGTGGGCGGGTGATCCCGCCTTTGCGCGGCAGACCAACGAGGTCAGGGGGGCGAAGGACAGGTTGCAACGGCGTGCCGAAATCGCCACGTCCGACAAGATTGTCGCGGAGTTGGCCTTCGGTTTTTGGAGTTCGCTGTTCAACGGCGTTTTTACGCCGGTTCTTTGGAAAGATCTACGCCTGGTTTTCCCCCGCTGCCCGAAAGCGCAGCGCAAGCGGCAGGCTATTTCGTCGGCGCTGAATCAGATACGCGATTTGCGCAATCGTGTGTTCCACCACGAGCAACTCCTGTGGTTGCACCCCGGCCTGCTCGATTTGCATGCCAAAGGGACCGAAGTGATCGGCTGGATCGATCCGCAACTGGTGCAATGGCTGGCCGGCTACGATCCTTTGCCCGCCACGTGGGCCGCTTGCCGGCCGCGTTAGCTGGCCGAGAGGCAGCGCGCGACCACCCACCCTTTACGCCCCCAGCTTCTCCAGCCGGTATCCATAGCTGTACACCGGCACCAGCCGGAAGCCGTTCTCCGGGCGCAGTTGCAATTTGTTTCTTACACGCGACACATGGGTATCCATGGTGCGTGACGGCACCGCTGTTTCCCGGATCCACACCGCTTCATGAATATACGCCCGCGACAGCGGCCGGCCAATATTCCGGAAAAACAACAGTGCCAGGTAGAATTCCTTGTGCGTGACCTCGATCACGTTGCCGTCCATCAGCAGCCGGCCGGGCCGGGTTTCGAAAATATACGGTCCGAACTGCAGTTGTTCGGCCCCGTTCTGGGCCGGGTAGGCGCGCCGCAGCAGGGCCTGCACGCGCGCCACCAGTTCGCCGCGGCGCAGCGGCTTGACCATGTAGTCGTCGGCGCCGGCGCCGATGCCGGCCACGATGTCATCCTCGGCCGAGCTGCTGGTGAGGAACATCATCGGCGTGGTGGAGGGCAGTTTTTCCTTGGCGCGGCGCAGTACCTCGGTGCCGTTCATGTCGGCCACCTGCCAGTCGAGGATCAGCATGTCGACGCTGTCCTTGCGTAGCTGTCCCAGCAAATCCTTGCCACTGTCAAACGACTGACAGACGTGTCCAGCGGAGGTCAGCACCTGGCATATCAGGTCGGCCTGGCTGCGGTCATTGTCTAGGACGGCGATTCTCATGGTGGCATGTGTCGAACGTAAACGTGTCGTAGGAGGAGTCCTACCTTTTGCTATTGAATAGTTACTCTGAATATAACAGACTTTTACAAAGCAACACTAAACTGGAACACATTAATTTACATCCGGCAACGAACTGAGCTGTCGTGCCATCCCCTCGCCTGATTACACGGTACACTGGAAAAACATCGATTTCAATCGACATTTCGAGTCTTGAAGGAAATTTACATATCGAAAGGAGCACCATGAAAGAGGACTTGACAGCGATTCCAGGCAATGCCGCAGCGATTTTGCAAGTACGCGAACGATGCCGCCGCATGGTGCGCAACCGCGCCGCCGTCTCGGCCGGCGTGTCGGCGCTGCCGGTTCCCGGGCTCGATGTGATGTCCGACCTGACCATGCTGACCGGAATGGTGAACGACGTTAACGCGGCCTTCGGCCTCTCGGCCGACCAGGTCGAGCACTTGCAGCCGGCCTACAGGCGCATCGTGTTCGGCGCGGCGGCCGGCCTGGGCGGGATGATGGTCGGAAAATTGATCACGCGCCAGCTGGCGCTGCGGCTGCTCAAGCGCAGCAGTGTGAAGGCGTTTGCCAGGTCGGCCGTGCGCTTCGTGCCGCTGGCTGGGCAGGTGGCCTCGGCGGCGATCGGGTTTGCCGTGTTCCGCAAGCTCGGCTACGACCATGTGGAAGCCTGCACCACCGTGGCGCAGGAGTTGCTGGCGGCGCGCGCCGCCTAGCATGGGTCGGTGTTGCCGGAATCAGGTATCCGGCAGCACCACGTTCACTTCAAGCACTTCCAGGTTGCCCTGGCGGTCCAGCGACAGTTTGATGTCGTCCGGATTGACGCGGGTGTACTTCGAGATCACTTCAAGCAGTTCGCGGTGCAGCGCCGGCAAAAAATCCGGGCCGGTGCGGTGGCCGCGTTCGCGCGCAATGATGATCTGCAGGCGCTCCTTGGCCGCGGTGGCGCTTTTCGGCTTGGAGGGGAACAGGAATGAAAGCAGGGCCATATCACTTTACTCCGAAGATGCGCTGGAATATGCCTGGTTTTTCATAGCTGGTAAAGCGCAGCGGCAGGTCCTCGCCGAGAAAGCGCGAGACCACGTCCTCGTACGCCTCGGCCACGTCGGTGCCCTTGAAATGAATGGCCGGATTGCCCTGGTTCGATGCGTGCAGCACCGACTCGGACTCGGGAATGATGCCCACCAGCGGAATACGCAGGATTTCCTGCACGTCCTGGTAAGACAGCATTTCATCGTTCTCGACCCGCTTGGGCGAGTAGCGCGTGATCAGGAGGTGTTCCTTGACCGGCTCGGCGCCGGTCTGGGCGCGCCGCGACTTGGCCTGGATGATGCCGAGGATGCGGTCCGAATCGCGCACCGACGACACTTCCGGATTGGTCACGATGATCGCTTCGTCGGCGAACGTGAGCGCCATCAGCGCGCCATGCTCGATGCCGGCGGGCGAGTCGCAGATGATGTATTCGAAGCCCATGTTGATCAGGTCGTGCAGCACGCGTTCGACGCCTTCTTCCGACAAGGCATCCTTGTCGCGCGTCTGCGAGGCCGGCAGGATGAACAGGTTGTCGCAATGCTTGTCCTTGATCAGCGCCTGGTTGAGCGACGCTTCGCCATTGATGACGTTGATCAGGTCGTAGACGACGCGCCGTTCGCAACCCATGATCAGGTCGAGATTGCGCAGGCCCACGTCGAAGTCGAGTACCGCGGTCTTGTGGCCACGCATGGCCAGGCCGGAGGAAAAGCTGGCGCTGGAGGTCGTCTTGCCGACGCCACCCTTGCCGGAAGTCACAACAATAATTCTTGCCACAGTGGGTCCTTTTTTCGTATCTGGTATTTAAACGCGGGAGGCCGGACTGATCGACAGTATATCGATGCGGTCGCCGATCAAGCGGATTTGCGTGGGCTGGCGCGCCAGCTGCGGCGCAAAGCCATCTTCGAAGGTGCGGTAGACACCGGCGATCGAGACCAGTTCCGGCTGCATCGCCATGGCGAAGATGCGCGCGTCGGCGTTGCCCGAGGCGCCGGCCAGCGCGCGTCCGAACAGCGAGGCGTAAATATGAATGCTGCCGTCGGCGATGATTTCGGCGCCGTTGTTGACCACCGCCGTGACGATCAGGTCGCAGCCGCGCGCATACACGCGCTGGCCGGCGCGCACCGGGGTATCGATGATCATGGTGCCGGGCGCGACGATGGGCGTGGCGGGCACGGCCGGTGCGGCGGCGGCCGGCGGCGCGGCCGCTTCGCTGCGTTCCTTGCCGCCGCTGGCGCCGTCGTCGAGCGCGAGGCCGCGCGCGCGGATGGCCTCGTGCATGGCGGCCGGGGCACCGCGCACGGCCACCGCGTTCAGGTGATATTTTTTCAGCAGCGCGACCATCCTGTCCCAGTCGATGCGCGGCGCGTTCTCGGCCAGGGCGCTGATATCGATCACGGCGAATTCGTCTTCGAAGAAATCGGCCGAGCCGCCCGTCATCTGCTTGAGCGCCGCATCGATCGCCAGCGGGTCGGCCGAATACAGAATCGTGGAGATCGCCACCACGGTGGATATCTTGATTTCGATAGGCAGTTGGGACGGGCTTTTGAGCATAGACGAGTCGTGAGGGATGGGCTGATCATCGCCCAAAGTGGCGCAGGCTCGTGCATTCTACTGTGAAAATCGCACCGATGGGAGGCTTGCCACGCATGTTCCGCGAGGCAACTCCAAACCGGTTTTGATGGGGCCGGCGGCCGTGCGGGCCCTTCTGCAAGGCTCAGGCCGTGTGCGAATGTCAGGCCTGGCACCAGGCGCATGCCAGGCTTGGCAGCTTGTCATATTACGCCCGCATGCGCTGCGCCGCCGCCACCATGTTCGCCAGCGCCGCCTCGGTTTCGGCCCAGTTGCGCGTCTTCAGGCCGCAATCGGGATTGACCCACAGATTGGCCGCGGGAATCACTTGCGCCGCTTTCCTGAGCAAGCGTTCGATCGCGTCCGTGCCCGGCACCGCCGGCGAATGGATGTCGTACACGCCCGGCCCGATCTCGTTCGGATAGCGATATTCGCCGAAGCCATCTAACAGCGCCATGTCCGAGCGGCTCGTTTCGATCGTGATCACGTCGGCGTCGAGCGCGGCGATCTGCGGCAGGATGTCGTTGAATTCGGCGTAGCACATATGGGTATGGATCTGGGTGTCGTCGCACGCCGCGCCGGCCGTGATGCGAAACGCCCGCGTGGCCCACGCCAGGTAATCGTCCCAGCGCGCGCGCCGCAGCGGCAAGCCTTCGCGCAGGGCCGGCTCGTCGATCTGGATGATGCCGATCCCGGCCGCCTGCAGGTCCGCCACTTCGTCGCGCATCGCCAGCGCGATCTGCAGCGCGGTCAGCGCGCGCGGCTGGTCGTCGCGCACGAACGACCATTGCAGGATGGTCACCGGCCCGGTCAGCATGCCCTTGACCGGCCGCGCCGACAGGCTTTGCGCATGCACCGACCAGTGCACCGTCATCGCGCGCGGACGCGCCACGTCGCCATACAGCACCGGCGGCTTGACGCAGCGCGAGCCGTACGACTGCACCCAGCCGCACTGCGTAAAGGCAAAGCCGTCGAGCTGCTCGCCGAAATACTCGACCATGTCGTTGCGCTCGGCTTCGCCATGCACCAGCACGTCGAGCCCGATGGCTTCCTGGCGCGCCACCGCATGCGCGATTTCGGCCCGCATCGCGCCCTGGTATTGCGCCAGCGGCAGGGCGCCGCGCCGAAAAGCGGCGCGCGCGGCGCGGATCGCCGCCGTCTGCGGGAACGAGCCGATGGTCGTCGTCGGAAACGCCGGCAGCCGGAAGCGCGCGCGCTGCAACGCCTGGCGCGCGGCGAACGGTGCGCCGCGCCGGTCGGCCCCGGCCGGCAGCGCTTGCACGCGGGCCGCCACGGCGTCGCTGTGCACGCCGGTGCTGCGCGCGCGGCTGGCGATGGCGGCGCGCGCCGCGTCCAGTGCCGCTTCCAGTTGCGGCGCATGCTCGCCGGCCAGGGCCGCTTTCAAGGTCGCCAGTTCACCGAGTTTTTCGGTGGCAAACGCCAGCCATGAACGCAGCTCGGGATCGAGCGCGCTTTCGTCGGCCAGGCTCAGGGGCACGTGCAGCAGCGAACACGAGCTCGCCAGCCAGAGCTCGCCGCGCCGCTCCAGCAGCGGCGCCAGCAGGGCGATGGCCGCGTCGAGATCGGTGCGCCAGACGTTGCGTCCGTCGACGATGCCGACCGACAGCACCTTGGGCAGGGCCAGCCAGTCGCACACGCTGGTCAGTTCATGGGCCGCGCGCACGCCGTCCACATGCAGGCCGGCCACCGGCAGGCGGCAAGCCAGGCCGAGGTTTTCTTCGAGCGGCGAAAAATAGGTCGCCAGCATGATGCGCGCGCCGGACTGCGCCAGCAGCCAGTAGGCGATCTCGAAGGCGTTGCGCCATTCCTGCGGCAAGTCGAGGCCGAGGATCGGTTCGTCGACCTGCACCCATTCCACATTCTTCGCTTTCAGGCGGATCAGCAAGGCCGTGTAGACCGGCAGCAGCTTTTCGAGCAGGCTCAGGCGATCGAATCCGCTCGCGCGCACCGTGCCCAGCCACAGGAAGGTCAGCGGACCGATCAGGGCGGCCTTAACCCGGTGGCCGAGCGCCTGCGCTTCCTCCACTTCCGCCAGCAGGCGCTCGCCGGCCAGCGTAAACGCCGTCTCCGGGCCGAATTCGGGGACCAGGTAGTGGTAGTTGGTGTCGAACCACTTGGTCATGTCGAGCGCGTGGGCGCCGTGCTGTTCACCCTGCCGGCCGCCATGCTGGCCGCAGCAATCGGTGCGCTCGCCGCGCGCCATGGCGAAATAGCGCGTCAGCGGCGTGGCGGCGCCGTCCCTGCCAAAGCGCGCCGGTTCGCAGCCGAACAGCTGGATATGGCTGGCCATCTGGTCGTAGAAGGCGAAGTCGCCCACCGTCACCAGTTCCAGCCCGGCCTCGGCCTGCAAGGCCCAGTGGCGCGCGCGCAGGGCGGCGCCGGCCGCTTCCAGCGCGGCCTCGCCGATATCGCCGCGCCAGAAGGATTCGAGGGCGGTTTTCAGTTCGCGGCGCGCGCCGATGCGGGGCAAGCCAAGTACGTGGGTGTGCAGCGTTTTCATGATGTCATCGAGATTTCATTGTTGGTGTGTAAAGTTTGCGGCAAAGTGTCATATAATCAAAACGAAACCTTTTGCAGTTCCGCATGAAAAATTTTCATTGAGCGAGACCATGCTAGAACTCCGACACCTGCGCACGCTCACCGCCTTGCGCTCATCCGGCAGCCTGGTGCGCGCCGCCCAATTGCTGAACCTGACCCAGTCGGCCCTGTCGCACCAGATCAAGCTGATGGAGGAGCGCTACGGCGCGCCCCTGTTCGAGCGCAAGTCGCTGCCGATCGCGTTTACCGCCACCGGCATGCGCCTGTTGCTGCTGGCCGACCAGGTGCTGCCCGAGGTCGAGCAGGCCGAACGCGACGTGGCGCGCCTGTCGCAGGGCGATAAGGGCCAGTTGCGCGTGGCGCTCGAATGCCATACCTGTTTCGACTGGCTGATGCCGGTCATGGACGCCTTCCGCCAGCGCTGGCCCGATGTCGAGATCGACCTGGTGTCGGGCTTTCACAGCGAGCCCATCGACCTGCTGCGCAGCGGCCAGGCCGACCTGGTGATCGGTTCGGCCGGCGGCTCCGAGTACACCGTGTTCCCCCTGTTCCGCTACGAAATCCTGGTGGTCATGGCCCAGAAGCACCGCCTGGCCACCCAGCGCCGCCTGGAAGCGGGCGATTTCGAAGGCGAAACCCTGATCACCTATCCGGTGCCGGAAGAACGGATCGACCTGATCCGCGAAGTCTTGCGCCCGGCCAACGTCCGCTTCGAACGCCGCACGGCCGAGCTGACCGTGGCCATCCTCCAGCTCGTCGCCAGCCGGCGCGGCCTGGCCGCACTGCCCAACTGGGCCATCAAGAATTACGTCGATTACGATTACGTGCTGTCGCGCCCGGTGGGCGAGTTCGGCCTGTGGAGCGACCTGTTCGTGTCGGTGCCGCCGGCACTGGCGGCCAAGGCCTACGTGAGCGATTTCGTGGGCGTGATCCGCGAACAATGCGCGCGCACGCTCGACGGCATCACCTTGCTTAGCTGATATTCAGGCGGGGTATTTGCGGCCGCACGGCAATCCCCGATTGTTTTTAGTAAATAAGCTGATAAGATTGATTTTGCTCAAACTCGAACGGAATCTGGAAACTAAGATGGTGAACTTTGTCACGCTTTATGCTGTCAAAGGCTATCCATCCGAAAAGGGAAACCATGTTTTCAAGTTCTGACCCATTTTTCCGCTCCATGCGGGAACTGTTCGACACCCAGGCGGGCATGTATCAGCGCAGCGTCCACGCAGCCATGGATGCGGGCGTGTCCGCCACGGAAGTGAACGTCGATTCGATAAGAACCCTGCTCGCCACCGCCACCGTCGCAACCCGGCAATGGCAATGCGCGGGCGGCGCCAGCAACTGGCTGACCCCGGTTCCGCGCGACGCATGGCAGTTTGCATTTTTCGGGCGGCCCCAACTGGCCGCGCCGCCGGCCGCAACTGAGCCGGGAACGGCGTCCCGGACCCAGCTTTAGTGTCAGGCCGCTCACTTGAAACCCCACTGGCCACCGCGCCAGAACACAGCACATCGGAGATTCACATGGAAGACGTCGTAATCGTGGCCGCTGGCCGTACCGCAGTCGGTAAATTTGGCGGCGCACTCGCGAAAATCCCCGCCGCCGAACTGGGCGCCCACGTCATCAAGCACCTGCTGGCCCAGATCGACCTCGATCCGGCCAAAGTGAACGAGGTCATCCTCGGCCAGGTGCTGACCGCCGGCGCCGGCCAGGGTCCGGCCCGCCAGGCCGCGCTCAAGGCCGGCTTGCCGGACATGGTGCCGGCGTTTACCGTCGGCAAGGTCTGCGGCAGCGGCCTGAAGGCCACCCACCTGGCGGCCCAGGCCATCAAGTGCGGCGACGCCGACATCATCATCGCCGGCGGCCAGGAAAACATGAGCGCTTCGCCGCACGTGCTGCCCGGCTCGCGCGACGGTTTCCGCATGGGCGAGGCCAAGCTGGTCGACACCATGATCGTCGACGGCCTGTGGGATGCGTTCAACCAGTACCACATGGGTGTGACCGCCGAAAACGTGGCCAAGAAATACGAAGTTTCGCGCGCCGAGCAGGACGAATTCGCGCTGCAATCGCAGCTCAAGGCCGAAGCGGCGCAAAAGGCCGGCAAATTCAAGGATGAAATCATTCCGTTCGAGATCGTGTCCAAGAAAGGCACCGTCGTGTTCGACACCGACGAGTATCCGAAGCACGGCACCACGCTCGAATCGCTGGCCAGCCTGCGCCCCGCTTTCGACAAAGCTGGTACCGTTACGGCCGGCAATGCGTCGGGCCTGAACGATGGCGCCGCCGCCGTGATCATGATGTCCGCCTCCAAGGCCAAGGAACTCGGTCTCAAGCCGCTGGCGCGCATCAAGGCCTATTCCTCGGCCGGGCTGGACCCGTCCATCATGGGCATGGGCCCGGTCTCGGCGACCAAGCTGTGCCTGCAAAAGGCCGGCTGGACCCACGAAGACGTGGACCTGATGGAAATTAACGAAGCGTTTGCCGCGCAAGCGGTGGCCGTCAACAAAGAGATGGGCTGGGATACCAGCAAGATCAACGTCAACGGCGGCGCTATTGCGCTGGGGCACCCGATCGGTGCATCCGGCTGCCGCGTGCTGGTGACCCTGCTGCACGAAATGGTTCGCCGCGACGCCAAGCGCGGCCTGGCCAGCCTGTGCATCGGCGGCGGCATGGGCGTTGCCCTGGCAGTAGAACGCGACTGAGCACCGTTGCGCGCAAGCGTAATGGGGTAAGACGGAGCGACAATGAGCGCAGCCGGGCATGACCCGGCGGCGCTTGAGCGGAGCACGGGCGGTTCCAATCCCCCCCCCGCGATTTGGTTGGAGTTGGTGTATAAAAACAGGAGAAGACAACATGGCTAGAGTTGCATTAGTGACCGGCGGTATGGGCGGTTTGGGCGAGGCGGTCTGTTTCAAGCTGGCCGCTCTCGGGTATCGGGTCGTCACCACGTATTCCCCTGGTAACAAGAAGGTCGCCGACTGGCTGGCGACCACCAAGGACATGGGCTACGATTTCAAGGCGTACGAGTGCGATGTGGCCGACTACGATTCGGCCCAGGCGTGCGTGGCCAAGATCCAGGATGAAGTCGGCCTGATCGACGTGCTGGTCAACAACGCCGGCATCACGCGCGACATGACGTTCAAGAAGATGGACAAGCCGAACTGGGACGCCGTCATGGCCACCAACCTCGACTCCGTCTTCAACATGACCAAGCCGGTGTGCGATGGCATGGTCGAGCGCGGCTGGGGCCGCATCATCAATATTTCGTCGGTGAACGGGCAGAAGGGCGCCTTCGGCCAGACCAACTATTCGGCCGCCAAGGCCGGCATGCACGGCTTCACCAAGGCGCTGGCGCTGGAAGTGGCGCGCAAGGGCGTGACCGTCAACACCATCTCGCCAGGCTACATCGGCACCAAGATGGTCATGGAAATCCCGAAAGAAGTGCTCGACACCAAGATCATCCCGCAAATCCCGATGGCCCGCCTGGGCAAGCCGGAAGAAGTCGCCGGCCTGGTCGCTTACCTGTCGTCGGACGAAGCGGCGTTTGTTACCGGCGCCAATATCGCCATTAACGGCGGACAGCACATGTCCTGATCGCCGTACGCAGGTCGCAGGAACCGAAAAGCACTGCCTGCGGGCGGTGCTTTTTTTCACCGAGGATATCCCATGGCGATCAGCGCCAAACCTTATTTGCGCGAAATCTCGATCGCCGGCGATGCCGACATCGATTTTGACGTTTATCCCTTCAATATTGCCGCCGTGCGCGACATGGGCGTGGTGGAGCTGCACGCCGACGTCACTTTTTTCGTCGGCGAAAACGGCGCCGGCAAGTCGACCATGCTTGAAGCCATTGCCGTGGCGATGGGACTGCCCAGCGAAGGCGGCAGCCGCAACGTGCATCGCGAGCAGCAGGACGCTTCGTCGCTGCAGGACTGCCTGAAATTGGTGAAGAGTTTCCGCAAGCCGGCCTGGTCGTATTTTTTGCGCGCCGAGAGCCTGTTCAATGTCTTCACCTATCTTGACGACCTCCCTCCTGGCGGAGGGCCATCGAAGCATATCCGCTCGCACGGAGAAGCCTTCATGGACGTGATGCTGGAGTTTTCCGCCGGCGGCCTGTACCTGCTCGACGAGCCCGAGGCGGCGCTCTCGCCCAACCGCCAGCTGGCCGCGCTGTCGGCCATCGACCAGCTGGTCAAGCAGGACTGCCAGTTCATCATCGCCACCCATTCGCCTATCCTGCTGTCGTACCCGAACGCGAAAATCCTGCAGTTCGACGGCAGCGGCATGACCGAAGTGGCCTACGAAGACACTGAACACTTCGCCGTCACGCGCGACTTTCTCAACCACTATCCGCAGCGCCTCAAGCAGTTGCTTGCCGATGACTGACCACAGGACCACGACCGACTTGAATACCACTTCCACGCTCACGTTCCGGCTCGCCACCGTTGCCGACATCGCCGCCATGTCGGCCATCCGCCTGGCCGTCACCGAAAACCGCCTGCGCGATCCAAGCCGCATCACCACCGCCATGTACCGCGACTATCTGGGCGGCGTTGGCCGCAGCTGGGTGTGCGAGGACGACGGCGTCATCGCCGGCTTTGCCAGCGCCGACCGCGAGCAAGGCTCGATCTGGGCGCTGTTCATCGACCCGGCGCGCGAAGGGCAGGGCATCGGCAAGCGCCTGCTGGCGCTGGCGGTCGAGGATTTGTTCGAACAGGGGCACGAGCAGATCGTGCTCTCCACCGGTGCCGACACCCGCGCCGACATCTTTTACGAATCGCAGGGATGGGAGCGCGGCAAGATGAAAGACGATATCGAAGTCCAGTATTCGCTGCAGCGTGCCCGCGAGCTGCCGTCGTCGAACGACAATCTGTACGAGGCCAGCGTGCCGGTGTTCCGGCGCTACCTGCGCCAGCTGCGCGCCATGCTGGCGCTGGCCGAAGCGCATCCGCAAGGCCCCGCGCTGCTGGACGCGCGCCTGGCGCTGGACATGCTTCCCCTGGCCGCGCAGGCCGAAGTGGCGGCCAATTTCGCCGTGCGCGCCTGCGCCCCGCTGGCCGGCAGTGCCTTGTCGCAGAGTGGCGCCTTCCCTGCCAGCGCGCTGCGCGAGGGCGGCAAGTTCGCGCCGACCTACGAGGGCCTCGGCCAGCGCATCGACTTCGTGCTCGGCTTCCTGGACGCGCTCACCCCGCCGCAGTTCGACGGCGCCGCCAGCCGCATGGTGAGCGACCGGGCCGGCGAAGCGCTGGTCACCTTGCCGGGCCAGCCCTTCCTGCTGCAGTACGCGCTGCCGAACTTCTTTTTCCACCTGACTGCGGCCTACGCCATCCTGCGCCAGAACGGCGTTGCGATCGGCAAGGCCGATTTCGACGGCTTTCACGTGTACGCCAACGCCGGATAGCCGCCCCGGCCGCCGCGCGGCGCGGGCGCGTTTTCCGAATCACCTGCCCGGCCCCGGGGCGGCGCGCCAGTGCGCTACAATCGATCGTCAACCATCAGAGGACTCTCATGCCCGCTATTCCGACCTGCCTGTTCCCGCCGATCCAGCCGACCCGGCACGGCATGCTGCAAGTCGACGCGGTCCATACGATCTATTGGGAAGAAGTGGGCAACCCGAAAGGCATCCCCGTGCTGTTTTTGCACGGCGGCCCGGGTGCGGGCCTGTCGCCCCAGCACCGGCGCTTTTTCGATCCGCAGCAGTACCGCATCATCCTGTTCGACCAGCGCGGCGCCGGCAAGTCGACCCCGCTGGGCGAGTGGCGCGACAACACGACCCAATTGCTGATCGCCGATATCGAAACCCTGCGCGCGCAGTTCGAGGTGGACAAGTGGCTCGTCTTCGGCGGCTCCTGGGGCTCGACCCTGGCGCTGGCCTACGGCGAAGCGCACCCCGAGCGCTGCCTCGGCTTCGTCCTGCGCGGGATTTTCCTGTGCACCGCCGCCGAAGTGGACTGGTTCCTGCACGGCGTGCGCTGGTTCTACCCGGAGCTGTACGACGAATTCGTGGCCCCGATTCCCGAAGCCGAGCGGGCCGACCTGCTGGGCGCCTACACCAGGCGCATGCTGTGCGACGACCCGGCCGTGTACTGGCCGGCGGCGCGCGCCTGGAGCCGCTTCGAAGGACGGCGCGTGTTCCTGCTGCCGCAGCCGGAAGACACCGCCTCCGACACGCTCGACCTGGGCGTGGGCCGGCTCGAATCGCACTACATGGCCAACGGCGGCTTCCTGCGCGAAGATCAATTGGTGCAGGAGGTCGGCCGCATCGCGCACCTGCCGTGCGTGATCGTGCAGGGCCGCTACGACGTGATTTGTCCGCCGCTGTCGGCCTACCGCCTGCACCAGGCCTGGCCCGGTTCGCGCCTGCGCATGGTGGCCGACGCCGGCCATGGCGCGCTGGAAGCGGGCATCGCCAAGGCGCTGGTGGGCGCGACCGAGCAGTTCAAGCGCAGCGGGCGCTTCGATTAGCGATGGCGGTGGTGGCCCTGCTACACTAGCGGCTGTGCATGCATAACCACTTTTACAGCGTCCTATGAATCTCCAGCTCACCGATATCGGCCACGTCATCCAGCTGGCCATTGCGCCGGTGTTCCTGCTCACCGGCGTATGCACCAACCTGATGGTGCTGACCAACCGCCTGGCGCGCATCATCGACCGCTCGCGCGTGCTGGAAGACCGCCTCGACATCGCCTACCAGGACGCCTACATGGACGAACTGGACGTGCTGTACCGGCGCTGGCACCTGATTAACTACGCCATTGCACTGAGCACCGCCTGCGGCCTGCTCGTTTGCCTGGTCATTGCGCTGCTGTTCCTGGGCGATACCACCAACGTCCCGCTGGACCAGTACATCGCCGGCCTGTTCGTGATCGCGATGCTGTGCCTGATCGGCAGCTTCGTGTACCTGCTGGTCGAAATTTTTGTCGCGTCCAAGACGCTGCGTTCGCGCAGGCACGTGCGTCCGCCCGGGTCCCTGCCGAATCCAAACTAACAGATTGAGTTTTCCTATGCACGATTATCAACGTCCCCCGACCCTGTACCGCTACGCGCCGCGCGCCGAACTGGAAGCGGCGCTGACCCTGGGGCAGTTTCGCCTGGTCCCGGCCAACAACTGCCTGACCCTGTCGTTTTCGCAGGCCTGGGACAAAGCCCTGTTCGACGTGTTCTCGCCGGCCGACTGCTGCCTGGTCATCCACAATACCGAGGAATTCGGCGAGCGCCTGCACCGCGCCGTGCAGCGCACTTTGCCGAGTTGGGCCGGGATCGATGGCGCCGTCGAATACGGCGTGCGCGCGGCCCTGGGCGCGGCCTTCACCAAGAGCAGCGCCGAAGCGGAAGAACGCGAGTGGCAGTTCGCCTGGCGCGCCATGGCGCCGCAAATGAGCCTCAATCCCGTGACGGTCAAAATCGGCAGCATCGAAACCTTCGCCGAACTGCGCGAGCCGCACAGCTACCAGGCCTGATTTTCCGGCTCAGTTACCGGCCTCAGTTACCGGGACTGTCGCCGCGCTCGAGCCGCGCCAGCACCGCTTTCATCATGCGCTCGATGTCGGAGCGGATGATGTTCGCGCCCAGCATGCCGGGTACGTAGAACTTCGGTACCAGCTTGCCGCTGTAGACGATGCGCGTGCCGCCCGTCTCGGGCACCGGGACCAGCTCCCAGCGGCACTGGTAGACGCGCATGTCGCCGGTGACCAGGCTGATGTCGATGGCAGTCATCGGCTCTTCGGTCGCCTGCACGATCAGGTGGATGTCGCGCCGGATGAACAAGAAGCTGGCCACCCCGAACTGCTCGATGATGGCGCGATTGCCGGTGCGCGACAGGACCTTGGAGGTTTTCAGGTCCGGCACGAACTCGGACATGCGGTCGTAATTGGTCAGCACCTTCCACACCGCCGCCGGCGACGCGCGCACCTCGCCGCTCGACGCGACCTCGAACATGTGCTGGTCGGCCACATCGATACGCTTGACCGACACTTCCAGCCTGGATTGGGCCAGGGCGGGCTCGGAGCAGGCGAGAAGGCAACAAAATAGGATTCGCGGAAACATAGGCCCAGCCTACGGGAAAGCCGGGGGCCTGACAAGAGAGCGCACTCAAGCGTGCGCAGGATAGCGGGTCGGCGGCGGACCGGTCGCTGTCCGAAGATTAGAACCCGGCATCTACAGAAGTAGGTTGTAATGTCGTCTCGACATGCAGTGCCGACGTTCCGTCTTTACGCCCACCTATCCCGATCATGACAATTCAAGCCTATCCGCACCTGCTCGCGCCCCTGGACCTCGGCTTTACCACCCTGCGCAACCGCGTCATCATGGGGTCGATGCACACCGGGCTCGAAGACCGCTTCTACAACTACGGCAAGCTCGCCGCCTTCTACCGCGAGCGCGCCAGGGGCGGCGTGGGGCTGATCGTCACCGGCGGGATCTCGCCCAATCGCCAGGGCTGGCTGCTGCCGTTCGGCGGCACCCTCAATTTTGCCGGCGACGTGTTCAATCACCGGCGCGTGACAAAGGCGGTGCACGAGGAGGGCGGCAAGATCCTGATGCAGATCCTGCACTCGGGACGCTACGGCTACCAGCCGCTGGTGGTGTCGGCATCGAACGTGAAGTCGCCGATTTCACCCTTCAAGCCGCGCGCGCTGACAGAGAGCGGGATCGAAGCGACCATTCGCGACTACGCCCGCTGCGCCAGATTGGCCAAGCGGGCCGGCTACGACGGCATCGAAGTGATGGGCAGCGAAGGCTACCTGCTCAACCAGTTCCTGTGCGCGCGCACCAACCTGCGCCAGGACCGCTGGGGCGGCAGCATCGAGAACCGCATGCGCCTTCCCATCGAGATCATCAAGCGCATTCGCCAGACGGTGGGCGATGACTTCATCATCATGTACCGCCACTCGCTGCTCGACCTGGTTGAAGGCGGCAACACCTGGGACGACGTGGTCAAGGTGGCGCACGCGTTGGAAAGCGCCGGCGTCACGATCCTCAATACCGGCTACGGCTGGCACGAGGCGCGCGTGCCGACCATCGTCACCTCGGTACCGCGCGCGGCCTTTGCCAGCGTGGCCGGGCGCCTGCGGCGCGAAGTGCGTATTCCCGTGGTGGCGTCGAACCGCATCAACATGCCGTTCGAAGCGGACGACATCATCGCGCGCGGTGACGCCGACATGGTCTCGATGGCGCGCCCGTTCCTGGCCGACGCCCAGTTCGTGGCCAAGGCGGCGGCCGGGCGGGCGGACGAAATCAACACCTGCATCGGTTGCAACCAGGCCTGCCTCGATCATACGTTCTCGAACAAGCGCGCCAGCTGCCTGGTCAACCCGCGCGCCTGCCACGAAACGGAGCTGGTGTACGCGCCCACTCGCAAAGCACGCAAGGTGGCGGTGGTCGGTGCCGGTCCGGCGGGGCTGTCGGCAGCGACCGTGGCGGCCGAATGCGGGCATGCGGTGACGCTGTTCGATTCGAGCGACACGGTGGGCGGGCAGTTCAAGATCGCCATGCAAATCCCGGGTAAGGAAGAATTCGCCGAAACGATCCGCTATTTTTCGCGCAAGCTGGAACTGACCGGCGTGACCGTGCGCCTGGGTGAGCGGGTCACGCGCGAGGCGCTGCTGGCGGGCGGTTTCGACGACGTGATCGTCGCCACCGGCATCAAGGTGCGCATGCCGCCGATCGAGGGCATCAAGCATCCCAAGGTGCTGTCGTATATCGACGTGTTGCAGAACAAGGCGCCGGTGGGCAAGCGCGTGGCGATCATCGGCGCGGGCGGGATCGGTTTCGACGTGGGCGAGTATTTGCTGCACAATCCGGCGCACCAGTTGCCGCTGCCGCTGGCCGATTGGGCCGGCGAGTGGGGCGTGGACCTGGAGGCGACCACCAGCGGCGGGCTGGTGGCGCCGCATGCGGCCGAACCGGTGCGCCAGCTGTTCCTGATGCAGCGCAAGGCATCGAAGCTGGGGGCGGGGCTGGGCAAGACGTCCGGCTGGGTGCACCGTGCGACCTTGAGCAGGAATGGCGTGGTGATGCTGGCCGGGGTCACGTACAACAAGATCGACGACCGCGGGCTGCATATCACCGTGGGCGGGGAAGAGCGCCTGATCGCGGTCGATAACGTGATTATCTGCGCGGGGCAGGATAGCTTGACGGAGCTGATGCCGGAGGAGGGCGCGGCGGCGAATGGCGGGCCGGTGTTCCACAAGATCGGCGGGGCGGCGCTGGCGGCGGAACTCGATGCCAAGCGGGCGATCAGGGAAGGCGCGGAACTGGCGGTGCGGCTTTAAGAACTAGCGCGACTCGGGACAGTACCGGCATCCCACTCACTCGGAGCCGTCATTCCCGGCCTCGGCGGCCCCCTTGGCGGGAATCCAAGTTCGTAGTGCAGCTACAGACGGCTCCACGTAATTGGGTTCCCGCCAAGGGGGCCGCCGAGGCCGGGAACGACGGTTTTGATGTTAGCGGTTTTGGAATTAGCAGCTTAAGGCTAGCAGTTTAGGGCTAACGGTTATTGGTCTTATCGGCTACTACTTCTTGCGCACCACCACGCACCCAATCGAATACCCTGCCCCGAACGAGCAAATCACGCCGTGCGAGCCACTTGGCATGTCGTCCTGGTACTTGTGGAAGGCGATGATCGAGCCGGCCGACGAGGTATTCGCATACGTATCGAGAATCACCGGCGCTTCCTGCGGCTCCGCGTCGCGCCCGAGCAGCATGCGGGTGATCAGCAGATTCATGTTCAGGTTCGCCTGGTGCAGCCAGTAGCGCGACACCTGCGCCACTTCCAGCCCCGCGTTGGTGACCGTCTCGCGGATCATCTCGGCCGCCATCGGGCACACTTCCTTGAACACCTTGCGGCCCTGCTGGCGGAACAGCTTGTCCGGCTTGCCCACGCCCGATTCGTCGAAGCGGTTCATGAAGCCGAAGTTGTTGCGGATGTTGTTCGAGAATTTGGTCTTGAGCTTCGATTCCAGGATTTCGAACTGGTGATGGCTGGTCGCCGTGTCGGCTGCTTCGATCACGATCGCGGTGCAGGCGTCGCCGAAAATGAAATGGCTGTCGCGGTCGCGGAAGTTCAGGTGGCCGCTGGTGATTTCGGGATTGAGCACCAGTACCGCGCGCGCCTGGCCGCTCTGCACCGCCGCCATCGCCGTCTGGATGCCGAAAGTGGCCGAGGAACAGGCCACGTTCATGTCGAAGCCGAAGCCGTCGATGCCCAGCGCTTCCTGCACCTCGACCGCCATGGCCGGATAGGCGCGCTGCATGTTGCTGCAGGCGACCAGCACCATGTCGATGTCGGCCGCCGTGCGTCCGGCCCGGTCCAGCGCCTGCTGCGCCGCAGCCACGCAGATTTCGGCCTGCAGGGAGATTTCTTCATCGGCGCGCTCGGGAATGCGCGCCGTCATGCGCGCCGGATCCAGAATGCCCGACTTTTCCATCACATAGCGCGATTTGATGCCGGAAGCTTTTTCGATAAAGGCGGCGCTCGAGCCTTCGATGGCCGTCAGTTCGCCCGCAGCAATCGCGTCGGCGTGCTCGGCGTTGTACAGCTCGGCGTAGGCATTGAAGGCGACGACCAGCTCTTCGTTGGAGATCGAATGGGGCGGCGTGAACAGGCCCGTGCCGCTGATGACAACTTGTTTCATGGTGGAGCTTTCAAATAAGGTAAGCCGGGCATGACCCGGCACGTGCCGCTGATTCTACACAATGGGATTGGCGCTGGCGAGAAAAGCGCGGGGGGACCGCGCCCCCGGCGCCTATTTGGGCTTGCTTGCCGGTGTAAGCCTAGGCGCGGGCGCGGTCTGGGCGAGCGGCGTCGCGTCGGCCTTGGTGGCCTTGGCCAGCTGCACCGGCAAGCCTTTCAGGTGATTGAGGGCCTGGGCCAGCTGGAAGTCGTCGGCGCTGCCGTATTCGAGCGGTTTGCGCTTGCGCTCGAGCGCCAGCAGGCGGCGCTGGGCGTCGAGCTGTTCGCGCGTGCTGGCGGCGCTTTCCTTGTCGCGGTCGTTCGAGAGGTGCTTTTCCAGGTCGGCCTCGCGCATGCGCAAGCCGTTCAAGCCGTCGCCGTCGGCGTTTTCGTCCACCAGGAAGTCGGGAATGATGCCGCGCGCCTGGATCGAGCGCCCGGCCGGGGTGTAGTAGCGCGCCGTGGTCAGCTTGACCGCGGTGTCGCCGCCGAGCGGCTTGATGGTCTGCACCGAACCCTTGCCGAAGGTCCGGCTGCCGAGGATCACGGCCCGCTTGTAGTCCTGCAGCGCGCCGGCCACGATTTCCGACGCCGAGGCCGAGCCGGTGTTGACCAGCACCACCATCGGCACCGTCTTGAGCGCGGCCGGCAGCCGGGCCAGCACGTCGCCGTCGCCCTGCAAGGTATAAAACTCGGGTTTGCCGAGGTAGCTCTGGCGCGAATTGGCCAGCTGGCCGTTGGTCGAGACGATTTCGGCGCCTTTGGGCAAGAACGCGGCCGAGACGCCGATGGCGCCCTGCAGCAGGCCGCCCGGATCGTTGCGCAGGTCCAGCACCAGGCCCTTGAGGGCCGGATCCTGCTGGTACAGCGCGGCCAAGCGAGCCGCCATGTCGTCCACGGTCGGCTCCTGGAATTGCGAAATGCGCAACCAGGCGTAGCCCGGCTCGACCATCTTGCCCTTCACGCTTTTCTGGATGATTTCCTGGCGCATGATCGTCATCACCAGCGGCAGCGGCACGTCCTTGCGCTGCAGGGTCAAGGTGACCTTGGTGAGCGGCTCGCCGCGCATTTTCTTGATCGCTTCGTCGATGCCCAGATTCTGGATGGCCTCGTTGTTGATGCGCGTGATCAGGTCGCCCGCCTTGATGCCGGCGCGCCAGGCCGGCGAATCCTCGATCGGGGCCACGATCTTGATGTAGCCTTCCTCGCTCTGGGCAATTTCGATGCCCAAGCCCACGAACTTGCCCTGGGTGCCTTCGCGCAGGTCGCGGTAGGCTTTCTTGTCGAGATAGGCCGAATGGGGATCGAGCGAGGCCACCATGCCGGAGAGCGCCTCGGTCAGCAGTTTTTTGTCGGCTACCGGCTCGACGTAATCGGTCTTGATCAGATCGTAAGCTTCGGACAGCTGGCGTAACTCTTCGAGCGGCATGCCTTGCTCGACCGGTTTTTGTGCCAGTGCCGAAAACTGCATGGAAATGGCCACGCCGGCAATGGCGCCCAGGCTGACCAGCCCGGAATTTTTGAGGGTAGAGCCCATGATGGTCACCTGTGATGCGAAGAAAAGGGCCCAGTTCATCTGATGAGCTGGCGCGAATCCAGTATAAACCCGATTCCACGGCCCGCAGCGACATTGTTCGCGCGCGGGATCAAGCGCCGGGTTGTTGACAACACCGGGTTTGTGTATCGAAAAGTAAAAAAACCGGGCCCGGCGGTTCCCTCGGGAATGCAGGGGCTAGAATGCGCTCATCGCGGGCCCATGACGTGCCACCCGGTTGCCGTCCAGCCAGCCTGATCCACACTGAACCCTTGATGAGCAAACTGTTTCCCTTCGCCTGCGCCGCCCTGATCGCCAGTAGCACCTCTGCCGTCCGTGCGCAAGACGTTTCCGCCGTGCCTACCGCCGTGCCCGCTGAGGCCGTGTCGGCGCAAGCGCCCGCCGTGCCGTCATCGAAAGCCAGGCCGGCGGCCAAGCCCGCGCCCGGCGTCACGGCGGTCACCATCAACGGCAGCCGCGCCGACGATACCGAATCGCGCCGCCTCTCCACCGCCGCCAAGATGGTGTTCGGGCGCGAGGAACTGGACCGCAACGGCGACAGCAGCGTCGGTGAAATCCTCAAGCGCCTGCCCGGCGTGACCATGGGCGGCGCGCCGGGGCGGGGTGGCGGCGGGGCGCGCATGCGCGGCCTGGGCAACGGCTACACGCAGATGCTGGTCAACGGCGAGCGCCCGCCGGCCGGGTTTTCGCTCGAATCGCTCTCGCCCGACCAGGTCGAACGCATCGAAGTCATGCGCGGCCCGGTGGCCGAGCACAGCACCCAGGCGATTGCCGGCACCATCAACGTGGTGCTGCGCGAGGGTTACCAGCAGAAAGACATCCAGCTCAAGCTGTCCGACAGCATCGAAGACGGCCGCCACGGCCCCAACGTGTCGCTCACCATGCCCGGCAAGGTAGGCGCGCTGACCTGGCTGATGAGCGGCTCGGTCGGCACCAACCGTCAGTATGACGAGAGCGTCACCACGTACCAGGATACCGATCCGGCCGGCCTGTTGCTTAAAGACCAGCAAGTCGACGCCCATAGCAGCCGCAGCTCGCGCTCGGTACACCTGACCCCGCGCCTGTCGTATAAATTCGACAATGGCGACACGCTCAATTTCCAGCCCTTTTTGATGCACAACCGCAGCGAAGGCGACAGCGACAGCCTGCTGACCCAGCGCATCGGCCCGCCGCAGCGCGAATACGCGCTGGCGCTGGCCGATTCCACTTCGTCGATGACGATGCTGCGCGGCTTCGGCAACTGGCTGCACCGGATGGACGCCGGCGCCAAGCTCGACGTCAAATTCGGCTTCGGCGCCGGCCGCAGCGAAAGCACCTCGCTGCGCAACCAGTACGGCGACAATGGCTTGCTGAAAGATTATTTCAACGACGTCGACACCTCGCGCAACCATGGCTTGAACAGCGGCGGCAAGTACAGCACGCCGCTGGCCAAGGGTCACCTGCTGGCGGCCGGCTGGGATATCGAAGGCGGCCACCGCGAGCAGAGCACGGTGGCGCTGGTCAACGGCCGCGCCCAGTTCGCCGAATCGGGATCGAGCATGACGGCCGACACGCGCCGCGTGGCAACCTACGTGCAGGACGAGTGGGACATCACGCCGCAATGGTCGGCTTACGTCGGGCTGCGCTGGGAAGGCATCCGCACCACGGCCACCAACCAGGGGCGCGACGTGCGCAACAACAGCAGCGTGTGGAGCCCGGTGCTGCACACGGTCTGGCGCATCCCCGGCTTCGAAAAAGACCAGATCCGCGCCAGCCTGACGCAGAGCTACCGCGCGCCCCAGCTGAACGACCTGATCGCGGTGCCGACCTATTCCCAGCTCAACAGCGCAACGCGGCCCGACCGCACCGGCAACCCGAACCTCAAGCCGGAATTGGCGCAGGGCATCGACCTGGCCTACGAGCATTACCTCGGCAAGGGCGGCATCCTCAGCGCCAGCGCTTTCGTGCGCAAGATCGACAACCTGATGCGGCGCGAACTGACCCTGCGCGATACGCCGGACGGACCGCGCTGGCTGTCGAGCCCGTCGAATATCGGCAGCGCGCGCACCAGCGGCATCGAACTGGAAGCCAAATTCCAGCTGGCCGACCTGGTGGCCAACGCCCCGAACATCGACCTGCGTTCGAACTACAGCCGCTTCTGGTCGAGCGTGGACGGCATTCCCGGCCCCGACAACCGGCTCGAGCAGCAGGCCAAGCAGACCGCCAACGTCGGCCTCGACTGGCGCCTGAAGCAGGTGCCGATGACGCTCGGCGGCAGCTACAACTGGACTCCGGCGATTTTGGTGCGCACCAGCGCCGACGAAGTCGCCACCACGGGCGTGAAACGCCAGTTCGACGTGTACGGACTGTGGAAGTTCAGCCCCGCCACCCAGCTGCGCATTTCCGCCAACAATTTGATGAACGACGACTACCTGTCCGGGCGCACCGTGACCAAGGACGGCATCGCGCAATTGTCGGACTCGGCCAGCCGCACCTACACCACCTGGACCGTGCGCCTCGAAATGAAGTTATAGTATTCGACTGCGGCCACAAGCCATTTTTCCCCTGCCCCATAAGGACACCCACCCGTGAAACGTTATCTCCTGAGCACCCTGACCCTGAGCCTGGCGGCCGCTTTTGCGCATGCCGCCGAACCGGTTAAACCCGTTGCGCCGATTTCCGGCATCGACATGCAATACATCGACAGCAGCGTGCGTCCGCAGGACGATTTCTTCAATTACCTCAACGGCGTGTGGCTGAAAAAGACCGACATCCCGGCCGACAAGTCGAGCTGGGGCACTTTCGCCCAGTTGCGCGACGACACCTTGCCGCAATTGCGCACCCTGATCGAAGCCTCGCAGGCCGACAAGAACAAAAAAGCCGGCAGCGAAGCCCAGAAAATCGGCGACCTGTACACCAGTTACATGAACGAAGCCAAGCTCGAAAAGCTCGGCTACAAGCCGCTGGCCGGCGAATTGCAGCGCATCCGCGCGCTGCGTGAAAAGAAAGCCATCCCGGCCCTGATCGCGCACCTGTCGCAAATTGGCGTCAGTGCCCCGTACGGCATCTATGTAGGCCAGGACAGCCGCGAATCGACGCGCTACGCCACCTACATCAGCCAGAGCGGCCTGGGCTTGCCGGACCGCGACTACTACCTGAAAAAAGACGACGCCAAGCTGTCCGACGTGCGCGCCAAGTACGAGCGCCACATCGAGAAGACGCTGGGCATGGCCGGCCATAAAGATGCGGCCGCCGCAGCCAAGGGCATCCTGGCGCTGGAAACCGCGCTGGCTGAAGTGCAGTGGAGCAAGGTCGACCTGCGCGACCCGGTCAAGCGCTACAACAAGGTCGACGTCGCCAAGCTGGGCGAACTGACCCCGGGCTACGACTGGAAGAGTGCGCTGGGCGCGGCCAACATCGCGGGCAAGGCCGACTACGTCATCGTCGGCCAGCCGAGCTATCTGAGCGGATTTAACCAGGTGCTGGAAAAGACCGACCTGGCGACCTGGAAATCGTATTTCGAATGGCATCTGCTGAGCAGCTACTCCGAATACCTGTCGAAAGAGTTCGTCGACGCCGATTTCGCCTTCTTTGAAACCGTGCTCAAGGGCGTGCCGGAAAACGAGCCGCGCTGGAAGACGGGCGTGTCGACCGTCAACACGGTGCTGGGCGAAGCGGTCGGCAAGGAATACGTCGGCAAGCATTTCCCGGCCGAGCGCAAGGCGCGCATGGAAGAGCTGGTGCAGAACCTGCTGGTGGCCTACAAGGAGAGCATCGACACGCTCGACTGGATGGGTCCGGAAACAAAAAAGGAAGCCCAGGCCAAGCTGGCCAAGTTCCGCCCGAAGATCGGTTATCCGAGCAAATGGCGCGACTACTCGGCGCTGACGGTCAAGCAGGATGATCTGGTCGGCAACATGATGCGCGCGCGCAAATTTGCCTACAACCGCAGCATCAACAAGCTGGGCAAACCGATCGACCGCGAAGAGTGGGGCATGACGCCGCAGACAGTGAACGCTTACTACAGCTCGACGATGAACGAAATCGTGTTCCCGGCGTCGATTTTGCAGCCGCCGTTCTTCGACATGCGCGCTGACGACGCGGTGAACTACGGTGCCATCGGCGCCGTGATCGGCCACGAGATCAGCCACGGCTTCGACGACAAGGGCAGCCAGTCCGACGGCGACGGCAACCTGCGCGAATGGTGGACCAAGGAAGACCGCGCCAAGTTCCAGGCCAAGGCCGACATGCTGGTCAAGCAGTACAGCGGCTACAGCCCGCTGAAGGGCTACAACGTCAATGGCGAGCTGACCCTGGGCGAGAACATCGGCGACAACTCGGGCGTGGCGATCGCGTACAAGGCCTACAAGCTGTCGCTGGGCGGCAAACCTGCGCCGGTGATCGACGGGTTGACGGGCGACCAGCGTTTCTTCATGGGCTTCGGGCAGGTATGGCGCATGAAGATGCGTGAAGCGCAGCAGATCGTGCAGGTCAAGACCGATCCGCACTCGCCGGGCCAGTTCCGCGCCAACGGCACCATGATGAACCAGCCGGCCTTCTATGAAGCGTTCGGCGTGAAGGAAGGCGACAAGATGTACCTGCCGCCGAAAGACCGGGTCACGATCTGGTAATTGCTTGAGATGAGATGACAAGGGCCACGCGAGTGGCCCTTTTTTCGTGGTGCGCGGGGATGGCTGCGGCGCAGCGTCACTTGGACCCCCGCCTGCGCGGGGGTGACGGTGTGGTCGCTGCCGCGCTATCGCGCTGTGCCCGCGCGGAGGCTACCCAATGCACGGTGGACGCCGGTACGAGCGACTCAGCGTAGACCAAAGTCCTAAAAACCGTCGTTCCCGCGCAGGCGGGAATCCAAGTCTTTAGCTACGCCACCGGCTTGGCCTGCGCCTGCCCCCGGGTGACGCCGCGCCCGCCCCCATTCCTCCAGACGAAAAAAAACCGCCCTGAAAGAGCGGTTTCTATTGAATGCCAAGTGGCTTACTTGGCTGCGGCAACCATGAAATCAACTGCTGCCTTGACTTCCTCATCCGATGCCGACGAGCCGCCTTTAGGAGGCATCATGCCATTCTTGCCGGTATAGCCCTTGATCGCGTGCTCGTACAGCACTGGCGCGCCCTGGGCGATGCGTGCGGTCCATGCGGCCTTGTCGCCGAACTTCGGCGCACCGGCGATCCCTGCGCCGTGGCAAGCGATACATGCGGCGTTGTAGACGGTCTTGCCTGCATCGGCGGCCAGCTTCGGCGCTTCGGCCGGTGCTGCTGCCGCTGGCGCAGCAGCAGGTGCTGGTGCGGCTGCTTCGGCTGGCGCCGGTGCTGCTGCTTCGGCAGGCGCTGCTGCCGGTGCGGCGCCGGCTGCTGGAGCGGCCGGTTCCTTGAACTTGGCGCCGCTCTGGTTAGCCATGTGCACGACTGCACGCGCTACTTCGACATCATCCAGATCCGGATTGCCGCCACGGGCAGGCATCGCGCGGATACCTTCGATTGCGTGCTTGACCAGCGTATCGTAGCCTTGAGCGATACGGGTGCCCCAGGCGCCGGCATCGCCGATTTTCGGTGCGCCGGCGGCGCCGGTTGCGTGGCAGGCTGCGCAGTTAGCCGTGTACACGGCGTCGCCAGCGAGGAAAATCTTCGGTGCGTTGGCATCCTTGAGCGTAAAGCCTTCGTCGGCCAGCGGACGCAGGCGCGCGGCGACTGCTTCGGCCTTCTGGCTGTCGGTGCCGGCACCAGTGGTTCTCGTCGTCGTCACGTACGTCACGAGCAGAATGATGCCGATGACAGTAACCAGGAAGAAGCCGGCAACCGCAGCGACGAGCTGCTTGGGTGTCCGGATCGCGGATTCGTGTTCGTTGTGTGCGTCGCTCATGATGTCCTTAGTACAATTTTCAAAAAGCTGCCGGCCGGTCGTGTTCGCAGGATGAACGTGCAAATACTCGCCAAACCCGCGATTATAGACTTAAAGCACCTCTTATGGAACGCAAATTCCCGGTAACGCGACACTTTCCATGGACGCGGGGTCAGAAAAAACGGTATCCTTCGCTTCACGTTCGACTTTCCTCAGCGCGGCTGTAGCTCAGTGGATAGAGTATTGGCCTCCGAAGCCAAGGGTCGTGGGTTCGATCCCCGCCAGCCGCACCAGATTTCTTTAAGCAATCAATCACTTAGCTTCCGCAAGCGTAAGCGACGGTTGCTACTTTGCCAGTGCCTGCCTTGCCGGCATTACATGATGATACTTGGCGTGCGTCAATTGCCCGGCGGCGGCCGATCGCGATGGCGGTACTTCCACAAATGAAATACCGATACCCAGCACGCCAATGCGATGGCGGGCAGCACGAGAATGCCCGTGTACAGCAGTATTCCCGTCTGTAGTGAGCGCACGCTCCACCAATGAAGCGAACCGATTCCGAGCACCAATCCGGCCAGCGGCCAACGTGGCGACAGCACCTTGCCTGCTACCCATGCATTGCTCATCCGGAAATAAACCACCCACGCCGCGCAAGAAAGCACGAAGTTCGCTGTTGCGTGAGCAACGGCAGGAGCGCGGGCTCCTGCTTGATACGAGGACTCTGCTGCTCCGATCAAAAGAAATAACGGCCAAATAAATCCGAAGAACGATAAAAGCGTGGCGGCGATGAGGATACATAATTTAAAGAATCGCATGGATATCTTTCCGATGAGGAACGTCGCGCAATCGTGGACGGCCGGCCCTGGCCTCGGCCGCATAAAACGGCCACTCCCGGCAAGCCGGGGCGCTTATCCGCAGCAATGCATCCCGCATCCTACCGCCTTGCCGCCGGTCCCACGTCCGCGGCCGTGAGCGGCTTGTTGCGATACTCGGCAACGCCGCTTGAATAATCGTCGGCGCCGATCACCTCACTATTTCGCGCCTGGCCGTCGATATCGAGCTTGATGTTGGGGTACGCCGCATTGGCATAGCCATACGCATGGCTGCCACTGCCCGGCGCCTGCAATGCATAGCCGTTTTTCGTCACCGGCACCATCGACGCGCTGATCTCATCGACTTCCGCCCTTGTCCAGGCCTGGTTGGGGATGGGACGGCTCGAGGTTCCCAGGCTGGCACTGGCGGCAGGGGAGGCGATGTTGTTTGCCGCGACCGTGTTCGCTCCCCGATCGTTGCTCAAGGTGCCAAGTTTGCCTTCGACGAGATTATTGGCGATCACATTGCCTTGCGCGGCAATGCCATATTTTCCGTCACTCGGTTCGACGCTGATGCCTTCGGCGTTATTGATAAGCGTATTAAACACAACGTTGATTTTGGTCGCCGCCCGGTGCTTGTCCGATACTGCATCCGCGTCGGCGGCAGTGATGTCGCCGGCATCGAGAACGATGGGCTTGCGCCCGTTGGTGCCGGTCAGGCCGTAAAAAACATTGTTATAGATGTAGTGGTTCGCTCCGTACGCGCGCACGCCACCGGTCTGGTAGTTGGGATCGTCAGGCACCTTGCCGGCCCCGTCCCCGATGAAGTAATTGCTGTAGACCTTGCTGCCCTGACCCTGGCGCAAACTCAGGCTGCCGTAGGAATTCTTGAAGGTGTTGTAACGAATCTGGTTTTTCGACGTCTTTACCGAAATGATTTCGTCTTCGCCGTCGCAATCCTCGAACAGATTCGCTTCGATCATCGTTCCCGCTGCAATCTGCTGCGTGCTAGCGGTACCGAGTGCGATCGCTTCCCGGCCGGAATCTCCCGCAACCGCGTGATTCTGGATAAACGGGCGAATGTTTTTAAAATGGTTATGGTGGATATGGGTAGCCAGCGCCGACGCGGTCTGGATGAAGCTGGCGGGCACCGGATTGCCGCTGGAATCGGCGCCAGCGGCGGGTTTTACCTTGCTGTCGGAGGAACGGTCGAAATCCTGGAAGCGATTGTAGGAAATCTCATTGTCATGGCTGTCGCCCTCGGTGGAAAACTCCACCGATTTCTGTTTAATCTGCACGCCGGAATGACTGAACACATTCCCGCTGATGCTGACCTTGCTGGAGCCCTTGATCTTGATCAGCGCGGAATGGGTGGACGAGGCAAACTGAAGATCCCGCACCACGACATTGGCACTGCCGTCGATGACCAGCGCCTTGAGCACCAGGGACGGCTGCGCGCTGCGTATAGTGATCGGGCCGAGGGCGGCGTCGCCCTTGCCCTTGAGCGTCAGCGCGCCGGCGTAATCGCCCGACTGGCCGGTCAGCAGCAGCGTCTCTCCGGGGCGTACGTCGGCCACCGCCGTGGCCCACTCGGCGCTGTTTTTCACAGTCCGGTCGGCATGCGCCGCGCCAGATATCGACATGGCGCCGAGCGCCAGGCATTGGAGGAATTTATTGCTTGTCATAGTGAGTGATGAGTAAAGTTGTTTATACGGAAGACGTTTGGGGGATGAAATCGAGGCCATAACGTCAGCCTCCATCGTGAACAGTGGCCACATCGGCCCGGTTGTACAGGCGGTAGCCGGAAGCGGCGCGCGCCGATGGCTTGAGCAGGCCGATGCGGTCGTAATGATGCAGCGCGCGCACCGTCACGCCAGCCCGGCTGGCGAGCTCGCCGACTTTCAGCAGCACCGGCTGCAAGTTGTCATTCCAGGCAACGGCAACAGCGTGGCCACAAGTAAAGTCCAGAACCGCATGATCGCTACTCCATTTTCACTAAGACGCTTGTGCAATAAACATCTTTGCGCAAAGGAAATTGTACGCTAACTGCGCGCGCCACTCAGCCCACGGCATCCCTGGGAAGTTTCAACAGCAGCGCCAGCAGCGACGCCAGTTCGGCCCGCATCTGCCTGCGGTCGACAATCATGTCGATGGCACCGCGTTCGAGCAGGAATTCCGGACGTTGATAGCCATCGGGCAAGGTCACGCCCAGGGTGCTCTTGATCACCCTGGCGCCGGTGAAGGCAATCAGCGCCTTCGGCTCGGCGATCACCACGTCGCCCAGGAAACAGAACGAGGCCGACACGCCGCCCGAGGTCGGATCGGTCAGCACGGAAATGAAGGGCAGTTTCTTTTCCGCCAGCCGGGTCAGCATGGCAGTGGTCTTGGCCATCTGCAGCAGGGACATCAATCCTTCCTGCATGCGCGCCCCGCCACTGGCGGTAAAGCAGATGAACGGCACTTGCTGGTCGATGGCCGCCTGCGCGCCGCGCACGAAGCGCTCCCCCACCACCGAGCCCATCGAGCCGCCCATGAAGTCGAATTCGAAGCAGGCCGCCACCACCGGCACCGACAAGATGGCGCCGCCCATGACCACCATGGCGTCGGTTTCGCCGCTCGCCTCGGTGGCGGCGCGCAGGCGCTCGGGGTAGCGCTTGTTGTCCTTGAATTTGAGGCTGTCGACCGGCAGCACCTCCTGGCCGATCTCGTAGCGCCCGCCGGCGTCAAGCAGGGCGTCGAGCCGGGCCCGCGCCCGGATGCGCAGATGGTGGTCGCACTTGGGGCACACGTGCAGGCTCGCTTCCAGCGCCGCCCGGTACAGGGGCACCTTGCACGATGGACATTGAATCCACAATCCGGACGGAATCGACTGGCGCAGCGCGCCGCCGTCGCGCCGGATGCGCGGCGGCAGCAACTTGTCGAGCCAGCTCATGCGGTGGCACCGCGTGCAGATGGCGTGGCAGGATAAAACAATGAAAGCCGGGGCATGGGCGATCCTTTTCGATCGATGGTCATGCCCGCATCCTAAAGCCTCACCTTACGTCAGGCTCAAGCAAAAAACGCCGGCGGCCGCCGCCATCACAGCCCGGCAGCGGCCTCGTCATTAGCACGCGCCGCCACCACGCAATTCCTGCCGCCATGCTTGGCTTCGTACAAGGCCAGGTCGGCCGCATGCACCAGCGACTCGGTCGTGCGTCCGTGCTCGGGAAAGCTGGCCACGCCGAACGAGGCGGTGGCCGTCAGCATTTGTCCATTGCTGCGCACTTGCAGCGCCGAAATCGCCAGGCGCACCGCGTCGGCGCGGGCCAGGCCGTTGTCCAGGCCGCACTCGGGCAGCACGATCAGCATTTCTTCGCCGCCCAGGCGGCAGGCGATGTCGCAGGCGCGCACGTTCTCGCGCAGGGCCGCCGCCACCGCCACCAGCAGGGCGTCGCCACCGTCGTGGCCGTAGGTATCGTTGACCCGCTTGAAATGGTCGAGGTCGATCATGATGACGGTCACCGCGCCGCGCTTGCGTTCGGCCAGCAGCAGTTCGCGCTTGAGCACCTCGTCCATGTAGCGCCGGTTGTAGAGCTGGGTGAGCGGATCGACGATCGACTGGCGCCGTAACGAGATGCGCAGGCGCACGTTGCTCAGCGCCAGGCCCAGTTGCTCGGCCAGCTGCACGATCCAGCCGCCTTGTTCGGCGCCATGCTCCGCGCCGAGAGCATCGCCAGCCACGGTGAGGCAGCCGATCACGTCGCCCTGGGCGATCAGCGGCACGCACAGGCGCGCAAGTTCCTTGCTGCTGTCGCCCGCGTGGCGGCATGCCAGCGCGCCGGGGCCGCATGCCAGATGCTCGCTGCCGCGCCGCAAGGCCCAGCAATCGAGCGGCGCCAGCACGTCCGGCTCATCAATGCCCGGGCCCCAGCGCGCGCTGCGTTCGAGCACGTTGCGCGCATGGTTGTACAGGTACAGGCTGCCGGACAATGCCGGCAACAGCGCCGGCAGATAGGCGCCGATGATCTCGGCGGTTTCCTCCATCGTCTCGGCCAGTTCCAGCGAATGGAGCAGCGCCGCGCTCTTTTGCAGGTGCGTATTGCGCAAGGTGGCCAGCGCGGCGGTGCGGCGCAGTTCGTCGGACACCGCATTGGCGCGCTCTTCGGCGCGGTGGCGCTGCATCAGCGCGCGCTGGGCGGCCAGCAGCACGCCGAGCAGGAACACCACATTGATGAGCGTGGCCGCCACCCCGGCATAGGCGGCGATGTTGGACGTGATGATCAGCTCGTCCCTGAGCTCGTTACGCCGCTGCGTGTAATCGGACAACTCTTCGCCGATCAGGCTGCGCAGCAAGTCCATTTGCGACTTGCCCTTGCCGGCGGAGATGACTTGCGCGGCCTTCTCGAAGCCGCTGTCGCGGCGCAGGGCGATGGTGTCGCTCAGGCTGGCCAGCTTGGCATGCGTGATTTCTTCGATATTGTTCAGGCTGCCCAATTCCTGCGGGTTGGCGTTTCCGGTTTTTAGTTCCAGCAACACCGAGGGAATCATGCTGGTGCCGGCGTAGTAAGGCTGCAGAAATTCTTCCTTGCCGGTGACGATAAAACCGCGCTGTCCGGTTTCGGCATCGCGCAGCATGCTGATCAGGCTCTGGTACAGGTGTTCGCGCCGCGCGGCCGCCTTCAGGTCGCCCATGGTCTCTGCCACATGGCGGTTGACGAGCATGGGAATGAGGGCCACGGTGGACATGACGAGGATGACAACGGCGGCGGCGGCCTTGAATTTGGTGTCGAAGTTCATACGGGCCTTGCCTGGTGGGGAGGGTGGGCGGCGTTTCAGGAGCACAAGGTGTGATCCGGCATGCAGCAGGCACGGCAGAATCAAAAAGGACTGTATCACCGAATTCCGGCCTGCGGTGTTGCAACACGGTATTAACCTGACCGGGGCCGGGCCTGAGCAAGAAATACTTGTTCATATGCGCAAGATTCCTCGTTTGACCTTGCCACCTTGTCACTCGGATAATCGCTTTTTCTTCTCAAGCGCCCTACACGATGAACAAGCACTGCTGCAACGATCGAGCCGACCGCGGTTCGGGGCGCGCATGAGCGCGCACAAAGTGCTCGTCACCGGCGCGGCCGGGCGCATCGGGACGGCCTTCGTGGGCGAGCTGCGCGGCCGCTACGACCTGCGCGTGGGTGATCTCGATAGCGCCGCGCTGGCGCGGATGGGCGGCGAGGCCGTGCATCTGGACATCACCGATCTCGACGCCTGCATGCGTGCCTGCGCCGGGGTGCAGACCGTGCTTCACCTCGCGGCGGACCCTTTGCCCGACGCCGATTTCCACACGTCACTGCTGCCGACGAACATCATCGGGACTTATAACGTGTTCCTGGCGGCCAAGGCGCAGCGCTGCCGGCGTGTTGTGTTCGCCAGCAGCGCCCAGGCGGTCGAAGGCTATCCGCTCGACGTGCAAGTGCAGGAAAACATGGCGCCGCGCCCCAAGAATATGTACGGCGTAAGCAAGGCGTTCGGCGAAGCGCTCGCTTCCCTGTCCGCCGATGATGGCACGCTGGTCACGGTCGCCGTGCGGATCGCCAACGTGGCTGTGTTTCATGCAGGTGAACAGCACAGCGCGCGCGACGTGGCAGCGTTCATCAGCGAGCGCGACGTGGTGCACCTGCTGGCGCGCTGCATCGATGCCGATCTGACCGGTTTTACGGTCGTGCATGGGGTCTCGGACAACCGCTACAAGCGCCTGGGCATCGAGCGCACCCGCAGCGTGCTCGATTACCAGCCGCGCGATGACGCTTTTACGATACTTGAAGCTTGAGCGGCTTGAGCGGCTTGAGCGCTCACGCCAGCATGCGCGAGTGCTTCGGCAATTTGGCCGAGAGATAATCATGCTGGTCGGCCAGCACATTCCTGCCGCTCAGGATGAAGTGCTCGAAACGGCAGGGTACGTACGGCACGTACAGCAGCGGACGGAAATCGTGCACCATGGTGGCGCCCTTGGCCTGGTTGCATGCTTTGCAGGCGGTGACGCAGTTGGTCCAGCTATCCTTGCCGCCATGGGTGCGCGCCAGGACGTGGTCGCGCGAGAGGTGCTGGCGCGCAAACACATTGCCGCAATAAGCGCAGGTATGGCGGTCGCGCGCGAACAGCAGCTGGTTGTCGTCCCCCAGCGGCAGCGCCACGCGCAGTTTTTTGGTCATGCGCTCGCTGCCCGAAATCGAGATGATCGGCTTGACCGTCATGGTCGAGAGCACGCCCGCATTCGACACCCCGCCGCGAAACAGAAATTCACGGTCGCCCAGTTCCCACGCCACCTTGCCGACGGCGTAATAATGGATCGCTTCCTGGGCGGAGATCCATCCGAATGGATTTCCTGCGATGTCGAGTGCTAAGATTTGCGGAGTCATATTTTCACTTTTACTGATGCCTGTTTGAATGGAATAGTAGAAAAGGCCGGCGCCGTGGCGCTGGCGGGAAGATGAAAATCCGGACAGGTACTAAACGTGATAATACGCCTTGCAGGCAAAGCAGCAAGCACGAATAAAGGCGCAGCGCACCGCGTATTTCCCGGCCACCGTGAGGGGCGCCCGGACGATATCGCCGGCGCTGCATTGGAGTAGGGTGCCGGATTCGAACCGGCGAACCACAGATTTGCACACGCCCTTGGGCCGTGCCCTTGGGCACTGTGCCCTTGGACCGCTCGGGCAACCCCACGTAAAAATGGCATCCCAGGAAGGAGTCGAACCTTCAGCCTTCGGTTTTGGAGACCGCTGCGCTGCCAATTGCGCCACTGAGATAGTGAAAATGGTCGATTGCGGCGACCAGCGCGCAATCGAAGAAATGGGGTGACGTACCGGGTTCGAACCGGTGGCCCTTGGAATCACAATCCAAAGCTCTGCCAACTGAGCTAACGTCACCATTGAAAACCTGAATAATTTACTTGTTGCCGTCGGCGCAGGCCGTAGCAAACCGGGTAGGTGGTGCGCTCGGAGGGCGTCGAACCCCCAATGCCTTGCGGCGCCAGATCCTAAGTCTGGTGTGTCTGCCATTTCCACCACGAGCGCGGTGCAGGTCCCGGTTGCCTGCCGGGGTAGTGCGCCTCACACTGTCGGAGCACCACGGCTTGCGCGTGCCGGGCTGATATCCGGAACCGGCGCACGGCATTCGCCACGAACCCTATCCGGGAACTATGGGAATGCCGCATGCGGGCGACACGTGCCTTGATTGGACCCACCTGCAAGGATCGAACTTGCGACCTCGACGTTCGTAGCGTCGCGCTCTTACGTCTGATAAGGTGAGAATAAAGAATGGGGTGACATACCGGATTTGAATCGGCCGTCGCTACGGCGGCGGCCCTTGGAATCACAATCCAAAGCTCTGCCAACTGAGCTAACGTCACCATTGAAAAAATAACCGCGCGGTCATGCGCGGCAAACTGGCAGTGGATGCAGGGTTCGAACCTGCGACAACTTGAGTCAAAGTCAAGTGCTCTACCAGCTGAGCTAATCCACAATTGAAACTGGCTCCCCAAGCAGGAGTCGAACCTGCATAACCCGGTTGGGCCTACAACGCATTAACAGTGCGTCCGCTTACCAGTTAGCGTATCGGGGAAAAGGGGATGCCCGGCAAACCCGGACATGAAATGATGGTGGGCGACCAGGGATTCGAACCCCGTATGTCGGAGACGGCGGATTTACAGTCCACTGCAGTCGCCAATGCTGCTCGTCGCCCAAGGCTGTATTGGCCATTCCACAAAGCCTCTCGACGTGACTTGCCCCTGGCGGGGCCATACGCTGTTTGAAAGCGCTTTGTGGAATGGCGCGGAATGGAAGATTCGAACTTCCTGTCTCAGCCCGTCAAGGCTGCGCTCTGCGATTGAGCTATTTCCGCGCCGGTTCCACCCGCACTGGTATCGCACGTGAGGGTGCGATACCGATACAGGCGGAACCGTTTTATTACCTGTCCGAATTGTGAAAGAACTGCGTCTGGTCCGGGTTGTCCGGGGACGGCCTCAAACTGAAAGGGCTTGACTGCATTTGCTACGGTTGTTGCGGTGCTGCGGTAAAACTGTCGGCCAAAACAAAAAGGGCCCGGAGTCCTTGCGGAACATCCGAGCCCTTGAGCTTGACCTGGCGGTCAGCCGGGGAGGGGTAAGCCTCCGCGGCTAGGGGTTACCCCCTCGGATGTTGTTTTTTTGTTCCCAATTCGCGCCACAAAATGCGGGCCACTGGTGATGTTGGTGGTAATACGGTGCTGGCAGCGGACGGCGCGCATCATTCGCGGCGGCGGCGAGAGCGCCAAGGCGCTTCTGCGCTGCATCACTGGCGCCTTGCAGCGCGGCCAGCAGTGCGACTCGCAACGACGCCAACAGACTGCAGGCAAGCAGCGACAGGCCGCGCGCTGGGCGCTGCGTCGTCATCTGTTGTTGCGTCGTTGTTTTCACGATAAATCCCTGTGGTCGTTGCTGCGGTCGGTGCTCTTGCTGAGCGAGTGAATGCATTCTGACATGCACAAAATCGGAAAGCAAGCAAATATCGAAAATAATTTGCATAAGATGCAAACAAATCGCGCTGGTTGGGTTTTTTTGCAACAGATGAAAACGGCGTCAGCGGCAAACGGGTATGATGGCGCCTGTCGTAGTGAGGTACGGCGAACCCATGCACACACTGAAAAATTCCACATCCAGCACGCCCCTTCAGGGGCCACAGCGCAAAGCCGTCCTCCGGGTCCAGGTTTTGATGGCTGAACACGACATCCGTTTCGTCACAGAATTGTGGAAGCGCCTGACGGCCATGGGCGTGGAAATTTCCCACTCCCAGCTCACGCGCGTGGTCAACAACAGCACCAAGTCCCTGAGCATCGATCTGCTCGAAGGATTGGCCAGCCTGTTCGACTGCCCGGTCTCGGCGCTGTTCAAGGACGGCTAGCGCCGATCGCGCACTAAGGGACAATGCCTTGATTGTAGAATCGTTCAGCCATGTCGTTCCATTTCTTGAGAAGATCCGCATTCGACTTATGCCAAACGGCATGCCCTCCCGGATCATCGATGATGGCAAGGAGGAGGAACCCGTACGCCGGGCCACCGTCGACGTAGAAAAGATAACGGTCGCTTTTGTTGCCTCGCTTTTTGCGAAAGTTTTCCTTCCATCGAGTGGCTTCCGCCCTTCCTAAGGGAACCATGTGCACGTGACTAAGGATTGTTGAACCTGCGTTCAAGCCGTTGCGCCCGAATACCGCAGTCTCCGCATCGCGTCCCGGCATGGCTTTCCATTGATCGAAATCGGCGATCAACTGGGCCACGCTCAGATTATTCGCCGCGAATCGGGCGTGAATGAAACTGGAAACTTGCGTGGACTTAGCCACAGCGGGAGGTTTCAGCTACGGGTGCGTTTGGATCCGGGTGTGGATGATTCTCCGAGAAAGTGTCGGCGGGCATCATCGATGGAAAAACCGTTCTCGGATGTCAATGCGCTATAAAGCGCGACCTGTTCCACGGTCAGCTCTTCAGCGGGGGCGGGTTGTGCGCTGGCGACTGATGGTTTGCGCCGTCCAGGGCCATTGACCAAGGCGGGTTTTTTTTTCAGTTGGGGCATGATTTTCCTGACCTTGGAACGGTCTCCCAATCTAGCATGTTCCAGCGGCCCGATCAAATTCGGGTCCAACTGGAGAGTTGACTGTGATCAGATAACTTCGTATCAAGCCAATTGTCCTCAAGGTGCAGAAGCGTTGACTGCTGCAGCGGTTGTTGTCAACGACGACCGCTGCAGTCAGTTCCATCCTTACGGCGCGTAAGTCGCCTTGACGCTCAAGCTGTTATACGCCGCATACGCATACACACCCACATAGTAGCGGCCCGCCGCCGGCGCGTTCACCGTGCAGGTTTCCACGCTGCTCGGCCCGTCCGACTTGCAGTTGTAGCTGGCCGTGGTCGGGGTGCCGCCCAGTTTGACGAACATGTCGGCGTCGCCATTGGCGCCGTTGAGCGCGAACGCGACCTGGGTTTTGCCGGCCGGTACGTCGATCGTGAAATATTGCCAGCTGCCTGCCGCCGCGCCCTGGCCGTTCAGCGCCACGCCGTTGCTCAGCACCGGATAGCCGGAGCCGCCCGCGCCCGCCAGGGTTCCCTTCATCGCGTAGTAACCGAGCGAAGAATAATTCGAGAAGCCGTTGGCCGGCGTGCCCTCGGCGCCGCCGCGTACCACCAGGCGGTAGCTGCCGGCCGGCAAGGACAGATTGGTGAACTGGGCCGAGCGGTTGACCGCCAGGTTGCCGCGCGCCACCACCGCACCCGCCGCGTTGACGATGCTGGCGTCGACGTCGAGCATGCGCAGGTATTCGAGCGGGTCGATGCGCAGGTTCAGGGTGGTCGTGCCGGTGGTCGTGAAGGTGAAGGTATCGCTATCGGTGTTGCGTTCGATCTGGCCGAAGTTGCGGGTCGGATCGATGGCGCCGCCCGTGCCCAAGGTCAGCGCGCGCGTGTCCGGGATGTCGTCGGCCATGTACGGCACCGACTCGTCCACGTTCATGATGCGCAGGTCGTCTTCGAAATTGCTGGCCGTGGTGTACTCGCCGCGGCTCCAGGTAAACAGCTGGTTGGCCCAGCCGCCGCCCATCCAGTAGTTGCCCATGATCGGGGCCCACTGGTAGGCGGCGATGCCTTCGAAATACTCGCCGCCGCTGCCGCCGCGGTCGTGGTTCATGCCCATCTGGTGCCCGATTTCATGGGCGCCGGTCATGCCGATGCCGTAGCCGTAGTCGAAACCGGAGGAAGGATTGCGGTACAGGGTGCCGGCGGCGGTGGTGCCGAAGGCGCGCAGCGGCGCGAACGAGCGGCCGTCTTCGTTGACGAAGTTGATGATGCCGGTGCGCAGCACGTTGGCCGTGCGCGCGGCGTCGTACACGGCGCGGCTGGTGGTCACGTTCAGGTTCAGCATCGAGTACTGGTCGGCGATCGATTGCCAGGCGCGGTACATGTTTTCTTTCGTTACGCCGTTCAGGGGGGTGCTGCCGCTCATTACCGCCGTGGTGTTGAGGTAGAACACGTACGGGCTGCCCGGCTTGCTCTGCAGCTGGGTCACGTCTTCATTCTGGTACGGGCCGATGTGGCGCGCCTGGCGCAGCGCCATCGGGCTGTAGGCCGGGTGGGCGACCGCCAGCGCCAGCATGGACGGGGTGCGCTTGTCGCGGAAATCCGGGTCGAAGTCGGGCACGATCTTGGTGATCGGCACTTCCGTCAGCCAGACCTTGCCGGCGCTGTCGGTGGTGTATTCGTAGGCCTTGCGGGTGTCGTACTTGAGCAGGTAGCCGTACACGGCTTTTTTGTTCCCCTTGAGCACGAACACCGAATCGGGCGTGTCGACCGCGGTACCGGTGATCGATACCGTGCCGTTCTTGTCGGCGTAGTCGCGGATATGGGCCGCGACGGTGTTGCCGCCGACCGATTGCACTTGCAAGGTGCGGCCGTTGGCGTGTTGTGCGGCAAAGCCGCTCAGGACCGCGTCGACGCTGCCGATCTGCTGGCCGGCGGCGGGGCGGGCCTGGGCACTGGCGATATCGGTCTGGGCGGTGGCGCTGCCGGCAAGGGCGGCGGCCATGAGCAGGAACAGGGTATGCGAGGAAGTCATTCGGTCTCCGGTGTTGTCATTTTTTATCGATCTGGCATTTCCGCGCGGATTGGCGGAAAAGTTGTCGGCAGGATATCAATTCCGACGGCAGAACGTTACCATGCGAGAAAGGTGCTGTATGTATCCAAACGGCACAACCATACCAGTGACGAGATCGGCGCCTGTCATTCACACGGGCCGAATTTTCTTCATGTAAATACTGGAATTTCCCGCGATTGCTGGCAATAATGCGCCTCAGTTCACGCCTTATTCGGCACAGCACACTGATTTCCGTTTTCCCTATGCGTGCGGGATAAGCCACCTCGTCAGCGCGCCCTGCTGACGGGGCGCAAACGATGATATACACTACTTAACATTGAACAACTTTCGAGGCGCCACATGGGCCGCAATCCGAACGACGCCGCGGTCACCCATGTTCCCGGCATGACTGCCGATGAAACGGGCAGGTCCGCGCCGGTCGCACCCGAGCGGCGCGCGCCGCCGCAGCCGAGTGCCTTCGGCCTGTGGAAAAAGCGGATTGCCGAAGATGGCGTCAGCTACCAGCACAGGTTGCGCGACGAATGGTAAAGGCGCTGTTCGATACCAATATCCTGATCGACTATCTGAACGGCGTTCCGGAAGCGGAACTGGCCTGCGATCACTACGTCGACAAGGCCATCAGCGTGGTGACGTGGATGGAAATCATGGAAGGGGTTAGCGACGACGAGGCCGAACGGCTGCTGGTCGAAGCCTTCCTGGGCCAGTTCGAACTGCTGCCGATCAACCACCAGCTGGCGATGGAAGCGTCACGGGTGCGCGAAGCGCACGCCATGCGCCTGCCGGACGCCGTGATCCAGGCCACCGCCAACCTGTCCGGGCGCGTCCTGATCACGCGCGACACCCGCGATTTCGTCCCGGGCGAGACCGTGCTGGTGCCCTACACCCTCGCTGGCGCCGACCCGGCGTAAGGGGCGGCGCCGCCGGCGCCTATTCTTCTCGTGCCCCCGAGAAATCGATATAGAATATTGCAACGCAAAAGACCGGCCGCCCAGGCCGGCGCAGGGTTGTCCAGCCAATCATTTCACGTTGCACACGATAGGGAAGTCATGTCAGTTACCAGATCAGTTACCAGATCCAAGGCGCACGCCGGCGCCGCCGTGGTGTCCGCACTATTATTGCTGGGCGCCGCCGGCGGTTGCGGCAAGACTGAAACGTCGGCGTCGCTGGTGGCCGACGCCAGGCAGTTCATCGAGAAAGGCGACAGCAAGGCTGCCGTGATCCAGCTGAAAAATGCGCTGGTGAAAAACCCGTCGGATGCCGACGCGCGCCTGACCCTGGGCCTGTTGTATCTCGACACCGGCGACGCCGTCTCGGCCGACAAGGAATTGCGCAAGGCGATCGAACTGGGCGCCCCCAAGGACAAGGCCGTTCCCGCCCTGGCCCGGGTCCTGATGATGCAGCAGCAATACCAGAAAGCGCTTGACGAGAGCGCCGGCTACCCGGCCGGCGGCTCGCCGGACGCCGACATGCTGGCCCTGCGCGGCGACGCCCATGCGGGCCTGGGACACGCCGGCCAGGCCGGCGATTTTTATGCCCAGGCCCTGGCCGCCAAACCCGGCCACGCGGGCGCGCTGATCGGCTCGGCACGCCAGGCGCTGGCGCGCAAGGACCTGGACGAAGCCAACCGCCTGGCCGACCAGGTCGTCGCCAGCAACCCGTCCGACGCCAGCGCCTGGATGTTCAAGGGCGACCTGCTGCGCGCCCAGGCCAAGGGCACGCAGGCGCTGGCCGCCTACGACCAGGTCATCAAGCTCAAGCCGAACCACCGCACGGCGCACCTGGAACGCGCCTTTGTCCAGATCGCCGAAGGCAAGTTCGACGCCGCCCGGGCCGACCTCGACGCGGCGCGCAAAATCACCCCCAACGCGCTGATGGTGTCCTACGCCCAGGCGCTGCTCGACTTCACCCAGGGCAAGCACGCCGCCGCCAAGGACGCCCTGCAAAAAATCCTGCGGGTCGCGCCCGAGCACATGCCGAGCGTGCTGATGGCCGGCGCGGTCGAGCATGCGCTCGGCTCGATGCCGCAGGCCGAACAGCACCTGCGCAAATACCTCGGCGCCATGCCCGAGCACCGCTACGCGCGCAAGCTGATGGTCAGCACCCTGCTCAAAATGGGCCAGACCACCGAAGCGCTGGCGCAGTTGACGCCGATGCTCGATTCGGCCAAGGAGGACGTGCAATTGCTGGCGCTGGCCGGCGAGGTCTACATGCAGGCGCACGACTACGCCAAGGCCACGGCCTACTTCGAGCAGGCCAGCGCGCTGGCGCCGGACGCGGCCGGGCTGCGCACCTCGCTGGCGCTGGGCAAGCTGGCCACCGGCGACGATGCGCGCGCCGTGAGCGAACTGGAACAGTCGACCAGGCTCGACGCCAAGTCGCCCAAGGCCGCGGTGCTGCTGGTGATGACCGAGCTGCGCCTGAAGCGCTACGACAAGGCGCTGGCCGCGGCCAAGGCGCTCGAAGCGGCCCAGCCGGCGGACCCGATGGTGCACAACCTCAAGGGCGGCGTGTACCTGGGCATGAACGACACGGCCAACGCGCGCGCCAGTTTCGATAAGGCGCTGGCGCTGAAGCCCGATTATTTCCCGGCCGCCGCCAACCTGGCCCAGCTCGCCCTGCGCGAGAAAAAGCCCGAGCTGGCCAAGCAGCAACTGGTCAGCTTCCTGGAAAAGGACAAGAAAAACGTCGAAGCCTACTACGCCCTGGCCAAGCTGGCCCTGGCGCAGGGACGCAACGAGGAAGCGAACCAGTGGCTGGAAAAGGCCAGCAGCGAAAACCCCGACGCCATCGGCCCGGCGCGCACCCTGGGCGCGCATTACCTCTCGCTCGGCCAGAAGGACAAGGCCTTGACCCTGGCGCGCAAGTTCCAGGTCGCCAATCCGAAAAACCTCGACCTGCTCGACCTGCTGGGCCAGGCGCAACTGGCCAACGGCGACTTGCCGGGCGCGCTGGACACCTACGGCAAGCTGGTTGCCGTGGCGCCGAAATCGGCGATGGCGCATTTCCGCCTGGCGACGGTGCACGTGCGGATGAAGAACCTGAACGCCACCGCCGAAGACCTGAAAAAGGCGCTGGCGCTGCAACCCGATTTTGTCGACGCCCAGGTGGCGCAGGCCGAGCTGGCCGCCAACGCCGGCAAGGCCGACGACGCGCTGGCGATTGCGCGCCAGGTCCAGAAGCAGCGTCCCAAGGAAGCGCTCGGCTTCCAGCTGGAAGGCAACCTCATCCTGTCGCAAGGCAAGGCGGCGCAAGCCGTGCCCGCGTTCGAGAAAGCCTATGCGCTGGCGCCGTCGAGTGCCAACCTGATCAAGCTGCACGCGGCCATGCGCCAGTCCGGCAAGGGCAAGGACGCCGAAGCGCGCCTGGCCAAGGCCGCGGCCGAGCATCCGGACGACGTGGCGCTGGCCCTGTACGTGGCCGAGAACGACCTGGCCGCCAAGCGCTACAAGGCCGCCATCGCCGGGCTCGAAGCGGTGCTCAAGCAGGCGCCGGCCAATGCCGCGGCCCTGAACAACCTGGCTTGGGCTTACCAGCAGGAAAAGGATCCGCGCGCGCTGAAGACCGCCGAGAAAGCCTTCGAGCTGGCTGGCGGCAGTGCGGCCGTGACCGATACGCTGGGCTGGATGCTGGTCGAGCAGGGCGACGCCAAGCGCGGCCTGACCCTGCTGCAAAAGGCGGTCGCGCTGGCGCCTGAGGCGGCCGACATCCGCTTCCACCTGGCGGCCGGCCTGGCGAAGACGGGCGACAAGGCCGGCGCCAGGCGGGAACTGGAGAAAGTCATGGCCAGCAAGAATTTTGTCCAGATGGAGGAGGCGAAGGCGCTGGCCAAGGAATTGTAAGCCGACCCGACACCGTCATTCCTGTACAGAAATGGCGGTGCCCGGTGTTCAAGACAGGGAAAAATTTCCGACCATCAACAGCTCGGCAGCGTGATTGCCGTGCGCCTGTTGCATATTTGCGAAAAAAAATTTTAATTGTCTCCCTGCATCTTGTTTCCGATGTTAGGATAGTCCTTGTTAGCAATATGTTACTTAATTGCATATTGAACAATATCTTCGGGATCATAGTCGATGGATCAGTTTTTCAATAACGTTGAAACAACTCGTTTCAATTTTCCCGCGCCCGATACCGGTAATCTGGGCAGTCATTGCGTTTTTGTGGAAGACAATTCTGATAACATCTCCGAGATGACGATCAATACAAGAAGCTTCGGGATTCGCGTCGCCGACACCGAAGAGGGGCGTAATCGCGCCAGCATGCTCATCAATAAGATGTATGCCTGGCGCGGATATGCCGGTACCCATCGGCTTGAAGACAATCCCAACCAGATCACCCTGTCGGCCTTCGACCAGGGCGAAGTCATCGGCACCGTCACGCTCGGGGTCGACTCCCCGGTCGGCATCCTGGCCGACGAAGTATTCAAGGATCACATCGACGAATTCCGCGCCCGCGGCGCCAAGGTGTGCGAAATCAGCAAGCTGGCCTTCGACCCCACGGTGCGTTCCAAATTCGCGCTCGGCTCGCTGTTTCACATCCTTTACATCTACGCGCACCATATTTACCAGTGCACGGATGCGTTTATCGAGATAAATCCGCGTCACCGGCGTTATTATGAGCACATGCTCGGTTTTCGCACCCAAAGCGGGGTGCGGATCAATCCGCGCGTTGATGCGCCTGCCCATTTGCTTTGGCTCAGCCTCGATTTCATGGGGTCCGAGATCGAGCGCCTGGGCGGCGTGCACGACGATGCGGGCACCGAACGGTCGCTCTATCCCTATTTTTTCTCGAAGCGCGAGGAAGCCGGCATCGCCGACCGCCTGCTGTCGATCGGCTGAACGCCGCTGCCGCCGCCCCTGTCCGCGGCGCGGCGTGGCGCCGGGCGGCGGCCGGCGGCGCGGCCTGCCGGCGGCGCTTCATACTCGCAATCGGCGGGCGGCGCCACCACGCCACCGCCATGGTACAACAGGATCGTCATGTCAACGCAAGCGCACTCCCTGGCCGGCGCCGCCGCCCTCACCACCCTCCTTATGCTAGGTGCATTAAGCGGCTGCGGCAAGACCGACACCGCGGCCACGCTGCTGGCCGAAGCGAAGCAGTTCCAGCAAAAAGGCGACCATGTGTCGGCCCTGATCCAGCTCAAGAACGCGGTCGCCAAGAATCCGCTGGACGCCGAAGCGCGCCTGGCGCTGGGCCAAGCCTATAACAAGCTGGGCGACGCCGTCTCGGCCGAGAAGGAAGTGCGCAAGGCCATGGAACTGGGCATGGCGCCCGAACGCACCTTGCCCGAACTGTTGCTGGCGCAATTGTTCCAGGGCCAGTACCAGAAAGTCATCGACGCCACCGCCGACAGCGCCTACACGGCCAACGTCAAGGTGCTCAGCCAGCGCGGCGCCGCCTTTTACCAGCTCGGCAAGCGCGCCGAAGCGGCCGAAGCGTTCGAACGCGCCCTCAAGCTCGATCCCGGCTACCCGGTCGCACTGATGGGCCTGGCCAATATCGCCATGGCCAATAACGACATGGCCGGCGCGGCGCGTTATGTGGCGCTGGCGGTCGAGAAAAATCCCAAGGACGTGGAGAGCTGGCTGTTCAAGGGCGACTTCGAGCGCGCCCGCGGCAAGCCGGCCGAGGCGCTGGCCGCCTACGACCAGGTGCTGGCGCTCGATCCCGGCAGCGCCGGTGGCCACCTGCAAAAGGCCTACCTGTTCATCGCCGAGCGGCGCTACGACGAAGCCGGCGCCGCGCTGGCGGCCGCCAAAAAAAGCGCGCCGAAGAACCTGATGGTCACCTACGCCCAGGCCATGCTCGACTTTACCCAGGGCAAGCACGCGGCCGCGCTCGAATCGCTGCAGCAGGTGCTGCGCGTGGCGCCCGAGCACATGCCCTCGGTGCTGCTGGCCGGCGCCGTACATTTCACGCTCAAATCGCTGCCGCAGGCCGAGCAGAACCTGAAGAAATACCACGAAGCCCATCCCGAGAGCGACTACGCGCGCAAGCTGCTGGCCTCGACCCGCATCGCCGCGGGCGACCCCAAGGGCGCCATCGCGGTGCTCGCGCCCGTGCTGGCCGCTTCGCAAGATGCCCAGTTGCTGGCCATTGCCGGCAAGGCCTACACCGACAACCGCGAGTTCGGCAAGGCCACCGAGCTGCTGGAGCGGGCCAGCGCGCTCGACCCGAAAAAGGCGCAGCTGCGCACCGCCCTCGGTTTAAGCAAGCTGGAACAGGGCGAGGAAGCGCGCGCCCTCTCCGAACTGGAACTGGCCAGCACGCTCGACCAGACCACCAGCACCGCCGGCACCACCCTGGCCATGACGGCGCTGCGCCTGAACCAGTTCGACAAGGCCCTGGCCGCGCTCGCACCGCTCGAAGCGCGCACGCCGGGCGACCCGATGATCCTGAACCTGAAGGGCCTGGCCCTGCTGGGCAAGAAGGACCAGGCGGGCGCGCGCGCCGCTTTCGAAAAAGCGCTCAGCCTGCATCCGGATTTCTTCCCGGCGCTCGACAACCTGGCGCGCCTGGACATGCAGGCCAAAAACCTGGACGCCACGCGCCAGCGCTACGAAGGCTTCCTGGCCAAGTACCCCAACAGCGTCGAGGCGCTGACCGCGCTCGGCGCCATGGCCGTGGCCCAGCGCCGCCTGCCCGAAGCGGGCACCCTGCTGGAACGCGCCAACGCGGTCGACCCGGCCGCGGTCGGCCCGGCCATCGTGCTGGCCAACCATTACGTGCGCATGGGCGAGGCCGCCAAGGCCCTGAGCCTGGTGCGCAAGCTGCTGGTGGCCAATCCCGACAACCCGGCCGTGCTCGACCTGCTGGGCCAGCTCCAGGTCGCCACCGGCGACAATGGCAGCGCCATGGAAACCTTCACCAAGCTGACCGTGGCCGCGCCGCAATCGGCCGAAGCGCATTTCCGGCTCGGCACGGCGCACGCCGCGATGGACAACCTGCCCTCGGCCAGCGCTTCCCTCAAGCGCGCCCTGACCTTGCAGAGCGATTATCTCGACGCCCAGCTGGCGCTGGCGTCGGCCCACCTGCGCCAGAAACAGTTCAACGATGCGCTCGGCGTGGCGCGCGCCATGCAAAAGCAGCATCCCAAGCTGCCGGTCGGCTATGTGGCCGAAGCCGATGTGCTGTTGGTCCAAAGCAATATCGCGGCCGCCATTCCCATGTACGATAAAGCGTTTTCTTTGGGTAACAATGCCGAGCTGCTGATCAAGCTCTACGAAGCCTTGCGCATCGGCGGCAAGAGCAAGGAAGCCGAGGCCAGGGTGCAGCAATGGCGCGCGGCCCATCCGGACGACGTCAAGGTGCCGGGTTACCTGGGAGAGCAGTATATTTCCAATAAAAAATATCAATTAGCAATTGCCGAATTTGAAGCCATACTGAAGAAGTCGCCCGGCTATCCGAGCGCGCTCAACAACCTGGCCGTGGCCTACCAGCTGGCCGGCGACGCGCGCGCGCTGCCGACCGCCGAAGCGGCCTACAAGGCCTTGCCGGGCAACGCGGCGGTCATGGATACCCTGGGCTGGCTCCTGGTGCAGCAGGGCGACCTGGCGCGCGGCCTGGCGCTGCTGCGCGAGGCCAGCGCCAAGTTGCCGGGTGTGCCCGACATCCGCCTGCACCTGGCCAAGGCCTTGATCAAGGCCAAGGAGAATGCGGCGGCGCGCAAGGAACTCGATATTTTGCTGGAGAAACACAAGCAATTTCCGCAAGTGGAAGAAGCGCGGGGTTTGCTCAAACAACTATAAACCGGTCGCCCGGCAGTGCCGGGACGGCCAGCGCGAGGAGTTTTCACATGAATGCAGGGCACCATGCAGTGGAAGCGATGGACAAGGAGCAGGCCCATCTCGAGTCGTCCCACGTGGTCGGCGGCGAGGAGCAGGAACAGGCGGAGGATGGCAGCCTGCTGATCGGCAACTTCACCGATAACGACCGCACCTTCGGCATCCGCCTGGCCGATACCGACGCAGGCCGCAATTCGGCCAGCCTGTTGATCAGCAAAATGTACGCCATGCGCGGCTACAACGTGGCCCGCATGGAAAAGGACCCGAACCGGATCACCCTGTCGGCCTCGGACAAGGGCAGCGTGATCGGCACCGTGACCCTGGGGCTCGATTCCGAGCGCGGCATCCTGGCCGACGAGATCTTCCACGACCACGTCGACGCCTACCGCGCGCGCGGCGCCAGACTGTGCGAAATCACCAAGCTGGCGTTCGACCCGCAGGTGAAATCGAAGATGGCGCTGGCGGCGCTGTTCCACGTGCTGTTCATTTACGCGCGCTACATCCACGGCCGCACCGACGTGCTGATCGAAGTCAATCCGCGCCACCGGCGCTTTTACCAGACCATGCTCGACTTCCAGGACCAGGCCGAGCTGCGCCACAATACCCGGGTCGACGCGCCGGCCTACCTGATGTGGCTCAGCGTCGAGCACATGGCGCAGCAGATCGCGCGCCTGGGCGGCACCAGCAGCCATCCCGGCACCGAACGCTCCCTGTATCCGTATTTTTTCTCGCAGCGCGAGGAAGAAGGCATCGCCAACCGCCTGATCAGGCTCGGCTAGCTTTTCGGGACAGCCGGCTGGGTGTCGTAGCGCCCCGGCGCGATGATGCCGTCCGGGTCGAGCCGGGTCTTGAGCGAGTGGATGACGGCCCAGTAATGCGGATCGCGCCGCACGATCGCGGCCATCATGTCGGCGCGCGCGCGGTACACTTCCAGCCCCATTTCGTGGATCTTGTCGAGCAGGCGGTCGGCGCAGTAGTGGGCGCGCTTGACCCCTTCCAGGTTGCTGCGGTCGAACAGCAGGTTGATCACCGCCACCAGCGAGGTCGGGGTTTCGATATTGATGGTGATGTACAAGGTGTCGTGGTAATAGCGCGCCGCCGTTTTTTTCATCTCGTCGATGAAATGGTCCACGAAGGCGCCGTCCAGCGGCAAGGCTGGATTAATGAACAGCAAGCCGCAATTCGATTGGTCGAGCTGGGCCGCGCCGAGGTCGGTGCGGCCGAATTTCCACAATAAATTATCGATCGCCGCGTCCGTCGGCACCCCCAGCGCCAGGGTATGCAGGGGCCGGATGGCCGAGATCGCGGCGGCATTGGCGCGCGCCGCCGGAATGAAGCGCAGCCGGTGCGCCACCGCGTAGGCGGTGTCCAGCAACTGGTGCGTGATCGGGCGCACCCGCGCCAGCCCCTTCATGCGGCGCCGGATCTCGGCCAGGTTGGCCTTGACCTGCGCTTTGGTACCGGTAATGGCGCCCAGGCTGGCCCATTCGCCCGGCGCGATCAGGTCCATCACGCTTTCGGCTTCGCCAAAGGCGCGCTCGGGCGTATAGCCGCATTGCTGTTCCAGGTAGCGCGTCACGCCGAAAGCCAAGGTGGCATGGGTGCGCGCGCGGTTGGCGATGTGGGTGACCGATTCGATCAAGCCTTCGCGCTTGCAGTTGGCCAGCTCGTCGATAAAGGCCGGCAAATCTTCTTCGCGCCGCAGCGACAGCGACAGCGCCACCTGCTTGGGGCGCTTGGGCACCAGACGGAAACAGGCGCTGACCACGATGCCGAAATTACTCTGGAAAAAAAGTCCATCGATCATCGGCCCCAGGCCGTAGGGATTGCTGGTGCCCAGCGGCGAGCGCTTCAGGCGCCGGAAACCCGTGCGCAGCAGCTTGCCGTTGCCGCACACCACGGCCAGCCCGAACAGGTCTTCCTTGCGCGGGCCAAAATAGCCGACCCCGCGGTCGAGCGCATTGCCGATGATGCTCGTCGCCCGCGCCGAGCCGGTGACGTTGAAGGTCAGGTTCGGATGGTGTTCTTCCAGGAAGTCGTACAGCATGCCTTGCGTGACGCCAGGGCCGATCACGGCCACCGGCAGCACCCGGCCGTTGTGCTTGTCGACCGTCATGCGGATCGAATTCAAGGCGCCCAGGTCGACCAGCAGGCTGCCGGCCGCGGTGGGCGACTTGCCGCCGTAACCGAAGTTCAGGCCCGTGGAGAACGGGTACAGCGGCGTGCCGTTCTTGCGCGCCGCGCGCACCAGCTTGATGACGGCGCGCACGCTGGGAGGACGTACCTGGCCGCGCACATCGGTGGCGCGACCGGTAATGTTATTGCTCGGATGCTCGCTCTGGGTGTAGGCCATTTATGCATTATCGCTTAAAAATGCCTGCAGAAATGCAAACGACCCGGGCGCCGGGGACGCTCGGGTCGTTCATCGACACACTGCGCGCACCGGCCCAAAGAGCCGCTGCGCGCATGGATATTACTTGACGGCCTTGGCCTTGCGGCGCGAAGCGGCGCCCAGGGCCAGCAGGCCCAGGCCAACCAAAACCATGCTGCCTGGTTCAGGCACGGCACGCACTTCGGAAGCGATCGAGTTCGATGCCTGGTTGATGGTCAGCTTGTAGGTACGGCCGCCGGTCAGGGTGACCAGGTTCGACAGGGTGGTGCCCGACGTTTCCTGGATCGAATTTTGCGATGGATCGCTCGAGGTCACGCCGTTGTTGATCTCGGACGGGCTCCAGTTCATGATCGTGGTCGACACATTGCCGATCACTTCCTGCAGCGACAGCGCCCAGCTGATGGTGGCCAGCGAGGAACCGTTGACGCCGAGGGCCGCATCGACGAAGGCTGCCACGTAGGCGTTGTAGCCCAGTGCAAATTTCGCTTGCAGCGTATTGCCGACGGTGAAGGTCGTGATCGAGGTGGCCGAGTTGGCGATGGTCGCGTTGGCGCTGCCGGCGTTACCGTTCGTCATCACGGACGAATCGGCACGGGTCAGGCCGTTGGCGCCGGTCACGCCCAGCGCGGTGCCGGCGATGTACATGTCGCCCAGGGCGTAGTTGCCGTTCGGTGCAGCGATGTGCGCCGTGAAATTGTTTTCCACGCCGCCTGGATAGTTACCAGCTGGCATAGCCGCGCCGCACGAAGGACCTGCGCAACGGTTTTTGACGTCGACGGTGCCGCCGATCGTGGTGCTGAAGATGTTGCCCGAACCCTGGCCCATGCCTTCGGCATTGTTGAAGTTCGAATTGGCGGTGCCGGTACGGTTTTCGTTCTGGATCACGATGCCGTTGGTCACTGGCGCGTTGTTCGCGTTCAGGATGATCAGGCCGGTAATGGCCAGGTCAGCCATGCCCATGGTGGCGGCCGATGCAGGCGCTGCGATGAAAGCGGCCGAGACGGCGGCGGCGGCGATGTATTTTGTAAATTTCATAAGTGGTTCTCCCGGTATTTGTTTGTTGATCCTGCGTGGCTCTACATAAGCAGGACTCGTGCCAGCGCAGGAGCTTTGTTTTAAATCAAGGAGTTACCACCGATTTCATGGCATGTGCATGAGGTGGTGTAAGGAAAACCGACAGCGCGGGCGCCGATTAATCTTTACTAGGAGAAATAAAAGCCTTGTGAAACAGATGTCGGGTTAATAACATCGGTGGCATGCGCAGCCAGTTGCCTCGGATATACAGCAAAAAGCGCGCGCCGGCGCTGAAGCGGTCGGCGCAGCTGCGGTGATTCGGCAGCAGGGCGCGCAGGAACAGCGCGTCCATCAGGGCCAGCAGCGCCGCCCCGGGGCCGGCCGCGCGCACGGCGGCCTGGACCGCGTCGGGCACGGCCGTGTGCAGCAGGCGCGCGCAGTAGCGCAGCGCGTAGAACAGCGGCCGGCCCAGTTCCAGTTCGGCGGCGCGCGCGCCCAGGCCGTCCCAGAAGCCGGGCGTGGCGCCGAAGCGGGTCAGCAGGCGGTGCAGGTCGAGCAGGTCGCGCAGGCCATGGTCGAATTCGCCGTCGTAGAACAGGTGCACGGCGCTGTGCAGCACCATGTCGGCCGGGGCCAGCACCTGCAGCGGGGGCTGGCCGACTGGTTGGCCCGGCGCGGGCGGCAGGGTCACGGCGGCGGCGCGCAGCTTGGCCGGGTCCGGGCGCAGGCGCGCTGTTTCCGGCAGGATCGCGTGGTGCACATCGATCACGCTGGCGCGCCGCGCATGCTTCATCGGCGGCAATTCGTGCATCCAGGTGCGGTAATAGCGCTGGTCGTAGGCATCCTGCGCCACCGTGGCCCAGCCGTGCAGCATCAGCGCCGCTTCGACCTGGGCCAGCTGGTCCTTGGGCACCAGGATATCGATGTCCGAAAACAGCCGCCCGCGCCCGGCCGGCAACTGCGCCATGGCGTAGGCGGCGCCCTTGAGCAGGAGCAGCGGTGTCCCGTTGGCCCCGTTGGCCCCGCTGGCGGCCAGCGCCGCGCCGATCTGCGCCACTTCGAAGCGCACCGCGCGCGCGTGGCGTTCGGCGTGCACGCCGGCCCAGTCCAGGTGGCGGCGTGCGGGGGCCGGAATCGTGCCGGCCAGGCCGTGTTCGTCCAGCAAACCGTGCAGGCTCGCTTCCAGCCGCGCCGCCGCCGCCTGGCGCAGCAGCAGGTCCCAGTCGGGCAGGGAGAGGCTGGCGGCGCGCGCGGGCTCGCGCAGCAGTTGCAGGAGCAGCGGTACGGCGCCCCGGGGTCCGGCGCTCCGGGGTCCGGCGTCCCGGGGTCCGGCGCCCCGGGGTCCGGCGCCCCGGCTTACGGCGGGCTGCGTCATGCGGTCGTTGCCAACTGCTCGAACACGGCAATCGCCTCGTCCAGCGAGCTGTACGTAAAATCGATGCTGCGTGTGTTGTCGATCAGGCCGGCCAGGGTGGCGAAGCCGCGCGCGCCCAGCACGCTGTAATTAAAACCGTTCTCGGCCACGCGCATGAAGGCGCGCGCGGCCGGTACGTCCTGCACCGTCGTGGCCGCGCCCGCCGCGTATTTGGGAAACACGATCCAGCCCGGGCGCGCCAGTTCCCCGGCGCGCGCGATGCTCTCGGCCGGCGCCTTCAGGTGCGCCACCGTGCCCTTGGTGGTATCCGGCACGGGGTTGCTGATCACCGCGTCCGGCTGGTAGCGCCGCATCACCTCGATCGACGCGTTCTTGAGGCTGATCGGGCGCGGCAGCGGCGCCAGCAAGCCGTCTTCGGGACGCACCAGCGCCAGTTCGTCCGACAGCAGGCGCCAGCCGCGGCTGACCAGGGCCGCGCACAGGGTACTCTTGCCTGAACCGGGCGGGGCCGGCAGGATGGCGGCGCGCCCGTTCTTCTCGACCACGGCCGCATGCACGATCAGATAACCGTGCGCGCGGCTCGACACGCACCAGTTCATGCCCCATTCGAACATCGGGAAGGCCTGCGCGGCCGGCAGCGGCAGGAACGGCACCATGCCATCGTAGACGAAGCGCGCCAGCGGCCTGTACCAGCGGCGCAGCGAGGGCGGCGGCGCGATGTCGACGTGGAAGTCGGCAAAGCCATTGTTTTCCAGCAGGGGATAGTCGGCGTACAGCAAGTGCAAGCCATCGGCCACGCTGGCGAACGGGCTGTGGATGCGCGTCACAAAAGCGCCGGTCTGCAGGTCGATGCTGCCCTCGCGCAGGCGGCGGCCCAGTTCGGCGCGGCCGAGCGCGCTGACGGTGCTCATGGGCGCTGTTCGATCAGGGAAATGGACGCCAGTTGCTCGATCAGCGCTTGCAGCGCGGCATCGGCCTCGTCTTCCGATTCCGGGTCATCGTCCGCACGCAGCGCCGTGCGCAGCGCCGCCAGGTCGGACGCGCCCGCCTGGACGGCCAGCAGCAGCGCCAGCGCATCGGCGTCGAGCAGGTGGGTGTCGCCGCTGAGGTCGTTAAAGAGGACCGCTTCCTGGTCCCATTGACGGTATTGCAGGCGCTGGCCCGGAACGATGTGCCAGGAGGGAAGGTGCGGCATGATCTCGGAAAGGCGGGCGCGCAAGACGCCGGCGCCGTGCAGGCTACCGATGGAAGGTGGTTTTCAGGTAAGCGACGATGTCGGCGCCATACCATTTGACGCCGGCCGTCGGCGAGTAATAGCCCAGCTTGCCACCGCCGTTGAACTGGTATTCGTGCCAGATGGCGCGCAGCTGGGTTTCGGTCAGGACGGTCGAGCGCTTGGTCTGGATGTTCAGGTAAGCGGCGAGCACATGGCTGGCCATATTGTGCGGGTCGAGGTCGACGCTCTTGAACGGACCGTTGCCGCCCTTGCCGCCGTGGGGATTGCCGTTGGTCTTGAACACCTCGATCAGGGTCAGTTCGCCCAGCGCGGCCTGGCTGGCGTTGACCGGGAAAATTTCCTTGAATTTGCGTGTCGGCGCCGGGTTCGACGGCCAGCCGGACGGGTTGTTGGCGTAAAAGCCCGGCGAATTGCCGCCGCACGTGAGGGGCGTGTCGGGCCGGTGGCTCGATTGCAAGCCGTTCGACAGCGAGCCGGACGGCGAGGCGCAGACGGTCGCGGCCATGCCGGGCTGGCTGGCCAAGGTCATCAGGACCCCGGACGCGCCCAGGCCGGCGCGCGTAAAGCGGCGCCGCGCGTTGCCCGACGCCGGCAAAGGCGCTGGCGGCGCTACTGGTTCGCCGCTGGCGCGGTCCGGTTGATCATTGATAGTCACGTCAGTTTCCTCGAATTGAACGGCATCGTCAGGCGATGCCCGCATGCGATGCCCGGCATGCGATGCGCGGCATGCGATGCCCGGCCAGCCGTGCACGATACAGAGATAAAGCAAATTTTATACCACTATCGCGCCCCAGCACGAAAAACTGATGCGTATCAAGGGCTTGGCGGCCGCTTATGCCAGAGGCAGCGCTGCCAGGCGGTCCAGCCTGTAAAAAAACCCGACATCCTGTCTTTTGCGCAAGTATTCCACGACTTGGGCCGTCTGTCGACCGCCTTTAGAAGAAGCTTTCCGGAATCACCAGCACATCGCCCGGGCGCATGTAGATATTTGCCGAAATATCGCCCTGCTTGATCAGGTCGTTCAAGCGCACGGCCAGCTTTTCCGGCTTGCCGTCGACCTTGCGGATCACGATGGCTTTATTGCCCGACGCGAACTCGGTGACCCCGCCGACCGCGATCAGCACGTCCATCAGCGACATGTCGCGCCGGTAAGCGAGCGCTTGCGGACGGGCAGCCTGGCCGATGACGCGGATCTGCTCGCTGTAATTGCCCACGAAACTGGTGACGATGACCGTCACCACCGGTTGCTGGATGTATTTTTCCAGCGCTTTTTCGATATCGCGCGCCAGGGTGGTCGAGGTTTTGCCGCTGGCCTGCAAGTCTTCCACCAGCGGGGTGGTGATCTTGCCGTCCGGACGCACCGGCACCGAGGTCGACACTTCCGGATTGCGCCACACCACGATATTGACGGTGTCGCCAGGGCCGATCAGGTATTCATGGGCGCTGGCCGGCATCGGATCCGGTACCACGGTCGAGACCGGGGAGGCGCAGCCGCCCAGCAGCAGGGCCGACAGGGCCAGCGCGCTGCAGCCCAGCCATTTCATCGTATGCGATTTGAACATATTCACCTGATTTTCCTTTATGCGGACCGTATTGAATTACTTTGATGCAATTTTAATTACAAGAGTTTCTATTTTATCATGAAGTTTTTCAAGCGAAAGGGCGGACGCGCTTTTCTTTCCTCACGGTGTTGTTTGCGGTGTTGTTTGCGTTGTTGTTTTCTCCAGCAGCGCGCGCACGTGAACCACCGGGATGGCATAGCTGATGCCGCTCGGGTTGGTGATCGCGTTTTCCTTCAAGCCCTTGACGAACACCATGTTCAGCACCGCCAGCACCTGGCCGGTCTCGGGATCGTAGACCGGGCTGCCGCTGTTGCCCGGGAAAGCCGTGCCGTCAAGCTGGTAGATGGGCGAGGGCGCGCGCGCAAGTTGTGTAATGGCACGCGCGTCGAGCTTGCGCGCACTGATCGACGGCATCACCAGCGGCGTGATGGCCGACAGCATGGCCCGGTGGGTCACCGGATGCAGGCCCAGCACCATGCCGAGAGGAAAGCCGGTAAACGCCAGCGCCTGGCCTTCCTCCACCGCGCTGCCGTCGCCCAGGCGCAGGGCCGGCATGGGCGCGCCGGACAGGCGCAGGTGGGCCAGGTCGTGCAGGCGGTCGAGCCCGGCCAGTCTGGCCGGCCGGAAATCGACCTTGTCGCCCCTGGCGATGACGATGCCCAGGGTTTCGTTGCGCTCGCTGTCGAGCGTGTCGGCAATGCCGTGCGCATTGGTGATCACGCTCAGGCCGTCGCCGGTGACGAAGCCGGTGGCCACGAACACAATCGCCGGGCTGCGCGTGGGCTGTAAGGTGCCGATCCCGACCACCGAGGGCTTGACCGACCCGATTACCTGGCCGAAGGTGGCGGCGCCCGCGCCGGGCGCGAGCAGCAGGGCGCCGGCCAGGCAGAGGCAGGCGCGCAAAAGAAGGGAAGGAGTCATGCGCCGACAGTACCCGATTGGCGCGCCCGCAACAACTGGTTTGATGCATGCTGGCGGCGCGAGCATGGTCTGTTCGCCACTGTTGTAAATTCGGCGCTCACGCCATGGTTTCCTTCCTCTTTAGCGGGGCGATGTGCGAAACTCTTTGCGAGGGGCAACAGGATTAGTCGAATTGTCATTAAATACATGAGTAATGCCGTAAACAATTGTTGAAAATATACTGTTCCGGGAGAATTCAGTATCAGCAAGCAACGAATTTCCTGTATCATATGATTATTAATCAATGCCATGAAGCAATTTATTGTCGGGCTCCTTGAGCTGCCGCAACGAATTGCTTTTTGTGCATCCGACAACACTTTGGCTGGCGCTGTGCGGCACCGGGCGGTCCGCCCGCGTTTGCATGCAAAGCTGCCGGCCTGGGCCACCCTTGCGGGCCACCCTTTATGGCGAGATTGACGAGATGGCAGAACTGCAGGCCCTACTGACGAACTTCCTCAAAGCGATCTGGAAATACCGCTGGTATGCGGTCGTCATTTCCTGGATCGTGGCCATCGTCGGCTGGGCGGTGGTGTACCGCCTGCCCAATGAATACCAGGCGTCGGCGCGCGTGTACGTCGACACCCAGAGCATCCTGCAGCCGCTGCTGTCGGGCATGACCACGGTGCCGAACGTGGACCAGCAGGTGGCCTTCATGCGGCGCACCCTGATCAGCCGTCCCAACGTCGAGCGCGTCATGCGCATGGTCGACCTCGACATCAAGGCCTCGACTCCCAAGGAAAACGAAAAGCTGGTCGACGAGCTGATGAAGCAGATCAGCATCGGCGGCACCGAACGCGACGACATCTACACGATCTCGTACAAGAATTCCAACCCCAAGCTGGGCAAGGACATCGTGCAGTCGCTGCTGACCATTTTCGTGGAAGGCAGCTTCGGCGGCAAGAAGCAGGATTCCGAAAAAGCGGTGCAGTTCATCGACGACCAGATCAAGAACTACGAAGAAAAACTGGTACAGGCCGAAAACGCGCTCAAGGAATTCAAGATCAAGCACCTCGGCATGCTGCCGCGCGCCGGCGGCGACTTTACCGCCAACATGACCACGCTCGAAGACGCGCTCAACCAGGCGCGCCTGGAACTGACCGAAGCCGAGCAGGCGCGCAACGCCATCAAGCGCCAGATCGCCGGCGAAGAACCGGCACCGCTCACGCCGCCGGAAGCGTCCGCCGTGGCGAACCCGGAAATCGATTCGCGCATCGCGGCGCTGAACAAGAATCTCGACAGCCTGCGCATGCAGTACACCGACGCCCATCCGGACATCGTGGCGGCGCGCCGCCTGATCGCCCAGCTCGAAGCGCGCAAGATCGAAGAAGCCAAGCGCAACAAGCGCAACAACGATCCGGGCGCCAACTACAGCCCCATGCTGCAGCAGATGAACGTGGCGCTGTCGGTCGAAGAAGCGCGCGTGGCCTCGCTCAAGGCGCGCGTGGCCGAATACGCCTCGCGCGTGGCGCGCCTGCGCTCGCAGAGCACCAACGCGCCCGAAGTCGAGGCCCAGCTGGCCCAGCTCAACCGCGATTACCTGATCAATAAAGAGAACTACGAAAAACTGGTCGGCCGGCGCGAAGCGGCCAAGCTCTCGGGCGACTTGAGTTCGGCCACCGACATGCTCACGTTCCGCGTGATCGATCCGCCGACCGTGCCCTCGACCCCGTCGGGGCCGAACCGCCACCGCCTGTTCTCGTTCGTGTTCGCCGCCGCGCTGGCGGCCGGCCTGGGCGTGGCCCTCCTGATGAGCCAATTGCGTCCGACCTTCATGAGCCAGAACAGCCTGCGCGACGTGACCGGCATCCCTATCCTCGGCAGCATCAGCATGAACTGGACCGACGAGCAAAAGGTCATGCGCACCAAGCGCCTGTACGCCTTCAGCGCGGCCGTGATCGTGCTGTTCGGCGCCTACGGCGGCGTGATGGCGGCCCTATTTGTCCGACCGCTGCTGTGATGCGGCCTTCACTGGAGAGAACAGCGTGAGCATTATCGAAAAAGCGGCCAGCCGCATCGAACACAAGAAGGACGAGCAGGGCATGCCGGCCGCCCCGGCGCGTGCGGCCGAGAACTTGGCGCCGCCGCCAGCAGCGCCGGTAGCCGCGATCGAAGCTGCTGCGGCTGCGGTCCCCGCCCCGACCCTGGCTGCGGCGCCGGCCGCGGCCCCCGTGCACGCGCCGCGCCGCAGCGCCAACCACGTCGAACTCGACCTGGAACGCATGCATGCGCTCGGCCTGGTGACGGCGGCCGGCGGGCGCACCACCCTGGTGGAAGACTTCCGCATCATCAAGCGGCCCTTGCTCAAGCGCGCCTTCGGGCCGCGCGCGCCCGGCGAAAAACCGGGCAACCTGATCATGGTCACCAGTTCGCTGCCGGGCGAAGGCAAGACCTTCTGCTCGATCAACCTGGCCATGAGCATCGCCATGGAACTGGACCACACGGTGCTGCTGATCGACGCCGACGTGGCCAGGCCCTCGGTGCTGCGCACGCTCGGCCTGCCGGCCCACCGCGGCCTGATGGACATCCTGCTCGACGACAAACTCGACATGGCCGACGTCATGCTGCGCACGAACGTGAACACGCTCAGCATCCTGCCGGCCGGCAGCAACAACCCGCGCGCGACCGAACTGCTGGCCAGCCAGGCCATGAGCACCTTCGTCTACGAAATCGCCAACCGCTACCCGGACCGGATCGTCATTTTCGATTCGCCGCCGCTGCTGCTCACCAGCGAGGCGCACGTCCTGGCCAGCCACATGGGCCAGATCGCGCTCGTGGTCGAAGCCGAAGGCACCACCCAGCACGCGGTCAAGGAATCCTTGCGCCAGCTGGAGGGCTGCAGCAATGTGAACCTGATCTACAACAAGACGCGCGAATTCCCCGGCACCGAAACGTATGACTACCACTATGGCTAGGCGCGCGTCCCGGCGCAGCGCGATGGTCGTGCCGGCGGCCCTGGCCACCCTGCTGGCCGCGCCGGCGGTGCGCGCCGACTGGAAGTTCACGCCCACGCTGGACTTGCGCGAGACGTATACCGACAACGTGGCGCTCGCCCGCGCGGAAGAAGCCAAAAGCCGCTTCGTGACCGAACTGACGCCGGGCTTCACCTTGCTTAACCGGGGCCCGCGCCTGAAACTGTCGGCCAACTACCAGCTGCACTACTACGCCTTCGACGACGACGATGTGGAAGGCGTGCGCCACGCCCAGTCGCAATTGCGCGCCGCCGCCAAGGCCACCGTCATCGACGACCTGCTGTTCCTGGACGCCGACGGCGCCGTCGGCCAGCAAGCCGTATCGGCCTTCGGCCCGCAGGTCAACAGCAACGGCTACGCCAGCGCCAACCGCGCCAACGTCAAGACCTGGCGCATCAGCCCCTATATGCTGCGCCAGTTCGGCAGCAGCGCCACCGCGGCCGTGCGCTACACGCACGACTCGGTCGACGCCGGGCGTATCGGTTTCGGCGACAGCACCAGCGACGTGTTGACGATGAACCTCAACAGCGGGCGCACCTTCCGCCGCGTCGGCTGGGGCGTGCAGTACAGCCACCAGCGCGTGGACGACAGCATCGCGCCCGAATCGAGCGTCAAGATGATCAGCGCGAACGCGCGCTACCGCCTGGGCCAGGACTTCAACCTGACCGCCAGCGCCGGCTACGACCAATACGATTACCAGTCCGATGGCGAGCCCACCAAGGGGCGCTTCTGGCAGGGCGGCATCGAGTGGACGCCAAGTTCGCGCACCAGCCTCGTGGCCGGCGCCGGCAAGCGTTACTACGGCAATACCTACAACCTGCAGGCGCTGCACCGCAGCCGCCGCTCGGTATGGAGCATCAACTACAGCGATTCGGTGACCACCACCCGTTCCCAGCTGCTGCTGCCGGCCACCATCGACACCGCTTCGATGCTCGACCGCCTGTTCACGGCGCAGATTGCCGACCCGGTGGCGCGCGCGCAGGCGGTCGACGCCTACATCCGCGCCACCGGTCTTCCGGCCGCGCTGGCCGACAGCATCAACTACTTCAGCAACCGCTACATTTTGCAGAAGCAGTTGCAGGCTTCGGCCGCGTTCAACACCGCGCGCACCACGCTGATCCTGAGCTGTTTTGACAACCGGCGCGAAGGCTTGTCGCTGATCCAGACCGACAGCCTGCTCACCGGTCCTGCCAGCGCGCGTATCAACGACGACACCACCCAGCGCGGCGGCAGCGCGCTGTGGAACATGCGCCTGACCTCGCGCAGCGGGATCAACGCCTCGTGGACCAACTCGCGCACGCAATCGCATGCCACTGGTTTGTCGAGTAAAAATGCAGCCTTGCGACTGGCCGTGACGCGCCAGTTTTCGCCCAAAGTGCGGGGCGCCTTCGAGGCGCGCCGCGTGTCCGGTACCACGGCCGACCAGGCCGCGTCGTACCGCGAGAATGCCTTAACGGCCTCTCTGTCCTTTCAGTTTTAGCCGAATCGAGTCAGCGATGTATGAAACCTATTATGGGCTGAGCGACAAGCCCTTCCGGCTGCGGCCGGACCCCCATTTTTTCTTTGCCAGCAAAGGCCACAAGCGCGCCATGGCGTACCTGGAGTACGGCCTGTCGCACGGCGAAGGCTTCATCGTCATCACCGGCGAAGTCGGCGCCGGCAAGACTACCCTGGTGCGCAACCTGTTCAAGCAGATGCCGTCCGAACAGATCGTGGCCGCCCACATCGTCAACACCCATCTCGATGCGGACGACACCTTGCGCACGGTGGTCGCCGCCTTTGGGCTGCCGTACGAAAACGCCAGCAAGACGGCGCTGCTCGAGCGCCTCGAACAGTTCCTGCGCGCCTGCGACGAAGAAGGCAAGCGCGCCTTGCTGGTGGTCGACGAAGCGCAGAACCTGACCCCGCGCGCGGTCGAGGAACTGCGCATGCTGTCGAACTTCCAGACCGACGACAAGTCGCTGTTGCAAACCTTTTTGCTGGGCCAGCCGGAGTTTCGCACCACCTTGCACAGCGCCGGCATGCAGCAGCTGCGCCAGCGCATCACGGCCAGCTACCACCTCGGCCCGATGGATGGCCCGGAAACCCAGGCCTACGTCGAGCATCGCCTGCACACGGTCGGCTGGAAGGATGACCCGTCGTTTTCGGCCGGCGCGCACGCCGCCATCTACGACTACAGCGGCGGCATTCCGAGGAAGACCAACGCCCTGTGCGACCGCCTGCTGCTGATGGGCTACCTGGAAGAGATGCACGCCTTTACCGAAGCGGACGTCAACGAAGTGGTGCGCGACATCCGCCAGGAATACGAACTGCCGCCCGAAGTGGCGCGCGAGCAGGCCGCCGCCGCGCTGCGCGGGGTGGCGTCGCTCGGCACCTTGGACAACCCGGGCTACCTGGACGAACGCATCCTGAAGATGGAAAAGTCGATGGCCTCGGTGCTGTCGATCCTCAAGAAAGTCGTCAGTACCTTGCCGGCGCTGGCTCACAACGCGCCGGATCAGCAGGTGTCGGACCACCATGTGCCGGATCACCATGCGCCGGATCACCACCCATTGGACCACCGCGAATGAACGACCGCCTGCACCCCGCCGCCATGCCGCGCGCGCTCGGCCAACCGATCCGCAATGCGATGACGATCGACGTCGAAGACTACTTCCAGGTGTCGGCCTTCGCGCCCATCATCGCGCGCGAGTCCTGGCCCTCGCGCGAATGCCGGGTCGAAGCGAACATCGAACGCATCCTCGCCATTCTGGAGAGCGGCGGCGTGCACGCCACCTTCTTTACCCTGGGATGGATCGCCGAGCGCTATCCCGAGATGGTGCGCCGCATCGTCGCCGGCGGCCACGAACTGGCCAGCCACGGCTACGGCCACCTGCGCGCCTCCGACCAGACGCGCGCCGAATTCGCCGACGACGTAGGACGCAGCAAGGCCCTGCTGGAAGACATCGGCGGCCAGGCCGTGCTGGGCTACCGCGCGCCGAGTTTTTCGATCGGTAGCGCCAACCTGTGGGCGCTCGACGTGCTGCACGACGCCGGCTACCGCTACAGCTCCAGCATCTACCCGATCGCCCACGACCACTACGGCATGCCCGACGCGCCGCGCTTCGCGTTTTATCCGAACGGGCCCGATGGCTTGCTGGAAGTGCCGATCACCACCGCCATGCTGGGCCAGCGCAAGCTGCCGGCCGGCGGCGGCGGGTACTTCCGCCTGCTGCCTTACAGCCTGTCGCGCTGGATGATGCGGCGCGTGAACCGCGACGACGGCCAGCCGGCGATTTTCTACTTCCACCCGTGGGAGCTCGATCCCGGCCAGCCGCGTCCCGAAGGCGCCAGCCTCAAAACCCGTTTCCGCCATTACGTGAACCTGCAACGCATGGAAGGGCGCATCAAGCTGCTCACCCGCGACTTTGCCTGGGACCGCATGGACCGCATCTTTTTAGGGACCAAATGAGTTCGATTACCGACGCTGTGCAGGACCGCCCGGCCACCAGTACTGACGGCGCCGGCGCCACCGTGCATCTGTTGCGCGCCGGCGACGCGCGCGACATGGCGCGCTGGGACGCTTTCGTGGCCGACTGCCCGGAAGCGACCTTCTTCCATCGCGCCGGCTGGCAAACCATCATCGACCGCGTGTACGGCCACAAGACCTGGTTCTACTACGTCGAACAGGATGGCAAGATCATCGGCGTGCTGCCGCTGGCCGAAATCAAGAGCCGCCTGTTCGGCCACTCCTTGGGTTCCTTGCCGTTCTGCGTGCTCGGCGGCGTTGCCGCCACACTTGATGTGGCGCGTCCGCTGTTGGATGCCGCCGCCGACAAGCTGGCAGCGTCCCTCAAGGTCGGCCACCTGGAGTACCGCAACCTGCTGCCGGCGCACGCGGGCGATCCGGCCTGGCACCAGAAGGAGCTGTACGTCACCTTCCGCAAGGCCATCAGCGCCGACGACGACGAGAACATGAACGCCATCCCGCGCAAGCAGCGCGCCATGGTGCGCAAGGGGATCAAGTGCGGCTTGACGGCCGAAGTCGACCAGGGCGTGGACCGCTTCTTCATCGCCTACGCCACCAGCGTGCACCGCCTGGGCACCCCGGTGTTCCCGAAAAAGTACTTCGCGGTGATCAAGGAAGTCTTTGGGGAGGAATGCGAAATCCGCATCATCGTCAAGGATGGCGCGATCGTCGCCGGGGTACTCAGTTTCTACTTCCGCGACGAAGTGCTGCCGTACTACGGCGGCGGCATGCCGGCCGCGCGCGAATTCGCCGGCAATGACTTCATGTACTGGAACCTGATGCAGGCCGCTAGCGCGCGCGGCGCCCGCATCTTCGACTTCGGCCGCAGCAAGCTCGGTACCGGCGCGTTCGACTTCAAGAAGAACTGGGGCTTTTCGCCCACGCCCCTGGCCTACGAATACCGCCTGTACGCGTCGACCGAACTGCCCGACAACAACCCGCTCAATCCCAAGTACCAGCTGTTCATCAAGCTGTGGAAAAAGATGCCGCTGGCGCTGGCCAATGTCCTCGGCCCGCACATCGTCAAGAGCCTGGGCTGAGCGTGGACGACCTGCTGCTGCTGATCCACCGGATTCCCTACCCGCCCAACAAGGGCGACAAGATCCGTTCGTATCACCTGCTCAAGCACCTGGCGCGCCACTACAAGGTGCACCTGGCGACGTTCGTGGACGACGCCGACGACTGGCAGCACCTGCCGCGCGTGCAGGCCCTGTGCGCGTCGAGCCACTTCGCGCGGCTCGACCCGACCATGGCGCGCGTGCGCAGCCTGGGCGCGCTGCTGGCCAACCGCTCGCTCTCGCTCGACTACTACCGCGACAAGGGTTTGCGCGACTGGGTCGCCAAGACCATGGCAACCAACAAGGTCGAGCGCATCCTGGTGTTTTCGTCGGCCATGGCGCAGTATGCCGAGCCGTATCCGCAGGCGCGCCGCGTGGTCGACTTTTGCGATGTCGATTCGGACAAGTGGCGCCAGTACGCCGCGCAAAAGTCCTGGCCCATGAGCATGCTGTACGCGCACGAAGCGCGCCAGCTGCTGCGCTACGAGCGCAAGGTGGCGCTCGACAGCGCCGCGGCCTTGTTCGTCTCGGCGCCGGAAGCGGCGCTGTTCCGCCAGCTCGCGCCCGAAAGCGCCGAGCGCACCGGCTTTTTCAATAATGGCGTCGATACCGATTACTTCACGCCGCAGGCGGACTACCCGAATCCGTTCGTGGCCGGCCAGCAGGCGCTGGTGTTTTGCGGCGCCATGGATTACTGGCCGAACGTGGACGCCGTCACCTGGTTCGCGCGCGAGATTTTCCCGTCCGTGCTGGCGCGCCATCCGGCGGCGCAATTCGTCATCGTCGGCGCGCGGCCGTCGGCCGACGTGCTGCAACTGGCCGCGCTGCCCGGCGTGACCGTCACCGGCACCGTGCCCGATGTGCGCCCGTTCGTCGCGCACGCCGCGCTGTGCGTGGCGCCGCTGCGCATCGCGCGCGGCATCCAGAACAAGGTGCTGGAAGCCATGTCGATGGCCAAGACGGTGGTGGTCTCGCCGCAAGCGTTGGAGGGGATCGCCGCCGAACCCGGGCGCGACCTGCTGCTCGCCGGCGACGCGCCGCAGTTCGCCGCCGCCATCGGCCAGGCATTGAGTTCGCTCCGTCCCCAGATCGGCGCGTCCGCACGCCATGTCGTGGAAACCCACTATGGCTGGTCCAGCAACCTGGCGCCGGTGGTCTCCCTGTTAGAACAAATGTCTGTCGAAAGCGCATAGTGGAACAAGGTCTTGCCCTCAACCCGGTGCGCCCGGCCCAGTCGTATTTGCTGCAGGCGCTCCTGATCGGCGCCGTGCTGCTGTTTCCCTTCCTCGCCTATTTCAAGACGGCGGCGTCGATTGTCGACATCTGGGACAGCTCCGGCACCTTCGCGCACGGCTACGTGATCCTGCCCATCAGCCTGTGGCTGATCTGGGGCCGGCGCGACGTGCTGCGCACCATGCCGGTGCAGCCGTGGTGGCCCGCCTTGCCGCTGCTGGCCGCCTGCGGCGCCGCCTGGCTGCTGGGCGAAATGGGCGAAGTGCAGATTGTGCGCCATTACGCCTTCGTCGCCATGCTGCCCTTGTCGGCGCTGGCCATTCTCGGTCTACCGATCGCGCGCAGCCTGGCTTTTCCGCTTGCGTTCCTGTTGTTCGCGGTGCCTTTCGGGGACGTGTTCATCGAGCCGCTGATCGGCATGACGGCCAACTTCACGGTCGACGCGCTGGTCGCCACCGGCATTCCGGTTTTCCGCGAAGGGAACAACTTCAGTATCCCGAGCGGCAACTGGTCGGTGGTGGAAGCGTGCAGCGGCGTGCGCTACCTGATTTCGTCGGTGACGCTCGGCTCCCTGTACGCCTACCTGACCTACCGCACCACGTGGCGCCGCGCGCTGTTCATCGTCGCCTCGATCATCGTGCCGATTTTCGCCAACGGCGCGCGCGCCTACCTGATCGTGATGATCGGCCACCTGAGCGGCATGACCCTGGCGGTCGGCTTCGACCACCTTATTTATGGCTGGGTGTTTTTCGGCTTCGTCATGTTCCTGCTGTTCTGGATCGGCGCGATCTGGCGCGAAGATACGGCCCCTGCGATCGATGTTGCCGTCGCGCCGTCCCTGCCAAGCGCGCCGCCGGCGGCCACGGGCAAACTGCTGCCGGCCGCGCTGGCGATCGTCGCCTGCGTCGGCCTCTGGCCTGCATACCAGTATTATCTGGAAAAAACCGAGCCGGCGCCAGCGCCCGTGGTGCTGGCCGACGTGCGTACCAGCGCCCCGCGCGGCCCGGCGTTCGTCGACTGGACGCCGGCCTTCCCGAAAGCGAGCGCCGAACTGCAGCAGTTCCACGCGGCCGATGGCCAGCCGGTCGGTTTCAAGCTGCTGTACTACCGCAAGCCGCCCGAAGGCACCAAGCTCATTACCACCACCAATCGCCTGTCGCCGGTCAAGGACCCCGTCTGGCGCACCATCACCACCGTGGTCCGCGATGAAGCGGTGGGCGAACGTGGCTTGCGCCTGCGCGAAAGTACCATGTCCGGCCCGAGCGGCAAGATGCTGGTGTGGCACTGGTACTGGATCGACGGCAGCACCACCAGCAACGACTACGTCGGCAAGCTGCTGCAGATTCGCCAGAAGCTGCTGCATGCCCGCGACGACGGCGCCGCCGTGATGGTGTTCGCCCAATACGACGACAATCCGGAGCCGGCGCGCTTGGCGATGCGCGCCTTCCTGAAGGGCGACCTGGCCGCGATCGAGGCCGCGCTGGCCGCCAACACGAGGCCCAGATGACTGACACTCCTCTCGTGGTCCACCTGATCTACCGGCTCGATTTCGGCGGCCTGGAGAGCTTGCTCGTCGAGCGCATCAACCGCATGCCGGCCGCGCATTACCGCCATGCGGTGGTGTGCCTGACCGACTACACCGCGTTTGCCGACAAGATCACCAAGCCAGGCGTGGCGCTGTTCGCGCTGCACAAGCAGCCCGGTTTGTCGCTCGGCACCCACGCGGCGCTGTTCAAGCTGCTGCGCCGCCTGCGCCCGACCATCCTGCACACTTACAACCTGTCGGCGGTCGAATACGCGCCGGCGGCCATGCTGGCCGGGGTCCCGGTGCGCATCAACGGCCTGCATGGACGCGACGCGAGCGATCCGCAAGGACGCAACCGCAAGCACAACATGCTGCGCCGCCTGATGCTGCCGTTTTACGACTGCTGCTACGCCAATTCGGCCGACATGCTGGCCTGGAACCGCACGGTCATCGGCGTGGCCGAGAACAAGAGCCGCCTGCTGGCCAACGGCATCGACGCCGACAAGTTCCAGCCCGATGGCAGCACGGTGCGTCATTTCGGACCAGAGACCATCGTCATCGGCACCGTCAGCCGCATCCAGGACGTGAAGGACCATGCGAGCCTGCTGCGCGCCTTCGTGCTGCTGCACGCGCGCCTGCCGCAGGTGCGCCTGGCCATTGTCGGCGGCGGCCCGCTGCTGGCGGCCCTGCGGGCGCAAGCCGAGCAGGCCGGCGTGGCGGACGTAGTCTGGCTGCCAGGCGCGCGCACCGACGTTGCCGATATTTTGCGCGGCTTCGACATCTTTGCGCTGTCCTCGATTGCCGAAGGCACGCCCGGTTCGGCGTTGGAGGCGATGGCGAGCGGCCTGCCGGTGGTCGGCACGCGCGTCGGCGGCGTGCCCGAAGTCGTTGCCGACGGCGTCACCGGAATTCTGGTGCCGCCATCCGATCCGGCCGCCATGGCCGCCGCGCTGGAACGCTACGCGCTCGATGCCGCAATGCGGCGGGAACACGGCACGGCCGGCCGCGCGCGGGTCGAACGCCACTACAACATGGCGGCCATGGTGGCCGCTTACGAATCTTTGTACGACGCCTTGTGCGAACATAAAAAACAATTGAGGAAGAGTGCGAAATCATGTGTGGAATAGTCGGCATTTTTGATACGCGCGGTGCGCGCGAGATCGACCCGGCGCTGGTCAAGCGCATGAACGAAACCCAGCACCATCGCGGTCCGGACGAGGGCGACGTGTACACCGAGCCCGGCGTCGGTTTCGGCCACCGGCGCCTGTCGGTGATCGACATCCTGAGCGGCCAGCAGCCGATGTTCAACGCCGAAGGCAATGTCGGCGTGGTCTTCAACGGCGAAATTTATAACTACCCGGAACTGACCGAGGAACTGCAAAAGCTCGGCTACGTGTTCCGCACCAAGAGCGACACCGAAACCATCGTCCATGCCTGGTCGGCCTGGGGCGAGGACTGCGTGCAGCATTTTCGCGGCATGTTCGCCATCGCCGTGTGGGACCGGGTCAAGCAGACCATGTTCATGGCGCGCGACCGCCTGGGTGTCAAACCCTTCTACTATGCCGTGCTGCCGGACGGGATGTTCATCTTCGGCTCCGAACTCAAATCCCTGCGCGCGCATCCGGGCCTGCCGCGCGCGATCGACCCGCGCGCCGTGGAAGACTATTTTGCCTACGGCTACGTGCCGGAGCCGAAAACCATCTACAGCGGCGCCCTGAAGCTCTCGCCGGGCTTTTGCCTGACCGTGACGGTCGGCCAGCCGATCCCGCAGCCGCGCCAGTTCTGGGACGTGCCCTTCAAGCTGCACGGCGCCATGACCCAGGCCGACGCCGAGGGCGAGCTGGTGGTGCGCCTGCGCGAAGCGGTCAAGATCCGCCTCAAGGCTGAAGTGCCGCTGGGCGCATTCCTGTCGGGCGGCGTCGATTCGAGCGCCATCGTGGCCATGATGGCCGGCCTGATGAAGGACCCGGTCAACACCTGTTCGATCGCGTTCAACGACAAGGCTTTCGACGAGTCGGAATACGCCGAACAGGTGGCGCGCCAGTACAAGACGCACCACCACACCGAAACGGTGGATACCGACGACTACGCGCTGCTCGACACCCTGGCCGACCTGTACGACGAGCCGTATGCCGACAGTTCGGCCATTCCGACCTACCGCGTGTGCCAGTTGGCGCGAAAGCGCGTGACGGTGGCGCTGTCGGGCGACGGCGGCGACGAGAACCTGGCCGGCTACCGCCGCTACCGCTACGCCATGGCCGAAGACAGCGTGCGTTCGCGCATGCCGACCGGCCTGCGCAAGCTGGTGTTCGGCCCGCTCGGAAAATACTATCCCAAGGCCGACTGGGCGCCGCGCATGTTCCGCGCCAAGACGACTTTCGAGGCGCTCTCGCGCGATCTGGTCGAAGGGTACTTCCATGGCGTGTCGATCATGTCCGACGCCATGCGCGCGCAGTTGTTTACGCCCGCGTTCCGTACCCAGTTGCAGGGCTACCGCGCGATCGACGTGATGAAGGGCCACGCGGCCAAGTCGCCCACCGACGATCCGCTGTCGATGATCCAGTACCTCGACATGAAAACCTACCTGCCGGGCGACATCCTGACCAAGGTCGATCGGGCCAGCATGGCGCACGCGCTCGAAGTGCGCGTGCCGCTGCTGGACCACAAGCTGGTGGAATGGATTTCCGGCCTGCCGCCCGAGATGAAGCTGCGCGGCAGCGAAGGCAAGTACATCTTCAAGAAAAGCCTGGAGCAGTACCTGCCCCACGATATCCTGTACCGCAAGAAGATGGGCTTCGCCGTGCCGCTGGCCGGCTGGTTCCGTGGTCCGCTGCGCCAGCGCGTGCGCGACTCGCTCCTTGGCGACGTGCTCAAGGAAACCGGCATCTTCAACATCGATTACCTGACCGAGATGGTCGAGCAGCACGAGTCGGGCCGGCGCGATTACAGCGCCCCGATCTGGACCATGCTGATGTTCGAAGCCTTTTTGCGCAAAGAGCTGCTGGGGGCGGGAGCATGACGCTCGCTTCCGGCTCAACTTTAGGCGCGCCCTTGCGCATCCTCCACGTGCTGGACCACTCGATTCCGCTCCACAGCGGCTACACCTTCCGCACCCGCGCGATCCTGAACGAGCAACGCATCCTGGGCTGGCAGACCTTTCATGTCACCAGTCCCAAGCAGGGCATGACGCAGGCCGCTTTTGAACACGTCGACGGCCTCGATTTCTACCGCACGGCCGCTGCCGGCGGGCCGCTCTCGCGCCTGCCGGTGTTCAACCAGGTCGCCGTCATCGACGTGCTGGAAGACCGCCTGCTCAACGTCGCCCGCGATATCAAGCCCGACGTGCTGCACGCGCATTCGCCGGCCCTGAACGCGGTGGCTGCCTTGCGGGTCGGGCGCCGCCTGGGCATCCCGGTGGTGTACGAAATCCGCGCCTTCTGGGAAGACGCCGCCGTCGACCATGGCACCAGCCGCGAATGGGGCCTGCGCTACCGCATGACGCGCGCGCTGGAAACGTATGCGCTCAAGCGCGTGGACGCCGCCACCACCATCTGCGAAGGCTTGCGCGCCGAAATCGTCGGGCGCGGCATCCCGGCCGACAAGATCACCGTCATTCCGAACGCGGTCGACGTGGCCGACTTCAGCGTCGACGGCGCGCGCGACGAGTCGCTGGCCTTGCGCCTGCACTTGAACGGCAAGTCGGTGCTCGGCTTCATCGGCTCGTTCTACGCCTACGAAGGCCTGGACGTGCTGCTGCGCGCGCTGCCGTCCATGCTGGCGGCCAACCCCGCCATCCGCGTGCTGCTGGTCGGCGGCGGCCCGCAGGATGCGGCGCTCAAGGCGCTGGCGCAGGAGCTGAACGTGGCCGATCAGGTGATCTTCACCGGGCGCGTGCCGCACGACCAGGTGCAGCGCTACTACAACCTGGTCGACGTGCTGGTGTACCCGCGCCTGAAGATGCGCCTGACCGATCTGGTGACGCCATTAAAGCCGCTCGAAGCGATGGCCCAGGGCCGGCTGCTGGCCGCGTCCGACGTGGGCGGCCACCGCGAACTGATCGACGACGGCCGCACCGGCGTCCTGTTCGCCGCTGGCGACCCGGCCGCGCTGGCGCACAAGGTGCTCGACCTCTTGGGCGCACCGGAACGCTGGCCCGCGCTGCGCGCCAACGGCCGCGCTTTCGTGGAGCGCGAACGCACCTGGGCCGCCAGCGTGGCGCGCTACCAGAAGGTGTACGCCTCGCTCAAGCGCGCCGGCGACGAATGAAAATCCTGACCTTCACCACCCTGTTTCCGAACCAGGTCAAGCCGAACCACGCCATCTTCGTCGAGACGCGCCTGCGCCACCTGGTCGCCAGCGGCCAGGTGGAGGCGCGCGTGGTGGCGCCCGTGCCGTGGTTTCCGTTCACGGGCAAGCGTTTCGGCCAGTACGGCGACTTTGCGCGCGTGCCCGCCAGTGAAGAGCGCTTCGGCCTGCCGGTGCTGCACCCGCGCTATCCGGTCATCCCGAAGGTCGGCATGAATTTTTCGCCGGCGCTGCTGGCCAACGCCGCCAGGGCCACGGTCGGGCGCATGCTGGACGAAGGCTACGACTTCGACCTGATCGACGCCCACTATTTTTATCCGGACGGCGTGGCGGCGGTCAAGCTGGGCAAGCATTTCAACAAGCCGGTGGTGATCACCGCGCGCGGTTCGGACATCAGCCTGATTCCGAACTTCGCCAGGCCGCGCAAGATGATCCAGTGGGCCGCCGCCAACGCCGCCGCCGTCATCACCGTGTGCGACGCGCTCAAGACGGAGCTGGTGCAGCTGGGCGCAGACCCGGCCACCATCACGCCGCTGCGCAACGGGGTCGACCTGCTACGCTTTCACCAGGGCGAGCGCGCCGCCTTGCGCCGCGAACTCGGGCTCGATGGCTTTACCCTGCTGTCGGTCGGCCACCTGGTCGAACTGAAGGGCCACGACCTGGCCATCGGCGCGCTGCCGCTCCTGCCCGGCGTGACCCTGCTGATCGCCGGCAGCGGCGCCCTACTGCCACGCCTGCAGGCGCTGGCGCGTGAACTGAAGGTCGAAGAGCGCGTGCGTTTTTTGGGCGCCGTGCCGCAGCCCGAGCTGCCGCGCTACTACGGCGCGGCTGACGCGCTGGTGCTGGCGTCGAGCCGCGAAGGCTGGGCCAACGTGCTGCTCGAATCGATGGCCTGCGGAACCCCCGTGGTGGCTTCCCGCGTGTGGGGCACGCCGGAAGTGGTGGCGGTACCCGCCGCCGGGGTGCTGATGAAGGAGCGCAGCCGCCAGGGCGTGGCCGACGCCGTCAACGCGCTGCGCGCCGACTATCCGGCGCACGACGACACGCGCCGCTACGCCGAGCAGTTCAGCTGGGACAGCACCACCGCTGGCCAGCTGAAACTCTTTAACGCGATCGTGGGGAAACAGCCATGCCGCTGAAAAGTTCGCCGCTCACGACGACGCCGCTGGTATCGGTCGTCATCCCCTGCTACAACGCGCAGCGCTACATCGGCGCGACCATCGCCTCGGTGCTGGCGCAAAAGGACATCGCGCTGGAGATCATCGTCGTCGACGACGGCTCGCGCGACGAGTCGGTCGCCCTGGTGCGGCGCGGCTTTCCGGCGGTGCGCATCGTCGAGCAGGCCAATGCGGGCGTGGCGGCGGCGCGTAATACCGGCATCGCCGCCGCGCGCGGCCAGTGGATCGCCTTTATCGACGCCGACGACATCTGGCTGCCGGGTAAGCTGGCGGCCCAACTGGCGCAGATGGCGGCGCTGCCCGATTGCCGCATGAGCTACACCGCCTGGAAGGTGTGGCCGAGCGACGTGCCGCAGCCGACGCCCGACTACCTGGCGCGCCTGCAGGAGGGCGCGGTGGACAGCGCGCGCTGGAGTGGCGCCACCGGCTGGATCTATCCGCAATTGCTGCTCGATTGCGTGGTGTGGACGTCGACAGTGCTGATGCAGCGCACCTTGCTGGCGGAATTGAACGGTTTCGACACCTCCCTTCGCCTCGGCGAAGATTACGACCTGTGGCTGCGCGCCTCGCGCATCACGCCGATTCACCGCGTGGCGCGGCCGTACGCGCTGTACCGCATTCACCCGGCCAGCATTACCCGCGCCACGCCGGCCGAAAACTACCGTGCGCGCGTGATCGGCCAGGCGCTGGGCCGCTGGGGCCTGGCCTCGCCGGACGGGCGCAGCGGCGACGCGCATGCGGTGCGGCGCATGCTGGCCAAAAGCTGGAGCGACTTCGCCGGCGCCCATCTACAAGCGCTCAACCTGGGCCAGGCGCGCCGCGCCGCCTTGGCCGCGCTGCGCGCCGACCCCACCCACGTACCGGGGTGGAAAGTGCTGGTCAAGACCGGCCTCAAGGCGCTGTCGCCATCAAAGGAAAAAGCATGACCCTCAAAAGCATGAGCCTTAACATTGGCCTGGTAGCACGCTGCCTCAATACGGAACACATTCGCGGCATGGGCAAGTACGTGTACGAGCTGCTCAGCCACTCGAAGAACCACCCGGAGATGCACTGGCGCCTGTTCGGCGACGACGATCGGCACGGCATGGTCACGCCGCCGGGCGCGAACCTGGAAACCGACGTGTTCAGCTTTCGTGGCGACCGCTTCCGCGCGTGGGAGCAGGTCGGCCTGCCGCTGCGCCTGCGCAAACTCGATATCGACCTGCTGCACGCGACCGAAGGCGCCTTGTCGCTGTGGCAGCCGAAACCGACGGTGGTGACCCTGCACGACACCTTGGCCTGGGAAGAACGCCCCGATACGCTCGGTGCGCGCCTGTACTGGGACCACACGATTCCGGCGGCGCTGAAAAAGTGCGCGCACGTGATTACGATCAGCGAATGCTCGCGCACCGACATCCTGGCGCGCTGGCCGTGGCTGGAGCCGAAGCTGACGGTGATCCCGCACGGGATCGACGAAGCCTACTTCACCAACGAACAGAGCTCGATGCACGCCGAACTGGCGCAGAGAATCGGCACGGCGCCCTACGCGGTCTACCTGGGCGGTCCGATGAAACGCAAGCGCCCCGAGTGGGCGATGGAAGTGATCGCCGCGAGCCGCCAGAAGGACCTGAAACTGGTCATCTGCGGTTTCGGCGCCGCCGCCCGCCGCACCGCCATGGCCGAACTGCCGCCGCACTTGCAGGGCCGCGTGCTGTTCGCCGAGTTCTTGTCCGACGCCGAACTGCGCGCGCTGTACCGCGGCGCCCAGGCGGTGCTGTATCCGACCCTGTACGAAGGCTTCGGCTTTCCCGCGCTGGAAGCGCAGGCGGCCGGCGTGCCGGTCATCTTCAGCGCGCTGGGCAGCCTGAAAGAATTGATTGGCCCGCTGGCCATGGTGGTGCCGCCGCACGACCTGGACGCCTGGGTATCGGCCCTGGAGCGGGCCGGCAGCCTGGGCGAGCAGCGCGCGCCGATGGTGGCCGCCGCCGCGCAGTGGGTGCGCAAGTTCGCCTGGTCCGAGAGTTTCGCCAGCCATCTGGCGGTGTATCGCAAAGTGCGCCGCTAAGATGAAGAAAGTGCTGGTCATCGCTTACCTGTATCCGCCGATTTTCAATTCCGGCACGCGCCGCAGCCTGGAGTTCGTCAACCACTTGCCGGACCATGGCTGGACGCCGACCGTGCTGACGGTCGACAGCCCCGATCCGAAGGATTGCGACGCCTCGCTGCTGGACGAAGTACGCCCCGGCACGCGCATCGAGCGCGCTCCCCTGTGGACGCGCCACATGGCGCCCCGGATCGCGGCCCGGTTCGCGCGCGTGATCGACCCGCAGCGCCTGGCCGGCGCCATCGAGTGGCGCGTGCGCCGTTCCTGGAACGTGCCGGACGAATGCGCCAGCTGGATTCCCATGGCGGTCGAACATGCGCTGCGCCTGCACGCGCAAGCGCCGTTCGACGCCATCTACGCCACCGGCTGGCCATGGTCGTCGTTCCTGGTCGCCGACAAGGTGAGCCGCCGCACCGGCGTGCCTTTTGTCGTCGATTACCGCGACCTGTGGAAGCCGGCCGAAGTGGCATGGGACAAGAGCACCTGGCTCCAGCGGCGCCTGAACCCCGGCCTGGAGCGGCGCGTGCTACGCGCGGCCTCCGGCGTGATCGCCACCACCGAATCGTTCCTGGGCCTGCTGCCGCAGGAGCTGCTGCCGAAGAACCGCTTTTTTATTACCAACGGCTTCGATGAAGACGACTTCCCGGCCGCCGCGCCCGTCCCTGCATCGGCGCCGGTCAATGAGCAGGTACGCATCGTCTACACCGGCGTATGGCGCCCCGGCTACGGCCCCGACGACCTGTACGCGGCGGTGCGGCTGCTGAAAGAGCGGGGCACGCCGCACCTGGCGCGCCTGAAAATCGTGGCGGCCGGCTATGCGCCCGGTCCCGCGCGCGAGTACGGCATCGACGACATCGTCGAGGAACGCGGGCGGGTGCAGCACGCCGAAGCGACCGCGCTGATGTCGGGCGCGAGTGTGCTGTACCTGCCGGTCTCCAAAGGCGTGTACGAACACGCCAGCATGCCGGGCAAGCTGTTCGAATACCTGGGCAGCGGGCGGCCGATCCTGGCGTCGGCGCAGCCGGTCAGCGAAGTGGCCAAGACGCTCACGCAGGTCGGCGGCGCGCGCCGTGCCGACCCGGGCGACGTGGCGGGGCTGGCCGATATCCTGGCTACCCTGTGCGCGAGCGGCCCGGGCGCCATCTTCTCGCCGCGCATTCCCAGCGAACTGGCGATGTACACGCGCGCCAATCTGACCGGCAAACTGGCGCTGGCGCTCGACGCCATTGTGCAGTATCCACGGGGCGCCGCATGAGCACCGTGCGCCGCGCGATGGCGTTTTCGTTCCTGGAGAGTTATCTCGGGATCGCCCTGAACCTGGTCTCCTTCGTGCTGCTGGCGCGTTTGCTCACGCCCAAGCAGGTGGGCCTGTTTTCGGTGGCGCTGGCCATCATCAGCGTCACGCAGGTGATCCGCGATTTCGGCCTGGTCAATTTTCTGATCCAGAAGAAGGACCTCACCAGCGAATACATCGCCAGCGCCTGGGGCCTGGCCCTGATCCTCGGTTCGAGCCTGTTCTTGCTGATTCAACTGTGCGCGCCGCTGATCGGCGCCTTCTATCATGAAGAGAGCCTGACCACGATCGCCCGCATCGTCGCGCTCAACTTCCTGATCCTGCCTTTCAATTCGGTGTGCCTGGCGCTGCTGCGCCGCGAACTCAATTTCAAGACGGTGATGCGGATTAACCTGTCGGCGGCCGTGCTCTCGACCGTTGCCACCCTGCTGATGGCGTGGCAGGGCGCGGGCGCCTATGCGCTGGCCTTCGGCGCGGTGCTCAACAACGCGATCATCGCGGCCGGCATCTGGCAGGTTGGGGCGGCGACGCGCCTGCTACGCCCGGCCTTGAGCAAATGGCGCGAGATCATGAAGTTCGGCGGGCCGCTCACGGTGGCCAATGTGATCACCTCGATCACGATGGACATCAACGATCTGGCGGTCGGCAAGATCATGGGCTTTTCGGCGGTGGCCATCGCCAGCCGCGCGCAGGGCTTGATGAACCTGTTCCACCGCGACTTCATGGGCGCGGTGCGCAACGTGGCCTATCCGGCGTTTTCGAAGGCGGTGCGCAGCGGCGACAACCTGGAAGAAAAATACGTTGCCAGCGTCACCAACGTGACGGCCATTGCCTGGACCTTCTACGGCTTCGCCGCGCTGTTTCCGCTCGAAGTGCTGCGTTTGATGTTCGGGCCGCAGTGGGACCAGTCGGCGCCGCTGGTGCCGTTTTTCTGCCTGGCCGGCGCCGCCAGCGCCATGATCAACCTCACGCCGACCGTGCTGCTGGCCGCCGGCCACTCGAAACTGGTGGCCACGGCCGAACTGGTGATCCAGCCGGTCAAGGCGGTCGCCCTGTGCCTGGTGGTTTTCTATTACCGCAACCTGCAGTACTTCGCGATCGGCTTCATGGTCATGGCCCTGGTCAGCGTGCCGTACTGGTATGCGCTCAAGCAGCGCCGCCTGCCGACCGACTTCGGCGCCCTGCTGCGCAACGTGGGCATGAACCTGATGCTGGCGTTTCTGAGCCTGGCGCCGGCGCTGGCGCTCACGCTCTGGCTGCGCCCCGCCGGCCAGGCGCTCGGGCATGCGGCCTTCTTTACCTGCGCCGGCGCCACCTGCGTGGCCTGGCCGCTGCTGCTGTGGGCCTTCAAGCATCCCTTGTACCGCGAGTTCCTGGCCATCGTCCAGTCGCGCCGCGCGCAGGCAGGCGCATGAGCGCGCCTGCGGCTCACCCGGCCTACGTACCCGCGCTGGACGGCTGGCGCGGCATGGCCATCGGCCTGCTGCTGGTCGGGCACTTCATGCCGCTGCCGGGGATCAACCTGGGGCGGGTCGGCGTGAGCCTGTTTTTCGTGCTCTCCGGCATGTTGATGGCGCGCCTGCTGTTTATCGATAAAGTCGCAATCGGCCATTTTTACCGGCGCCGCATCTCGCGCATTATTCCGGCGCACCTGGCGTTTATTATCCTGACATCGCTCGCCTGGATGGCGCTCGGCTTGCCGATAGCGTTGTCAGAGATATTACCACCGTTGTTTTTCTTTAATAATTACGTCGTAAGCAGCGCGGTCCAATTCGGCCATATCTGGTCCTTGTCGGTCGAGGAGCACAGTTATATCGCGCTCTCCCTGGTGGCCATTGCGGCGCGTGCCTGGCGCCGTACGCCGCTGGCGATGCTGCTACTGACGCTGATGCTGCTGGCGATGGCTTGCGCCGCGATGATTATCTGGTATCAGCGCGTTTATCCACCCGGCCAGGAACTGTATGTACATATGCTGCATACCGAAACGGCGGCTTATGGCATTGTATTGTCGGCATTCTTTTGCGTGATGTTCCACCGCCGCGGCGTGCCGCGCACGCATGGCGTGGCCGTGCCGCTGCTGCTCGCCGGCGGCGTCTGCGTGCACTGGTGGTCGGTGCCGCCCGCCATTGCCCAGGTGCTGGGCGTCGGCGTTTTTGCGCTGGCGGTCAACCTGCTGCCGCGCGCGGCGGCGCCATTGCAGGCGCTGTTCTCCCTGCGCCCCCTGCGCCAGCTGGGCTTGTGGTCGTTTTCGCTGTACCTGTGGCAGCAGCCCTTCTATGCGGCCTGCCTGAAAAAAGCCCTGCCGCTGCCGCTGGCCCTGCTGGGCGCGGCGGCCTGCGGGATTGCCTCGTATTACATCATCGAAGGGCCGGCGCGCCGTTTCCTGAACGCGCGCTGGTCGCCGGGGCGCGCCTCCTGATAATCGATAGTTGTTAATTGCGGGCGCCGCCGGTTAATATGGCGGCGCTGCGCCTGATAATGCCAAACCGGCTATCGAATTATACCCACGGTAATATTGACCAGGTCTTCATTCTTATTTCAACTCGGCAATTACACGGTCATTGCCATTCAATCATCCCGCGAAAATTTATATCGATTTTTCCCGTTTTGTTTGTGAATGGTCATTTCGTTCGCGATGCATATACAGGTAGAATGCTGTTTCCATGCCGCAACTAACGATATCATCGCCGCGCTATTGGGGTTGTTTAAAAGACGAGCGACGCCGCGTTAATAGCACTTTATTCATTGTTATTACGAAGAAACCATTATGACCGATTTGCAACGCCGTATTTTCCTCCGACGCTCCACGATGCTGGTCGCTTCCGGCGCGCTCACCGCTTGCGGTGGCGGCGGTAGCGGCGGCAATGGCGCGGCAGCCGCGCCCACCTCGACCGCCGCCACCGGCGTGCAGACCACCAGCGGCGGCCCGTTCGACCAGGGCCCGCCGCCGGTCGCGCCGCAGCCTAGCGTGTTCATTCCGAACGCCTCCTTCACCGTCGTCAGCACCACCGGCCAGAGCACGGTGCCGTTCTGCCTCGGCTTTGCCTTTCGCCGCGGCGATGTGCCGTCGGTGCGCACGCTCGGCTCGGACAAGGGCGCCGTGCAGGTCAACGTCAAGAACCTGTGGCCGGACGGTTCGATCAAATTCGCGCTGCTCTCGGGCCAGGCCAGCCTGCCCGGCGCCGCCGGCACCACCGTCAACCTGGGCGTGATCGCGGCCAGCGCCGGCGAGGCCGCGATCGACACTGCGCGCCTGCGCAACAGCGGCGCGGTCGCCGAAGTCGGCTGCGGCGCGTTCGGCACGGTCAGCTGGCAGGGCGCCGACTGGGACAGCCCGTTCAAGGTGTGGGCCAGCGGTCCGCTGATGTCGTCCTGGATCTACCGCAAACCGGTCGGCAGCGACCCGCACCTGGTGGCCTGGCTGGAAGTGCGCCTGTGGGCCGGCGGCGCGCTCGAAGTGCTGCCGTGGATCGAAAACGGCTACCTGCGCGTGGCGGCGCCATCGAACAAGGCGGCCACCTATACGTTCTCGCTCAACGGCAGCTTGCGCATGTCGGCCCCGATCGACCTCAAACACCACCAGCGCACCCCTTTGATCAGCGGTACCGCCCTGTCGTACTGGGGCGGGACCGATCCCGGCGTGGTGCCGCGCCAGAACGCGACCTACCTGCAGGCGACCGAACTGGTGCCGTCGTACCAGGCGCGCCTCACCGCCGAGTCGGCCGCCGTCAAGGCCCTGGTGGCCAGCTACACGCCGCTCCAGGCGGGTAATTTCACCTACGACGGCGACAGCATGGCGTCGTCCGGCTACCAGGATCCGATCGGCCTGTTGCCGCAGCACGACGTGCTGTTCCTGGTGGCCGAGGTGGCCGCCACCTTCGCCGGCGTGGTGCGCAACGGCTTCTCGGCCGGGCGCTACGGCCTGCATTACCGCGACGAGAGCACCAACCGCCCGCTGCGCTTTTCCAGCTATCCGACCCTGAACATCCGCAGCGGCCATGGCTTCAAGGATACCGGCGGCTCCACCAACGCCCAGTACACCCCGGTGGCCACGGGCGGCAATCCGCCCACCTGGGACGTGGCGCACAGCCCCTCGGTCGGTTTTGCCGCCTACCTGGTCACGGGCCGCTTCTATTTCATGGAGCAGGTGCAGTTCGCCGCCACCGCCAACTACCTTGGCAATGGCGACAACGCCGCGCTGCGCAGCGGCAGCAAGGGCCTGGTGCAGACGGCGGTCGCGGCCTGGCAGACGCGCAGCTGCGCGTGGGACTGGCGCGCGCGCGTGCAGGCCCTGTGCGTGACGCCCGACGACGACAGCGCCTTGCGCTCCGAATTCATCGCCTCGGTGGAAGCCAATATCGAGCACTTCCACGGCCGTTACGTGGCCCGTCCGAACAACCCGTTCGGCTGGATCAAGCCGGGCGAAGGCTACGACGGCACCATCCGCGTGGCTTCGCCCTGGCAGCAGGACTTCGTCACCGCTGCCTTTGGGTACTCGGTGTCGCTGGGGTTGCCGATTTCGGCCGCCGCCAGCACCAAGCTGGGCGCCTTTTTCGCCTGGAAGGCGCGAAGCGCGGTCGGCCGGCTCGGCACCAAGGACGCTTTCTGGTACGTCAACGCGGTGCCGTACACGATGGTCATCTCGCCCGACGCCAAGCCCGATTACGATAACGGCACCGGCCCCTGGTACAGCTCCGAGGCCGAGGTGTACAAGGCCACCTACGCCACGGCACCTGGCTGGCTGGGCAAGGTCGAAGGCACCCTGGCCGGCGAATACATGCCGGGCGAGCGCGCCCTGTGGGGCAACCTGGTGCCGGCGATTGCCTACGCGGTGCGCCACGGCGTGCCGGGCGCGCGCGAAGCGTACGAGCGCATGACGCGCGCGACCAACTGGGGCACCTTGCGCGCCGCGTTCGACGTCAAGCCGGTATGGGGCGTCAAGCCGGCGCTGTATACGCCGGTTCAGCCGCTGCCGGTCCCGAGCACCCCGCAGGAGGGCGACCCGTCCTGGTTCGCGGGCAAGGGGCTGGGCGAGTGGATCGAGATCGCCGGCACCGCCGGTTCCGGCGGCGCGGCCGCGCATGCGTACAGCGGCATCGCTTTCAATGAACGCAGCAACGAGATCCTGATTGCCGCCGCCGGCGGCCACCTCGATTCGGCCGACAACCGCGTGGTGTCGCTGCGCCTGACCGACAACGCGCCGACCTGGCAGCTGCGCGAGAGCCAGTCTTCGCGCACCGCGATCGACGTGGCGTATTATGCCGACGGCAAGCCGACCTCGCGCCACCTGTACAGCACCGTGCATTACGTGCCGCAGCTGAACCGCCTGATGCTGTTCGGCGTGCGCGGCGCCTACGGCAACGCCCACTTCTTCAACAACGTCGACGGCTTCGACCTGGAGACCAACACCTGGGATGCCGCCGGCACCTGGGACGACGCGCCGGCCGGGCATCTGGGCGCGGTGACCATCCGCGCCACGGGCGACACCTGGAGCACCGGGCTGGCGCGCTTTTCGGCGGCCACGCGTACCTGGAGCCAGCCGATCACGCAGCGCACCAACGATACGGTCCGCTGGCCGATCGCGCACGACTCGCAGCGCAACCAGCTGTTTTCGCTGAACTGGGCGGACGGCATGGGTTACGGGGCGCTGGGCGTGTTCGCCTCGCGCGTGCCGGTGGACGGCTCGGCGCAGATCTCGGTGTCGTTCAATCCGAGTGCGGCGCTGGAGAGCTTCAAGGCCGACAAGCCGACCTACGCCGGCATGGATTACGACCCGGCCAACGACCGCTTCCTGTTCTACTGCGGCCAGGGGGCGGGCGCGGGACGCATTTATGTGATCAAGCCGAACGGGGGCAATACCTGGGACATGAGCATGTTCGAGCTGGCCGGCAGCACCATGCCGCCGGCGACGACGTCGGCCGGGGTGCACAACCGCTTCCGCTACGTGCCGGCGCTGCGCGGTTTCATGCTCATGCCGAACGGGAAGAACCACAACATCTTCTTCATCCGCACCTCGGCATGAGCGCGTTAAAACAAGCGCGTTAAATGAGCCGGTCGGCCACGCCGCGCGCGGCGCGGCCGGCCGCTTCGCGCGCCAGTCCCGTCAAGCCGCGCAGCGATTTGGGGTTGTACGCCACCAGGCCCCAGCGCTCGCGCCGGTGGCTCATCCAGGTTTTCTTGTAGGCGTCGTCGCCGATCAGGTAATCGACTTCACCCACCTTGTCCTTGTCGATCGCGTGCTCCATCAGCATGGCCGTGATCAGGGTCCCGGGAGAATAGCCCTTGAAGCGCTCGTCGTAGGCCAGCTTGTAGATCTCGGCCCGTCCGTGCGAGACGATCCACAACTGCGCCGCCACCGGTTCGCCATCGAGCCACGCCAGTCCCAGGCGCAGGAAGCCCTTGGCGGCGTAGGTCTGCATCAGCGCCGGCGTGAACGCGGGGAAGGGCTCGGGCTTTTTCCAGCTGGCCGCGTACACCTTCTCGTAGGCGGCGATCGCTACCGGCAGCTCCTTGGTGTTGGTGACGATTTCCAGGGTGCCGCCGTCGCCGGCGAACTTCTTGCGCATGCGCCGGATCGTGTTTTGCAGCGGCCCGCTGCGCGCCGCCAGGTAGCTGGCCCAGTCGAACGTGACCGGCTGGTACCAGTTCCCGAAGGTGAAATACTCGAACGCGATCCAGCCCTTGATGCGCATCGCGCCCAGCAAGGTCTGGTACGAATGCGAGTCCGGGTCCATCGGCGTGAGCGTCAATGACGCCAGGCCCGGAAACTCGTCCTGGATCGCCGCCAGCACCGCCACCATCTCGCGCGATTTCAGGCCCGGTTCGAGCACCGGCTCGTACAGGCTGGTATAAAAATTCGACAGCGAAGCCAGTTGCCACGAGCCGCCGATTTTTTCGGCGCGCAGCGGCAGCACCGCCATCAGCTGCTGGCCGCCGCGCAGCACGTAGAAGCGCAGGCCGGGATTGGCCGGATACACCGTCTCGGCCAGGTTGCGGTACCACGCCAGGCCACAGGCCACGTTGTGCTTTTCGGCCTTGGTCATGAAGGCCTGCACGTCGGCGGGCAGCGCGTCCGGGTGGTGGAACACCTCCACCGCCAGCGCGGCCGGCGTTTGCGGATCGCTGCGCCAGGCGCGCAGCGACACCGCCAGCGCCTCGGCCACGTCCCAGCGGTACAGGGTGCGGTGCTGGATCCAGCGCTGGGCGGTGGCCCATTCGAGCTGGTTCTGGTCGGCGTCGGTATAGAACTCGATGGCGCCGCCGGCGCCGGCCGCAAAAGCGTGTTCGATCACGTCGCGCAGCAGCAGGCGCCCGGGCGAGTAGTCGGAAAAGCGTTCGTCGTAGCTGGTCTTGAGGATCACGAGCATGCCGTTGCGGCGCAGGATCAGGCGCGAGGCCGCCAGGGTGTCGCCGAACCACAGCTCGGACACAAAAGCGTGGCCGCCGGCGGCCGCCTGCAGCATCAGGTCGCGGTAGAACTGGAGCTGGGCCGGCGACGAACCGACCGCGGTGCCGTTGCGGCCCTTCCAGCCGGCGCCTTCCAGCGCGGCGTAGCGGTCGACCGCGGCGACGATCAGGGCCGGTTCGCCGATATGCACGCGGCGCTGTTCGATGCCGTCCTCAAGCAGGCGCTTGTCGCGCTTTTTGATATTGGTTTGCAGTTGCTTCGAGCGCGACGACCAGTAGCCGGCAAAACTGCCCGCCAGATCGACTTTCATCGTCAGCGCGTGATTGAGCACGTGCCGGCGCCGCGCGACGCCGGCCAGCACGGCGCCCACGGCCGGGTCGTTGCACAGCAGGTCGAGCTGGATCGGCATGCCGGGCAGGCTGGCCAGCAGCGACGCCAGCAGCTCGCTGTCGGCCACCAGCGTCGGGGCAACCTGCGCCTGCGACGGCAGGAAGCTGTCCCACACCAGCCGGTTGCGCGGCTTGAGCACGCACATGGCTTCGATGGCGCCGTCGCGCCGGTACACGCACAGGTGCTCGCTGCCGTCGCCGAAGTGGTGCAGCAGGCCGTCGATGAAGGCGGTGGTGAGCAGCGGATGCTCGCCCAACAGGCGAGCGTTCAACTGGTCCCAGGCCGCGCCGTGCGCGCCGAGGGAGCGCCGCAACGGCACGCAGGTCCAGCCGCTCATGCCAGCGCTTTCGCCACCAGCGCCGTCATCCACGTCATCTGCTGCGCGGAGAGGCCCTGGTGGCAGGGCAGGTGCAGCAGGTGCAGGCGGTAGTTGCGCGCCACCGTGCAGCTCGACACCGCCATGTCGTCCCAGCGGAAGATCGGCATGCCGGCATGCTTTAACTGGTAGAACACCGGGTCCGGTTCGGCGATCGTGATCGGGAACATGTAGGGCGCGCAGTCGTCCGGCAGGTCGGGCATGAGCGCCTGGCCGCCGCGCGCGCCGGCCACGGCTTCGAGCCACTGGCGGTAATGCTGGCGGCGCCGTTCGACCAGCGGCGCGATGCGGGTGCGCCGCATGACCCAGCGCGACAGCGCCAGGCTGTTCTTGTTTTCCATGGCGCGCTCGTACATTGACGAAGGCTGGTCGTGGCGCTCGATGATGTCGTGCCCGCGCAAGGTGGCGTCGCGCGGCTCGGCATCGGTGGCGATGGCGCGCGCGGCGCGGTTGCGCGACCAGGCCGATTTGACGGCCTTGAGTTCGCGCAGCAGGCCGGGCCTGGCCGGCGGCGTGATCGGAAACAGCGCCGGATTGGCCCACAGCACGCCGCCGTCTTCGCAGCCGAAGAATTTGTAGGGGCTGGCCATGAGCACATGGTCGGCGTTGGCCTGGCCGGTCTGGGCGCGCTTGGCGGCCACCTGCCAGGCGTGCGAGCAGTCTTCGATGAACATGATGCCGTGGTGGCGGCACACCGCGCTCACCGCCGCCAGCAGCGCCGGCGGCTGCTCGAAGCCGAAGTAGTGCGGCAGCACCAGCGCCTTGATGCCATGGTCGCGCGGCGCCAGCAGGGCGCGAATGCTGTCCACGCGCGGCGTGAGGTCGCTGTCGACGTCATAGAACAGCACCGTGCCGCCCAGCGCCAGCGCCGGGTCGATCATGGTGCGGCAGTGGTAGGACGGGGCCAGCAGCACCGTGCCGGGACCGATGCCGCCGGCCTGGTAGGCCGCGTGCATGGCGTAGCGGCCGCGCGCGAAGTGGCGCACGGCGGTGCCGTCGATCAGGGCGGGAGCGACCGTGCCGCTGCCGAAACTGAGGTCGGCCCAGCGCAGGACCGGGAACAGTGGCGCGCGCGGGCGGGGAAATTCACATGCAACGGCGTCGAAACGCTGGTATTCGGGCATCGGTATCAGCTTTGCGGTGCGCAGCGTTGCTTGAACCACTGCTCCATCATCATCAGGACCCATACCATGGTGCCGTGGTAGCCGGCGTGTTCGTCCAGGTGCTGGCCGACCAGCGCGTCGATGAATTCCGGACGCACGATCTGGCGCGCCTTGAGGTCGGCCAGGCTGTCGAGCGCGAGCTGCTGGAGCGGCTTGTGCTTTTGCAGCCACACGCCGAACGGCAGGCCGAAGCCGTGTTTTTGCTTGGTGATGATCTCGTCGGGCAAAAAGCCGCGTAGCGCTTCCTTGAAGAAGTAGCGCAGCTGGGTGCCATTGAGTTTCTGTTTGGCCGTCAGGCGCGCCGAGAACGCGACCATCTGGTCCGACAGGAACGGAAAGGCCGCTTCCATGGCCGCCAGTTCGCACGCCTTGATCACTTTCGGCAGGTCGTTGTCGGCCAGGGTGACCTTCAGGTCGAGCGCGAGCATGCGGTTGATCAGGCTCGATGCATCGTTCTGGGCATAGGTGTGCGACAGGCTCGCCAGCGGCGCGCCGGTGTCGGCACTGGCCAGGAAACCGGCGGTAAACACTTGCGAGGGGCCGAAGCGGCCCAGCAGGTTGTAGGTTTCCAGGCGCGCCGGCATCGGCAGCGAGGCTTGCTCGATGTAGCTGCGCGCCTTGCGAATGAGCTTCAGGTGTTCGCCCGCCGGGAAGTTGAAGACGGCCGGCTCCAGCAGGGCCTTGCGCAGCAGGCTTGGCACCTTGTCGTAGAGGGCGAACACGTGCTGCTTGGAGTAGCGCTCGTTGCCGCCGAAAAGTTCGTCGCCGCCGTCGCCGCCCAGCATGCGGGTGACGCCGTCGGCGCGCGCCATGCGCGCGCAGTAAAAGGCCGGCACCGCCGACGCGTTGCCGAAGGGCTGGTCGAACACGGCGCCGATGCGCGGAATGGCGGCGACGACGTCGTCGGGCGTCACGTAGTATTCGTGGTGGCTGGTGCCGAAGTGTTTCGACGCCAGGCGCGCGTACGACATTTCGTCGTAGCCTTCGGCTTCGAAGCCGATCGAATAGGTGTTGACCGGCTTGTCGTCAAGCTCGCGCATGATGCCGGCGATGGTGGAGCTGTCGGTACCGCCTGAAAGAAAAGCGCCGTACGGCTGCTTGCCGGCCGCTTCGCGCACGCTGCTGCGCAGCAGCTCGCGGAACTGCTGCTTGAGGTCGTCGAACGAGTGCTGCGGCTGTTCGTCGAACACCATGCGCCAGTAGGCGCGCTTACTGGCGCTGCCCTGTTTGAAGCGCAGGCATTCGCCCGGCAGCAGGCGTTGCTGGCCGCGGTACACGGTGCCCGGTGCGGGCACCATATGGAAGTAGACGTAGTTGTACAAGCCTTGCGGGTCGATCGATGCGGGCGTCTTCGGATGGCGGATCAGCGCGTCCGACGAAGTGGCGAACACCAGCGCCTCGCCCACCGTCTGGTAGCTCAGCTGGTGGGTGCCCATGCGGTCGATCGCCAGCAGCGCGTCGCCTTTGGCGTCGTCGACGATGGCGAGCGCAAAGGCGCCGCTCAGCTTGACGCAGACGGCATCCGGGTCGCGCCGCCACAGGCGGGCCACACGTTCAGCCAACCCGTCGGCCAACCCGTCCTGCCGGCCCTGCGCATCGAGCCCGTCGTCCAGTTCCGGTTCGCCCCACACGGCCACCATCAGGCCGTCGCCCTGCCAGACATGGCTGCTTTCCGCGCGCGCGGACACCGCCACCGCGCTGCGCGATGCTTGCAGGGTGCTGATGGCGTTCTTGTCGAAGGCTGCCAGCGGAGCGCTCATGGCCTCGATCAGAACCTGGTTTTCACCGGCACCGGCACCGTGGCCGATCCAGCCACACAGCCCGCTCACTGCGGCTTCCCGGAAAATTCAGTCATTACTATCCTCGCGCTTGCGTTGGTTTGTTGTGTTCATTGCAGATTGATTGCCAATTGATTCCAAATCGAGTGCGGATTATGGCATCAGACCAGCACTTCCAGCGGCACGGGATGGCTGAGGAAGGCCACCGGGCTGGCGGACAGGCCGTAGGCGCCCGACTGGAACACCACCACCAGGTCGCCCACGTCGGCCTTGGCGAGCGACATCTGGTCGGCCAGCAGGTCGAGCGGGGTGCACAGCGGGCCGACCACGGATACCGTCTCGCGCTCGTCGGCATTCATGCGGTTACCGATGGCGACCGGGTAGTTCTTGCGGATCACCTGGCCGAAGTTGCCGGATGCCGCCAGGTGATGATGCAGGCCGCCGTCCGTGACCAGGTAGACCTGGCCGCGCGACTCCTTGCGCTCGATCACGCGGCTGACGTAAATGCCCGCTTCGGCCACCAGGTAGCGACCGAGTTCGATCACGATCTCGGTGCCGGGCAGCGCGCGCCGCACGTCGGGCAGGATGCGCTTGAGGTTCTCCCCCACGGCGGCCAGGTCGAGCCGTTCTTCGCCGGGGAAGTAGGGAATGCCGAAGCCGCCGCCGATGTTGAGCGAGCGCAGGGGGCCGGGCCAGTGCGCGGCCAGGCGGATCGCCAGGGCGAAGGTTTTTTCGTGCGCGTCCTGGATCGATGCCGCTTTCAGGTTCTGCGAGCCGCTGTAGATATGAAAGCCCTGGAAATCGAGATCCAGCTCGCGCAGGCGCCCCAGCATGGCGGGCACGCGCTCGGCGTCGACGCCGAACTGTTTCGGTCCGCCGCCCATTTTCATGCCGGACGATTTGAGTTCGAAGTCGGGATTGACCCGCACCGCCACGCGCGGCTTGACGGCCAGGCGCTGGCCGATGAGGGCAATGCGTTCCATCTCCGCTTCGGACTCCATGTTCAGGGTCACGCCGGCGGCGATCGCGCAGCTCAGGTCCGTATCGCTCTTGCCGGGGCCGGCGAAGCTGACCAGGTGCGGCGCCATGGGCGTGTCGAGCGCGACGCGCTGCTCGCCGCCGGAAGCGATGTCGATGCCGTCGACCAGGGTGGCCATGTGCTGGACCACGGCCGGCATCGGATTGGCTTTCATGGCATAGTGCAGATGGATCTCGGGCGGCAGGTGGTGGCGCAGCAGTGCGACGCGCTCGGTCAGCCTGGCGCGGTCGTAGGCGTAGAAGGGCGTGCGCCCGACCCGTTCGGCCAGGCGCGTGAGCGGCATGCCGCCGATCTGCAGGCAATCGCCCTCGATGTCGAATTGCGCCAGCGGCGCGTGTTGCGGACGGGGGGCGCTCATTGGCTTGCTTCCTTCGTTGATTCCATAAACAGCTGTTCCATTTGTACGCTCAAGAGTTTGCGGTCGATTTTGCCGTTCGGGTTGCGCGGCAGGCTCTCGGGCGAGATGATCACGCGCGCTGGCAGCATGTAAGCCGGCAGGTGCGGTTTGCAGGCGGCCAGCAGGGCGTCGGCCGTCAGGGCGCTGCCTTCCTTCGGATGGGCGACGACGACGATGGCCTGTCCCAGGGTGGGGTGGGCCAGGCCGATGGCCGCCGCTTCGGCCACGCCGTCGCGCGCGTAGATGACTTCTTCGACTTCGGAGGGGCTGACCCGGTAGCCCGAGGTCTTGATCATTTCATCGTTGCGGCTGATGAAGTACAAGAAGCCTTCTTCATCCTTGCGCACCGTGTCGCCCGACCATACAGCCATTTCGGTCAGGGTCAGGCCCTGGTGCACGCTCACGACGGGCTTGAAGCGCTCGGCGGTCTTGGCGCGGTCGTTCCAGTAGCCGAGCGAGACGAGCGCACCGCGGTGCACCAGTTCACCGGCTTCGCCAGGATCGCATTCGCTGCCGTCGGCGCGCAAGACCATCACTTCGGCGTTCGGAATCGCCTTGCCCATCGAATCGGGGCGGCGTTCGAGTTCGGACGGCGGCAGGTAGGTGGAGCGGAAGGCTTCGGTCAGGCCGTACATCAAGAACGGCTGCGCGTTCGGCAGCGCGCGGCGCAGCGCATCCAGGGTGGGGCGCTGCATGGCGCCGCCGGAATTGGTCAGGTAGCGCAGGGTGCAGTCGGCCGGCCAGGGCAGGGGCGCGATCTGGATCCACAGCGGCGGCACCGCGGCAAGACCCGTGATGCGCTCCGCTTCGACGGCCTTGAGGATATCGCGTGCCAGCAGATGGTTGATCAGCACCGCGGTGGCGCCGACACTGAACGCCGTGGTCAGCTGGCTCAGGCCATAGTCGAAGCTGAGCGGCAGCACGGCCAGGATGCGGTCGGCCGGGGTGTTTTCCAGGTAGCTGGCCACGCTGTTGGCGCCAGCGACCATGTTGCGGTGCGATAGCACCACGCCCTTTGGTTTACCGGTGCTGCCCGAGGTGTACAGGATCGCCGCCATGTCGGTATCGATATTGCGTGCCGGGGTGGCGGGCAGGGCGGCCGTCAAAGCGGCATCCCACGCCAGCACCTTGATGCGTTCGAGCGCGGGCGCGTTGTCGATATTGCCGGTGACGATGACGGTGTGCAGGTCGGGGCAGGCGCCCAGGGCACCGGCCAGCAACTTCAGGCGGTCGGCCGAGGTGACCAGGATGCGCACGTTGCAGTCGGCCAGGATGTAGGCCACCTGTTCCGGCTTGAGCAAGGGATTGACGGGAACGAACACGCCGCCGGCGGCAGCGGCGCCGAACATGGCGGCCACATTCTCGATGTTTTTCTCAAGATACACCGCAAGCCGCTCGCCACGGCCCAGGCCAAGGCCGAGTACGGTTGTCGAGACTTGCCGTACGGACTGCGCAAGTGTTGCGTAATCCAGACGGCGGCTGCCATAAACGAGCGCCTCCGCTTGTGGAGTGCGGCCGGCAGAGCGGAAGATGAAGTCGTGGATCAAGTCACTCATTGAAACCTTGCGTACGGCTGGAAGCCAAAACGTTGCTGTTTGGAACGGATAGGGGTGACTCGCGCCGCAGGTTGATGCCATGCATGACGCTAGCCAAATTGTGCGGAGATCAATTTCTCCGTGCAAGCGAAATTTGGAAGAAGTTCAAGTACAATCTTACCACTTGAACACTAACAATATCAATTACATATTACTTAAGCGAATCCGGCCTGGCCCCTTAGCCTACATTACCTCACCAGATCGTCCATGAGAGACCTAGTCATTACGCTGGTTGTTTTCGGCTCGCTGCCGTTTATCCTCAAGCGCCCGTATATCGGTGTGCTGATGTGGGTATGGATCAGCGTGATGAACCCGCACCGGCTCAGCTGGGGCTTCGCCTATTCCTTTCCGTTCGCCGCGATCATCGCCGCCGTCACCCTGATCGGCCTGCTGGTCACGCGCGACCCCAAGAAGTTGCCCATGACGCCCATCGTGGTCACGCTCATGGCGTTCAGCCTGTGGATGGGGATCACCACGATCTTCTCGATGTGGCCGGACGAATCGGTGGTGATGCTCAACCGCGTCTCGAAGATCATGCTGATGACGTTTGCCACCATCATGCTCATCAAGACGCGCGAGCAGATCACCTTGCTGATCTGGACCCTGGTCGGCTCGCTCGGCTATTACGGGGTGAAAGGCGGCATCTTTACCGTGGCCACCGGCGGCGGCAGCATCGTGTGGGGGCCGCAGGGCAGCTATATCGAGGGCAATAACGAGGTCGCGCTGGCGTTCATCACCATCATCCCGGTGATGGCCTTCCTGTACATGAACGCCAAAAACAAGTGGGTGCGCTGGGGCATGGCGGCGTCGATCCTCCTGTGCGCGTTCGCCGCGCTCGGCTCGTATTCGCGCGGGGCGCTGGTCGGAATCGGGGCGATGCTGTTCTTCCTGTGGCTGAAAAGCCCCAAGAAGCTGCTGCTGGGCGGCTTGCTGGTGCTGATCGTACCGATTGCGATTACCTTCATGCCCGACAAATGGTCCTCGCGCATGGAGACTATTAATACCTACAAGGAAGACAGCTCGGCCATGGGGCGCATCAATGCCTGGTATATGGCCTACAACATGGCCAAGGACCGTCCGCTCGGCGGCGGCTTCGAGATCTATAACCGCACCGCGTTCGAGCTGTATGCGCCGGTGCCGGACGATGTGCACGCCGCCCACAGCATTTATTTCCAGGCGCTGGGCGAGCATGGATTTATCGGGCTCGGCATCTATTTATTGTTGGCTTTCCTCACCTGGCGCAAGGCAGCCTGGATCGTGCGCATGACGGCGAAGAGGGAGGACCTGAAATGGGCCGGCGACCTTGGCCGGATGATCCAGGTGAGCCTGATCGGCTTCGGCGTGGGCGGCGCCTTCCTCAGCCTGCTGTACTACGACGTGCCCTACTACCTGATGGCGGCGGTGGTGAGCACCGGTTACCTGGTCGAAAAAACGTTGGCGGGCGAGGCGGCTGCCGCCAAAACGGCCGCGCGCGAGGCCGCCCGCGCCGCCCAGATCGCAGCGCAAACCCCGAATACGGCCGCGTCATGACCCTTTTTACAACGAAAGTCCATTCCATGCCGCTCCAGCGCACCGATCGCTTCGACCCCGGGCCGGCAGAACCGGCCTGGGTCGGCTTGGCCAGCCATGCCATGCGCCACCTGGGGTTTTTGGGCAATGCGCGCCAGCGCCTGTCGATCCTGATTTTCCACCGCGTGCTGCCGCAGCAGGATGCGATTTTTCCGGACGAGGTCGATGCGCGCCGTTTCGACGCTCAACTGACCCAGTTGAAACAGTGCTTCAACATCATTTCGCTGGCCGAGGGCGTGCGCGGGCTGAAGGCAGGCAAGCTGCCGCCGCGCGCGGCCTGCATCACGTTCGACGATGGCTATGCCGATAACGCCACCATCGCGCTGCCGATTTTGCAGCGGCATGGCGTGCATGCGACGTTTTTTATCGCCAGCGGCTTCCTGGACGGCGGCCGCATGTGGAACGACACGGTGATCGAGCTGATCCGCCGGGCGCCGGACCGGATCGACCTGCGGCCGGCCGGGCAGGGGCAGTTCGAACTCGATACCGTGGCCAAGCGGCGGGCGGCGATTTCGACCCTGCTCAATGCGCTCAAGTACCTGCCGCTGGACGAACGCCTGCGCCAGGTCGCGGCGCTGTGCGCGCTGGTGCCGGTGGAGTTGCCGACCGACCTGATGATGACGTCCGAGCAGGTGCGCGAGATGCACCGGGCCGGGATGGCAATCGGGGCGCATACGGTGAACCATCCGATCGTGGCGCGCATGGATGCGGCCGGGGCGCGCCAGGAAATTGCCGATGGCAAAGCCGCGCTGGAAGCCATCATCGGCGCACCGGTGACCTTGTTTGCCTACCCGAACGGCAAGCCGGGGCAGGATTATTTGGCCGAGCACGTGGCCATCGTCAAGGAACTGGGGTTCGAGGCGGCGGTATCGACCTCGTGGGGCGCGGCGCGGCCGGGAGGCGATCTGTTTCAATTGCCGCGATTTACGCCGTGGGACCGCAGCCAGTTCCGTTTCATGCTGCGCATGATGCAAAATTTACGGCGCAATGGCGACACGGTGTAAGGCGCGCACGCCCGGGTGGCGGTCTGGACTGATCAGGCGACGCCCGTGTACCATGTCGCGATCTCCCCGTCGTTCCCGCGAAGGCGGGAACCCAAGTGCGTACTGCAGCCGTGACATGAGCGAGCAACTTGGGTTCCCGCCTGCGCGGGAA